>JBIIHW010000043.1:0-42552 GCA_044235425.1 Pirellulaceae bacterium
CGGGGTTTGGGGTTCGGGGTTTGGGGTTTGGGGTTTGGGGGTTGGGTTTTGGGGTTTGGGGTTTGGGGTTCGGGGTTTGGGGTTCGGGGTTTGGGGGTTGGGTTTTGGGGTTTGGGGTTTGGGGTTTGGGGTTTGGGGTTTGGGGTTTGGGGTTTGGGGTTTGGGGTTTGGGGTTTGGGGTTTAAAGGGGATTACGGTTTTGAATGGCCAGTGATGATGAGCTGATCGGGGGCGAGCGTGATTTTTTCGAGCGTGATTTGGCGGTTATCGAGTTGTTGATAGCGTTCGGGTAGGCGGAGGATGGCGACGGGATTACCACCGGATTGGTCCCAGCGCAGCGATAGCTGTTGTTGTCGAGCGGCGCGGGTGAGTTGATCGATGACTTGCTGGGGCGAGATCGGCAGCCAGCCCGCTCGAACTCGCTTGACCTGCAGGGCAATCTCCCGTGAGTCACGAGTCAAAAACGGTTCGCATTCGAGCCACAGCACGGTGTTGAAGCGATCATCCCGGTACTGAAAGCCGAGACGAATCGCGTGGGCGTCAATGGCGACGACCGGCTCCTGTACTTCGGCTGGCAAAGCCTGCGGAAATTTCCGGGGTAGATCCTGTAGCAACCAACGATTGAGCTCGTGGCTGTTAATCACCAACTGCCAGGATTCGCTTTGGCGCAGGTCGTTGTGCCAATCTAAGAGCGTTTTTTCCCAGTCGAGGCGGTCGACGGGGCTGGCTGTGGGCGATTCAGTCGGTGGGGTGATGTGCTGTTTGGCTGCTCGGTAAAAATCGGGCACTCGACGACTGGCCCAGTGGATCGTACCTCCGACCAGCAGGCCGATCACGAGCATGGTGGGCACGAGTATGAGAGCGAGCCGGATCAGAATGGGCTTGATGCGGCGCACGTTCGGTTCCACGTGGGAGAGAGCTATTCGAACCGCAGCAGGGCGTAATTCTTCTTGCCGGTACGGAGGACGAGTACCGATTCGCTGGCCAGATCCGCAGGAGTCAGAGTGCGAGTCAATTCGGTTATGCGGCGATTATTTACGTACGCACCGCCTTGTTCAATGGACCGTCGAGCGTCGCCTTTTGATTTTGCCAAGCCGGATTCGAGGAGAGCGTCGACCAGTCCGAGGGTGCCATTGGTGAGACGTTCGCGGGGGAGCGTTTGACTGGTGACATCAGCAAAAATATCAGTGAGCTGCTGGTCATCGAGCTGACTGATTTCGGCGCCGAAGAAAATCTCGGTCGCTTTACGTGCGGCTGCCAAGCCGGCATCGCCGTGAACGAGTTGGGTGAGAGCTTCCGCCAATCGTCGCTGGCTGGAGCGGGCTTGTGGCTGGCTGATGCGGTCGGCATCGAGCGCCTCGATTTCCTCGCGCGATAGTTCGGTGAGAAAACGCAAACAGGTTCCCGCATCTTCATCGGCGACATTGATCCAGTATTGATAGAAGGCGTATGGGCTGGTGCGTTCGGCGGAGAGCCAGATGGCGCCGCGTTCGGTCTTTCCCATTTTTCCGCCGTCGGCTTTGAGCAGTAGCGGACAGGTCATGCCGTGAAGATGAGCGCCGTGCATGCGGCGGGCAAGGTCGATGCCGGCGGTGATGTTGCCCCACTGGTCGCTGCCACCGACTTGTAACTGACAACCCAAGGCGCGATGCAGGTGTACGAAATCGTACGCCTGCAGCAGCATATAACTGAATTCGGTGTAGCTGATGCCGGCATCATCCCGTTCGAGTCGACTGCGAACCGAGTCTTTGGTGAGCATCACGTTAACGGGAAAATGCTTGCCTACGTCCCGCAGGAATTCCAAAAAACTGAATCCACTCATCCAGTCAAAGTTATTGACGAGTTTTGCTCCGGATTGTGGATCGTCAAAGTCGAGAAAGCGGGCGATCTGACGTTCCATCCCGGCTACGTTGGCGCGTAGGGTATCAAGTGAGAGCAGGTTACGTTCCTGACTCTTACCGCTTGGGTCGCCAATCATTCCCGTGGCGCCACCGACGAGAGCGATGGGGCGATGGCCGCAGCGCTGAAAGCGTCGCAGGATCATGAGCGGCAGCAAGCTACCCACATGTAAGCTATCCGCCGTGGGATCGAAACCGACGTAGAGGGTACGAGTTTGCTCGAGGAGCCAGGGAGTGAGTTGCTCAAGGTCGGTCGATTGATGGACGAGTCCGCGCCAACTCAGTTCCGCAATGATATCGGTGGGCATACAGTTATTTCAGACCAACGAACAGCATGGCACTCAGATCCCGAGCCGCGAAATCGTAGAAATCGCGAATCTGCTGAAATACCACCCACGCCTTTTCGAAATCTTTGGGGGAAAGTGGGCGGCCGTAATCATTGGCGTCAATCAAGTCATAGTTTTTCAGTAAGTGCTCATGCTTCACTTCGGCGAGCGCTTCCGCGACGTAGGGAGTCATGTCGGGACGTACGAGCGTCACGAACATGCCTTCGCCGTGGTAGAGCATGCGTCCCCCGAGGAAGCAATGGTTGAGTGGCGGATCGCCGCCGGTCGGATCGAGCGTACCATCGGTGAGGCAGCGATGTAAGGTGCTCCAGGTTTCGCCTAGTTCCAACAGGCGACCCTGTTTCCGATAGTCCGATGACTTCGTCAGCTCAGCGGCAAAGTCGCGGATGGCGACTGGTTCGCGTTGAGCAAATAGTTTTTTCGAATCTTCGCGATTAAGCAGAATGTGAAAACCGTGGCCCGACATGAGCGTGAGACAGCAACAAATAGAGGAAGGAAAAACCGTAACTTGGCAACGCCTGACTTGCCTATTTAACCACACCAAACAACCTAAAAAAAAGATGTCCTCAGCGGGGTGACCAATTTTCCTGGTTGGTTACCGCCATAGATCATCATTTTCAAAGGGATGGAGCGCTCCCAGCCCTTTGGGTTTGGGCAGAGCTTTGAGCGCATGAGCGGCCAAACGCAAGTCTTCTTTCGTCGTGATTTTCAGGTTGAGCGGTGATCCGGGAACAATCGTCACTCGCTGCCCCAGTCGTTCAACCATCTGCGCATCATCGGTGGCTGGTGGTCCACCGCGTCGGGCATAAGCGTCGATCAACAGCTGTCGGCGGAAGACCTGAGGAGTTTGTGCTTCCCACAAGTGATCGCGCGAAACCGTTTCCGTAATCGTCTGATCGGCTGCCACTCGCTTGATCGTACTGGTGATGGGATTTCCTAGTATCGCGGCTCCCGTTTTCTGCGCCGCTTCAAACACTCGATCGATCCACTCCTCGGCCAAGCAAGGTCGAGCGGCATCGTGGATGGCGACATAATCGATTTCCGGCTTCACACGTTCGAGTGCTCGCAGCACGGAATCACTTCGCTCGGCACCACCCGTTACCACCTCAATACCGAGGATTGCCACGTTTGCACCGAACTTAGAATGAAACGATTCCTGATCCTCGGGCGAGATGACCAAGATGAGCTGTTTCACATCATCTCGTTGCAGAAAACGTTCGGCCGCATGCAACCAAACCGCTCGATTCTCCAGTGGAGCGAACGGCTTTTTGTAATAGGCATCGCGAAAGCGACTGCTCTTTCCGGCGGCTGGCAGGATGACGGCAAACGTGGCCACGGTCGTAGTCGAATCCCAATCGAAGTGGCGAATGATCAACTCGAGCGGGCCCTATTGCGACACCGCTCGAAACGGCTCTCGTCTAAACCGCGTAGTAGTCTGAAGATTTTTTCCGGGAGCGTCAACGGTAGTCCCGGAATTCGTTATGACTGGAATTCGTCCAGCAGTCCGTCGCTGCCGAGTGAAAGACCCGTTCCAAGCAGGTGATCCACTGCTGCGGCCGACAAATGATTGGCATCGAGCGTCACGGCTGACGCCCGTGCCTGGTCCTCTTGAGCCCACGGCAGCATGAAGCTGGTAGGTGACGAGGTGGGGCGCGCAAGAGCCGCAAACAGCGGCAACGTGGAGGCAGGCAAATTGGAGTTCCAGGTGCTGACGGCAGCCGGACCGGCGATCAGCTCGCTGACACCTGTCGGTCGAACCGGGCCACTGTGCATGGTCAGGGCCAAGTCGTTTCGGAGGTAATCACGGACTGGATCGCTGCCGGCCTCACCTTCACCTTCACCTTCACCTTCACCTTCACCCGTGCCGGCCCCAGGTCGGTTGAGGAAATTGACAATTTGCAGCACATCCAGCGCCGTCAAGAAACCATCCGAATTCACATCGTAGAAATAAATTGGACTGAGCACGGGTGGCGGCATCTCGCCGCTGGGCTGGGTCAGAGGCGGATTGATCAGGCGGTTGATTTCATTCAGCAGAATGACGGCATCGAGGCTGGTTACTTCGGCGTCTTGATTGACGTCGAGTGGGTTAGCGGGATTCTGCCAGCCGAGAATCGAAATCGTGACGGTGGCTGAGCTTTGACCGCCGCGATTATCCGTGATTTGATAATTGAATGTGTCGATCCCGAGAAACGGCTGTGGAGCGGTATAGGTCAGGCTCGCGCCATCGGGTGCGACCACCACGACGCCACCGCTAGCCGTCAGAATCTGTCCGTTGTTGACGATGGTGAGTAGGTCGGTTCCGTCAGGATCAAAATCGTTGAGCAGCACATTGAGGCTGTTGGCGATGCTATTTTGGCTCAGCGAATAAAAGTCGTTGATGGCCACGGGCTGACTATTGAAGTCACCGACTTGAATCGTCACGGTGCCCACGGCGGTTCCACCGCGACCGTCACTTAAGGTGTAAGTCAGTGTTTGCGTGCCGATGAAGCCGACAGGAGGGCTGTACAGTAGTGCGGTTCCATTCTGAATCAGCTGCAGCAATTCGCCTTGTCCCGGTCGGCTGAACTGCGTTACCGACAGCGTTTCATCAATGTCTGGTGCGAACGTGTCATTGTCGAGAATGGTGAGTCGATTATTGGTGCTGTTACGGGCGATTTGATAAAAGTCGTTGCCAGCCACGGGAGGTTGATTAACGACCGAGACATTGATCGTGACGACTGCTGATGACAAACCGCCATTACCATCGCTGATCTGATAGATGAACGAGTCTGGGCCGGTGTAAGGCGTGTTGGGATCAGACCCACTGGGCGGGGTGTAGAGCAGTGCCGTACCCGAGTCGATCTGTACCAAGCCGCCGTTAGCCGTGGGACCGACGTTGATGATGGTAAGTATTTCATCAGCGTCTGGTGCGATCAGGTCATTGTTCAGAACGTTGAGCTGATTGAAAAAACTGCCGGGATTTACCGCGTACGTATCTGCTATCGCGGTTGGCTGGTCGTTGACGTTTAAAACATTCACCGTCACGGTTGTCGTCGCAGTCGCTCCATTGCCGTCACTGATCGTGTAGTCAAACGTCTCGATACCAAAGAAGTCTGGCTTCGGTGTGTAAATAATCTGCGTTAGATCAAACGAGACGGTTCCACCCTGATTCGGCTGCGTGACGGCGATGACCGATAATGTTTCGCCGGTATCGGGCAGGGCAGTGTCATTTTCCAAGACATTTAAAATCTGATTGAACGAATCCTCTGGCACCTCATAACCATCTGGCATGGCGACGGGTGGTTGATTGATGTTGTTAACTTGTATCGTAACGGTTCCGGTCGACGTCGACCCGCGGCCATCGTCAATCGTGTATTGGAACGTTTCGGTACCGGAATAGTCGCGCGCGGGAACGTAGCGAATGCTGCGAGCACCGACGATGGTGACGGAACCGCCTCCCGTCGGATTTGTGACATCGGTGATGAGCAGTGAGGCGCCGGAAGAGACGAGGTCATTGGCCATCACGGTCAACGTTGCACCGCTGGTGTTCTCGTTCACTCGATAAAAGTCATCGACGGCGGTTGGCAGTTTCAACGGTGGTGAGGTGAAGGCGACGAAGTTTTGTCCAATACCTTGGCGGATTGCGAAGAAGTCGAAATTCGCCAGCGACGTGTCCGTTACGACGACGAAGCCATTATTTGACGCGACGGCCAAGCAGGGATACGACGGCTCGTCCGCTCGACAGCCGTTCGCCTTGATATCAATATCTCCCAGAATACCACCGACTGGATTGGGGATCGCGTTGAGTAGCACGCCAGCGGAATCATAGTGCGAAATGTTCGCTCCGACGGCAAAAATACTG
Source organism: Pirellulaceae bacterium (assembly GCA_044235425.1). Taxonomy (GTDB): domain Bacteria; phylum Planctomycetota; class Planctomycetia; order Pirellulales; family Pirellulaceae; genus JBJSXJ01. The sequence goes on from JBIIHW010000043.1 coordinate 6,087, forward strand.
CCCGCTTTGTCTACGGCAATCGCTCGTTGATCGGTCGGTAGCGTCAACGTACGGATTAGCTCCATGGTCGACGGATCAACCACGTTCACCACTCGCCCACCGCCTGACGCGCTGCCAGTGTACAGCAGCGAGTAGAGCAGGCCATCGAGCCCAACGGCGACATCGAGTGTCTCGCCGTTGGCGGCCAAAAAGCGATCCGCCGAGTCGGTATTTTGTGGATTGAAGAGCGAATCGTTGGGCTCTGCTTCGGGTAACAAACCAGTACCGCCCGTGACGGTCAGGGCATGACCTTGGATGGAGATATTGAGCTGATAGTTCGCACCGCCTGGAATTGCCGACGACTGGCAGCAGCCACCAACCTCGATTTGATACTGTCCCGCTTTCGCGAAGGTGTAGTCTAGATAAGCATCACGGTCGGAAGTGCTGCCGCCGGCGCCGAGGGTTGGCGAGTTGTAAAAGTCGGACGTGGCCAGCACGTTACCCGCGAAATCAAGAATGCGAAGCTGTGAATGAAAACTTCCGGGGCCTCCCGTGAAGCCGCCATCGATATCGAAGATTCCCCGAGCACCATTGGTCGGCACGGTGAAGGAGTAGTAGTCGAGCGTGTTGTTACCGGTGCCGAGAATCGTCAGATGGGGTGTGATCGTCGACGTGTTATTGTTGGCGTCGCCGATGTTGGGATCGTAGTCGGTCGTCCAGCCTGTGCCTAAGTTCTGAGCGTTGAAGCGGACAATGCCCTGCCCCGTCGACTGCTCCGCTCCTACTTTTTGATCCGACGCAAAAATGAAATTACCCAGAGCTGCCAAGCCGCCGGCCGTCTGATTATTCGCCGAACTCCAGTACGGCATGAACGTGCTCGTGGTGGTGTTCGCGACGGGATCAATCGTCGTGAGTCGCGGATTGAAGGTGCCGTTGAAGATTTGGGCTCGACCGAAACCATCAACGACAACATCACGAGGCAATTCCGTGACTACCGTGGTGGGATTGGGAATCGCGGTCTGCTGTACGACCACTCCGTCGGGAGTCACTTCGTAGAGTGTGGGAGTCTGACCAAAGGGAGCGCTGCTGACGAGTAAGTTACCGTCGCCATAGGCGGCCATGTTCACGCGTGCTTCCAGCAGTTCCAGACGTGGTCGGCGAGCTTGTAAGCCGGGCCGGCGTGACGGTCGTTGATGTTTTCGTCGCCGCTCGGCGTTCGTCCTTCCACCAGCCAATTCCACATCCGCCACCATGGGCCGAGCCGACTTTGTTTCGATCTGACGCGTCACGATACCACTCCTCGCCAACTCACCCAATAATCCTCTCAGGACATCAGGCAGCTGGAACGTAAGCCGGAATTACAGCCGGGAAAAAATGAATGAATCAGGTGGAATAGGGGACGGAGCTGGGAGGTCCGCCGGGAAAAATCCGTGTTCTTACAATCGATCGATCCTAGCATGGCGGAACAGGAGCGGCAACAAAACGACACGTTAAGCTGGAGAAGCCAGGAATCCTGGGTGGAAAGACTTTAACCGCTTGTGGCGCGAACAGCCGCAAAGCTCAGCTAACCGCTTAGTTTTTCTCAATCGCTACAGTCTGCCAGTCCGAAATAGTAGCTGCGATAGCCGGGGTCTCGTACCCGATTCGGCGACTAACCGTACAGCCCATGGATGGGAAGATTACGTATGACTGCTCAAGTGGATGCAGCGTTGAACCTGAAGCGATGGATGTGGCAACTGGCGACCTGCTGGAGTCTGGCGACTGGCTTGGTACTTTTACCGAGCGAGGAGGTAATGGCTCAAAATCGTAGTCGCACCAGCGGCGCTCCGGCCGCGCGCTACTCCTCTGGGCCCACTCCTGCCACTCGACTGGCCCGAGCGGCGCAAGATGCCGCTGGGGCACCGGCGGCAGACGCGGGGCAGGCTCCCGCTGCTGGGAGCCAAGCTGGTGAGGGGCCCGCGGTTCCCGGTGATGAGGCTGGCAAGGACGCCCAGCCTCCGATGGAGGCGCCCGATAATCAGGGAGCCGGTAATCAGGGAGCCGGTAATCAGGGAGCCGGTAATCCCGGCTCGGCCGATCCGGACGGTGCTGAAGCCGATAGCTCCGCCACGAAAAGTCAGACCACGAAAAGCCACTCGACAAAAAACCAACCTGGAAAAACCGGTCCGGGTTTCGATGCGATGGAAGTCCCGCTGGATGAGCCACCTGTACCGCGAATGCGAACGCTGCGACAGCCGCGATTGCGGGGAGTGCCCATGAATCCCTCGCGGCAGATGGTAACGGAGATTCCCGCCACGATTCCTGGCGACGGAGAAACGTGGCTGGACGAAAGCGAAGCGATCGGTGACGGGATTTGTCCACCGGTTGGCGGAGCGACGAATCGCTGGTTCGTCGACACCGAGTACTTGATTTGGTGGCGCAAGGGACAGACCGCTCCGCCGCTCGTCACCACATCTCCGTCGACTACTTCGTCGTCGGATGCAGGCGTCTTGGGGCTTCCCAGCACAACAGTTCTCTACGGTCCGGAAGCGGTGGGTGGTCAGGCGCAGGCGGGTGGTCGGCTAACGTTTGGGCGATGGCTGGATGATTGTCAGGACCGAGCGGTTGGAGTGCGAGCGTTCTTTTTAGGACGCGGCGACGCGACGTTCCGTGCGAGCAATTCTGATTTTCCAGTTCTTGCGCGACCGTTCCTCGATGTCACGCCGGGACTGCCGGCTGATCAGAATGCGCTGCTGGTCGCTTATCCCGGTGACTTCACGGGTAACATTCAAGTTACCTCGCAATCCGATGTGCTGGGTGGCGACGTTTATTTGCGGCACATGTTTCATCAGTCGGAGTTGTCGCGAGTGGATTTTGTGCTGGGATATCAGTTTTCGCGAGTGGACCAGTCGCTGGAGATCACGAATCAATCCAATGATGGCTCCGCGACCTTAAGCGTCCGAGACTTCTTCAGCACGAAGAATGAGTTTCATGGTGGATCACTGGGCTTCATGTTCAACTTTGAGCGTCGTCGGTGGCACCTGGATGTGTTGGCGAAGGTGGGTTTGGGATCGATGCATGAGAGCGTCACGATTGCAGGTGAACAGTCGCCTAATGGCGGCCAGGGTGGTCTGCTGGCTCGTGTCCCGTCGAATGTAGGCACGTTCACTCGCAATGAATTCGCTGCCGTACCCGAAGTGAGTTTGACCTGGTCGTGGCGCATTCGCGGCAACTGGGAAATGTCGCTCGGCTACTCCTTCCTTTACTGGTCGACGATGATGCCAACGTCCGGAGTGATCGATCCACAGCTGGCCGTCAATCTGTCCGATCCGTTCTCGGGCGCCTTGCGTCCCAACTTTGCTTTCCGTACTCAGGAATACTGGGTGCAGGGAGCAAGTATTGGCTTAAGCTGCAAGTTCTAAGACGACTTGCCCCAGCCATTTCGCTCCGTATCATCTCGTTCGGGAACTCACATCCCGAACCCTTCCGCCATTCTCATCGCGACTTATTCAGGAGAGGAATTACTCATGTCGGCAACGGCTGAATCCATGTTGGCTTGGACTCGAAATCTACTCGGCTGCGACGGCTTTCCCGATCTCAGTTTGGAGGGATATCTCAACTCGATTCCCAAATTAAGTTCGCTGGCGGATCTTCCGTCGGGCACTGTTGTGCTCATTCGGGGCGATGTGGACTGCAAGCCGGGAGCGAATGTGGGAGAGGGCGACATTCGTCTGCGCAGCATGCGTGCGACGCTGGAGTATGGTCGTAGTCGCGGTTGGAAGCAGATTGTGTTTGGTCATATCGGACGGGAACCCGAAAAGTCACTCGATAAAGTTGCCAAGCGGTTGGGTGAGATTCTGGCTTGCTCAGTGCCGCTCATCACAAACTGGCTCGACAACTCGACGGACACCATCACGGAGGCTGCTGCTCAGACCGTCCGTGATGCGGCCCCCGGCAGTGTGCTGATGCTGCAGAACACTCGCGCGTATGACGTCGAGCGAGTACTGTGGAAGGCTCAGGAGTCGGACCTGCCGGGATTGGCACCACGGCTGGCGAATTTTGCCAATCAGTTTGCCGAGCGTTTCGGTACGGTGTTCATCAACGAGGCGTTTTCAGCGGGCAGTTTAGATAGCTCGTCGACAATCCTACCAGCGGCGATGAAACGCGTGGCCTTAGGTGAATATGTGGCGGAGCAGTTTGGTGGTCCCATGCTACGTTGTCTGCGAGCGCAGTTGGTCATCTTCAGCGGTTTGAAAGCGGACAAGCTGGACGACATGGAAGCGATCATTCGACGCGGTCATGTGAAGAAACTGTTTGTTGCCGGTTCACTCGCCATGTCTTTGAAGAAAGCAGAAGCGGAACTGGCGGGCAAAACGTTCTCGATCGGCGTGGCGGAGGATCCAGGCCATGTGAAGGAGCCCTATTTCGTGCCGACGAAACGCATCGAGCAAGCGCGCAAGATGTTGCAAGAGAGTCGGCAAGCGGAAATTGAGTTTGTGTTGCCGATCGACTTCACTTTGCATGATGGCAGCATCGCCGATGAAGTCACTCCCGGCAAAGCTGGTATGGACATCGGACCACGTACGAGCGCATTGTTCTCGCAGAAGATAGGCGAGTTTATTGCGGAAGCGCAGCGCGGTGCATACTCGGGTGGCGCCGTGGCTTTTCACAACGGTGTGTTTGGCAAGTTCGAGGAATCGCCGTTTGAACGGGGCACGAAGCAGTTCGTGCCGGAGTTTCAGCGGATGACGCAGGCTGGCATTGAAGTCTATGTCGGCGGCGGTGAAGGCGGCACGGCGTTGGAGCGTTATGGGCAGCCGGACTGGGTGAAGCACTGTTTCACGGCCGGCGGCACGGTGCTGAATGCCTTGGGTAGCGACCCGATTCCGTATCTCGTGGCACTGCGACAGGCCGGATAATCCGACTGGACAACTCAGCCCGCACATTCTGCGTAAGTGGCCCGGCAAGCTGGGAAATTTAGCAGGAAATGTGCGGGTTGGTGAAGCTGGGGATCTTGGGAAGACGATAAGCCCTATCGTCATCAGCTTGTATCAGGCTGAGGTCATCAGAGTGCGTTCAGGAAAGCCCATTGGGGAGAGATACCCGCGGCTCCGGCGATCTGGTGATCGTGTGTGTTTCAGGTCCCAAGTCCCGGTTTGTGAGGAGTCCTCCCATGAAGAGTCGAGTGATGTTGAGCGCCGTGTTGGCCGCTGGAATGTTCCTGCTGGCGAGTGCGTCGGCCGAAGCTGCCACGTTGTGGTCGTTCGGTGGTGAAGGTGTGTCGGTTGGTAATTGTGGTAGTGAGCCTCAGTGCGGACGTCAGCCGCGCTGCAAGAAAGAGCTGTGCATCAAGGGCAAGCTCAGCATGGATCGCCTGTGCAAGCGATCTTGCGAACCCAAGTGCGGTGCTGAGCCGACTTGTGCGGTGGCTCCGAAGTGTGGTGCCGAGCCTCGTTGTGCTCGCGCTCCTCGCTGCCCCAAGGAACGCTGTGGTTTCAGCGGTTTCAATGGCTTCAGCGGCTTGAGCGGTCTGTGCAAGCGAGCTTGCGAACCCAAGTGCGGTGCCGAGCCGACTTGTGCGGTCGCTCCGAAGTGCGGTGCTGAGCCTCGCTGTGCTCGCGCTCCTCGCTGCCCCAAGGAACGCTGCGGTCTCGATCGGCTGTGCAAGAAGTCCTGCGAGCCCAAGTGTGGCGCTGAGCCACGCTGCGTGAAGGCTCCTCGCTGCCCGAAGGAGCGAGTTTGCAAGGATCGCATGCCGAAGATCCGCTGCTGCAAGAAGCCTTGCGAAGCCAAGTGTGGTGCTGAACCGACCTGCGCTGCCTAGTAACGCCGCGAGTAACCTGGAAGTCTTGCTTGGCGAACCCGCAAGTTTGACACTCGACTTCCAGCTCGCATCTCCCCAACGCCCTCGTGATGAACGAGGGCGTTTTTCTTTTTATAGGCCGTCGTTTACGATAAACTTTTCAGCTTGGCGGAAACTATCATGAACGGTAGGTTTCCGCTGACGGTTGCCCACCTGTCCCTTGTTCGACCCTCCCGAAAGGATTTCATCTTCATGACTCGTTGGACCTCATTCGTATTGGGCTGCTGGTCGGCGCTGACCTTGTTGAACGTAGTCCCGGTCGTCGGTCGCGCGGCAGAATTCAGACTGACCAAGGATGCGGAGGGAGTGACCGTGCACGTAGACGGCCAACTCTTCACACGCTACTTGATCAAATCAGGAGCGAAACCAATCCTTTGGCCCGTTCTCGGTCCGACGGGCAAAGAAATGACGCGTGCTTACCCCATGAAAGAGGGCAACCCTGACGAAAAGACGGACCACGTCCATCAGCGCTCGTTCTGGTTTACCCACGGCAGCGTCAACGGAGTCAGTTTTTGGGATGAGATGAAAAATCATGGCGATATCAATCATCTGGAGTTTGTGAAGGTGGAAGGGGGAACAAAACCCGTTCTGATCACTCGCAATCAATGGGTCGGTCCCGATGGTACCAAGGTCTGCCAAGATGAACGCACCTTGCGATTTGGTGCCGACGCTGCCGCGCGCTGGATTGATTTCGACGTTACGGTGAAAGCCACCGATGGACCGCTCACCTTCGGCGACACCAAAGAAGGCGCGTTTGGAGTGCGGGTGGCCGGCACGATGAATGTTGACAAAAAACTTGGCGGTAAAATCATCAACTCGGAAGGTCAAACCGACGACGCTGCCTGGGGTAAGCCGGCCGCGTGGGTGGATTACATCGGACCCGTTCAGGGCGAAACACTCGGTATCGCGATTCTCAACCATTCCAGCAGCTTTCGCTTTCCGAGCCACTGGCATGTGAGAACGTACGGTTTGTTTGCCGCAAATCCCTTCGGCCTGCGTGACTTTTACGGAAAGGACTCGGGCAAAACAGGCGAATTGAAACTGGCCGCTGGTGAATCGTTTACTCTGCGTTATCGAGTGCTGCTGCATCGCAGTGAGGAAACGCCTGAGAAGATCGCCAAACGCTGGACGGAATACACTCAGCAGCCCTAACCTGGTCGACGGGACGTTGCGATGATGCTTTCAGAGGTCCCACCGCGATCGTCAAAACGACGACTGTCATCCAGGTTTTTCTACCTGCTGACATGCTTGGTGCTCGTCGCATTATTTGTTCCCCGCGCTCCATCGCCTGTTCGTTCCTCAGCGGCCACCGACATCGATCGTCGTTCGTGGCCGCTCGGTCCACTCGACCGCTGCATCCAGCGGATACATGAGCAGAAACAACTGACTCCCGCACCTCCCGCTGACACGATCACGCGCTTACGTCGATTAACCTTAACGCTGACGGGGCTGCCACCAACACTCGACCAACTAGCTGACTATGAAGACGCGAGTCGCGCGAACCAGTCACCGGATGAGTGGCAGCGGCAAGTTGATCGTCTACTCGCCTCGCCCGCTCATGGTGAACGCCTCGCTTCCTGGTGGCTCGATTTGGCACGTTACGCGGACACTCATGGCTATCACGCTGATCGTCATCGGGACATGTGGCGCTGGCGTGAATGGGTGATCGAAGCCCTCAATCGGAACCAACCTTTTGATCAGTTCAGCATTGAGCAACTGGCGGGCGACTTGCTGCCGTCCGCCACCATGAATCAGCGACTCGCCACGGGCTTTCTGCGCAATCACATGATTCTGTATGAAGATGGCGCGATTGATGAGGAGTATCGCGCTGAGTATGTAGCGGAACGTGTGGCGACGGTGGGAGCCGTTTGGCTGGGACAAACACTCGCTTGCGCCCGCTGTCATGACCACAAGTACGATCGCATTACGCAGCGGGATTTTTATCAACTAGCGGCTTTTTTCAACAACGTTCCGGAAAAGGGAATCGATGGTCATTATGGCAATGCATCACCGGTATTGACCGTTCCCACCGCGCTGCAATTGGAAGAAGAACAAGAGCTAATCAAGAAGATTGATGCCGCTCAGCGATGGCTTGAAAATCGCTGGCGACTGCCTGCGACGAAAGAAGCTGCGGCAGCGGCTCGCGAGGCTCAGGAAGCGTGGGAGCGTCGGCGTCAGATGCGCCAACCAGCCGCCACCGAAGCCAAGCGCGACTGGCTCTTCACTTGGCCCGATGCGACCGCCGCTAAACCGGCGGTCGTAACCATTCAAGGACCTGCCGAACAAGTACCCGGTCGCGATGGTAACGTGCTGCTGTTCACGGGTGAAACATGGGTAGACGCCGGCGATCAAGCAGATTTTGATCTCGATCGACCACTTAGTATTTCCGCGTGGGTCTATCCCACCACCGCCAATTCCATGACGATCGTCGCGCGACAATTACGAGGGGCCACAAGTCGCGGCTACGATCTGTCCCTGCAGGAACTGAAGCTGCAGTGGCGCATGGTTGCGGAGCCTGAACGGGACGAACGCATTGTGGTGGCTGCACAGCCGCTCGCGCTGCGTCGTTGGCAGCATGTGACCATTACGCAACCAGCTTCGTCAGAAGCGGCCGATGTTCGTTTCTATGTTGATGCGCGGCACTTGGAAGCGGAAGTTAAGCGGGACACACTCAGTCGCTCCATTCGGAATGCGGCCGCACTCGAAATAGGCCGTCGAGGTGAAGGTGACTACTGGCGAGGTATGCTCGACACGCTCAGTCTGTATGACCGAGTGCTCTCCGAAACGGAGATTGCGGCGCTGGCGGGCAGCGACGCCATTTCTCGTATTCTGTCTCTCACCTGGAATCGCCGCACAGTCGAACAGTCTCAGACGATCCGCAAACTGTTCCTCGAGGAATCCGATCCAGAGTTCCTCCAGCAAAGCCGTCGCTTGGCAGTGCTGCAAAGTGAACTTGGTGAGCTGCGACGTTCGTTTCCCACGGCGATGGTGATGCAGGAGCAACTGCAGCGCCGCCCAACATTTCTGTTACGCGGAGGTCGTTATGATGCACCACTGGAAGAGGTCCAGGCTAAGCTACCCACCTGGGCTCTAAGAGCACCGATGGAAGAAGTGTCGGAAAAAAATCGTTCCGCAAATCAATCGATTGAGTCACAGCCGCCAGGAACGGCTGCGGGAATATCAACAGACAAGACGCCCACGCGGCTCGATCTCGCACGCTGGATCATGACGCGGGAGCATCCGCTAACGGCGCGAGTTTTGGTGAGTCGTATTTGGCAGCTGCACTGGGGACAGGGATTAACTACCACTCCAGATGATTTTGGCGCGCGAGGTGCAGCTGCGATGTTCCCAGAATTGCACGACTGGCTCGCTCAAGAGTTTGCGCGTGACTGGGATTTAAAGCGACTGGAGCGTGCGATCGTTACATCAGCCGCCTTTCAGCAGCAGGGCGCAAAGGTAGCCGAAGAACCCACAAGTCGGGAGGTGAATTCACGGAGCGAACTGGTCGATGATCCCGACAACCAATGGCTGACGCGCGGCCCTCGTCGCCGGATGACGGCGGAGATGGTTCGCGACGTGGCTCTCGCCTCCAGTGAGCTCCTGGATCGACAAATGGGCGGCCGCAGTGTCTTTCCCTGGCAACCAGCCGGACTGTGGGAGGAACTGGCGTTTGAAACGGAGGGGCCAACGGCGCAGGTTTATCGCACCAGTCGTGGCGCTGGACTTGTGCGCCGCTCGCTCTATTCGTATTGGAAGCGAGCGGCCTTGGCGCCGGCCTTAGTCGCGTTTGATGCGCCCGATCGCGAAGTTTGTGTCCTGGATCGTCCACCCAGCACGACACCACAACAGGCACTGGTGCTGATGAATGAACCCACTCGCTGGTATGCCGCTCGGGCACTCGCCGAGCAATCGCTCACATCAACGTCTCCCACGCCGCCGACTCGCACTCAACCAGAATCCGACCCAAAGCGATCGGTAGATCGCGATCATGAGATCATCGATCAAATGATGCGTCGAGTGACTTCACGGGTGGCAACTGCGCGACAGCGCATGACACTACTGCAGCTGCTGCAGGAACAACGACAGGACTTTCGGCAGGATCTCGGCGCCGCGCGGAAACTTCTCAACATCGAAGGAACTGAAGAAAATTCGCTCCTAGCCGATCGGCCCAGTAATCCCGATAGAAACAAGCTTTCAACGAATGACCAGCATGTTGAGCTCGGCTCAACAAAATTAGTAGTCCATGAACTAGCCGCTTGGACCTCCGTCGCGCATGTGATTTTAAGCCTCCCTGCAGCGGTTGAATTGCCGTGATAAAAGGTGAGCACTCCATGAGCATTCCAGACTTGGTCGTACCCCAGCCCGCTCGGCGCGATTTCCTCCGTCAAATCGCCTTGGCATCGCTGCTGGGGCAGGGGGCAGGGTTGACTGGCCCACGTACCGCTGCCGCCACCGTGATGAACGCACGACTGCCCCCACCTCGTCCTGCGGTGCGAGCTCGTCGAGTGATTTTTCTGGCACAGTCGGGCGCGCCATCACAGCTGGATCTTTTCGATCCCAAGCCGGGGCTCACCGCACGAGACGGCGAAGAGTTACCCGAGTCGATTCGGCAAGGGCAAATCCTGACCACGATGACGGCCAATCAAGCGACCAAGCCGATCGTGAGTTCTCCGTACCGTTTTCGCCGGTACGGTCAGAGTGGCGCGCAGCTCAGCGAACTGTTGCCCCACTTGGCTCGCGTCGCGGACGACCTCTGCATCGTACGCTCACTGCATACCGAAGCGATTAATCACGATCCTGGGATAACGTTCCTACAAACCGGTAGTCAGCAGCCGGGGCGACCAAGTATCGGATCTTGGTTGAGTTACGGCTTAGGTAGTGAAAATGAGGATTTGCCTACGTTCACCGTGATGATCTCCGGTGGAGAAGCACTCGATCAACCACTGCATGGACGACTTTGGGGCACCGCCTTTTTACCGACCGACCATCAGGGAGTGCGTTTGCGCGGTGGTTCACAGGCGGTTTCGTATCTGCGTGATCCAGCAGGCATTTCGCCTCGTATGCGCCGTCGTCTTCTCGATCGACTCGCTGAACTCGATGACCCCGCTGCTCCTTTTGAACTTGCCTTTCGTATGCAGCAAGCGATTCCCGAGCTAGTAGACGTGAGCCGGGAGACGACCAGTTCGTTGCAGATGTACGGTCCGGATGTGCAAGTGCCGGGTAGTTTTGCCGCCAACTGTTTGCTGGCGCGGCGGATGGCCGAGCGAGGTGTGCGATTCATTCAGCTCTTTCATCGCGGCTGGGACCACCACGCTCACCTGCCAACCAAGTTGCCCAAGAAATGTCAGCAGGTCGATCAGCCGTCTGCCGCCCTGGTACACGATCTCAAACAACGCGGCCTACTTGATGACACCCTCATCATCTGGGCTGGAGAATTTGGCCGCACGGTTTATTGTCAGGGGGAGTTTAAGGAAAATGATTTTGGGCGTGATCATCATCCTCGCTGCTTCACGATCTGGCTGGCCGGCGGTGGCGTGAATGCCGGCCACACAGTCGGACAGACAGATGATTTTTCCTACAACGTCGTCGCAGACCCTGTCCATATCCACGATCTACACGCCACGGTCTTGGATCTCTTGGGCATCGATCACACACAGCTCACCTATCGCTATCAGAGCCGCGACTATCGACTCACCGATGTCGCCGGTCAGGTCATCGGCAAGCTTATGCGTTAGTGTCGCGATTTAAGTACCGTGGTGCCCCACGCGACTACCGTTCTAGTTCGAACGGTACTGTCTTCAAATCTACATTGGCAAAGGGAAGTTTGTCGGGTACCACGCGAACACTGGTGGTGAGCTTCAATTGCAGTGCCGAATCGGTGTCATAGGTCATTTCAATGAAAAATGCGGTCCAACCTTCCGGCGGCTGAGGTACCTGGCCCACAAACGAACCGTCCTCCTGACGTTTCAACTCCTGACTGCGATAGGCTGCTCCGATCGAGGTGAGTCGGAAGTCGCGAGCCTTGGTGTTTGTCGCTTGCCAAAGTAGCACGCGCCGCGGCCGGTCTGCCGTGCTCACTCGTATCGAACCATCGGGCTCGAATTTCCAGGAGTGTCGGGGCCGCGGCCGACCACTTAGCAGCATCTGATAATAGGCCGCGATACTCTCCACGGCATCGCTGCCGCGCAGTGAATGGTCCGCATTGGGAACGTACCGTAACAGCTTTTCGCCGGGCAGATCATCGTAGTAGAACTGCGAAGAATCGGGACAGAAAAACTGGTCGCCGGCCGCGTTGACAATAAACTTCGGCATCGTCAATCGCTCGCGCTGAAAATAGGGATCTTCAATCTTCAGCAACTGACGGAGCGGCTCGCTATCCCACTGCTTCGTAATACCATGACGAACGTAGTCACCGATCGCATGCGACCAAAAACCATAGACCGCCGCGTGATGACGCATCGAAGCGTCCACGTTGGCCACGTCAATCACGATGGGGACGATGGCAGCCACACGCGGATCCGCGGTTGCTGTCATCCACGTTGTCCAGCCGCGTTTTGATCCACCCGCCACGGTGAACTTCTCGATCATGTGCCCGCCATATCGGTCCTGCTTCAGGAGTTCCTGCACACAATCCATCGCTCGGACCACTCCCTTCACCATCGGCAAGCGCGGTAGCCAAGTGTGGTCCTTCGTTTCCAAATATTTGTTCCAGGCATAGGCGATCAAATCATCTTCGTTCCGCTTGACACCATCCTTGCCAAAGATGAGCGGCTGGTTGGGCGTTTGCTTAAGTTCAATCACTACGGAACCCGTCGAAGCGGCAATCTGTGCCACCGTGCTATCGATTTTGTCGGGGACCTGCTTGCCGTTGGAACCACCACCGACAAACAAAAACGCCATCGACGACTTTACTTTCTCCGGAACGACAACTAGCAGCCAATGCTGCCACAGCGACCGATCCACGTCGTTGTCGCCGCGCCAGCGCTGCGAGGTGAGTTGCACGACATGCGTCTTCGCTCCTGAACCTTCCAGCGTGCGCACAACTTCCCAGCTGTAAGCAGCATCCGGTTGCTGCACGTATTTTCGCAGCAAGTCGTTTACCGCGATTTCCTCAGCTGCGACTTCACCGGCTAGCAACACCAACACTCCGTAAGCCGAGCAAAAAAGAACCTTCAGAAAACTTGCCGATAATTGCTTGATGGTGAGTTTGTTGGAGTTGAAAGTCATGGTTAGGATTCTTCTGAGATTAAAAAGTGAGCGACCCAATTGCCGGCGGCAGCTAGAGTTTCTCTCCCGTCCGCATGGGAAGAAACATCCGGTCGGGTAATTTCGGTAGCGAGATAAACCCGAACTTTTCGTAAAAACGCGTTGCGGCTTCACCCTTGGAATCGACAACAATAAGGCTTGCCGCGATCTCACTTGCCACTCGGACGCAACGTGTGATTGCATCGGACAAAAGTAGCGTGCCGACACCAGGATGGTCTACGTCTCGAGCCAGTCGTCCTATCAGGATTGCGGGAATTTCGGGATACCGCGGAAGCTTTCTGGTAACATCCTCCCGTAGCTCGGAAAGGGCTGCCGATGTTGCACATAGAGTATAAAAACCGATGACTCGCTTCGGCTCAGTGCGCTCGACTAGTACAAAAACTGCCGACGCCTTACGTTTCACATCTTGCTTCGCATACTTGGCAAGGTAATCGTTGAGAGCTGACACGCCACAATCAAATTGCGTTCGATCGTGTTGATTGACAAGCGGTTCACAAACGTAGTCCTTCATCGGCTTTCGACCTGCTTGCGATAACGCTCCAAGGCAAGCTTCAACTTCTTGTTTGGCTTCTTGGGCGTTAATAAGGAGTCGACAAGAATCCGACTTTGCGCTTGGTCCAAGTGCAGCTTCTCATGTTCATCGATCACCTTCTTGGCAGCTACTTCCACATGAGCAAGCACGAATTCGGAAACGGTCCGACCACTGACAGCGGCAGCCCGCTCGATAAGATTCTTCTGCTCTAGAGATACTCGAGTTTCGATTCGAGCGGACTTGGAGGTGCTGTTTGCAGTTGCCATCTTTTGCTCCTTAATCGCCTCATTTGTACGGCAGAATTCCGTACAAGTCAATTTGAATCCATTGAGCGGCTATTTGCTCCATTGCTGCGATCTCTTTGCCGAAAAACCGAAGCGTGTAACGCGATGTGCGTGGAATATCTCTGTTCTGAGTAGCCCAGTGCCACTTACTTTCTCGCTCAACAACTCTTCTCATCTTTGACGATCTTTGCGCCTTGGTGTGATCACAAGAAAGTAAGTGGCATGGGGCGTTAGCCATGTCCAACCCACTCGACACCCGGCTGGACCAATCGTCAGCCTAGCAGCTTGGCCCGAAACTTGGGTTGCTCCAGCACTTCGCGATTGACGACATGCGGCGGCACTTCACCGGCCGCCACGGCACGAATCGAACGACAGGCGTCGCGGCCAATTCCAGCAAATAACTCGTCGGTCCAGCAGAGCGCGTGTGGCGAGAGAATGACGTTATCCAGTTGCAGCAATGCATCGCTGGTTTCAATCGGTTCACGCTCGAATACATCCAGTCCCGCGCCGGCAATTCGACGCTGTTGCAAGGCTATGGTGAGTGCTAGCTGATCAACGATCGGACCACGCGCAATATTGATCAGATAACTTGTCGGCTTCATCAGGGCGAGTCGATCTGCGTTCAGTAAGTGATGAGTGGCGGGTACCAAGGCGCAGCAAACGACCAGGAAGTCCGACTCCGCTAGTAAAGTTTCCAGCGAGCAAAGCTCGGCTCCCACGGCGGCGGCAGCAGCGTCGGTCGTATAAGGATCATGAGCGAGATGACGCATGCCCAGCGGAGCACAGATCGTACTGAGCTCGCGGCCAATATTTCCCAGTCCCAGGATCCCGAGTGTGCGACCGGTTAGACCCTGCCCCATGTAGTTGAGTTTTTCATTCCAACGCCCCTGTCGAGTGATCCGATCTTTGTCGAGAAGTCGATGAGTTAGGGCGAGTATTAGCGTGAGTGCAGAAACAGCGACAGGACGTCGCACTCCGTCGGGGGTTATCGTGAGTGCAACCGCCTGTTCCGTGCAGGCACTGACATCTACCGTGTCGTAGCCGACGCCGAACCGCGCGATCAACTTCAGACGTTGAATCCCGATCAAGCTGGCAGCTGTAATCTTCGGAGAAAGTACCAGCAGCGCGTCATAATCCTCGATTTCCGCTGCCAATAATTCCGGCCGCCGTTCGGGTAAAAACTCAAATTCAATCCGCGGCTCTGCGCGTAGCAGATCGAGGCCAATATCACCGAAGCCCAGCGTTCCATCTTCTTTGAGAAAATCGCGAGTGATACCCACGCGAAATGGATTGCCAATCATCTTGCGTAACACCTCAACGAACGGCGTCTACCCAGGTTTTTACTTTTCACAGCGCCACACCTTGAGTGATCGATCGAAGGATGCGGTGGCCAGGAAGCGACGATCTGCCGAAAAGGCGACTCCGTAAACCGAGTTAACGTGTGCCTTGAATTTAGCCAGACTATGCCCGTCCGCCACTGACCAGATGATGACCGTCCCGTCGACGCTGCCCGAAGCTACCCACTTCCCATCGGCAGAAAATGTAATGGATTTGACAAGCTGTTCGTGGCCCTCCCAGAGTCCTCGAGCGGCACCATCTTTGACATCCCAGAGGCGCACGGTTGTATCGCTGCCGCCAGAAACCAGCGTGGCACCATCGGGTGCGAAAGCGACTGCCTGCACCGTGCCAGCATGGCCGCGGAGCGCGAGTCGCTGTTTTTTCGTGACCAGATCCCAAAGAAAAAGATTTCCATCTAAGCCTGCGGACGCGACTGAATCAGTCGCCGCCGAAACAGCCACTCCGTAGACTGCATCGGTATGGCCAGTGAACGTGGCACGCGAATCACCACCTTCGACCTCCCACACTCGAACTTCGTTGTCGTGACCGCCCGTCACGATCAACTTCCCGTCAGCCGAAGCTCCCAAGCATTCAATGTAGTTTTGATGGGCGTTTACGGTTTGCAAAACGGCACCGCTGCCGACATCCCAAAAACGAATTGTGCGATCGAGACTTGCGGAACAGACCCGTTTGCCGTCCGCCGTAAAGACTGCTCCGCAAATACCATCCCCATGACCACGCCAGCGACCGAGTTCTTCTCCCGTGCCGGCATCCCACAGCTTTAAGGTGTTGTCCAAGCTGCCGCTGACGAGTCGATTGCCAGTGGGCGAAAAGGCCACACTGTAGACGGCGTTGGGGTGCCGCAGCGTATAGAGGAGTTCCGGAGTAAACACGTTTCGCCTCAAACCAGCTCGCGCAGCGGCTGATACAACGTATGATCGACCAGGTATCTCGGGCGCCCGTTGAAATCTTTGACGGTCGCCTGATTCGTGTTGATTCCTAAGTTGTGATAGAGCGTGGCGAAGATGTCTTGGAAATGAACGGGACGCTCCGTCGCATATTCGCCCAGACGATTCGTTGCGCCAATCACCTGACCCGTACGCATCCCGCCACCGGCCATCAAAGCACAGCCCACACGTGGCCAGTGATCGCGACCTCCATTCTTGTTGATTCGCGGAGTGCGACCGAACTCGCCCCACACTAGCACCGTCACGTCATCCAGCATCGATCGCTGCTCAAGATCGTCGATGAGTGCCGCGAGTCCCTGATCCAGTTGCGGCAGATGGTCACGAGCGTTATCGAAGTTCGTACCGTGCGGACGGCCATGCCAGTCCCAACGACCATACGCCAGACTCACCACTCGCACACCTGACTCGACAAGTCGACGAGCAGCCAGGAAATACTCGTTCATCAGCGGACCAGCATCGCCGTAACCAGCCGGTTCTGGCGACCCACGACCATATTTCTCACGCAGCCGTGGATCTTCACGTTCTAAATCCAACGCGTCCGCCAGCCGACTCGACGTCAGAATTCCAAACGCTTGCTGATAATAGGAGTCGACGCCTTCGAGGACGCCGTTACTGTCCGCGTCGCGTCGCAATCGGTCGAGCTGTCCCATCAGCGCGCGACGGTCGGATAGTTGATCGATCGTGATCCCATTGAGCAGCAAGTTGGCTTGACCTTCGGCGTTCGGCGTAAACGCAGCATGCGCCTGACCAACGAAGCCGGGTTGGCCCGGGTCAGCCCACCCGCCGCTCTTCAT
This sequence comes from Pirellulaceae bacterium, assembly GCA_044235425.1. Lineage (GTDB taxonomy): Bacteria > Planctomycetota > Planctomycetia > Pirellulales > Pirellulaceae > JBJSXJ01. The sequence goes on from JBIIHW010000043.1 coordinate 23,090, forward strand.
GCGCGGAGTCAAACTTACATAGGGAGGTGTTCCTGGCTGGGCAGGGCCTTGCAACTTGGAAACCAGCGCTCCGAACGACGGCCAACCACCCGCCGGTTGGCGATCGACAGGCCAGCCAGTCAAACACTGGAACGCTGCATGCCGTCCCTCGGAGCCCACGAGCGACCGAATTGCCACCCATTTGTCCATGCGCTGGGCCAGCAGCGGCAGATGCTCGCAAACCTGAAAACCGGTCAGGCGAGTGTCGATCGGTTGGAATTCGCCCCGAATTTCGACCGGAGCGTCCATCTTCAGATCGACCATGTCTTGATGAGGTGGTCCACCCGAGAGAAACACCATAATTACCGACTTCTGCGACTGGCCTCGACCGGCCTGAGCTTCCGCTCTTAGCAGCTCCGGCAAAGCCAGTCCGCCCATCGCCAGCCCGCCTACCCGTAAAAACGAACGGCGATGAATGCCGTCGCAGAATGCCGCTGTTTTTTGCTGACCACGCGCCATGAGCCGCTCCTCATGCTGAATTCTTTACAGGTAAACAACGCTTTATGTATATCATGCTTTAAGGGCTGAATGCTACACCTTTATTTAGCCTGGAGGAGGCGGGAACTACATCATCCGCAGCCAATAAGCCTTGAGGTATTCACCCTCGCGGCAGTTCGCCGACACCGGATGATCAGGGGCCGCGCCACTGCGTCCGAGAATCTGCATGGCCCTGGGAGCATGGCGACGCTTGCCATCCGGACCCACCGTCGGCAACTCAGGGCCCGCCTGTCGAGAGGCCGAATAGAGTAGCTTTTGGAATTCCTCTTCCGATAACAAACCGGCACAGGAGCAGGTGAGCAGCATGCCACCCGGTTTGACCAACTGCATCGCCAGCCGATTCATGTCGAAATGTTTGCGAGTGCCCTCTTCGAGATCACGGCGTGACGTGATCAATTTTGGGGGATCAAGCACGACCACATCATACTGACGCCCGTTCCGCAACATGTCCCGCATGTAAGCAAACGCATCCTCTTTGACGAAGTTCACACGCACCTGGTTCAAGTTCGCATTTTCACGCGCCAGTTTCAGAGGCTGTTCGTCAATATCGACGCCTGTCACTTCCGCTGCCTCGCCAAGTTTTTTGGCTTGCACGGAGAATCCGCCGGAGTAGCAGCAGAGGTCCAGTACGGAGCGGCCGGCACAGTAACTGGCGAGCTGCCGACGATTGTCGCGTTGATCACAGAAGAAACCCGTCTTGTGACCACCTTCAAAACGCACCCGGAAACGAGTTCCAAATTCCTGGATCGTGACTTGCGCGGGGAGCTGTTCTGAGGCGAGTGGATCGGCAGCGAATCCTTCCTGTTCCAGCACGTAGGGCCCAGTGCGAATGAGCCAATGCTGAGCCTGAAATCGCTCCACTAAATACTCCATCACCGCACGCGCTCGCTGCCACATGCCCACCGAGAAGACTTCAGCGGAAAGCGTGTCGCCCAGTTTGTCGACGACCAGCCCCGACAGACCATCGGCTTCCGCATGCACCACTCGATAACTATCAGTCACTCGATCCAACTGCAGTACATCGCGACGCAAGGCGATCGCTTCATCCAATCGCTGTTTCCAGTACGCTTCATCGGGGGCTTCGATCCCCAATCGCAACATGCGCACGAGAATCTCGGCGTTGGGATTGAAGAGGCCATACCCCAGTTGTTCAGTTTCGGAATGATAGACCGCCACGAGCTGACCTGGCCGCGGATTCCCGACCACACGATCCACTCGCTTCCGATAGATGATCGGATGCCAAGTTGGATTATTGATATGCACGACCGGCAGTTTGGCATCGAGATCGAGTTTCAATGATTGCTGGGTCAGGTCTACATCGGGCGACATTTGCACAGCGTCATGACCACTCGACCCCGACCGCTCGTATTCATATTCGTACGTTTCAGCGATCGCTGGCGAGTTCATTTCAAGAGTGGTATCGAGCGTCGCATCTTCGGGGATGGCCACCGTCTCTTCAGTATTCGCGGCAAGTTCCGCCAGTTCTTCTCGCGGGCCACGGAAACGATTGCGGTCCTCTCGCGTTCCTCGCTCTCCACGATCATCGCGCGGGCCACGGAAGCTGCCACGTTCTCCACGCGGGCCGCCGTAACCACTGCGTTCTCCACGTTCGCCGCGATCGTCTCGCGGACCGCGGAAGCCACCGCGTTCTCCGCGCGGTGCGCCGTATCCACCTCGTTCTCCACGATCGTCACGCGGGCCGCGGAAGCCACCGCGTTCTCCGCGCGGTGCGCCGTATCCACCTCGTTCTCCACGATCGTCACGCGGGCCGCGGAAGCCACCGCGTTCTCCGCGCGGGCCACCGAATCCACCGCGTTCCCCACGATCGTCACGCGGACCACGGAAGCCACCGCGGTCTCCGCGCGGTGCGCCGTATCCACCGCGTTCCCCACGATCGTCACGCGGGCCGCGGAAGCCACCACGTTCCCCGCGCGGGCCACCGAATCCACCGCGTTCCCCACGATCATCACGCGGGCCGCGGAAGCCACCACGATCGCCGCGCGGTGCGCCGTATCCACCGCGTTCCCCACGATCATCACGTGGACCACGGAAGCCACCGCGATCGCCGCGCGGTGCGCCGTATCCACCGCGTTCCCCACGATCATCACGTGGGCCACGGAAGCCACCACGTTCTCCGCGCGGTGCGCCGTATCCACCGCGTTCTCCACGATCGTCGCGTGGGCCACGGAAGCCACCCCGTTCACCGCGCGGTGCGCCGCCGTATCCACCACGTTCTACGCGATCGTCACGCGGGCCGCGGAATCCACCACGTTCTCCGCGCGGGCTGCGGAAGCCGCCGCGATCGTCACGCGGGCCGCGATCGTCACGCGGGCCGCGATCGCCGCGTGGGCCTCGCGCAGCGCCAAAATCACGCTTACCGCGCTCCGAGCGCGAAGCGTCATCACCTTGATTGTTTTCCATGAGTGGATCCTGATCCGTGAATGTTCCGTTTATTTCGGAACGCCGGCGGCACGCAGCACTCGCAGCACATTGCCACTCATGATCTTCTGAATCTGCTCAGCGCGATATCCGCGATTGAGCAGTTCCTGCGTGATGACGGGATAAGTTGAGACGTCATCCAATTGTTTCGGTAGCATGCCGACACCGTCGAAATCAGAGCCGATACCGACATGATCAATCCCGGCTACTTTCACGATATGGTCGATGTGATCGACGACATCATGGACCGAGCCGGGCAAAATCGGATTTTCCATTTCCCACCGCTTCTTCGCTACTTTGAATTCCGCTTCGCCTGGATGTTTGGCTCGCAGTTGACGGTTGACTTCAAACATATTCGCTCGACGTTTGGCTGACTCGGGATGAATGAAACCCGAGAAAAAATTCACCATCACCACGCCGCCATTCGCGGCTGTCAATTTGAGTACATCATCGGGAACGTTGCGTGGATGATCGGCAATCGCACGCGCGGATGAATGCGAAAAGACCACAGGTGCCGAGCTGATTTTGAGTGCTGCTCGCATCGTATCGGGCGATACATGGGAGAGATCGACGAGCATGCCGAGTCGATTCATCTCGCGGACCACTTCTTCACCAAAAGCGGTCAGTCCGCGATGCTTTGGTTCATCCGTGGCCGCATCCGCCCACGTTAAAGTATCAGAATGGGTGAGCGTCATGTAGCGGGCACCCAGTTGATGCAGGCGACGCAGGTTGGCGATCGAATCCTCGATACAGTGACCACCTTCCACACCGATCAGCGACGCAATTTTACCGGCTTTACGGATCCGATCGACATCAGCCGCAGTCATGGCCAATTCAAAGGTGTCGGGATACTTCGCCACGATGGCTCGTACCAGCTCGATCTGTTCGATCGTCGTCTGCAGCGCCTGTCCTTGCTTCCCCAGTTCAACTGGCACGTAGACCGACCAGAACTGTGCCCCCACGTTGCCTTTCCGCAATCGAGGAATATCGGTGTTATAGTTCGGAGCACCAGCGGCTAGATCGATATTCTCCAGTCGTCCACTTCCGTTTCCGCGCAGTGCCCATGGCAAGTCGTTGTGCCCATCAAAGACATACGTAGCCGCGTGTACTTTGAGCGCCTCTTCCGTCACCACAACTGCCGGTCGATCTGCCGCTCGTACAGTATCCGCAGACGGCAGTGCCAGAGAAACAGACATCACCATCAGCAGCATCAGCGAACGAACAGGCAGGCCGCTCGTTCGTCCGCCGCTTCGCACACGGTGTCGTAGGCTACGCTTCGACGACATCTCGCGGAGCCGATCACTCGCCTCACGCACTCCAGCCATCGCTGCTTTGCCAACCATCGTAATGCCCTTGTCACTGCGTTTGTTTTCAACTTCGGGAGCGTTTACTTGCAGCCGCCCGCGTCCCGTTCACTCAGTCACCAACGTCAACGGTTTCGACGGCCGGCATAGCACGAATGCTTGCCCCTTACTGCTGCTTGCCTTGTAGTTGTCGCTGCAGGTCCTGCAGGAACTTCAAGCGGATTCCATTTTGCTGTTCGAGTTGTCGCTTGAGGTCCTCTTGCTGAGTGGCAGTGGGAGCAACCTTGTTGAGCTGCTGATAGGATTCGGTGATGAAGCGATCATTACTGCTCTGATTCCGCTCATAGTATTCACTACCACTCATGATGGTTGCTTGGACATCTTGCAGCGATCGCCCGCGACTAAGATCCGCTTGCCAGGCATTCAGCTCGCGGGGTGTAGGCTGTCGACCCAGCAGCTGTTGATACCAAATCTGGATCTGGTCCATCGGCGCCAAGGGGGCTACCGGTGTCTGAAGCCGGCGGAGCGTTAAATTGATGCGATCCCCAGCATCAGCGAATCTCAATTCCATCGGGGAACCGGTGTCTTGATAGACAACCCCCTGCTGCAGCACTCGAGCGACCACGGCATAACGTCGTCCCGCTTGAATCAAATCGGGATCGACTTCCAGGCGATAATCGAGAGGCCATATGCGCGGTGAGCCGAGTGATGTTTCGGCGATCACAGAATCGTTCCAGTTCGGTCGAGTGACATCGACCACTCGAACTACCAGGGTTTGATTGGCCAACAGGGGGCGATTGTCACTGGAAAGAATCCGACCGCTCACAACCTTCATCGCAATCGGAAATTCACAGGGCACATTGATTAACTGACCGTTACGTCGATTCCGCACGAGCAGTAACACGCGACCTCTCCGGTCCACTCGCCGCGCTAACTCATCACCAATGTCATACAGTCGATCACCGATTAAACCAACTTGATAGCCGCCGACAGCGACGATCAAGTCACCTGCTTCGAGTCCCGCTCGCTGAGCGACGGAATTGGGCATTACTTGAGCGATTTCCACGCCCGTATTGGTATTGCGACTCATGATGCCGAGCCGGTAGATCGGCGCTTGACCGGGGCCGAGCGAAGGAGTTCCGGGGGGGAGAAAGCGAGCGTCGCCGACGGACCGTTCCGCACCCGGTGTCGAGCCTGGTCCCGTGGCGGTTCCTGCGGCAGGCGCGTTCGTCGGTTGGTCCCGATCCCGCGACTCCTGGCCCATCGCAATGGAATTCATTCCCATCAGCATGATAAGCATTGCCGACCAGCGACAGGCCGATAACGACTGTGACATCGATCCTGTCCAATCCACTCCACCGCGCAGGCTGCATGTCGTGTTCATCTCAATTCCTTTTCGTGAGCCGGGGCAATGTCGATTGTGTGCACTCATCATCGTAGCCGCTCCTGTCCGAGAAGTTCCTGTTGGGCTTGAATCTGCGGTCGACTCAGCGGCAGCAACCCATCTTTGACCAAATCAATTTGACCTAAACGACTGAGCACATACGAAACGAACTCAATGGACAGCTGATTCGGCTTTTCCTTTTCGCCGAGTGACACGAGCAGGGTGAGTGGTCGTACGAGTGGGTAGTCGCGTTCGGCTGAATCAGCGGCCAGTGGATTGATCGCCGGTCCATCGACACGCCGAATGGAAAGGACTTTGAGTCCGGGCGCACTCGCCACCGTCGCCCGTACAAAACCAAGCCCTTGACGATCGGCTCGAACGGCACCAATCAGCTCCGTCTGATTCTTTTTTGCGGTGACGACACGAGCGGCATCGGCGCCACCCGACTGCAGTAACTGATCGACATAGCGTCGCGAGCCGTGAGTGTTGTCGAGTGCGTAGATGGCGATTGGCTTGTCGGCCAAATCGCCGGTCACGCCCAAGTCGCCCCAGCGAATGGCTGTTAATGCGGGTGCGGCATCATTGGCTGGTGCCGGAGCATCAGCGGACGGTGCGGCAGCCAGTTTCGCCAACAACGACGGCTTACTCTCAGGGTTCCACGACAGCGCCGCGAGCGGGTTGTCGGGATGGACGACCACGGCGACCGGGTCATGCCCAATTGTGATCACCTGAAAAGTGCCGTCGATATCCTTTCGCCAAGCGGCAAGCTCCGTAGGCTCAACCGCTCGACTGAAAACGGCGATCACGTTGCCGCCCTTCGCTAGTTTGGGGATGGCGAGTTCCGAGCCGCGGCAGTCAATCGCTAGCTTTACCTCGGGATGGAAGCCCGTAAAGCCATCGGCCCAAAGTGCTGCGGCCTGTTGAACGGTGGTAGAGCCAACAATTTGCAGCGAACCAGAAATTCCCTCACGTGGGACGTAGGGATCAGCGGCTGACGCGTCCCCGGTCGCACCGGCCTGATTCGACTCGGCCTGATTCGACTCGGCCACCGGCTTAGTTGGGGATGCGGACTGCGCTGTTGATTGAGGCTGCTGAGCTGCCGGCGCGGGTTCCGCCTTCGGCTGCGCTTGGGCCATCGCCGGGAAGCAGAGAGCTGGAAAGCAGAGCGTGAAGAGTATTGCGAGCAGTCGATTTTGAAGGACTGCCGTTTTTCTAGGATAAGCATACCCCGGGAAGGTCAATGTCATGGCAGGCGGAATTACGTGACGTCCTTCGCACTGCCGGCAAACAACTCGCATCATACGAAACTCCCTTTTCTTACTCGGTCAGATCACGAACTAGCTCGGCCCATTTCCGGTCCTAGCATAGCAGCAACCTGGGAAAGGAAGCAGTCCCCGGCGGGCCTCAATCAGGCTTCCAGGACCGCACCGCCGTTCGCACTCGACCTACTAAACCGCTCAGCCGAAACGCATATCGATGTTTCCAGAAAAAGTAGAGCAGCCCGTGGGCGTGACTCACCGAAGAGCGGCTAAAGAGCTTCTTGCGGCTGATTTCCTGGGCGTGATGAGTTGCTTGAACGGAACTGACGTGGAGTACCCACCAGCCCGCCAGCCAAGCGCGGAGACAATAATCAACGTCCTCCGGCGCGTAAAAGATGTTGTCATCGAGGAGGCCGATGGAATTGATCAGGCTGCGACGGAAGACCCAGAAGGCACTGATGGCGTAGGGTACTTCTCGAGCATCCTGCGGATCAATCTTACCGGGCTCGACCAACGCGTCGCCGAAAACGTTGGCCGCACAATCGCTTGCAGCAGCGCCTGCCTGCTGATTCATTTCCTGCCAGCGACGCGCCTCGTCTGCTTCCATCTGCCGCAGAAAAAAACGCCGCTTAATTTTGTGGCTTACCGTGGGAAACTGATCGCACGATTTTTGATACTTGCCGGACGGATAGACCAAGCTGGGCACCACGATTCCCGCTTGCGGATACTTATTCAGCACGTCGATAAGTCGCGAGAGAGTCTGTGGCTGCGAGAAGGTGATGTCGGAATCGAGCACGCAGATGTAACGACCTCGTGCCAACCGCAGGCCGATGTTGCGCGAAAAGGTCGTGCCCGTATTGCGACCAAGAGGCACGATGAACAGCGAGTTTATCCGCTGTTGCCATTCGCGGAGATGATCCAAAGAATCATCGCACGATCCGTTGTCAATGACAATGATTTCGTACGACTGGCCCGTGGTGGAAAGATCGGCAACGATACTCGAGAGAACGCCGTCGAGATGCTGACGGCTATTCCAACACAGAATAATAAAAGTGACGTCCACTACTGCCATTTTTCACGGGAGTCTTCGATTTCCTGCTCGAGTAGTTCGATTTGGGAACGTACGGAGTCCAGGTCTGGGTTGAGTTCCAAGGCGTGGCGAAAGGCCACGAGCGCTTCCTTAGGATTCTTGCGTTCCAGATGGCAATTAGCCAGCCCCACCGCAGCGGCATAGTGATACGGATTTCGAGCGAGTGCCTGTTCGCAGTCGCGTGCTGAATCGTCGTATTCCTGCAGGTTGAAGAGTGCAATCGCTCGCTGATTCCAGGCCTCGGCGATCCAGGGGGATGCCGCGATCAGTTCGTCCGCAGCTTCCACTGCGACGTCGTACAGTTCGGATAGATTCAAATGGACCAGAATGCGGAGTCGCTCGCGCTGGCCGTCGCCACCATCTCGACACCACAGCTCACGCAAACCTGTCTCGGCCAGTAACCGCACGCCGCAATCCTGGTCATGTAAAGCCCGGGTCATAACGGGTGTCGAATCAATGTCACCCAGGAAGCCCAACGCCATCGTCGCCGCTCGACGAGCTAGCAGGGAGCCATTGAGTACGATTTTTTCCAGAACTGCGACCGTGTAACGTTGGGATACCGCGTTAACAAAACCGGCGGTATCTTCATCGTTCAGGTAACGCAGATACATCGTCGTGAGAACCGGACGGCGAAGCGACTGTGCCACGTTAGGGAGTTCCTCATCAGTGTCCAGATCGATGCGTCTCAAAACATTGAGGACCACGTCCGATCTCGCGACTACTAAGGCGAGCATAGTTGCGAGTTGCGTCGGGAACAATGCGCGGAATCGAGTGAAAATGGCAATTTTCTGCTTTTCTGTTGGTACCCCTTCCCTAACAATGGAATCGTAATTAATGTCTTCGCCCCTTGTCTGTTTTCACTCACCCATACAGCCTTCGTATCTTCACGCAAAATTCCGACGCTGGCATCCCAATATGTCGCCTCATCGTCACACTCTGCCTCGCTTCTCGCTTCGGCTGCTACTCCTTGCACTGCTGCCACTGCTGGTGTTCGTTGTGTCTGTTGGCACTGCAGGCTTGCAATGCTTGGCTGACGAGCCGATTAACTGGAGGCGGGGAGCGGACTTTATCAATCAGTGGGAGAGTGTCACGGGAGTAAGCTGGTCGGGTAATCCCTGTCGTGCGGCGCTGCGGAACCTCGCTGTTAATCAACGCACCGCCATCTGGCTTGATCGCCGCATGGATCCTGACCAGCAGCTAACCTTACAAGCCTCCGATATCACGCTGGATGAACTTTGTCAGCGCATCGCGCAGCGTGCGTCCATGGGTGTTTGCCGATTGGGGCCGGTCATCTACTTTGGACCCACGAGCACCACGCAGGTGCTGGCGACGGTGGCAGCAGTACGAAGACAGGAACTCGACGAGCAGAAGTTGAGTCAGATTGCGCCGGAGCGCAAACGTAAGATGCAGGCTGAGAAACCACTCGCTTGGCCACGTTTGTCAACACCACGAGACTTGATTCAGGCGCTGGCGGACGAGGTCGGACTGCGCGTGATCAAAATCGAAGCCCACATCCCACATGATCTTTGGCCAGAGGTACAGTTGCCGGCGCTACCGTGGAGCGATCGTTTGACGCTGCTGTTGGCGGGCTTTGAAAAGAGTTACTCTTTGAACCTGGCGGATGAAACGATCGAGTTCATCTCGTTGCCAAATCCGATTCAATATGAAAAGCGGTATCCCGTGAAAGGATCGCCAGCAAAAGTGGTGGCAGATCTGGCTGACAAGTTTGGTCAAAGTGCGCTGCGAGTGGACGGCGGTCAGTTACTGGTCCGCGGTCCCTACGAGGATCATGAGGCGATTCAGCGGGTTTTACGGGGTGAGAAGGTGCGACGGAACCAGGTTGCTCCGAATCAGGAAAAGCGCTATTCACTCAAAGTTGAGAACCAGCCGCTGGGAGGTGTGCTGAAAGCCATCGCCGATACCTTGCAGGTCGGATTGGAGTATGACCCGTCCCAAGTTCCAAAACTCAATCGTCGCGTCTCATTTGAAGTTGACATGGTGACGCTGGATGAGATCTTGCGTCTGGCACTGCGCGACAGCGGTCTAAAAGTCACTCAGCAGGACGGCAAGCTTAAGGTGTCGGACGCGATGCCACCGTAGGGCGAGCGAGCACGTGACCTAGTCCCCCATCAACTCCAATCACTTGCCCAGTCACCCAGTCATTCTCGGGTTCCAGCAGCCAATTTACGAGTGACGCAACATGATGGGGCTCGCCCAGCCGCCCGAGGGCGTGCATTTGAGTGGAGGCTGCCGCATTGGCGGGTATTTCCCAAATTCGTCGAGTGAGTTCGGTGCGGATGAGTCCGGGACTTACCACATTCACCCGCAAGTTGTGAGGAGCATAGGTTGCGGCTGCTGATCGACCAATGCCGATTACACCCGCTTTGGCCGCAGCGATCGCCTCATGATTTTGAATGCCGATTTCAGCAGCGGCGGAAGCAAAGAGGATGATCGAGCCGCCTCCGGCACGCATCAGCTTGGCTCCTACTTTAACGGCCGCAAAGGCCGAGAAAAGATTCGTTTCGACAATGGATCGAAAGTCGTCGTCTGCCGTTGCATGAGCCGGTTTGAGAAGCACTGAACCAATGCAATTCACGAGCCCCGTGAGTGGCCCTTGCTGATCCATGGCAGTTCGCAATGCGCTTTCCAATGACTCGGTGCGACTCATGTCGACCGTGCAGGATGGCTGACTGAGTTCCTGAGCCAGCTGGGCGAGTTTTTCCTCGTTGCGCCCCACCAACATCAGCTTCTTTCCCTGTGCAGCTAAGCGTCTAGCCAGAGTACTTCCTATCGAGCCGGTCGCTCCCAAAATCACAATCATGGACATCGTTTCGACTCCCGTTCTAACGTCAAGAAAAGTCGCCCCTCGCCGAGACGCTCGAAGGCGTTACCCGGAGCCTGCACGTTTGTGCAACGCTTTTTATCGGTTATGAAGCCGGATGCCGTTCGGTTAGTCCGCCAGTGATGGTTTAACAATTTTTTATGGGGAAGTGTCATGAAGAAGTTTGCGGGAATGATGGCGGTGGCAGTTGTTGCCTTGGTTGCCGGTTTCGCTCAGGCAGCCGATAAGAAGGACATTGTGGATACGGCGGTTGGAGCTGGCAGCTTCAAGACGCTCGTCGCTGCCGTCAAGGCGGCCGGATTGGTGGAGACGCTGAAGGGCGAGGGGCCTTTCACTGTGTTCGCACCAACCGATGAGGCCTTCGCAAAGTTGCCCAAGGGCACCGTGGAAGACCTGCTGAAGCCAGAAAACAAGAAGAAGTTGGTCGCCGTTTTGACCTACCACGTCGTCCCCGGCAAGGTGATGGCGAAGGATGTCGTCGGCTTAAAGGAAGCCAAGACCGTCCAGGGCTCCTCGGCGAAGATCACGGTTGCCGAAGGCAAAGTGAAGATTGACGCCGCGAACGTCGTGAAGACGGACATCGAAACGTCGAACGGTGTGATTCACGTGATCGACAGTGTTATTCTGCCGAAGTAAGTGCACTGACATCCCGCTGCGCGGTTCGCCGCTGTTCCAACATGCGGTACGAAAAATCAGGCATTAAGAACTAGTCCGCTCGCCGTAACGCGGTGAGCGGCTGGTTCTTTTTTCGTTTGAGCCTCCAAGAATCGCTGGCGAATCATCGCGCGACTTCCCAGGTCATCAAGCGAGTTATGTGAGAGGCCAGCGTCCACTCGGGCGGTTGGCGCATCGAAGAGTGGGCGGTCGGCTTGTGTCGCACGACTTTCCAGGTCATCAAGCGCGTTGTTTGAGGGGCCAGCGTCCACTTGGGCGGTTGGCGCTTCGGAGAGTCGGCGGTCGGCTTGTGTCGCACGACTTTCCAGGTCATCAAGCGCGTTGTTTAAGAGGCCAGACTACACTTGGGCGGTTGTCCGCCCCTTCTTGTTGCGTGCTTCATCCACTTCCATCAGCGTGCTCTCACCTTGAAGTGGAGCCAGGACGTTGCGATTGGAAGACTCATGGCTCAGTGACCAAAAAACAACAGGCCTCGAAACTCGAAAGCTTCGAAGCCTGGTTGTTTATTGGTAACGTGGTAACTTGGATCGTTGCGAAGGCTGGCTGACGGACAGCCAGGGGAAGTCGTTTTAGACGAGTTCCTTTTTCGCGCCGATCAAGGTACGCAGACGTTCGGCCAAGAGCTTGGCATCGAACGGCTTCTTAAACGTCTCATTGATGCTGGAGCGATCAAAGCTCAGAGGGCTTCCGTCATCGGGAAGCAGAGCGATCAGAATGGTTTCCGCAAAATCTTGGCTTTTGCGGAGGTTCTGGCAAATCTGCAGCGACTCGACCTTGCCGATCGAGAAGTCGCAGATGATGCAGTCGGGATGGAAGCTTTCGGCTTGGATGCCAGCTTCAAACCCGCTCGCCGCCACGGCAACCTTGAACGAGCGTTCAATGGGAAGTTCACGTTTGAGATTCTCAATCAGGACTTGGTCCTGGGCCACGATCAGCACCTTGGCCATCGCCTCGTCTTCGAGGTCGCCCAGGGGCATTCCGTGTTCTTTCAAGAAGCGAATCAAGTAATCCCGGGGAATTCGGCGGTCTTGGGAACCGGGGATCCGGTATCCTTTGAGCCGACCTGAATCGAACCATTTGCTAACAGTTCGCGGGGCTACTTTACAGATCTTCGCGACCTGACCAGTGGTGAAGACCTTCATCTCGGGCACTCCATTTACTCAATCGTTGAGTTTCACTTGGCCCGGCACGGCGGGAGGCCGGTTCGGGCGGACAGCCCCTGTCTGTGGTAGTTGGAATTCGGACCTTCGTACTGGCTGTGGCACGAACCGAACCAACACAAACATCTGGGTTGGGACTTGTTTTTGATCCTGCAACAAGACAGATCCATCTGGCCTGTTGGAGGAACCTGACAGCGACACGGGAACGACCGGAAACGGCTTTTGACCGGTTCTCGTCAATAATTGCTCATCGACAAAATCCGATACTTTCCGGCCTTGCCAATCCCCTGCACTCGGCGAAGCGCGAGGTTGGCGCAGGCGAGAATTCATGCGGGATCCGCAGCGCATTCGGCGCGCACTGCGAACGGTTTGGAAATGCACAAGGCATCTCCGGCAAGCTTTCCCCCCTGGGACGTCATGGCAGGAGCATTTGCACGCACCAGCAATAACGTTCCGAAAGTTAATTTCGATTCGAGCGGGGTGATTACTTTAGAAAGAATAGCAGGTCCTAAGGAACAAGGCGGTCAAGACGCTCATTCGGATCGCTCGGACAGGCCCTTCTGACCAGATGAAACGGATTAGTAAAGCTGTAGCGTCCTTGGCCCTACGCAGCTGATTGGCCTCCCGTTCGTTCCTCCGCCGCCAGTTCCCCGCTCACCGCCTGGCGTTCCTCCTTCGCCTGCTCAACCGCTTCTCGCCGAATGTGACCGTCTTCCGTCACATCTTCGAATTTCACGGCAACCCGCTTCGAGACTCCCGACTCCTGCATGGTAATTCCATAGAGTGTCGTGGCCGAGGTCATGGTTTTCTTGGAGTGAGTGACGATCACAAACTTGGTGAATCCGAGGAAATCCTTGAGGACATCCATAAATCTGCCAATGTTTGCTTCATCGAATGGAGCATCCACCTCATCCAGCACGCAAAACGGACTGGGGCGAAATTGAAAGATCGCCAGGAGTAGAGCGACCGCCGTGAGGGCCTTTTCACCGCCACTCAACAACGAATTGTTGAACGACGGCTTGCCGGGTGGTGTCGCCATGATATCGACGCCGCCCTCCAATGGATCGACGCCCTCTTCCAGCACAATGTCGGCGCGTCCTCCACCAAACGCTCGGCGATACAACGTTTGGAAATTCGTGCGGATCTTTTCCAGTGTTTCCAAAAACAGTCGCCGACTGTCCATGTTGATCCGCTGAATGATTCGTTCCAGGGATTCCTTGGCCTGCTTCAGGTCGTTGAATTGCCCTGACAAACTAGCAAATCGAGCCTCCAGTTCATCCAATTCTTCCAGCGCCTCCATGTTTACCGAGCCGATACTTTGCAGACGCTTTCGTAACCCCGCGATTTCTTCTTCGACCTGTTCCCGAGCCTGCTGCTCTTCGCCCGTTACCGGCAGCTCAACACTCGCAATGTCAATGCCATAGTCGTCCTGCAGCCGACTCACCAAAGCTTGTCGTTCATGTTGCAGAGTACCCACGGCCAGCTCTTGTTCCCGCAGGCGTTCCTGTAAGCCGCGAATCTGTCGGCGATGTCCTTGCATCTTTTCGGTGAGTTGCGAGCGCACGAGTGTTAACTCGTCACGACGTCGCCACGCCGAAAGTATCTCAACCCCCACTGACTCTTTATTCAAATACCACTCTGCCAGTTGACTAGTGGCCATCAAGACTCGGCGTTCACAGGCGATGGAGCGTTCCACCGACTGCTCCAATTGATGTCGAGCGTTGGCAATGGCCTGTCGTCGTTCCTCTTCATCGCGCTCAAATTGTCGTAGTTGAATTCGCAGTGTGTCGACGCGTTGTTCGCTTTTGGCCAGCTCTACACGGGCGGCTGTTACGTGGGCAGTTGCTTGTTGTCGAGCGGAATCGAGTCGCTGTACACCGGTCTCGGCTTCTTTGATTGCCGCCTCCAGCTCTTGCAACTGCTCCTCCAAGGTGGTTAGCTGGCTGCTCGCTTCATCCAATTGCGCGCTGACAGCAGCATGCTGGCGCTGCACTTCCTCCCACTCGCTGGCGACGGCCTCCCGCTGTCGGCTAGCCTGCAGGCATTGATCCGCCAACGTGCGAGTCTGCATGCGGTGCTCAGTCAGAGACGCCATGAGCTGCTGATGATCTTCCGTCAGCACTCTTACCTGACCGACCTGTTGATCGATATTAACTTGCAATCGCTCAATTTCGCGTTCGCTTTCGAGAATGCGAGATTCGAGTACCTCGATTCGTCGTCGCAGGTCGCGCAGTTCACTGCGGCGAGAGACGAGGCCGGCTGAGGTCTGGCGAGCGCAGGAAATGACGGTACCATCGCGATCGAGCAATTGGCCGGTGCGAGCGACGAAGCGACTACCGCGCGCGGCCTTCGATTGCAGAGCGAACGCGGTATCAAGATCGGCCACAATCCAGGTATCACCCAGCAGGCGACAGATGAGGCTGGCGTATTCGGGCGTTGTTTCGACCAATCGATCCGCTCGCCCTAAAACTCCGGGTAATAACTCCAAATCCGTAGCTACTGATGCTCGACCGGTTGGTTGGCCGTTGCTCGCAGTGGCATTGGCAGCTGTCGAGTTGGTATGGTCGGACCATCCCGCGCTTGATAGACGCACGAACCCGACGCGAGCGGACGGGCGAAAGGTCGCGTTTGCTAATTGCCGGAGCAGTTCGTCACCTGCCACGATCAGGTGCTGCGCGGCCTCACCCAGTGCAATGTCGATGAGTGGTGCAACTTCGAGATTTGCCTGCACGAAATCGGCGACCAATCCACGCACCTCAGCAAGTGCCCCGGGATGGGGTTGACGAGTCAATTCCAGTACTTCCTTAACTCCAGTCCCCAGACCTTCTCGTCGAGTTTCCCAGTCGACCAGCATGTCGGCTCGTTCGCGCACGCCACCGAGCATGCCATTCATTTCAGCCAGTTCCTGTTGTCGGCGAGCGTGAATTCGACGATTCTCTGCCAGGTCATGCTGGAGTGTTGCTAAGGTCTTGGCCTGCTCTTCGGCTTTTTGCTCGAGTTCCACCTCCGCCGTCTGTAGTCGAGTGAGTTCTGCGGCATCTCGGGCTTGCTGTTGATCCAATTGCTCCACTCGCAAGCGGCAACGTTGAGCGGTTTCGGCCAAGGCTGCCAGTTGCGAGCGATAACCACTCGCCTCATTACTGAGGGTGGCAGCGCCGCGTAGCTTGGCCATTTGACGTGTGCGCAGCGCATCGAGCTCGTTGCGAGCAGCGGTGAGCTGAGCGGTAGCAGCCTGTAATAGGGATTCTTGAATTGCCAAGCGACCGGCAACGGCACCATGCTCGCGTTCATAGTCCACAAGCCGGGCATCAAACTCACGACGGCGACCGCGCAAGTCACCCGCTCGACTGCAGAGTGCGGCGATGTGTCGTCGATGGCGCTGTGCTTCTTCGGATAAATCATGGATACGAGCGCGATCCTGATGAGCAGTCGATTCGTGAGCAACAATCTGCTCACGACATTGAGACACGTACATCTCGCGTTGCCGTACCTGCTCTACGGATACTGTTAACTCCGTGTCGATTTCCAGTGATTGCGCCTCGATCAATTCGGCTTTGGCATGGATTTCAGCGGCGGAATCACGCAGTTGCTGGCATTCCCGTTCGCGCACGTTGATTTGATCGGTGAGGGCCCGCCAATCGGCGAGACCGACCTGAGTGCGCAGTTCTTGGAGTCGTTGCTGGTGCTCGCGGTAACGCTTTGCTTTTGAAGCTTGTGCACGTACGCCTCGCAGTCGATTCTCGACTTCTTCTACGATGTCGTTCAGCCGTAAGAGATTCTGATCGACTCGTTCGATGCGACGCTGGGCCTCCAGTTTTTTGGACTTGAAACGACTGATGCCTGCCGCCTCTTCAAACATGGCGCGTCGATCTTTGGGTGAGGCCTGCAGCAAGCGATCGACTTTTCCCTGTTCGATCAAACTGTAGGCGTCGACGCCTACACCGGTACCGCGGAAGAGATCCTTGATGTCCTTGAGTCGGCAGGGCTGCCGATTGATGAGGTACTCGCCTTCACCGCTACGATAGACACGGCGAGTGACGTGAACCTCGGGAGCGTCGAGTGGCAATCGGCGGTCGGTATTATCGAAGATGATGGTCGCTTCAGCCGTATTCAGTGGTTTGCGACCGCTGGTGCCGGAGCCTTTGAAGATAACATCGGCCATATCCTGGCCTCGCAAGCTCTTTGCACTTTGTTCACCGAGCACCCATTTTATGGCATCGACGACGTTAGACTTACCGGATCCGTTGGGGCCAACAACCACCGTGATCCCGGCTGGAAAGTCAAAACGTGTTTTGTCGGCAAAACTTTTGAAGCCGACGAGTTCCAGTGCTTTGAGCATGAGGTGAGTGAACCTTCACTGCCTACTCCGCAGGCGTCAACCAACGAGTCATCGATTGCCACCAGGTCGGTTTTGCCTGCTTATTGAAGTCCTCAGGGGCAAGTCGCTGCGAGTCCTCCTGGATTAGACCTCGACGAGCACCTAGGGCTGACGCGTTGCGCGAGTTGTTCGTAATGTTCCGGTCATTGTTTGAGTCATTTTTGGAGAGTGAATCATCGGCATCGTCGCCGGATGATTGGTCGTTGGAGGATTCCAGTTTGTCTTCATCGCGATAGTACTCACGCCCTTCACGGGGCAGTGCTTCCACCGCTACACGACCTTCGAGATATCCTTCTTTTTTGGCGGCTCGAATGATTTGCAGCACTTCTACATAACCGCCGCCAACTTGCACGATGGCGGGAATGATGTCCGCCAACAAGTTTGAGCAGACAACTTGCTGATCCTCTTTGCCAGGCCGAAAACGACTCACCCTCACGTGTTCGTCATCTACACCCTTGATGAGAATCTCACTTTTCCCGAGAAGATAGGGAGGTGGCTTCATCCGCTGATCGGTCCCAAAAATCACAACTTCAGGTCGTTGCGTGCGGGTGAAATGGATGAGTGGTTCACCGGAAGTGCTGACCACATGGAAGCTAAACGCATCGTCACCCAGGACGGTTCCGCGGACAATTGGATCCAGGTAATTGCGAGTTCTTAATGCACGGAAGGCGCCATAGCGAGTTTCCGCACTCGCGACGTGGAGCAGGTCAGAGAGGGCATCAAAAGCGTTGATGTGTTTCATGTTCGATAATGCGGCGAGAGCGGCAGATCGAAAGGCAGGATTCGACTTCGCGGCTCGGCCAAGTTCCGCGGCAGCGGCATCATCATCGAGATAGGCTAGTGCCTCGGCGGAATTAAAGCGGACTTCGGGATCGGCGGATTCCATACCACGTTTCAAAATTGGGATCGCTTCTCGGCCAATCGCTTCCAATTGCAATGCCGACTTGTAGGCCATGGTGGGTTCGTTGAGTTTGACTTCCAGATCCCGAAGTCGATCGGCCCGTTGCTGTGGCTTCTCATTGATTGCGATCGAGCGAATGACCTGCAAGTAGCGGGGGATATTGTGTCGATAAGTTGGATGTACAGCCAATTCAATAAAGTCTTCTCGCTTGGGATTGGCGACACCTTTCTTTCCGTGGTCGAGAAGTTGAAATCGCGCATTGATAGCGGCGCCGACAAGCGTGGATGTTTTGATCGAGCGATGATCATTTCTCATCGTGAGGCCGAGTGTCCTTGTAAGATGCGACTTACCACCGCCAAGGACCCAACCGCGGTTTTCCAGTACCTTATCATTTCCGTCGGTGAATGCTGATTCGATGATGACATTACCTTCGGCGAGGCCGATGACGTGGCCTTGTCGAGCCACACCGCCCAGTTCTTCCAATTGACGCATGCGACTCAACATCAGCCATCCACCACGCAGGCTAGTTGTTTCCGAGCGTCGAGGAATCATAACTTCAACGTCAAATCGATCCTCTTTGCGAATCCCAGGAGGCAAAGTGGCGCGAAGCAGCACGAGTGAGGTGGCAGGCGAGGCGAGAAGTTCGTTTGGGTTGGGTACTCGATGAGTTTGCATTTCATCGACGAGTGCTTGTCTTTGAGGACCGGCGGGGGGATTGCTACCAGTGTTGTTGAGTCCATTTACGAGAGCGACGGCTTCGATCTTCAACCAATTAAGTCCCCATGCCAATGCGACATTACGGACCAGTGTCGTTCCGGATTCTTCAGTCGTCGTGTCCGCGAGCAAGGCGTCAAGGTTTGCATCAGGTTCTTCCGTGACCATGAGCGACGAACAGCCGCTGCCTAGAGACGTCAAGCCCAGAGCCAGGAACTGGCGACGCAAGATCGTTTCACTAAGCATCAGTGACTTTGGCTTCATGCCAGACTCCCTCATTCGCTGCTGGTTCGCCGTTTCGATCCGTCGACGCGGCGGCACGCGGGCTGGCTCCGAGTGAGCAACCCTTATCCAGTCGGGCGGAAGGCTAGCGTCGAACTCCTGTTTGCGTCAAGGTCGATGTTGCCGAATGCGATGAGCAAGTGAGATTTAGCTTAGTGTCTCGTGCACAATGACTTGCGTCAGTTGTTAAAACTGATAATTTGTTCAGCAATAACCGTGGGGCATTATCGAGCTTGTTTGACAAGGAGATAACCATGGCGAGGCGTAATCGCAGAGATGTGATTGATGAGTCGAAACCGGGTTTGTATCACGTGTTTACTCGGATCAATAGGCGGCATTTTTTAATAGGACGAGACCCGGTGACGGGGGCGGACTGGTCGGCTCGCAAGGGCTGGATCCGGCGGCGGCTGGAGCTGCTGGCGAAGATCTTTCTGATTGATGTGCACGAATATGCCATCTTGGACAATCATTTGCACTCGATCCTGCGCAATCGTCCGG
>JBIIHW010000074.1:0-12961 GCA_044235425.1 Pirellulaceae bacterium
CTTCGTCGGTCCACTCTCCGAGTGGACTCTCCGCATGAGTCCAAAAAGGATCTCCCTAGCGGCATCGCTTAACGGCTCGGAGAGCCGTGCGACAACTCTCGTCGGTCCACCCCGTCGCTCCACCCCGTCGCTCCACCTTCGTCGGTCCACTCTCCGAGTGGACTTTCCGCGAGAGTCCAAAAAGGATCTCCCTAGCGGCATCGCTTAACGGCTCGGAGAGCCGTGCGACAACTCTCGTCGGTCCACCCCGTCGGTCCACTCTCCGAGTGGACTACTCGCACACAGACGCCTCGCAGAGGCGTGCAACAGAGGGCAACACCATCCCTACTCACCGCTAGTTCCGCGTACGGTTACTCGCCGGACTTAGCCGCAGGCGCTGCTGCCGCCGAGCCGGGCAAGCCACCTCTTGACTGGCGGACGGTCAAGCGAGCGAACTCTTCGTCGTGAGGCAGAACCGGCTTGGCATCCGCCGGTCGATAGTATTCGCCTCGCAGCCAATCGGCGATGAGCGAGATCTCGCGAACACTTAGACTGTGAGTGGCTGGTGCTTCGAGGTCCTTGGCAAACGACGGCATACGGTCATTATCATCACCATAAAACCGTGCATGAGTTGGATCGCTGATGAAACCCAGGAGCCATTCGTAGGATCCGTAACCGGTCAGATCGGGAGCCGAACCCGCATCGCCTTGATCACCCCAGCGGTGACAATCCGTGCAACTAAACGTCTTCCCAAACGCTTCCTTGCCCCGAGCCAATATTCCATCGGCCTGAGCTTTTTCATCCGCTTCCCGTTGACTTGGCAAACGTGCTTCAGCTGACAATGCCGCGACCAGGTCCTGAAGCGCCGCTTTCTTGGTATCGTCCAAGTCCTTCAAATTGTCCTTCACAAAGCTGACCATCTCGCCTTCCTTGTGAGCCGTCTGACCGAAGTACGCAGCACGATCGACTTGCTGATGATCAACAATGCCAGCGATCCAGGAGCGCGATGCAAAGCCGTAGAGATTCGGTGCCGACACCGATTCCGGCACGATCTTGACCGGATCGTTACCGTCCGGGTCCGAATAAGAATGGCAACTACCGCAGTGGGTTTGAAAGAGTTTCGGTCCTTGGGTTTGCGGGTCGTTGCGCAGCAGGTACACAGCTCCCAGTTTCGGTATCAACATCGGCTGCGATACTTCGCCATTGACCACCTGTCGTCGCTGCACCAGCTCGATCGTCCGCGCCGCCTCCTTCTCGGCCAATTCCACCGCCGCATGAAAATCAGCCGAAGCGGCGATTTTCTTGGCATACTTTTCTTTATCGAGGTTGAATTTTTTGGCCACGGTGGCAAAGTGATCGTCGACGAGCGCCATGCCGGTCAGGCCAGCGGCACCACCGAGCAGGACAAGGATCACCAGCACATTAAATTTGTGTCCAATGTTCGCTCGTCCCACAATCGGAAAGAGGAACAAAAGTCCCATGACGGCTCCGGGGAGCACAATCGCGCCGATCCATTCATTGCTGCCCTCGAAAAACTTCAGCAGCTGGAACAGGAACAGGTAGTACCATTCGGGGCGAGCGGCGGAGTAGGCTTGGGAGGGATCGGCGGGAGCACCCAGTTCAGCCCCTAGCGTTCCGCCAGCAGGCAGTGAGCCTGTCACGAGTCCGGGCAGATCAAATTTGATGACACAGGCCAGTACAACAAGCAGCATGGCCAGACAGGCCAGGCCGTCGATCAGCACTTGGCGAGGCCAGAAGTATTCATCGGAACGTCCGGGTTTCACGTGCGCGGTGATTCCATGGCGACGGAACAGCATGATGTGAAGCGACAAAAAGCCAATCAGCAGCACCGGCAGAACACCAGCGTGCAGGGCGAAGAAACGCGTGAGTGTGGCGTGACCATATTCGCTGCCACCCACCACCACGCGCTGCAAATCAGCGCCGACGAACGGCACCAACGTCATCAAATTCGTCGCCACATTGGTCGCCCAGTAGCCCTTCTGGTCCCACGGCAGCAAGTAGCCGGTGAGTCCCAGTCCCATCGTGATCTGCATGAGCACCAGCCCAAGCCAGTAATTCATCTCGCGCGGCGCTCGATAGGCACCATCCACGACCACTTGCAGTAAATGGATCGCCATCACGACGACCATGGCCTGGGCCATGAAGTGATGAATCCCACGCACCAGCCAGCCGCCCGTCATTTCATGCTGGATGTAATAGACGCTTTCCCACGCGGTTTGACTGCTGGGACTGTACGCCATCCACAGAAATATTCCGGTGATCGCCTGACAGACAAACGCAAAGGTCAACATGCTGCCCGTGACATATCGCCAGCGTGCGCCGCCGGGGATTTTCTCAAACAGCATTTCATTCAGCAGACCGCGAAAACCAGTACGGTGGTCTAACCATTCGAGCAGCATTTTCATGATTACTTAGCCACCTGTTCGTGTTTGCCGGAGAGGTAGTTGACAAACTGGACCTTGATCTCGCCCGTTTGTTTGAGGTGTTCCTGGTCCACTTTAAGCTCATCCATCGCTCGCGGACTGGGGCTGGGAGCGATGATCGAACCGTCCAAATTGAAAGAGCTGGTATGGCAGGGGCAGGCAAAGTTCTTGCCCGCGGTGTTGTAACCAACAAAGCAACCAGCGTGCGGGCAGATCGCATTGAAGCACTTCACTTCCTCGCCCGCCCGCATCAAATAAACCGCTCCGATCGGCTGATTCGATTCGCGATTCCACGCGTCAGACAAATCGGCCAGCACCGGCACTTGGACCGGTGTGCCATCGGCGGGAAGCATATCGAGCGACGCCACACGCACATACGGTCGCTCGCCACCGCCACTCGTCTTCTTGCGCAGCGGATCGATCAAGATCAGCGAACCGGCTCCGAGCGGAAAGAGGGCCACGACGGAGCCCACTGCGGTGGCGGCAAGTGAATTAGCCAGAAACTGCCGACGCTCCGTCGGACTAAAACTGGCCAGCGGACTGGAATGCGGATCAGCGGGATTTGTTCCTTCAACCATGCCAAAACCTTTTAAGTGATTATCACCACGCATGCGAGCTGCCGGACGACCAGGAGCATCCAGCGACCAAAAAAAATGAACTCAAGGCGGGGCGAGGGTAGGTGGGTGTCTCAGGTGAGGTGCCGATTATTGCATGGCCGCGCGCACAGCGTCAAGAACGACTTGCTGGGCTGAGGCGAGCGAACCGGTAATCGATCCGCCCGCTGCCGCTTTATGACCGCCCCCACGAAAGCCACTCGCCAGCTGACTGCAATCGACCGTCGAACGACTGCGGAAACTGATTTTGAATCCACCGCCAGGCTGCTCGACCAAAATCACCGCCACCTCCGTCCCGGTCACACTAAACAGCTGATTCACGACATCCTCCGTATCGCTGTGCAGCGCGCCGGTGCGAGCAAAATCGTCGTTGGTCACGTAGGTGTGAGCCAAGCGCCCGTTCAAGTCGAGCTGCACATGGGAGAGGATTGCGCCGCGGAGCAGCAGTCGCCCCAGCGTCTCCCGCTCAAAAAGCTCGCGGTAGATCGCCGCGGGCGAGGCTCCTGCCGCAATCAGCTTGGCAGCCGACTGATAGCAGATCGTGGAAGCGGAACCAAAGCGGAACCAGCCGGTATCAGTTGCAATCGCGGCAAACAATGGCGTCGCAATTTCCGGCGTCAGGGCCACCTGCAACTGCTCGCTCGCCTCCAACACCAGCCGCCCCGTCGCCTCAGCGGTCGTGTCTTTGAAAAGTGTCGCCCCGAGTTCATCGGTGCTGACGTGATGGTCCAGCACGATGCGCTGCGCCGGCAACGACTTGATCACGTCGGCCATCGGGCCCAACTGCACCCAAGCGCTCGTATCGAGGATCATCACCAGGTCGCGGTCGTGCAACTCCGCTGCCGTCACCCCCTCGCCGATCGCCTCCAGACGCCGCTGAGGGTCGATAAACATCAGGCTCGGTGGCGTCGCTTGTCCATTGACGATCCGGACATTTTTACCGAGCGCATCGAGTACGCCGGCCATCCCCAGTTCGCTTCCCAGCGCGTCACAATCCGGTCGAATATGACTCACGAGTAAAATCCGCTGAGCGGCATGGATAATGCGCACAAATTGAGGCCA
Source organism: Pirellulaceae bacterium (assembly GCA_044235425.1). Classification (GTDB taxonomy): domain Bacteria; phylum Planctomycetota; class Planctomycetia; order Pirellulales; family Pirellulaceae; genus JBJSXJ01. The sequence goes on from JBIIHW010000074.1 coordinate 4,100, forward strand.
GTCAATCACGTTCCAGGGATCCTTTCTGAGAGTAAACGATGGCTGCCTGAGCGACATCCCGCTCTAACTGCTGCCGCAATTCGGCCACGCCGGGAAATCGCTGCACCGAGCGCAGCCGCGCCAGCATATCGATGCTCAGCGCCTGTCCATACAGGTTACCGTGAAATCCAATTAAGTGCACTTCGACAGTGGCAGGTTGGATATCGAACGTCGGCGCAGGGCCGATGTGGACGGCCGCGGGCCAAGTCTGGTCGGCTACGTGAGCGGCAGCGGCGTACACTCCCGCGGCTGGAATCAAGGTTTCAATCTGTCCCAAATTCGCGGTGGGAAAGCCGATCGCGGTGCCGCGCGCCGCTCCATGTTCAACCATCCCCTGCAGCCGATAGGGCTGGGTCAGCAGCTGATTGGCGGCGTCCATCTCCCCAGCTGCCAGCAGCTCTCGCACTCGACTGCTCGACACCACCTGACCACCCAACTGCAAGGCTGCCGGTATCTCCAGGTATATCCCCGCTTCATCACAGAACTGCGCCAGCAGCCGCACGTCGCCCGCTCGCGCTTTTCCAAAACAAAAATTGGGCCCCTCAATCAGCCCACGAGCGTCCAGCTGCTGGCAAATGAGCTGCTGAAAAAACTCGGCGGGAGAAAGCCCCAGCAACTGATGACTGGTCGAGTAGACAATGAGTGCGTCCACGCCGAGTGCCTGCAGCAGTTCCGCTTTACGCTGAGTTGTGGTGAGCGGCGGGGGAACCCGATCGGGCCGAAGCAGCGCCGCGGGATGAGGGTCAAACGTGAATACAACGGCAGGTTGTTGCTGTCCGCGAGCTCGTTCCAGCAGCCGCTCCACCAGCAGCGCATGCCCGCGATGCACTCCATCAAAATTGCCGATCGTGGCGACACCGCCACGTACCGCCGCCGGCCAATTACTCGACTCACGTATCAGTTGCACAGTCGATCACTCGCCGCAGTTGCTGTCGAACTCGAGGAAATAGATGCACCACCGGTCGGTGGCTGCGCCGCCGAATTCACTCCCTGCTGCCAAGCCTGTAACTTGAGAAAGGCGGCTGGCAGATAGGTGACCAAGTCGCGCGCGATCAGGGAATGCTGGCCCAACTCCAGAGCGGCGAGATCGCCGGCTAATCCGTGTAAAAAGACACCCAACACCGCAGCATCCCACGGATCCATCGCTTGACAGACCAGCGCCGTAATGAGGCCGGTGAGCACGTCGCCACTCCCCCCCGTCGCCATCCCCGGATTACCGGTGGGATTCCAAAACGATCGCTCCCCATCCGTCACCAACGTCCGATGACCTTTGAGCACCAGAATCACCTTCCGCTGTCCCGCCCACTCCACCGCACTGGAAGCCAGTTGATCGAGCGGCAAGCGGTCGTTGCCCTGCAAACGCCGAAACTCCACTGGGTGCGGCGTCAGAATACGTGGACCGGCATGCCACGCACAGCTGCTCTGCACCCCCGCCATGGCATTCAGTCCGTCGGCATCCAGGACCAACGTCGGCGTCATTTTGCCGTACAGTTTCGGCACGATGCGGTAAAGGTCTTCCGATTGCCCCAGACCAGGGCCACACCCCGTACAGGTCGACTGCTCCGCCATCCGCTCCAAGGCATCGAGTCCAAACGAAGTCAAGCGTCCCTCTTCGTCATCGGGAAGCGCTACCGTCATATAGCACGGCTCGAAGGCGGCCACCGTGGTCTGGCAGCGACCACCCGTCACCACTCGTACCAACCCGGCACCGCCACGCAGCGCTGCCATCCCCGCCAGCGCGATCGCGCCAAACATGCCGCGCGAACCGCCGATTAACAGCGCTCGACCATAGTCACCCTTGTGCGTATCAGCCCGCCGCTCCGGTAACAGTGGCAGCGAACCGATTTCTTGAGGAATTGGAATCATGACTGCCCTGTCCGGCGTCCGCGAGCGATCAGTCCCGCCACATAGCCGCCCTTAAAACCTGCATCGATATTCACCACGACGACGTTCGACGCGCAGCAATTGAGCATGCTGAGCAGCGCCGCTAACCCTCCGAAATTCGCTCCGTATCCCACGCTCGTCGGCACCGAAATCACCGGGCATTCGACGTAGCCACCCACCACACTCGGCAACGCCCCTTCCATTCCCGCCACCACCACCACCGCGTCGGCCTGCCGCAGCGTGCTCACATGTGCCGGCAAGCGATGCGGTCCAGCCACGCCCACATCCTGAATCATCGTGACATCGACGCCCATCCAATCGAGTGTTTCCCGGGCCTCTTCCGCCACCGGCCAATCACTGGTCCCCGCCGTCACCACCATCACTCGCCCGATCCGCTCCAGCGGTTCCGCCTGCAAGGGATCAATCCGGATGGTTCGACCCATCTCGTTGTAGCGCGCCTGAGGGAATTCCGCGAGCAGCACCTGGGCCTTGTCGGCGGAAATGCGAGTCGCCAGAACAGAAGTTCCGACGTCGAGCAGACGAGTGAAAATGCGAATCAGCGTGGCCGTTGTCTTGCCTTCCCCGAACACCACCTCGGGAAAACCACAGCGTCGCTGCCGGTCCAGATCCAGCGTCGCTTCACCAAGGGCCGCGGAGCGACCATCGGCGGTCGCCTGCTGCGATGCGCCATGCGCCAACAGGTCGGCCACCACGTCGATCGTGGTGCGTCCGGCCATTAAATCGGCGATCACTCGTTTAGCTTCTTCGTGATTCATACTAATATCCTAGCCAGCGTATCCTACCCCGCGAGCCGCCACTTGGGCATGGCAAACCGGTCGGCGACCGCTGAGAAGTCGATACTACCTCGGTGATAGTTCTCTCCCACACTCGGTGCCCCAAGTGGAACATGGTACGTCTATCCCTCCTGCTTCGCTACGCCCGCTCCGAACGCACCTGGGCTTTGCTCCTCACGCTGCTCGCCACTGCCGTGCGTTTATGGGGCTGGTCCGAACTGGCGATCGACCATTTCGATGAAGGAGTCTACGCGTCCAATCTCTGGTTTGGCGAGGAACATGGCTATCGCTATCCGCTGCGACACCTCTACGCTCCGCCGCTCCTGCCGGGATGGATTGAATTTTGTATTGGACTGGGCGGCGGCATTTCGAACACTAACTTTCGTACCGGCCCCCTCTGGCCCTCCCTGCTGACCGGCATTCTGCTGATCCCCAGCCTCTGGTGGGTGGGACGAAGCTGGTTCTCCCCACGCATCGGCCTATCCGCCGCCGCACTGCTCTGCGGTCTGGATCTCGCGATCCTTTTGAGTCGCGCTGCACTCACCGACACGATACTCGCCTTTTGGACGCTCTGGGCCGTTTGGTGTGGTGAACGAGCCCTGCGCCGGCCCGCCCCCCTCACCACCACCATCTCCTATGCCGTCGCCGCCGGCCTCCTCACCGCACTCGCCTGGTGGACGAAATACAACGGCTGGTTACCGCTGGCGATCCTCGGCGCGGCACTTCCCCTCGCGGCCCTGCAAGCCCACCTGAGCGGCACTCGCGGACTCGGCCCCAAATGGCAGCGGCGAGCCTGGGCAGAGCGATTGGTGATCTGGACGGTGATCGCCACCATCGCCGCCCTGCTCTGGTCACCCGTCCTCTTCGGCTTACAAGCGACGGGCGGCTACGCGGCCGTCGCAGCCAATCATGGACGCTACCTGGTAGGGCTCAGCGGCTGGTGGAACTCCCTCCTCACCCAGTGGCATCACCTGCAGTACCTGGACAGCGGACTGAGTATCGCGCTCGCCCCCCTGCTGGCCATAACGGCTGCCGCCGGACCAACCGCCTGCCGACTCCGCACGATTGGCCTGCTCCTGCTAATCATCGCCACCAGCCTCTGGATCGGAAGCGCGGCCGCCTGGCTACTGCTCGTGGTGCTGACGAGCATCGTGGCGGTCGCACGTACCGCCGCCGGAAGCCACACAGCCGGAAGCCACACAGCCGGAAGCATTGCAGCGGAAAACAACGCGGCGAAAAACAATGCTCCGCCGCCGGCCGGCGGACCGCTGGTCACCGCCTGGCTCGTCGGTCTCGTGGCCGCAACTCCTTGCTACCACCCCTACCCGCGCCTGCTGCTTCCCGCTCTCGTCGCCCTCCTGCTCGCCACCGCCTGGGCACTCGATTTTTGGCTCAACAGCCATCGCACGCCATCATCCAGCCCATCATCCAGCCCATCATCCAGCCCATCATCCAGCCCATCATCCAGCCCATCATCCATCCCATCATCCATCCCATCATCCATCCCATCATCCATCCCATCATCCAGCCCATCATCCAGCCCGGCCTCCAGACTCCCTCTCGCCCTGCTCTACCCCTGCGCTCTCATGCTGCTCGCCGCTGCGGTCGTAACAGGACGCTGGGAGGCGTGCACAGGAGTGCCAGCGGTGTGGCAATCGCGCCGAGATTTACTGCGCGCCACGGCCGAACTGCGCGACCACGTCGTCGACCCTGCCTTGCGCGCGGCCTTCACCGAACCACGCGACGTGTTCTACGTCTACGGCGAACCAGCCGTCTACTATCATCTCAATGCGCTCGGCGAACGCCTGGTATTTCCCGTGGGCAGTTTTGACTTTTTGCGACGTGACATTCCCCCAGGACTCACCGTCTACTTCCTCTTCGGACCGCATGCCAAAGACGATGCCGCGTTTATTCAGGAGTGGCAGAAACAGCGGCAGCATTTTGAACCGGTCGCGGAAACTCGCGCCGTTCCCAGCCCGCTCGCAGCACTCGATGCCCCCCAGGCCCCGCCACTGCACCGCAGCGCAGCACCACCACAGCAGCCGCTCGAACTCTGGCGGTTAACAAGAACCATGCCTTCCCCGACTCAGTTGCCAGGGATCCAGAAAGCAGTCGCACGCTAGTGCCCTAAGTCCACTCCCTGCCAAAGACCAAGACGCGCACCGCACTGACCCAACCAATCGCTTAGCGGAACTTGCGCACCACGCCGACGACTACGCCCAGCACTTGAGCGGATTTGACGTAGATCGGATCCATCGTCTTGTTAGCCGGCTGCAGACGCACTCGAGTGGCTTCGGGGAACCAGTACTTCAGCGTCGCTTCGCCTTCGGGCGTCTGCGCCACCACCATCTGACCGGGCTGAGCCGACTTTTGCTTCTTCACCACCACAAAATCGCCGTCCGCAATCTGAGCTTCGATCATCGAGTCGCCACGAACTTCCAGCGCAAATAAATTCTTACGCGCGAACATCTCGCCAAAATCAATCCGTTCACATTGCTCGAAGGCTAAATTCGTCAGTCCAGCGGCGACCACACCGGCCAGCGGTAACCCGCGGTCCTCCGCCATCACTTCCCGATTCAACTCAATCGCCCGCGATTTGTTCGGCGAACGGAAGATGATACCTTTCTTTTCCAAGGCCTTGAGATGGCACATCACACCGTTGGGCGAGGCAATTTCGAACTCTTCACCGATCTCCCGCACGGTCGGGCCATACCCACGATTCACAATTTTCTCGCGAATAAACTCATAGACGGCCCGCTGGCGTTTCGTCAATAATTCCATACTCGACATCGGGTTTCATTCCTGTAAAACGGAGTGGAAAAGTGTTTCCGCGAAGCGGTCGCACGTCCTTCGCCAACCTCGGTTTTCCTTCGCTCGCGGCATCTTAATATACGTTCGTTCATAAATCAACGACACCTGTACACTAAAGCGGAATTTAACTCCATGAATGACTTTCGGCACTCCTGGCGAGCCTGCTCGATCACTTCTCTCCTGCTCGCCATCGCACTCCTTGCCCCCAGTCAGCTCGTTTGCGGTGATGATTTTCCCGAGCCCAACAACACGCAAGATCCGAAAGATCAACTCGCGGATCCCGCAAAACTCGTCGCCGGCATGAAGGTGCCGCCCGGCTTTCAACTCAGCCTCTTCGCCGCCGAACCACAAGTGCAGCAGCCCGTCGCCATCACCACCGACGGTCGTGGACGACTCTGGGTCGCCGAGATGTACACCTACGCGGAAAGCCAAGTCAACTTCGACAGTCGCCTGCGCGATCGCATTGTGATCCTGGCCGACACCGATCACGATGGACGCGCCGATGAACGAAAAGTGTTCTGGTCAGGTGGGCAGAAGCTGTCCGCCGTCGCCGTCGGTTTCGGCGGCGTCTGGGCACTCTGCGCTCCACAGCTGCTCTTCATCCCCGATCGCGATGGTGATGATCGACCCGACGGCGAGCCGATCGTGGTGCTCGATGGCTGGAATGATGGCCCCGTACGTCACAATATCGTCAACGGACTCACGCTCGGCCCCGACGGCTGGCTCTACGGTCGCCACGGAATTCTCGCGACCTCACGCGTCGGCAAACCGGGCACTCCCGACAGCCGCCGCACAGCCCTCAACTGCGCCATCTGGCGCTACCATCCCACCCGCGAGCAATTTGAGGTCGTCTGCCAAGGTACGACGAACCCCTGGGGCTTCGACTACGATCAGCACGGCGAAATGTTTTTCATCAATACCGTGATCGGGCATCTCTGGCACGCCATCCCCGGAGCCTACTATCGCCGCATGTACGGCGAGCACTTCGATCCGCACGTCTACGGTGTCATCGAACAACATGCCGATCACTTTCACTGGGACACCCGCGAGGCCTGGTCCGACATCCGCAAGACCGGCGTGACCGACGGCACCGACAAGGCCGGCGGCGGTCATGCCCACGTTGGACTTATGATCTACCAAGGCGACAACTGGCCCGCCGAATATCGCCACCAACTCTTCACACTCAACCTCCACGGCACCCGCATCAATCGAGATCGCCTCGAACGCTCCGGCTCCGGTTACGTCGGACGACACGCGCCCGATCTGCTCCACGCCAATAATCCCTGGTTTCGTGGCATCGAACTCATCTACGGCCAGGACGGCGGAGTCTACATCGCCGACTGGGCTGATGTCGGTGAATGCCATGAAAACGACGGCGTTCATCGCACTTCCGGACGCATCTACAAACTGACGTACGGGCAGCCGTCCAAGCCTGTTATCCCCAATGTCGATCGCCTCTCAGCAGCCGAACTCGTCCAGCTCCAACTGCACGAAAACGAATGGTACGGACGTCAGGCGCGACGAGTCCTCCAGGAACGAGCGGCCGCTGGCATGGATCTGCAAGAAGCGCGGCAGCAGCTAGAAAAAATGCTCGTCGAGCACCCGCAGGTGACGCGCCAGTTGCGTGCCCTCTGGTCGTTGCACGTGAGCGGTGGAGTGGCCGATGAGCGGCTGCATCAACTGCTGAAGCACGAGAACGAACATTTGCGCGCCTGGGCCGTGCGACTGCTTGCTGATGACGGTCAGTTGACTCCGGTCGACATCGAGAAACTGGCGGCTCACGCCCGCACCGAATCCTCCGCACTCGTCCGTCTCTATCTCGCCTCCACGCTGCAGCGTCTGCCGGTCGCTGCTCGCCAGGAACTCGCCCGCGCACTCGTCGCTCACCCCGCAGACGCTCAGGATCACAACCTCCCGCTGCTCGTTTGGTACGGCATCGAGCCGCTGGTGGCCGAGTCGCCGGCGGCTGCCGTGACACTGCTGGAACAAACCCGCTGGCCCACGCTGCGGCAATTCATCACGCGCCGACTGGTGGAAGAAATCGAGCGGCAGCCGGCATCGGTGAATCAGATTTTGGAGTTGGCCGCGCGAGGTGGGTTGGAACTGCAGCGGGATGTCCTGGAAGGTGTAACGGCCGGTCTTCGCGGCTGGCGGAAAGCTCCTCAGCCAGCTGCCTGGCAAGCCTTTCAAAAAGCGGTTAACGCCAGCGGTGACGACATGCTGATCAGTCGGACTCGCGAACTGGGCGTGGTCTTTGGAGATGGGCGTGCGATGGAAGAGATTCGTCGCATCGCCCTCGATGGCGCTCAGCCCGGTGACGCGCGGCGTGCCGCGCTGCAGACCGTCATCGCCGCTCGACCTGCCGATCTGCCTCAGCTACTCCAGCAGGCTCTGGGCGACCGAGCACTCGCGGGCGTCGCAGCGCGCGGACTTGCCGCATTCGACAATCCGCAAACTCCGAAACAGCTACTCGACCGCTGGCATACTTTCGGCGCGGAAGATCAGCGCGGAGTTCTGGAGACGCTCGTCAGTCGTCCGCAGTGGGCGGAATCGCTCCTGGCCGCGATTGAATCGGGACGTCTGCGACGAGCGGATCTCACCGCATGGCATGCGCGGCAGATTCGCAGTTTCAACCGCCCAGAGCTGTCCCAAAAACTGGTCGCCGTCTGGGGTGAAGTGCGTGATTCCAGCGCCGAAAAGCAGGAACTGCTGCTGGCCCAGCGTCAAGCACTCACCAGCACTATGCTGGCGAAAGCCAATGTTGAGTCCGGTCGAGCGGTCTTTCAAAAGAACTGCGCGAATTGTCATACACTTTTTGGACAAGGCGGAGCGATTGGTCCCGATCTTACGGGTGGCAATCGTAAAAACCTGGAGTATCTGCTGGAGAACATTATCGACCCGAGTGCCAGCGTGGCAGCCGATTATCGCATCTCGGTGGTGCAGCTGAGTGACGGCCGAGTGCTCAATGGAATTGTGAGCGGCACCACCGAGCGTATTTTGACGCTGCAGACCGCCACCGAAAAAATGGTCCTGCCGCGCAGCGAAGTGGAAGCGATCACCCCCGCGAAACTGTCGCTCATGCCCGACAACCTGCTGAGCAACCTGACCGCCGAACAAATCCGAGACCTGTTCGGCTACCTGATGCGCTGAGTGTAACCGATATTAAAAGCGGTTACCTATTGGCAAGTCGCGCGACTCCCCGTCGGTCGACTCCCCGTCGGTCGACTCCCCGAGTCGACTATTTCCTCAGTAAAGCCCCCCATCGCACCGCCCGCTTGACGACTTGGAAAGTCGTGCGACAGGGAACCGCTCACGCCCCGACCTTGCGTCGGGC
>JBIIHW010000044.1:0-41059 GCA_044235425.1 Pirellulaceae bacterium
CTCCGCGACGGTCTGCTGCCAAGTTTCAAACCTCGCCAACCGCCGCCGCCACTCCACCAACTTCTCCGCTCCACCACGCCAACCCATGATCGCACCTCCCGAGGCTTGAGTTAAATCCCATCTCAAGCTCGCAAAATACCAACATGGTCAACCCTGGCGGTGGTGAACGGTTACTAAATTTCAGCTTCATGAGGGGCAGGCCAGTAGAAGTTTTTCAAGAAAAGACAGTTTTTTGTGAACCAATGCAGAGTCAGAGTGTCTGTATCTGTAGCACGCGACGGATGTGGTCGCGGAAACAGGAATCTGAAAAGCAATTAATTACTGGATACGAGATCATGACGTCCATTGGGCTGAGTACTGAACGATTGAATGGATATGAGGTTGGTATCATGTTGCAAGACGCGAATACGCTCCGCTCGCATCCCCAGCGGAGGTAGCACTCGGGCGCACTAACGAAGCAACGTTGGCGTACCCGGTGTTACCTCAAAGTAACACCGGGTTTTTCGTGCCTATTTCCAATGATTTTCATACAGATGGACTGGTAGCTGAGACGGTATAGCGGCGGTCTGAAGAACCGTAGAGGAGGGTTCGAGCACCTCCCAGTCCACTGGATGCGCACTTGGCAAAAAATCACATAAGAACTACTGCGCTAGAGTTGCGCACCTACTTAATCCATTACGGCTCATACGACTTCGAATGAGGTCACTGGTCTTAAAAGCCAGCCAGGTCGGGTTCAAATTCCACATGAGTCACTAAACAAAAATCAGGGTTCAGGCGTCAAGTTTCAGGTAACTCACCGAAGCCTGAAGTCTGATTCCTGAAGACTGACAAGGGCTTGCCGACGGGTCGGCGCTTTGACTTGCACTCAAGGCTTCAGGGTTCAACTCCCTGCAAGTCCACTAACAGAGCAATGATTGGGCGTGAAGGGTAATGGGTGGCAGAGGTCGTTTGGGGCGATCGAGAGCGATTCGATTCTGATACCCCCGACTGATGAGATGGTAGTCGAGGGCTGGAGCCCATATCCGTCTGATATGCGGATCGCGCTGAGTTCAATTCTCAGGGCTACCACTGAAGGACAGGAAATCCAAGGGAGAACATCATGCAAACAGTTAGTCGCTTGAAACGCAAAGCCATAACCATTCTTGAGGTTGTGGTGTAGCGGCAGCACAGCGGACTTTTAATCCGCATGGCGTGGGTTCGAATCCCACCGGCCTCACTTGTTCGGCGTGCAGCTCGATGGACCGAGCAGCGTCCTTATCAGACGAAGGTCGAAGGTTCGATTCCTTCCACGCCGATTCGGAAGACATAACACAATGGGATTGTGGCAGACATGGTAATGCACCGGTCTCTTAAACCGGCCGATGTGGGTTCGATGCCCACCGATCCCACTGACAAGCAGGTGTCAGGTTTCAGGAGTCAGGTTTCAGTCATCGCGCTGAACCTGAAGTCTGATTCCTGAAGCCTGAGCTGATCTTTGACAATTTGGTGGAGCCTTAAGTACATACTCCGGTGGGTCCTGTGTTGGTACGGGTCGGCGATTGTTAATCGCCCTGCCGCAGGTTCGATTCCTGCCGCCGGAGCTGAAGTTTCCTATGGTGGTCGTCCTGTATTGGTTCAGGAACTTGGCTGTGGACCAAGTCTATGTCGGTTCAATTCCGATCGGTCACCCTTGGGAAGACATCCGGCTGGATGAGGACGCTGTCTTGAAAACAGCTGGCGCTAATCACGTTTCGGGGTTCGAGTCCCTGGTCTTCCGCTTGGTTGAATTGCATAGTCCTGTGCCCTAACGGCGAAGGCAACTGGTTTACACCCGGTCGATCGACGGTTCGAGTCCGTCCAGGACTACTGGGTTTGATTGACGCTAATCCGCTTGGTGCGAGGTGTGTCTGCAAAACAAGCCGACAGCGAGTTCGAATGTAGTTTCTCTGAAATTTACGGCCCATTGGTCCAGCCTGGAGTGGACGCTGCCCTGTCACGGCAGAGATCACCGGTTCAAATCCGGTATGGGTCGCTTGAATCAAATGGTGTGGTACGCCAACGGCTGAGCGGCTTGTCTTAGGAACAAGTGTTTGTGGGTTCGAATCCCTCCTGCACCACTGTCGAAAACTTGGGTCGATTGGACTTGGGAGTCCAAGCTGTCCGTAAAACAGTCGCTCTTCAATCACGATGTGGTGGAACTGGTAGACACGCGACGCTCAGAACGTCGTGCCATCTAGGCGTAGGAGTTCGAGTCTCCTCTTCGTGACTCTCATTGCAGGCTAGTTGGTACTGAGCTGACTTTCATAAGGTCGGTAACCCGGTTCGATTCCGGGGCTTGCAACTTGCGGATGATCCAGCGCTCAGCTGAGCCTCAAAAGCTCGGACGGCCAGGTGCGACTCCTGGACCCGCCATTTATTCCTTTGGTTGAGTACGCAAACCGGAAAAGCGGCTTGGACGAGAGCCAAGTGATTTTGCAGGTTCGACTCCTGTCTCAACCACCTGGTTTGATGATCGCGTGGTCCAGCGGGAAGACCTTGCCGTGGCATGGCATGGCATGGACCCGAGTTCGAATCTTGGTGACTCTACTTGGTTCATTCGGAAGGTAGCCGGATACGGTTTGCCGGGCCTGTTTGCTAAACAGCGCAACGTAAAAAGTTGTGAGGGTTCGACTCCCTTGCCTTCCGCTATGTGGGTTCAACCAACTGCCACGGCTCCGCCGTTTCGGAGTTCAAGAATACACTGTTCGCCGCGAGAGCCAGAAAAACAAAAAGGTCGAACCTCGCACGGAAAAGTTTCCCGAGCACTTGTTACGCGTCGAGGAAACCGTTGATTCGCAAAGCGAAGTGAAGGCTTGTGCCGAGCACGGCGAGAGGAAGTTGATCGGCTACGACACGCTGGAGACGCTGGAGACGCTGGAGACGCTGGAGACGCTGGAGTTCGAACGTCCGAAGTTGTGGGTTCGCCTGCGGAAGTTCCCGAAGTATGCCAGTGCCGAAGCCAGTTACTGCGGGGTAACGCAGCCTCCGCGGCCAGTGGGTATGGTCGAAGGGAATCGCTTCGCACTCTGCATTGCAGCCGAGATCACGGCCAACTCACAATTCCCCCCAACGGAAAAATGTCAGGGAGTTTCATAATAATTTCTGCTGGTGCCGGTCACCGGTCCCTAGAGCCAGAGGAGCCGTTAGACGAAGCGTCCGTCGTAAAAGACGAGACCGGAGCGGTGATCGCCGCTCTGGTCTCGTTCTATCTTCTCAGATCAAATCACGTAACCGAGTTGGTTGATCGTTCTATCGACCGCCCTTGCCACCGGGTGGACTCATACCAGGTGGACCACTCGCTCCGCCCTTGCCCCCCTTGGGCATGCCCGGCGGCATCGCAGGATCACCGCCGCCCATGCCTGGCATCCCGGGCATACCAGGCATTCCCCCCATCATTCCACCGGCACCCGAGTCGGCAGCGCCCGTCAGTTCATCGGTGAACGACAAGCGGCGGAAGTCTTCCAGGTCATCCAGCTCATTACGGACCACGAACTTGCCGTCCCCGTCGATGATCAAAATCTCACCGGCAGAAGCGGGCGGTTCTCGTTTTTCCCCGGGCTTCTTAGCACCATCACGGACCGGCTCGCCAGGTCGCAGATCAACCACGATCGCATTCGTCTTGAATTGAAACTTTTCGACGAGCTTAAGCTCCAAAGTGTCGGGCCGCAGCACTTTGGTGTCTTTCATGAAATTCAACACGGAAGATCGCGAGAGGATCGGCTTTTCTTTGTCCTTGAGTTTGGGGTCATCGGCGAGGTCGGCGTTCCCTGGAATCTCTGTCGCCCGCGCCGGATCCCAGACGACCGCCAGCATGGTTGAAGTGGGCTCATCGAGCGGCACCTGAACCTTCAATTCGCGGTTTTCCAGCGGGGCTCGCTGCTGGACTTTGCCGGCGATGAAATGAGTTGAGGCGGGTAAGGTTACCGTGTTGCTCGGTTCACTCCATTCCGTCTCACGCCAATAAACTCGTTTCGCTTTGTTCTTGATTTCGTTGTCGTCCATCTGTTTGACACGCTGGGCGACGGCGGCTGACAGCGTGCGCGGATCGGGCGCCGAATCGGCGGTTTGTGGATGATTCGGGTCCTCGATGAGCACTCGAATGCGATACCGATAAATCTTCCCTGGCTCGGCTTCATAGTCGAAGAAGCGAATGAGTTTGTATTTGGAAACTTCGGTTAGTCCGGCGGATGAGCCTGGCATGCCCATTCCTGGTCGGCCCATGCCTGGCATTCCCATCCCCGGCATTCCCATGCCTGGCATCCCCATCCCCGGCATCCCCATCCCTGGCGGACCCATTTGCGGTGTGCCGGCGCCGCCAGCCTTGGCTCCGCCTGCCATACCGGGCATGCCCGGCATGCCGGGTGCGGCACCGCCACCCGGCATCGCTTTTCCGGAACCTTTGGTACCGCCGGCGCCAGGAGCTCCGGGCATCCCTGGCATACCTCCTGGCATTCCTGGCATCCCTGGCATCCCTGGCATCCCTGGCATCATGCCGCCACCTTTACCGCGCATCGGACGATTCGCACCCGGGCCATCGGGTTCATCATCGGAGGATTCCTCGGCCGCCTCACCGCCGCCGGTGATGGTCGCTGCGGTCAGCGAAGCACGTGGCACTTCCGAATGCAGGCCGATCTTGGCCGTATCGACCATGAAGATCGGCGGAATTGGATGTGTGAGTGTGTCATCGACGTAAGAGAGATCGGCCACCTCGGTGCTCGAACCACCCCAGAGTTTCTGCATATTCAGCGAGCGATTTACGTTCAGTCGAGTCCATTTGAGTTCAGCCTTTGGATCATCACCAACTTCGGCTCGTTCCACATTCATGTAGACATAGGTGGGGACGTCACGACTGGGGTCGTAACCTTGCGCTTCAGCGAAGACGCGTTGATACTCATCCCAGAGCTTTTGGTGTGGAATGACCGCCTTCACGGCCACTACGTACCGGCTGACGCCATGCGTGCTCTTGCCCGCAGCTCCACCGCCGCTCATCGGCGGTCCCATCCCGCCACTTCCCGGCATGCCGCCGCCGCCCGGACGAAAGCCATGGACGTAACGCTCCTGATACTTGCCACTCACCGTCGCGCCGCCGCCACCCATGCCCATGCCCATACCGGGACCACCGCCCATACCGGGCGGACCCATGCCGGGCATTCCCAGGCCTGCACCGGCATCGCCCGGCAGTGCGCCGCCACTGCCCTTCTTGCTATTCTTGCCGGTTCCGGTTTTGCCACCATCCTCGCCACCACCTGGCATCCCGGGCATTCCCGGCATCCCTGGCATTCCGGGGAACGCGTTGCCTTTGCCCTTATCCTTTTGCTGTTTGTCGGCGCCTTTTTTGGGAGCGGGTAGATTGCGAGCGTTTTTGTCCTGGCCATACGGATCCGGTTCATCGCTCGTCTCATAGACCGATACCAGAAAACCTTGAGCCTCGACTTTTTCCGGAACCACGAGCTGTGGGTCGGAGCGATGTCGAGTGGGCGGGAAATGTGGTGGATTGAGAATGGCGACGGCATAGTCGGAGGCCGGAATCTCACGGCGGCTCTTGTCGACCAAGGCGGGAAAATCAGCAATACGATCGCGCTTTTCGCTGGCGACAAGCTGAATCGAATGATCCTCTTGCACATACTTACGCGCTGACTCCGCTTCCAGCTTCATCTGTTCCGGATGGCCTTTGGAGTAGCCCTCGCGGCTGTACCCGGAGTAGACGAAGTAGACAACCAGCAAGCCGATCACGGCGAGCACGAGCTTTTCGACATGCAGCGTCAAAAAGCCTTTCATGCCGCCGGGGCCGAGATTGAATTTTGCCATGGCTTAGTCTCCTATGAGGAATCCGATTTAGCTTGCTGGTTGAATGGGGGGAGTGCTGATTCCGGTGGATTGATTGGGACTGGCCGCCGGAGCACCCGCCGTTTGTCCCTTGTTCAGACCACCGAGCTTGGCTTCGTTCGGTGGATTGAAAATGTACACCAGCCCAAAAATCTCGACGCCGATGTCATAGTTCTCGCTGCCCGACGTCGCGGCACCCATGCGTCCCAGTCCTGGGCCGCCACCCATGCCCGACATCGCACCCCCGGGCGACATCGAAGCACCAGCGGCGCCAGGTGCCATGCCGGGGCTTCCCATGGAGGCTCCGGCTGCTCCCGGTGACATGCCCGACCCGGCCATGCCACCGCCACCGCCGGTCGCAGCGGCACCTTGTCGATTGAAACGCACTTGCCGAATTTCCAGCGGCAATTCAGCATTGCCACATTCGGCGAGCAACCGATTCAGTTTCCGAATGTCGACGGTCAGTTGCAATCGGACCGGCATGCGCTTGACGACCGCGAGCAACGCATCTTGGGGCGAGGTCAAGTTGAGAGCGGTGCGCAGTGTAGCGGCTTTCGCCGGCAGCAAGTTGACGTCGACATAACGCATTTCGAGCGGATCACCTTCGCCACCACCCATGCCGCCCATACCGGGCATGCCACCCATCGAAGAGCCGCCGCTGGAGGGCCCAGGGCCACCACCGCCCATTCCGGGAGGACCACCACCCATGCCCGGCGGGCCTCCGCCAGCACCCGGCGCACCCCCCCCCGACGAAGGAGCGCCAGATCCCATTCCTCCCATGCCCGGCATGCCTCCCATGCCAGGCATGCCTCCCATGCCCCCGCTGCTCTCGCTGAGCCGCGTGACAGCTCCCGATCGCTGAGCGGCGGCGCCGAGGTCAATCGCGTTAATCTTCTTTACAGCCGCTTTATAGGATGCATCCGCTCCATCGTTCGTACGAGCGATGATCTTCATGATGGAACTCAGGATCCAGTAGTCCTCTTGAGCGTACAGAATCTGCAAGGTTTTCGGAACGTTGTCAGCCTGTTTAGACCAGTCATAACGCGCCATGATGGCCGATTGATTTTGCCCATTCCACTCAACGACATAGTCGTTCGCCGGCGCCGCGCCCGCGCCACCCAGCATGCCACCACCGGGCGTCATACCGGCACCGGCACCCAGCGATGCTCCGGCGCCCAACGCCGCGCCCGCACCCATCGCCGCGCCCGCACCGTCACCCCCCGCGCCAAACCCACCACTCATGCCGCCACCCTCTTTGGCACTCCAGTTGGAATTGATGATGGTGGCCAGTTGCGGAATCACGTTTTGAATGTAGTCGCGATAACGAGCTCGCAGTTGCGTGCCAATCTCGCGATCACCCGGAGTCGGATAAGGAATCGACTCGACCGGTCGCAGATTAATCACCGCCGCTTCAAAATCGGTTTCGAGCTCCTTGGGCCACACCAGCACGCCCACTTGTCGCTCATACTGGCGAGTCCAAGCGAGACCGACTTGACGTCGTGCCCCTTGGTAGATTTCGTCCATCTTCTTTTGCGAGAATTCATTGGGATGATTGACGACATTCTTCACGCTCTTGATGGCGTTGAATTGCCCGTCGATTTCGCCCACACGCTTGGTGAACTGTTCGTCCAGCGAGCCCATCGCGAGCCAGGCGACAACACCGCCGACAACGACGATGACTCCGGACAGAATCCAGAACTGATGTTTCAGCGCCTGCTGAATGAAGACTTTAAGTTGATCCATGGTGAGGGCCTCCTAGTCGGCAGTCATCAGAAATTTTCAGGGGCGTCTGGTTTTGCAGCAGGTTTCTCAGCCGGTGCCTCATCGGCTGGTTTTTCAGCCGGTTTCTCACCTGCTTCAGCGGGATCAGCGGGATCAGCGGGCGGTTTAGCAGCCGGCACTCCGCCCGGACCGGCAGGCACTCCCGGCTGACCGGCAGGCACTCCCGGCTGACCGGCAGGCACTCCCGGCTGACCGCCAGGCACTCCCGGCTGACCGGCAGGCACTCCCGGCTGACCGCCAGGCACTCCCGGCTGACCGCCAGGAAGACCGGGCTGACCGCCAGGAAGACCGGGCTGACCGGCAGGAAGACCCGGCTGACCGCCAGGAAGACCGGGCTGCGCCGCACCAATTGCCGCCTTCTCTTTTTCGCGTTTCTCGAGCTTGAGCGCGAGCCGTTCACTCAGGGGTACCGGTTTCCAGACGAACTGAATCGTAAAGGTGTACTTGGGAGCCTTAAAGGAATCCGGTTCGTTCTTCGCTTTGTCTTTATCCTTCTCTTTATCTTTCGCCTTATCTTCCGCTCCAGCTTTGTCTTTCTGATTATTTTTGTTGTCGTCGACGCCAGCGCCAAAGCCACCAGGCGGTCCGCCGGTGCCCTGCCCACCCGCTCCGTCTGCCGTCGCGCTACCCTCGAACAATGGATTCGCGATGCGATGATTGAAATCAGGTTTCTCGTCCTGGATCAATGTGGGAAACGCAATCCCCAATTCCTTCATGGTGAACTCAAGATCTTCTGGAGGAGCGTCGGGTTCACCGGGCAAGCGAATGCGATTGTTTTCCAGGGCGTTCAGCAGCGTACGTAAAACGTGAGTTCGACCGGAGCGTCGAGTGTCCCCGTTGAAGTAGTGATATCCACGCAGTTCGATGACCCAGCCTTCTTTTTCGGGCCCCTTTAACGGTTCGGCGGGTTTCGGCGGAGCAGCAGCAGCTCCGGGAACCGCACCCGCTGCACCGGGAACCCCAGGCGCCCCACCGGGAGCACCAGGCGCTCCACCGGGAACTCCAGGCGCTCCACCGGGAACCCCAGGCGCTCCACCGGGAACCCCAGGCGCCCCACCGGGAGCTCCAGGCGCCCCACCGGGAGCTCCAGGCGCCCCACCAGGAGCTCCAGGCGCTCCACCGGGAGCCGCGCCAGGAACGCCAGGGGCCGCACCAGCCGCACCGGGAGCCGTACCAGCCGCACCACCGGCGGCATCAGGTTCACCACCCGGACCGGCCGTCACATCCAAGCCTTTGTTCACATCGTCAATGAATCGCTTGCCATCCAGGTACTTTTCCTTGATTGGATTGGTAAACCACTTGGAGAGGTCTGGAAAAAACTCCGACTCAATGTACTCAATGTGAATCTCTTCCTGCTTTTCGAAGGGAATCACTTTGGGGTCGGGTGGCACTCCCGGCTGTGTCCCGGGCGTGCGTGGCAGCGAAGCGCTGATGGCATTGACCAGTTCCAGCCACATGATGCGGCGATCGTTATTACCGGCCACCTCGGTCCCGAGCGCCTTCATGACGTTGAGTTGATCGACTTTACTTTTGTCGGCCGACACGAATCCGCTGCTGAGGCTACTCACCGAACTCGATAGCTGCCCGGCTTGTTCCCAAGTCGTTCCGTTTGTCGAGTAGGCGGAATTGGTGGTGTACCAAGCGTTGTAGTGGAAAAAGTACGACAGCGCCCAGGACAGCAAAAGTGCGCTTACTCCGACCAGCGTCCACGGCTTCTTCTCGCGGATCACGCGCTGAGTGACGATTTCGCGCGGCATGAGGTTTGTGGAAACCCGCGATAGTCCCAGGCCCTGCAGGCAGAGTCCAACGGTGACGCCGAAGGCCAAGCGATTGTCGGCGAAGTGCGGGTCGGGATCGATTTTGGCAGTGTCCACCTTATCGAACTTCGACATCTCGTGCACTTCGTAGCCGAGCTGTTTATTGAGGAACAGTCCCAAACCACCGGTCTTGGCGGCGTTGCCTAGCAGCACGATGCGAGCCAGCTTGGCCTTGCGATCCAGGTTTTGGAAATGCACGAGCGAGCGCTGCACTTCGTTCACCAGATCGTTGAACACCGGTCTCATGGCCGTAAACACAGCCTTGGGATCTTCGGCTTGGCGAGCGTTGCGCTTCAAATGTTCCGCTTTGGCGAAGGTGAGCTTCAGCTCTTTCATCAATTGCTTGGTGAAGTGGCTACCGCCCAGCGGGATGCTGCGGAGCCACATCCGGAAACCGTTGGTCACGACCAAGTCCGTGCTATCGGTTCCCATGGAAACGACGATTTGCGAGGGTGGCGGATTCTCCGCATCGTACTCGCCACGCGCGTTATCCAGCAGTTCATGGGTCACCATGTTGTAGATGCTGAGCGGCGCGAGCTGAATCACATCAGCTTCCACGCCGGCACGCGTGTAGGGCGCAAGGGCCTTGAAGACCTGCTCGCGTTTCATCGCGAACATGCCCACTTCCAGGTCCATCGTGAACCCCTCGACCTCCATGCCGCCGGCCAGTTTTTGCCAGTCCCAGACCACTTCGTCGAGTGGGAACGGGATCGTCTGCTTGGCTTCGTACTTCACGAGATCCGGCAACCGCTTCGCCTCGACCGGTGGCGGCTTGAAGAAGCGCGTCAGTCCGAACTGTCCAGAGACGGCGATGGCGATCCGGTCGCCCCGCATTTTGTTCCGCCCGAGCAACTGCTCAAAGGCCTCTCGAACCAGCTCTTCCGGCTCGGCATCTGGTTGGCTCAGGATCTTCGGATATTCAACATAATCGCAAGCGGTCGCGATCATCCCGTCTTCGGCTTCGTTCAGTTCACAGCGCAGCGCTTTAATGCCGCACTGTCCGATATCGATGCCCCAAACGCCGCTGCTGGCCATGAGTCGTCTCCCTACGTTCTTGCATCGACATCCACCGCGCGGCTCCTAGATGAGGTGTGAAGCGGCCGCGAGAAGAGTCATCGGTGCGAACAGTTCCTTATGGTACTGACGGGTCCGCATCATTGTCAACGAAATCCATCCGTTCTTTGTTGCAGTTGGGTTCTCGACGAGGCCCAGCGGAGCGACTATCGTAACTCGCATGAAATACCAGGAACTTATTATCCTACTACCGTGTCACAGTCTGGAAGACTTTCCGACTTATCATGAGGGTGATGACGCCGAAGGGTTGTTGGCGGCGTGGACGTCGCTCTGGCATCCCGCGCTCCTGGCCTCCGCCGGTGTGAAGCCGAGCTGGTGCCGGGTGGATTGTCCGCCCACCGATCTTTCCGGGCGACTCCTTGTGGCCCCAACGGTGTCCACTCAGCAGCTACCGACTGGCTTTGCGCAGCGAGCGAAAGACGAGGGTGGTTGTCTGGTGCGTAAACTCCATCGCCGCGCCGACATTCTCGCCGCCGCTCTCCGCGATCTGGATGGTGGCGATGCCGGCGTCGATCCCGATTTAGCTGCCGACTTCCTTGCCCTCGGCTACGCCTATCTGCAAGTGCAATTACTCACGCGGCAGATGCGCTATTCCAGTAACCTCGACGAAGTGCATTTTCAAAAGCAGGTGGTCGCTGGGGCGACCGCTGCCGTGGCGGGCAACGCGGACTTGGCTCGTGAGAAGCTCGCGGCCTGTTTCGACATGCTCTCCGAAGAACGCAATCATTATTACCCGGTCGAAGCCTATCTCATCGATTTCACATTAGTCGCCGCGACTACGCTCGGTGATGGTTTACGTGCGGAGCTTGACCGAGCGGCAGGCGGCATTCCGACCAATCTTGTCGTCGCCGGCGAAACGCTCCGGTCGCTCGCCGAAGCACAACCGGCCCTGCAGGCCCAGCTGCGAACCTTACTGGCGGCTGGCCAGTGTGGCCTGGTGGGTGGCGAAGTGGTCGAGCGGCGCTGGCCGCTGATGGCGCTGGAATCGCTGCGTCGCGAACTCCTGGATGGTGCCGATCTGGCGCGCGAGCTACTGGGGATCGAGCCGTGCGTGTATGGTCGTCGTCGCTTCGGTCTCACGCCGACCCATCCGACGGTGCTAGCGCAGTTGGGCTTCAGCGGCGCGCTGCACGCAACGCTTGATGACGGTCGTTTTCCGCAGGGATCGCAAATCAAAGTGCGGTGGGAAGCACTCGACGGTCGCGGTTTGGAAACACTCGCTCGACCGCCTCTGGATGTCTCCAAGCCGCAAACCATGATCAGCTTGGCGATGAAGCTCGGCGAATCAATGGATGCGGATCATGTGGCCACGCTGCTCATCGCTCATTG
Organism: Pirellulaceae bacterium; assembly: GCA_044235425.1. Classification (GTDB taxonomy): domain Bacteria; phylum Planctomycetota; class Planctomycetia; order Pirellulales; family Pirellulaceae; genus JBJSXJ01. Next base: position 11,847 of record JBIIHW010000044.1, read on the forward strand.
GCCGCAAACGACATCGCCATGGCTGGAAGATTTGCGCCGCACCACCCGCTACTCGGCGGCACTCGGACGATTCGTCACCGTGGAACAGTACTTCCGGGAAACGGCGGCAGCGGTGCATCACGATCGCTTCGAAGCCGCTCAGTATCGCTCACCGTATCTTAAACAAGCGATCATTCGGCGGCAGATCGATCCCATTTCCAGCGTCAGTCGCTACTGGCGGCGTCGCGCGCAATGGGAATCGATCTCGACGTTGCATACGCTAGCGGATCTGGTGACGGGCAAGCCCGCCCACGCCGCGAATGAATTGGCTGCCCAGGCGACGTCTTGGGCACGGCAGATCGATCAAGCGGCGGAGGAACCCGAGATTGATCTGGCGGCGGTCGAGTCGTTTGATCAGCAGCTGCAGTCGGCGGTGAGCGCCGCGGCGTCGCGCTGTAGTGAGATGTTGGCGCGCGGTGCCAGTGGTGCGGATCGAGTCGCGAACTCTGCCACTACCCGCGGAGCACTCATTCTGAATCCGCTGTCGACGACCCGCCGCGTGGGTGTGGCGCTCGAAGGACTCAGCGCTTCGCCCGCGGTCGAGAAACCGGTTCTGACGGCGGAGTCGGACGGCGGTGTAGTACGAGCCGTCGTGGATATTCCGTCACTGGGTTACGCCTACGTCGGTCCTGCCAGCGAAACGGCTTCAGCACGGTCCACGCGCGCAGCGCGAGCGACGCCGCTGCTGGCGGAAGAGACCTATTTGCGGAACGAGTATTTCGAAGCGATCATCAATCCCGTGACGGGTAGTTTGCAGTCGATTCACGAGTACGATGTGCGTGGGAATCGGTTGTCGCAGCAGTTGGCCTGTCGCACGCCCTCGGCGTCCGGTCGTCCGGGAGATAGCTGGCAGGATCCGGAGGAGACCGCGAGTTACTCGGTGATGGCGGCGGATGAGGTGCGGGTGACGGCGGCCAGCACGACGCACGGTGAATTAACGGTGCGTGGTCGGTTGCTGGACCGCACAGGTCAAATGCTGGCGAAATACACTCAGCAATTCCGCGTCTGGCGTGGTAGTCGAGTGCTGGGGCTGGAGATTCATTTAGAGCCGACGAGTGAGCCGGCAGCTGATCCGTGGAATTCCTATTACGCCTGTCGGTTTGCCTGGGCGGACGAGTCGGCGGAACTGTTTGGCACTCTGCAGCAAACTCGTCAGCCGCTCACGCAGCGTAAATTTGAATCTCCCCATTACATCGACATCGTCAGCGGCCAGAAGAATACAACGATCCTGACGGGTGGCCTGCCCTATCATCGGCGTGTGGGCTACCGGATGCTGGATAGCTTGCTGGTCGTGCGGGGCGAGCGGGCGCGCCGGTTTCAACTCGGGATAACGCTCGATTCAAATCACCCACAGCACGACGCCCAGGCGCTCTTGCAGCCGCCGATTGTGGTGCCGTGGAGTGGCACGGCGCCGGCTCCGGCCAGTTCCTGGCTCTTTCATTTAGATGCCAAGAATGTGCAGCCCACGAGCTGGGAAGCGGTGTGGGAGTCGGGGCGAGTTGTCGGTGTCCGTGTGCGTTTGTTGGAGACGATGGGGCGTGCAGCCCGCGTGAAACTGTCCACCTTCCGCCCGCTGATCAAAGCCGAGCAAGTCGACTTCCGCGGCCACTCGCAGGGCGACAGCACGCTAGAAAACGGCTCCGCCCGGCTCGAGTTACCGGCCTATGGCTGGAGCGAGTACGTGCTGCGCTGGAGTTGATTTGGGCACACGGGACGACTGGAGTCGTTCCTGTTTTATTGGTCGTTCGAACCTGACGCGGTTTTCGTTTAGCGATCTTGCAATCATCGTTGCAACACAACCCTCAAACCTCACGGTGGGTCGTAGCCACCGGGATGCCAGGGGTGACAGCGGCAGATGCGCTTGGTTCCTTGCCACGCGCCGCGCCAGGGGCCATTACGCTGGACGGCGCCGATGAAATAGTGGCTGCAGCTGGGCGTGAATCGGCACGAGCCTCCCAGAAGCCACGGACCTAGTGTCACCTGGTACAGTCGCACCAGGGCGATCAGGATGGCGGCCGGAAGCCGCAGCAGAAAGAAGCTCAGCAGCATCTTCCGTGTCACGTTGACGCTCCCGGAGGCGCATTTCGTTCCGGTCGCGACCGGTGCGCGGTTGCTGAACTACTCGTGGAAGGTGAACTACTCGCTGAAGGTGAGCCACTCACGGTTGCTGAACTACTCGCTGCAGCTGAGCGGCGGGCTAGCCGCTGAGCAACTTGCTGTGCGAGACGCGGCAGCGACTGACGAATGGCGGCGAAGTCGAGCGGTGCGCCCCGCTTCGGTCGCACCACCAAATCCACGCCCACCGGTAGCCGTCCGTACTCCTGCCGAAACGCTTCGCGTATTCGGCGCTTCCAGCGGTGGCGAACCACCGAGTTGCCGACTTGTCGAGACACGGACAGGCCGAGTCGCGTGCGGGCCATGGCATTGAAGCGGCCGTTGATCACCAGCACCTGGTCAGCGGCATAACAATCCGCTTCATAGACCGCCGCAAAATCCAAGGCATGACAGATCCGGCGTTCTCGTGGTAGTCGCTCGTCGTTCATAGTACCTCGACCATCCACTCAACAAGTTCAGGTAGCAGTCCGCTCGGGTCGTGATTCATTCCGACGGGATCTTAGGAACGTTCGGCGCTTGACGCCAGCGAGTTCCGGCTGATAAGGCAGGCGCTGCAGCGCCATCAATCCTTTCGCCGCTTCCGCTTTAGAACGCCAAGTCGCTCCGCGGATTCTGCTGCCATTTTTGATCGAGCTGGTCGATTATTTTCAGAGAATCCGCATCCAATTCACGGGGAATCACAATCTGGGGTTCGATGAGTAAGTCGCCGCGTGCATCGCCCTGCGCCGAGCGTACGCCCTGCCCTGGCACTCGCAGGCGTTTGCCGACCGTCGCGCCCGCTTGCAGCTTGATGGATACTGTCCCGTAAGGAGTGGGAACATCGATTTTGGCAAGTCGCGCCATTTCGGCAAGCGTCACGGGGACGCGGACGATCAGGTCGTCGCCGCGGCGTGAGTAATAGCGATGAACGCCGACTTTAACCGTCAGCAGCAGATCACCGGGCATGCCGCCCCCGGCTTCACCCTGGCCGCGCAAACGAATGGTCTGTCCATCCTGCACTCCCGCGGGGATTTTCACCGACAGATTTCGTGCTTCCGCACCCGGACCGGTGCGCACGCTGAGCTGTACTTCTCCGCCCAGGATGGCGGTGGTGAATGAGACTTCAATCTGGTGCGTGAGATCGCGACCTTGATGAGGAGGACGTGCGGCGCGCCGGCTGCCACGTCCGGACGCACGGCCGCCTGCTGCCTGACCGCCTGCTGCTTGACCACCCGGCTGAAATTGGCGAAAGATGTCACCAAAGCCGCCGAAGGCATCGCCACCCGCGCCACCAAATCCAGCGCCACCAAATCCAGCGCCACCAAATCCAGCGCCGCCAAATCCAGCGCCGCCATACCCGCCCGCTCCACCAAACAGCTGGCTGACATCGATGTCGTCGAATCCGCGCGGATCAGCGGTATGTCCGCCACCCTCTTGGATGGATTCAAACAGCGGCCCCAGCTGGTCGTATTTTTTCCGGCTCTCCGGGTCATTCAGGACCTCGTAAGCCTTTCGGATCTGCTGGAATTTCTGCTTAGCTCGCTGATCCGGGTTCAGATCAGGATGGTACTTCGTGGCCAGCTTGTGAAAGGCCTTCTGGATCTCGTCCTGCGACGCGGTCCGAGAGACTCCCAAAATTTTGTAATAATCGTCAGCGCTCATACCATTATTCTATGCAGTTCAGACTTGTCAGCAAGGCACGAGCGACGAATGCCGAAGGAACCAGATAGACGGACGAGCATGGGGCGAGGTACATGATGATCACACGACTGTTCCTACTGATTGGCTGCTGGTGGATTTTCGCTGCCGCGACCCCGTCGCTGGCCTGGGCCGCCAAGGGACGCTTGGAAATTCAGACGCTGGATCAAAAGACCGGGCAGCCCGTGGCGGTACGCATGCACCTGCGCGATGCCAAGGGCAAGACCGTCAAGCCGCCGAAAGTACCCAACTGGCACGATCACTTTGTCTTCAACGGCAAAGTAGTGCTGGAACTGTCTCCCGGCCAATACACGTTCACGATCGAACGTGGCCTGGAATATCGCGATCAAACGGGTTACTTCACGGTCGACTCCGGCGCGAGTGACTCGAAGGTGGTGGAATTGCGGCGCTTTGTGGATATGAAAAAGGAAGGCTGGTGGTCGGGCGATTTGCACCTCCAGCGCCCTCCGGCGGACCTCTCCACGCTGATGCTGGCCGAAGACCTGCATGTCGCCCCGGTGCTTGCCTGGGGGAACGAAAACGAGACTGCCGCCAAGAAAACGCCGCCCAGCGACCAACTGGTAGCCGTGGCCGACCAACGATTCTACCAAGCCTTCGCCGGGCGCGATCGGCGCCCCAGTGGCTCGCTGCTCTACTTCAACCTCGCGGAGCCGCTCGCGATTCAAGGCGTAAAGGGGGAAGTACCCGCAGCCGTGGAGTTCTTGAAACTGGCCAAGAAGCAGCCGACTGCACACGTCGACATCGAAAAGCCATTTGCCTGGGATCTGCCGATGTGGATTGCCAGCCGCCGCATCGACTCGATCGGACTGATTAACAGTCACTTACAGCGGGATGGAGTGACTGCGAACGAGGGGACCGGCAAGCCGCGGGACACTGCCTTCTATCCTAACCCACAGGGCAATGGCCGCTGGTCACTCGACATCTACTACCACCTGCTGAACTGTGGTCTACGCTTGCCGCCCACGGCCGGCAGCGGTTCAGGCGAGGCGCCCAATCCCGTTGGTTACAACCGCGTGTACGTCCACTGCGGCGAGGATTTTACCTGGGAAAAGTGGTGGGAAGGATTACGTGCCGGTCGAGTGCTCGTGACGAACGGTCCCCTGCTGCGACCGCTCGTCAACGAACAACTACCGGGGTACATCTTTCAAGGCTATGCCGGCGAAAAACTGGAGCTGAATGTCGCCCTCAATCTTTCCATGCGAGAAAAAATTGAATATCTGGAAGTGGTCAAAAATGGTCGAGTCGTCCATGAGGCACGACTGGACGATTGGATCAAGAAAGAGGGCCGCTTGCCGCTGGTGGAATTCGAGGAGAGTGGCTGGCTGCTAGTCCGCGCGGTGACCAACAACCCGCAGACCATGCGCTACGCCATGTCTGCTCCGTATTACGTGCAATTTGGTGATCGTCCCCGTGTCAGTCGCAAGTCCGCACAGTTTTTTCTCGACTGGTGCCAGGAACGCATTCAGCAGCTACAAGCCTCCCGCGACAACGACGTGGCGGGCGTCCTGCGCTATCACGAAGCGGCGCGAGAATATTGGTCCAAATTGGTGGAAAATGCTACCACGGAGTGACCGCTGAACGCCCCGGCTCACTTAACTCGCGGCACCATTGGTCGATGCCCTGAATCGTTGAAATCTCGGACCAGGTTCCGGTGAGCGGATCAGTGGGTGCAAGGTTCTCCACCGGCGATGCTACCAAATTCGGCAGCATTTTCAGCGACGCAGGTACCGGTAGCGACTGAACCAGCGATCGAGAATGCGGCAGCGATCGAGAATGCGGCAGCGATCGAGAATGCGGCAGCGATCGTGGCTGATCCATCGAGTCGGCCATGGCCCACAAACCGGCAGTATGCCCCGCGTCCGTCGCCAGGCTGCGGATGAGATCCAAGTCGATCCCCAGGCCGCTCACCGGCTCTTCCACAACGATCGCTCCCGCCGCCGCTGGTGATTCCGCTGCCGCTGATTCCAGCGCTACGATCCCGGCGGTGCCTTCACCCTCACCACTGCCCTCACCGCTGCCGCCGTTGAGCTGATTGATCACGATGATGGCGTCGAGCGGGACGACGAAGCCGTCATCGTTGACATCGAACAGGCGCCGAGGCTGCAGATAGTCTGGCCGGATGTCGGGTAAGCGGCCCAGGGAATCCGAGTATTCGCGGAGGTTGACTTCGTTGATCACCAGCAGTGCATCGAGCGGCGCGACGATATCATCCCCATCGACATCGGTCGGCTTTAGATCGTTGCTCCAGGCATGTAATCGATTCACATACGTGAGCTGGATCGTTTGCCGATCATACGGGTCATCGGTGGTAGGAACAAAGAGCGGATCCGGCTGAGCGATTAATTCCAACGACACTTGGCCCACAAAATTGGGAGCTGGCGTGTAAGTAAGTTGACCCGTTTGTTGGTCTACATTGACTGTGCCCGATCCTTTGACGGTCGCCGAGTAATAGGTTGGGTCATTCTCGGCATCGCCGCCACGCAGGTTCCATGTAAACGTTTGATTTTGACCTAAACCAACGTCGTACATCCGTGCCAAAAAAGGACTGCCGTTGAGCGACGAGGGGGCGACGGTTACGCGAAATGTCTGCTGAACTGAATTACCAGCACCGTCATTCACCGTGACGGTGATATCAGTCGAACCACTGCCACCTGCGGGAGCGCGCACCATCAGCAGCCGATTTTCGCGATCGACAAAGGTGCTGATGGAGTTGATTTGAATTTCGCGGTTCGGGATGCCAGCGGTGTTCGCAGTGATGTTCATGCCAGCGCGAGCAGAATCACCCTCGGTCAGGCGACCGAAAATGGGATTGTCGAAATCAAGTTGTCGCGCGGGAGCTCCTAGAATGCCAAACCGTGATGAACCCGAATCGTCGCCATCGGGCTTGATGAGCGTCAGCAAGCCTGCGGAGGTATGTTGTAAGCGCACATCAAATTCATCATCGATGCTGGGGGCGACCACCGGTGACGTTCCGCCACTCGGAGTGCCCATCTGAATCATTGTCGTCGCGGGACTGTCGATCACTCGGTCGACGATCGTCTTCACACCACTCGTCGCGTTGGGATTAAAAAAACCACTCGTCGCTAAATCGACCATGTGGTTCGTCAAATTGGGTACCAAGTGGTCAAACAGCTCAAAGGTCATCGCGCCCCACGATTTGAAGTCAATCTTCAAGCTGCGATTGTTGAGCGGAATATCGGTGGAGACGACGGCCGGATTCGCGGCGGTTGCGGTGTAGGTGAGCGGGTCGCCGTTGGGATCGTACCCGTCGAGCGGCAGCCAGAGAGTCGAACCGGCGGGAATGGTCACGTCATCGATCTGTGCGAGCGACGGTTGATTGCTTTGTGGGATGGGGATGTTCGCCCGCTGACTCAGCGTACTTAATGAGATCAACCCAGTGGCACGTGACTGATCCGGGAAGACCCAAGTGGGAAACTGCGTGATGTTCTGCTCCACACCGATACTGTTCAGCGTCCGATCAGGATTGGTCACCTCGACAAACGGCAGCTCCGTCGCGCCATCCTCAAACAACGCCTTCTGTTGACTGCAAAACGTACACCACACCGCTCCGTAGAATACGGTGCCAGAAGCGGCGAGTGCTTTGGCGAACGCGACGAGATCATTGGCTTTTGGCTGCGGAGTCGCTTCGCCCTCCGCGCGCTCGACGGTCGCTTGTGCCATCGTGGCAGTCGCGGACCAAGCTGGTGCGACGGAAGCGGCCGTCGTGCCAGGATGGGTGATTGGTGCTAGATTCGCAGAGGGCACATCCAGCGACCAGCTCGGGAGCAGGTCGGCGGCGAACAGATGGCGCGATTCCAGCGATTCCAGGCGAGGTTGACAACGGCGACGACGGAACATGGACTGAAGCTCCCACAGAGGAACCGACTTTACGCGACCAGGTCACTCCCCGATATTAATCCATATCGGCAAAATGCACTCGCCAAGGACGTCCCAAAAAATAAAGATGACGGTTCATTCCCCAAAACTCCGGTCATTCCTGGACCCCGAAAGTATCTCAAAATGCGCAGTTTAGGCAAACAATTGGCAGGGAGTTTCACGAGCGGCCAAAAGCGGTTGCCTGTCAGTCGGCGAGTTGGCGGACAAGCGCCAACCGCTGCCGCGTGGCGGCCACAGATCGGATGGCTATGGAGCCTGTTGCTCGTTGGTCTGGTGGGCGCAGCGGGATGGTCAGCCGCTGCGGGGCGAGTGACTGCTGCTGAACCGCCGCTAGATCCGCGGCTGGTCACGGAGCGAGCGGTGATGATTCCGATGCGCGACGGCGTGAAGTTATCGGCCTACCTTTATCTCCCGCCCGGCGAGGGGCCCTGGCCCGTGCTGTACGAGCAGCGTTATGCCGATTTACGAGCTCCAGCAACGATCGCTTCGTTCGCCAAAATCGCCGCTCATGGCTACGTGGTTTGTGCCGAGAATTTTCGTGGAGCTCAAAAGTCCGAGGGCACCTGGGTGGGCTATCGAGCCTTGGGCTGGGGCGAACTGCAGGATGGCTATGACACGGTGGAATGGCTAGCCAAGCAGCCGTTCTCGAATGGCAAAATTGGTACGTTTGGGAGTTCGCAGGCTGGCTTCGCACAAAACTTTCTGGCGATTACTCAGCCGCCGCATCTGGTCTGTCAGTACATGATCGACACGGGGTTGAGTTTATTTCACGAGGGCTATCGCATTGGGGGAACCACGCGGCCGGAGCGCTTCGTGCAGATGGATCAGGTATGCCGTGAGCCAGCTCATAATCGCCAGTTGCTGGCCGAATGGTTTGCACATCCCACCTACGATGCTTACTGGCAGCAAGAAGATTGCAGTCGGCATTTCGATCGGATGAACGTGCCCTGTTTCACGATCGGCAGTTGGTTTGATTTCATGAATGTCGGCTCGATCGAAAGCTACCGAGGACGGCAGCATCGTGGTGGCCCGAATTCACGTGGTCAGCAGCAACTCATCATTGGCCCCTGGCTGCATGGCCGCTTTAAGGAACAGAACAAAACCGCCGAGCTCACCTTTCCCGAAAATGCGAAATGGCCCGAGGCGCATCTGATTGCCTGGTTTGATCATTACCTGAAGGGGCGAGACAACGGGATCGATCGTGATCCGGCGGTGCGTTACTACGTCATGGGCGCGCTTGGTGAAGCGGGAGCGCCGGGCAATGAATGGCGGTCGGCGCGGGACTGGCCCCTGCCCGCTCGTGAAACTCCCTGGTACCTGCATGCGGGGGGGCATTTGCGCGGTGATGCGCCGGAAGTGGAAGCCGAAAGTGCCGAGGGGCGCACGGTTTATCGATCGGATCCTCAGAAACCGGCGCAGATTCCAGGCCGAGCCTTTCCGGGAGCGTCCGATGCGCGCGCCTTTGAGCAGCAAGCGGACGTGCGCACATTTACCACCGCGGTTCTGGAGCAGCCAATCGAGTGGACCGGATTGGTGCGCGCTGATCTCTGGATCTCCTCCACGGCCCGAGACACCGATGTCATCGTGCGAGTTTCTGATGTCTATCCCGATGGGCGATCAATCCTGCTGATCGATTACGTCCGTCGAGCTCGCTATCGCAACGGTTATGAGCGGGAGGTGCTACTCGAACCGGGAAAGCCAGCTCAAGTGGCGTTCGACGTGGGCTGGCTGAGCTACATTTTTGCGCGGGGGCACCGCGTTCGAGTGACCGTGGCTAGTACCGGTGCTCCGTTCTACGAGCCCAATCCACAGACGGGCGAACCGCTGACACTAGAGCCGCCGACGAAAACGGTGGTAGCCGAAAACACGATTCATCACGATCGGCAGCGGGCATCTCGGTTGCTGGCACCGGTAGTTTCGCCGTGATGGGACGCTGATTACATCATGCGGTTTTGGATCACGCAAAGGCGCGAAGGGATGAAGGCAGTACGTGCTGATGACTTCACTGCACTGGCGGCCGGTTTTGAATCGTCTTAAGATCGCGAAGAATCGTATTCACACATTAGATGGGCGAGCTTGCAGACTCGTTTTCACTTACTCACACACATTCTCTCTCACACCAGTAACCACACAGACTTGATGATTCATGGACGATTGGGAGTCGCTTACGCATCGCTGTCCGGGTTGGCAAGTCGAGTACCATGCGACGTTGCCCTCTACGAATGATCGTGCGCTGGCGCTCTTGGCAGCGTCGCCCGGGGACTTGCCGCGTTTAGTGCTGGCGGGTGAGCAGACTGCGGGCCGTGGACGTGGAGCGAATCGGTGGTGGTCCGCAGCCGGCGCGATCACCGCCTCGGCGGTCGTCGCGTTTCCCGTCGGAGTTCCGGCGGAGCGGCGACCGTGGCTGGCACTCGTGACGGGGTTGGCGATTCGCGAGGCGCTGTCCCACTGGGCCACGCACCCGGTGCAGGTGAAATGGCCCAACGACGTTTACCTCGATGGCCGCAAAGTATCGGGAATTCTGATTGAAACTTCCGCGTCGCAGCTCGACCGAGCGGTTGTGGGTTTTGGTATCAACGTGGGGAATCGTGTGGCGTCTGCACCCGAGGAGGTGCGACGTCGAGCCGTGTCGTTGGTGGAACGAAGCGCGGGGGAGATGCAGCCGGTGGAGGTACTGGCACGCTGCTTGCAATCGCTCGATCGCTGGTTACCGAAGCTGGCAGACCGGGATTGGAATCTGCATGCCGACTGGCAGCCGCACTGTCTGCTGGTTGGGCGGCAAGTGCAATTGGAGACCTCCGGCCGCAAAGTGGCCGGGGAATGCTTGGGGCTGGATAGCAGCGGGGCGCTACGGCTGCTCACCGATCAAGGTGAGCAGTCGTTTTTGTCGGCCGTGGTGGTGGACTGGTAGTGCGGGGCTGATAGTGCTTGCCCTGCCACGAGTCACGACGCTCCATTTCCGCGCGCACGGCGCGAATCACCGCCGGTTTATCCAAGCACCAGGCGGGACCGACAAAATAGTTACTGGGGGCATCCCCGCTGATCCGCTCCACGACCATATCCGGCGGCAGCAGTTCCAGGAAATCGACCAGCGTGGTGACGTATTCATCCCGCTCCATCAAGCGAATCTCGCCCCGTTCAACTTGGTCGGCCATAGGAGTGTCTTTGACCACGTAGAGATTGTGGATTTTGACCGAATCGAGTCCGACGTGGGCGATTTCGCGAGCGGTGGCGAGCATATCGTCGGGGGATTCACCGGGCAGACCGAGCATGACGTGGGCACCAATTTCAAAACCGCGCCCGCGACTTCGCTCCATCGCATCTAAAAACGAGGCATGATCATGGCCACGATTCATTGCGTGGAGCGATCGATCGTGCATCGTCTGCATGCCGTATTCCACAGACAGACGGGTGCGCTGAGCAAATTCCTGCAACAGATCCAGGACATCATCGGGAACGCAGTCGGGCCGAGTGCCGATGGCAAGCCCGACGATGAGCGGATGTTCGAGGGCGCGCGAGTAGAGTCGACGGAGTTTTTCGACGGGCGCGTAGGTGTTCGTGGCGGGCTGGAAATAAGCTTGAAAATGATTGCAGTCGTAGCGTCGTTTGAGTCGCCGGATGCCCTCTTCAATCTGCTCGAGAATGTCTTGGCGCGGGAGCCGGCGACTCGGACTGAAGCTGCGGTTGTCACAGAAGGTGCAACCGCCAGTCGCCACCGTGCCATCCACGTTCGGGCAGGTGAACCCACCATCCACGCTCACCTTCTGCACACGCACGCCGAAGAGTGCGCGGAGGTGATGGTGGTAAGCGTGATAGCGCAGGCCCGCTTGGCGCCAGGCAGGAATCGTTGACGTCACCAGAGTACTCGTTTAATATTGTCCTGTGGCAGTATGGGTAGCGATCATAGGGCTGTCTGAGCTTCCAGAATAGCCCACGAAACCATCAACTTGAACCACCCGTATACACGCACGCCAGGCGCTGGTTACGCCTGGAAATTACCAACCGAGGATGGTGATGCCAGAACAAATCTTTGGTCATTTAAACCCCGTAGGCGGTGGTGATCCAATTCCTTTAAAAAAGAAGGAGTTGGTGATTGGGCGAGCAGAGAATTGCGATATTGTGCTGCGTTTTGCCAATGTTTCTTCGCGTCATTGCTTGTTGACGCTACGCGATGGCTATTGGATCGTTACGGATCTCGATAGTCGCAATGGGACCAAGATCAACGGCAGTCGAGTGACACGGAAGCGGATCGATCCCGAGGATCGCTTGTCGGTCGCTAAAAATGACTACGTGATGAATTATTCGCCCATCGACAATGGTGCTGCCGGACCGCCGCCCAAAGAAGATGATATCGAGGTGATGATGGGCGCTTCCCTGATGCAGCTGGCGAATCTGCAAAAGCGCAACAACTTCGAGGCTTCGCGCCGGCCCGGCAATCGTGGTGGACCATCGTCGCCCGACGGCGCTGGCGGCCGTTAACCACGGCGTTAACGTGTTTTGAATCTAGTATGGTTTCGATTCTATTTTTTTGTTTTGTGGATGGGAGTTTTTTGTGACGACTGCTGACCAGCCTTTGCTCGCTCATATGGTCTATTTCACGCTGAAAGACAATTCACCTGCGGCCATCGATAAGCTGGTGAAAGATTGTCATCACTATCTGACGGGGCATCCGGGCACGGTTTTTTTCGCCGCCGGCACGCTGAATCGTGAGCTCACGCGGGAAGTCAACGTGGTCGACTTCGACGTGGCGTTGCATGTCGTCTTTGAAAACAAAGCCGCCCATGACGTCTATCAAGTGGCGGAACGTCACAAGCAGTTCATTGAAGCAAATAAGCCCAACTGGGCTCGCGTCCGTGTGCTGGACTCCGATGTCCGCAGCTAGTGCCGCAATACAAAAACAGGTCCTTCCGGGTTTCCTGTGGGGCGCCATCGTAAGAGTCGCAGGGTGCGGCTGATTTGTGCACTGGCTCGAGGTTAGGCGAAGCCCGAATCTTCGGCTGGACTCACACAAAACCCGGATGGACCGGAAAACAAGGGATCTCACGTTAGGCCTATGGTGACGGTGCAATTGGCCGCAGGCACGTTGTACCTCCCCCATGCGCTGAATTTTTTATCGCCTCGAGCGGAACTCCAAGGCAATTCCTCCCGCCTCCCGCCTCCCGCCTCCAGTCTCCCGCCTCCAGCCTCATTCATCCTGCGCCTGTTCCAGGCTGCGCCAGCAGTACCAGCTGGCCACGGTCGCATAGGGCCGCCAGGCGGATGCAATCGAGCGGCTTGTTGCCCGGTCGGGTAGTTCAGCCAAGCCGTAGAGTCGGCGGAGAGCGGTCCGAATCCCCAAGTCGTCCTCGGGAAAAACATCAAGCCTTCCCAGGGAAAACATCAGGAACATCTGAGCCGTCCAGCGTCCGATCCCGTTGATCTGCGTGAGTCGCTGAATCACTTCCTCATCCGAGCAGCGACCGATGGTGCGAAGCTGGACGGTGCCGTCCGAGGATTTCTGGGCCAAGTCGAGCACGTATTTCACCTTTTGGGGCGATAGGCCCAGGGAGCGAAGTTCCACTGGTCCTAAGTCCAACAGCACCTGGGAATTCACGCTCTGCGGTGCGACTCGCGCTTCCAGTCGTAGCTGAATGGAGCGTGCTGCCCGAGTGGAAATCTGCTGAGAGATAATCGAACGCACCAGCATGCGGAAACGATCACGCTCGGGCCGCAAGGTGAACGCTCCCACCTCCTCGATCACTCGCCGCATCACACGATCACGACGGCGAAGATGTTCAACTGCGGCACGGCGAGTGGCAACGGAGATCATCGGACTCTCGATTCGTTAACCTAAAAAACTCTTCCCATCCGTGCGAGACAACTCCGTGCGCAACAACTCCGTGCGCAACAACTCCGTGCGAGACAACTCCGTGCGCAACAACTCCGTGCCCCCGTGTCACCTCCCGATTCGCATTTCCCGAATCACTCCCCGAATCACGCTTTCGCTGCGGGGCAAACGGAATTCGTCTGGACGGCAAACAGCTGGTTTTCTATTGTGCAAATCGGGTTGGGGAAGTCACGCTGGTAGTCGGAGGAGGATGAGCGATGAGTGGATTCAATGTATTTAACTGGATTCGAGACGGCGTGCGGCAATCGGTCCTCTTAGGCGTCTCCGACGCGTTGGAGCAGATTGGCACCACACCCGATGGCGAAGATGGACGAGCTCGCTTTCAGGAACTCGTCCAACGCGGTGAATTGCTGGCACCGACGGATGCCGCCAAGAGCGAGTCTCGCCCTCGCCGACTGGGACGATCACTTAAAGACCTGGAAACCCAGTAACGACAAGCCGAAGTCCTGGTTTAGCCGAACCAGCCCTTCTTCTTCTCGTAGGATTTCAGCGCTTTTCCTTCATCTTCATGCATTTCGAACATCTTGTTAAGCTTCATGATTTTGAAGACTTCCATGATGTTCGGCGAGATGTTGCTGAATTTCAGGTCCACTTGATCGGTCTTGCATTTCTTGTAGACCAGGATGAGCTTTCCGATCATGGCGGAGGACATAAACGCCACGTTTTGGAAATTGAGCAGCAACTTTTGACTCTCAGCCTTGCTCACCATTTCACACAGTTCGGTGTGGATCTGATTGATTTTTGATTCATCGAGGATCTTGGCATCGTTGAAATAGACAACCAGCACGTCGCCGTTTACCTGAGACCATACCGAGCTCATAGTTCACATTCCTTGCACTGCGTTCGTCAAAAAATACGTCGAGCGATCAGGCGCGATTGCCCATTGTCGCGCTACTCCCCTATCAGTGGCTAACAACGTATCACGGGCCGTTAGAGCTTGCAATCATTCGATTGACAAAAACGAACCTACACCTCACCCACTTTACCGGCCGCGCTTGAGGCCATCTCAGGAATAATTGGACGATGTTTCCTGTCGACTTCGCGCGAGCGGGTTTACGGATTATTCTCACAACCTCCAAGCCTCCGTTCACACGTTCCTGTTCAGCGGTGGATCGGCCTTTTTTCCCGGAGAATTATTCGCCATGGCTGCGGTCGCTCATCCGGTCGTTCGTCCCAGAAAACAGCTGTCCATGGTGACGCTGGCCCTGGTCGCGTTCGCTTCGATCACGCTGGCTGCGGTCGCGCCGCAGTGCCCTACCGCGGCTCGGCCGGTCTGTGCTGAGGAGCTCGGGTATCCACTGGCGGTGGCCACGGGCCAGTCGGGGCCGATCTATTTAGCTGACCGCAACTTGCCCGGGATCTGGAAAGTGGACGGAGACAAACTGTCGCTCTACTTTCAAGCGTCGAAAAAATTCCGCACGCCACTCAACGCGGTCCGCTGCGTAACGCTCGACCGGCAAGGCAAACTCCTGGCGGGTGACAGTGCCACCCGCGATGTGTATCGCTTCGACGATCAAGGCCAACCGGTCGCTCTAACCAAAGG
The DNA here is from genome assembly GCA_044235425.1 of Pirellulaceae bacterium. Taxonomy (GTDB): domain Bacteria; phylum Planctomycetota; class Planctomycetia; order Pirellulales; family Pirellulaceae; genus JBJSXJ01. Next base: position 27,026 of record JBIIHW010000044.1, read on the forward strand.
GCAAATTGGGATCCCGATGAGCATCGTGGTGACACAGGCCGGGGAGCTCATTGTGGCGGATCTGGAATTGCACCTGTTATGGCGAGTGCCAGCGGAAGGCGGCAAGCCGGAAAAGCTGGCCGCCGTGCCTGCTCCACGCGGCCTGGCAATCGACGCTCAGGATCGTATCTGGGTCGTGTCTCACGGAGCCGATCAGCTGCTGCGGGTGACACTGGATGGAAAAGTAGAGACAGTTGTAAAGGGAACACCATTTCAATTTGCTCACCAAATCGCGCTCGACGACGACGGAAACGCTTACATCACCGATGGCTATGCGAAGGCGGTTTGGAAGGTAAGCCCGGGAGCCGAACCCCAGCCGCTCGTCAAAGATGCACCGCTTGTGAACCCCGTTGGCATCGTGCGTCGTGAGCAAGGGTTCCTCGTCGTTGACCCACGTGCGAAGGCCTTGTTTCAACTCGATTCCGCCGGCAAACTCGGGCCACTTCCTCTTCAACCCGCACCGTAAAGCGATAGCGATAGGTTATGTGGCCTGCGATTCTGTTGACTGTTTACTCCGGCTTGATCGTGCTGGCATCGAGCGTGGGGGGGTGGCTTCCCGGCCACTTGCGTCTCTCCCACACACGCATGCAGATGATTATGAGTTTCGTGGCCGGACTCATGCTCGGGGTCGCTCTGCTACACATGATCCCGCATGCCACGGCGGAACTCGGCGCGCTCGATCATGTCATGACCGCCTCCCTCGTCGGACTCCTGACGATGTTCTTTCTGATGCGGACCTTCCACTTTCATCATCATGATCAAGCCGAACAGGGCCCCGACGATCCGCTGAGCCACCACTCAGCTCACGGTCACAGTCATAGTCACAGCCACAGTCACCACCATGAGCATGGTCATGAGCACCACCATGAGCACGGTCACGGTCATGAGCCCGGTCTGGATCCGAAACAGAGTCATGCACCGCACCAGCCGGTTCCGCATCACGGTCAGCCGGTGACAGCCCAGGCTCGGCAAGTGAATTCAGCTGCCGGAGAATCAGGTGCCTTGCTGGCTGGCCATCGCTATAGCTGGGTGGGCCTGTTTCTTGGTCTCGCGGTGCATACGCTGATTGATGGAGTGGCGCTTGGGGCGAGCGTGGCGGCCGAGGCGGAACATGGTGTGGCCGGCCTGCTGGGGCTCGGCACGTTCCTTGCCGTATTCCTCCACAAACCGCTCGACGCCATGTCAATCTCGTCGCTGATGATCGCTTCGGGCTGGTCACCCGCACGCCGCAAATGGGTGAACTTTCTGTTTGCCAGCATGTGCCCGCTGGGAGCCCTGCTCTTCTGGTTTGGCGTGAGTCGATTACTGCAGCAAAACGGCAACCTGCTCGGCTTGGCACTCGCCTTTTCCGCTGGTGTCTTTCTCTGCATCTCGTTGAGCGATCTGTTACCCGAGGTGCATTTTCATTCGCATGATCGCCTGCCGCTGTCGGCCGCTTTGGTCGCTGGCGTGGCCCTTGCCTACGCGGTCGGCTTTCTCGAGCCCCACGCCGCTCACCATCATCATGATCACCCAGCTACCCTGGCACCGGCTACAACAACCCCGGCTACAACAACCCCGGCTACAACAACCCCGGCTGCCATAACCCCACCCAGTGAAGCCGGCCAGTGAAGCCGGCCAGTGAAGCCGGCCAGTGACAGCGCCCCACGGAAATTCAGGACGGACCTCTTAGCGCCCTTGGCGCCCTTTGCGAGAGATCCTCCTTACCGCCTTTGCAAGAGATCCTCCATGGCGCCTTTGCGTAAGCCACTTCGCCTCCCCCGTGCTCCTTACGGCGCCAGCAGCAGGCGGCTCGGGGCCTTCAAATAGGCGATGACATCGTTAAGGAAGCGAGCAGCGGCGCCGCCATCTACCAGCCGATGGTCGTAGGATAGACTGAGCGGCAGCATCAAGCGAGGCACAATCTGGTTGTCTACGACGACGGGCAACTGGCGCGCTCGACCGATGAGCAGAATCGCCACTTCGGGAGTGTTGATGATCGGCGTTGCATAGCTACCACCTACCGCTCCGAGATTGCTGATGGTGAAGGTGCTGCCGCGTAGGTCGTCGATGGCAAAGGCGTTATCGCGGACCATGTCGGCCAAGCCGGCAAGGCGGCGAGCGATTTCCGCAATCGACAGGTCATCGGCCGCTCGTAGCGATGGGACCACCAAGCCGCGATCCGAGTCCACGGCGATACCGATATTGATGTAATCCTTATAGATGATCGTCCCCGACTCCATGTCGATCGAAGCGTTCAGTACGGGATTATTGCGCAGCGCCATCGCCACGGCTTTGATAACAAACGGCAGCGAGGTCAGTTTGATCCCACGAGCGGCATAATCTTCCTTGCTGGCCTGTCGGATTTTTTCGAGTTCCGTGATGTCGGCATCATCCATGTTGGTGACGCGCGGGACGGTCGTCCAGGATTCATGCATCTTGGTGGCGATCGTCTTGCGGATTTTTGTCATCCGTTCGACTCGCACCGGCCCCCAAGCATCGCGACCGTCACCAGGAGTTGCAGTGGCAGCGGGGGTGGCAGCGGGAGCACTGGCGGTTCCCGCTTCGGCTACGGGCTGAGCGTGGCTGACGATCTGTGCCGCTGAATGCGCCACGGCACTTGCGACCGCGCCCAACGCGCCGACGGCTGCACCCGCCGTACGCGACACTTGCTGACTTGCGCGACGCACTACTTCCAGCACATCCTCACGAGTGATTCGTCCGTTCTCCCCGGTCCCTTCCACGACTCGCAAATCCACGCCCACTTCGCGTGCGAAGCGCCGAATCGCCGGACCGGCAGCAACGTGCGCATCGTCGTCACTGGAGCCACTGGCGACCGCTGCTGGGGCGGGCGGTGCGACGGGAGCCATGGGGCGAACCGGTGGCAGCGGCACGGGTGCGACTGGAGCGGCAGCCACGGGCGCTGAAGCCGCCGGTGTGGGTGCTGCGGGCGCGGGTGCCGCCGGTGCGGGCGCCACCGGTGCGACGGCGCTCGCGGGCGGTGCTGCTGGCGCTGCCGGTGCCGCGGCTGGTTGCGCGGGAGGTGCTACGGGCTTGGCCGCCGGCGCTTCCACTTCCAGTACGACCACCGTGGAGCCGATTGGGACGGTCTGTCCGGCCTGCACGAGCAGCTTCGTCACTTTACCGGCATGCGTGCTCGGCAGCGTCACGGTCGCTTTGTCCGTTTCGACTTCGAGGAGTCCTTGATCGCGCTGGACACTATCTCCAACTCGCACCAACACTTCCAGAATGTCGCCACTCTTAATGCCATCGCCCAGTTCCGGCAGTTTGACTTCGATTTCCATGGTACTGAATTTGGTTGCTCTAGAAGGTTTGTTGATTGCTGGCCAAGTTTCGCGGCTGCCGCCGTCCAAGTTCTGTCACCTGAGAGGCGACTAGGCAAAGTAAGGATCGGTCTTTTCCGGGTCGATGTTCAGATCCTTAATCGCCTGAGCGACTGCCGACATCTGCAAATCGCCGCGTTTGGCGAGTCGGTAGAGGGTGGCGACGGTGATCATTTCCGCATCGACCTCAAAATGTCGTCGCAGGGTGGGGCGAGTTTCGCTGCGGCCCATGCCGTCGGTGCCTAAGCAGAAGTAGTCACCCCCGGGAATCCAAGGTGCGACCTGTTCACTCACCGCACGCACATTGTCCGACGCCGCGACAAACACACCCGATTCACCGGCGAGTGTCGTTTCGATGAAACTGCGACGGGGAGTGGCGGTGGGATGCAGCAGATTCCAGCGCTGGCAGCTATGGGCGTCGCGCCGCAGCTGCGTGTAGCTGGTGACACTCCAGATGTTGCTGGCGATGCCATATTTTTCAGCCAGCAGATCGGCTGCTGCCAAGGCACAGCGCAGAATCGAACCGCTGCCAAACAAATTCACCTTCAGCTTAGCGCCCGGCACATCTTTCGACGTGTACTTGTAAATACCCTGGATAATCCCGTTTTCGACTCCAGCGGGCATTTCGGGCATCACATACGGTTCGTTGGCAACCGTGATGTAGTACAGAGCCGTTTCGCCTTCTTGATACAAGCGTCGCAGGCCGTCCATCACCAGCACCGTGATTTCGTAGCCCCAAGCGGGGTCATACGCACGCACGGTCGGGAACGCGATGGCGTTGAGCAGGCTGTGTCCATCCTGATGCTGCAGCCCTTCGCCGTTAAGCGTCGTGCGACCAGCGGTGCCGCCCACCAGGAAGCCCTTGGCTCGGGCGTCGGCCGCTGCCCAAATCAAATCTCCGATGCGCTGGAAGCCGAACATCGAATAGTAGATGAAGAACGGAATCATGTTGATTCCATGTTCCGAATAGGACGTTCCGGCGGCGATGAACGAGGACATCGATCCGGCCTCCGTGATTCCTTCTTCCAGAATCTGTCCGTCCTTCGCTTCCTTGTAATACATGAACTGATCGGAGTCGACCGGTTCGTAGAGCTGACCGCTGTGCGCATAAATGCCCACTTCACGGAACATCCCCTCCATGCCGAAAGTGCGTGATTCGTCCGGCACGATCGGCACGACATTCCGTCCCACTCGTTGATCGCGCACGAGTTTGCGCAGCAGTCGCACGAAGTCGAAGGTGGTTGAGTTTTCCTTGCCTTTACTGCCGGCGAGCAGATCTTTGTAATCCTCCAGCTTGGGCACTTCGACCAGCGGGGGCGTCGTGGGGCGACTGGGCACCGAACCTCCCAGCGTCGCCCGTCGCTCCCGCAAATAACGCATTTCAGCGCTGTCTTCGGGTGGCTTGTAGAACGGCATCTTCACGACATCTTCGTCCGACAGCGGAATGTTGAACCGAGTGCGGAACTCACGCAGCTCTTCTTCATTCAGCTTCTTCTGCTGATGGGTGATGTTCTTGCCTTCACCCGCTTCGCCCAACCCGTAGCCTTTAACGGTTTTGGCCAGCACCACGGTGGGCTGACCGCGATGATTGACCGCCGCATGATAGGCCGCATAGACCTTTTCCGGGTCGTGACCACCGCGCCGCATCCGCTGCAGTTTTTCATCCGAGTAGTTAGCGACCAGCTCCAGCAGTTCGGGATATTTTCCGAAGAAGTGCTCGCGAATGTAGGAACCCGGCGAAACCGTGTACTTCTGGAACTCGCCATCGACGACTTCCCCCATGCGTTTGGCGAGCAGCCCGGTTTTGTCTTTATCGAGCAGAGCGTCCCAGTCGTCGCCCCAGACGACCTTCACCACATTCCAACCGGCACCGCGGAACGCCGCCTCCAACTCCTGGATGATCTTGCCGTTGCCACGCACCGGGCCATCCAGACGCTGTAAGTTGCAGTTGATCACGAAGGTCAGGTTATCCAGCTTCTCGCGGGACGCGAGCGTGAGGGCACCGAGTGATTCGGGTTCGTCACATTCACCATCGCCGAGGAACGCCCACACGCGGCCCGTCTTCGTCTTGATGCCACGATCTTGCAGATAGCGGTTAAACCGCGCCTGGTAAATCGCCATGATCGGCGCCAGACCCATCGACACCGTGGGGAATTCCCAGAAATCGGGCATGAGCCAAGGATGGGGATAGCTGGACAGACCACGCGTCTCCCGCAGCTCGCGGCGAAAATGCAGCAGGTTGTCCTCCGACAAACGTCCCTCCAGGAACGCGCGGGAATACATGCCCGGCGAAGCGTGTCCCTGGAAATAAATCTGATCGCCGTCGTAACCGCTCTCGCCACGACCACGGAAGAAATGATTGAACGCGACTTCGTACAGAGTCGCAGAGGAGGCGAAGGATGAAATGTGACCGCCCACCCCGGCGTAATCCTTGTTCGCTCGCACCACCATCGCCATCGCGTTCCAGCGAATGATGCTCTTGATGCGGCGCTCCAGTTCTCGATTGCCCGGATAGGCCGGCTGCCGGTCGGCCGGAATCGTGTTGATATAAGGAGTGTTCATCGCGACGGGCAAATCAACGCCTTCGCGACGAGCTTTGTCCTGGAGAGCGGCGATCAAATATTTGACTCGTTCCCCTCCCTTGCTCGTCAACACATATTCCAGTGCATCGAGCCATTCCGCGGTTTCCGCTGGATCCGGATCGCCTCCTTGACTCATCAAAGCCTTGAAGGCGAGTTCTTCCTGCTGCGTAACCGAAGGCATATCACTCATCATTCTTGATCCTTGTCACGATCCTCGAACCAGGATTTCCACTCGGAGCAACCAAGGCGACTACCACCTCGGCCACCCATCATGCGTCTCAGGAACCAGCCGCGGCCGATCCCGAGCCAAAATTACTTTCCAAACTGGCGATCTTTTCCAGGCGACGCGCATGGCGACCACCCTCAAATTCGGTCGTCAGCCAGATTTCCACAAGTCGATCCATTCGTTTTTCCCCCAGCATGTCCCCGGACAGGCAGAGAACATTGACATCGTTGTGCCGACGACACATCTCCGCCGACACCTCGTCGTAACAGGTGGTGGCTCGAACGTGCGGAATTTTATTGGCAGCGATCGCCATGCCGATCCCCGTGCCGCAAATCAAAATTCCCCGCTCCGCCCCCCCAGATGCTACCGTACGACCGACCACCGACGCGATATCAGGATAATCCACGGCTTGTCCTTCGTGGGCTCCCGCATCGGTTACCTCATGACCATTAGCCGTCAGCATCTGGATCAGCTTCGCCTTCACCTGCACTCCGCGATGATCGCTTCCTATCGTAATTCGCATTGCCCAATTCCCCCAGTCCCTATACTCGATCGTTTTTGCCGGCGACCCGCCACCCCGTCCCGCTGGTGGTATCGCCCCAACATTCCTCGAGCGTGATCACTCGACGGCCGATTCCCCAGTTTGACTGGGAAGTGAGCTCCAATCAATTTCCCGCATCCAGTTTTCCAGTTGAGCGTCGATCTGTTCCGCACACCTTCGATAAACTTCCACCGATCCACCGATCGGATCCGAAACGTCGCCGTTTCCACGATGCAAAAGCCGCACGCGACTCGCCACCTCCGGCCACTGCCCTAGGAGTGCCTGACGATGACCACGCGTCATCGTGAGGATCAGATCGGCAAATCGCACCAAGCGATCGGTCACCGGTTGGCTCTCATGATGCTGCAAGTCAACTCCATATCCAGCCACGACTTCCTGTGCTTCTGGGGAGGCCTGACCGCCCGCCATCGCCGCCACTCCTGCCGACATCACCAGCACTCCATGCTCGTCAATGGTGTCGGGTGTACATCCTAGTTTATCGGCTACTCGCCGCCGCATGAGCGATTCTGCCATCGGACTGCGACAGGTATTTCCGGTGCAAACGAAGAGCAAGATGAAGCTTGCGAGGCGTTTGACCGTCGATTCGTTCAGCACGCCGTTCCGCACAATCCGGTAGCGATGCCCGTCGATCTCAATGGCCGTGGCAGGCTGAGCGTACCGCGTGCGACCGTCATCCAGCACCAGCGCCACGCGGTCACCCACACGTGCCAGTACTTCGTCGGCGGTCACCGCGGCGGTCTCCTGAGTGGTCGGAATACTGCTCACCACCAGCGGGCCGACACTGAGCCCAAGTACTGCCTCCACAAGAGGATGCGCCGGAACTCGCAGGCTCAGTTGACCGTACGGCGCGATCGCCTGCTGCACCATCTCGGGCAGCCGCCGCACGAGGCTGTCGGGGTGATCGTTGGGTAAGACGAGTCCCAAGGGGCCGGGCCAACCACGCCGCGCCAGACGCTGGGCCAGCGGCGAAAGTCCTGGTGCGTAATCCCAAGCGGCGTCAGCGCTTTTGACCGCCAGCGACAAGCCGCGTCCGGTCTCGGGACGGCGCAGAGCCCAAAGTTGCTCGACCCCCGAAGCGTGCAACGCACTGGCCGCCGCAATATAGACCGTCTCCGTTGGGAAAACGACCAATTTTCCTTCCGCCAACGCCTGTACCGCTCGATGCACCAGATCGCGCGGGTCGTCGGCCTGACGGAGATTGATGACTACGGGCATGGACCGCTCGGGTTAAGAAGAGTTTCAACTGCAAGGCGAGAATTTACCGATTGTTGCGCGCAAGGGTCAAGTAGCGATGGACCTTCGGCCCGTCGCGGTTTACAACTATTCCGACGAATAAACCCTGTTCAGGTGGCGTGGGAACAGCTCTCCCAGCAGCCAGGTTCGCTCATGAAACCGCCTCCATCGGCTCACCCACATCCGCTGCTTCCGGCTTTCGCCCGCCACCGTTTGCCGGTCGCCCGACGCGCTTTGCCTGTCGCCCGACACGCTTTGCCTGTCGTCCGACACGCTTTGCCTGTCGTCCGACACGCTTTGCCTGTCGTCCGACACGCTTTGCCTGTCGCCCGACACGCTTTGCCGGTCGCCCGCTTCGGATTGCTGGTCGCCCTCTGGGGCCTCTTGCTTCTTACTAGTTGGGGGTGCCGGCCGGCTGAGCCGGGGAAGAGTCCCCCCGAATTGGTTGTGGGTCGACATGGTTACTCCGCTGGACGATTTCATAAACCACGCGCCATCGCGATCAGCGAAGCCGACGAATTATTCGTCGTCGACCTGACGGCCCGTATTCAAGTATTCGACCGCGAGGGCCAATTCTTGCGATCCTGGCAAACGCCAATCTCAACTCAGGGCCGCCCCACTGGACTGTCGTTCGATCGCGCCGGGCATCTGATGGTGGCGGACACTCACTACTATCGCATTCTCTTCTACGAACCGGGCGGCCGCCTCTGCGACGAACTGACACTCGGTGGTACTTTCGGTGCTGCTCCCGGAGAATTCGGCTTCGTGACCGACGTCGTCGAAGACTCTCATGGGAACCTGTATGTTTCCGAGTATGGCGAGAATGATCGCATCCAGAAATTTTCGCCCGACCGCAAATTCCTGTTGCAGTGGGGGAGTCATGGCGCGGAACTTGGGCAGTTTCTCCGCCCTCAAAGCCTCGCCCTGGATGAACAGGATCACCTCTGGGTAGCGGACGCCTGCAATCATCGCATCCAGATCTTCGACGCTACGGGTGACGAGGCAAAATTGATTGGACACTGGGGAGTGGAAGGTACAGCGCCCGGTGAGCTACGCTATCCTTACGGCATCCTGCTCGCCGACAACCACGTTTACGTAACGGAGTTTGGTAATCATCGAGTGCAAAAGTTTACGCGAACGGGGGAATGGGTGGGATCGTGGGGCGCACCGGGCCATGGTCCCGGTCAATTGCAGCAGCCGTGGAGTTTGGTGCGAGACCGCGAAGGAAAGCTTTATGTACTGGACACCTACAATCATCGGATCCAGCGATTTCGTCTGTGAGTGAGCGACAAGCCAGTAGAAACGAACCAGCCGCGGCGCTGGTTCCCAGTCGCCGACGCAAGATGCACGAGTGAGGTGAGTGATGGGCGGCTTGCAGATTTCCTTTGACCAGCCCTGGTATCTGCTTCTTTTACTGCTCCTGCCGCTCCTGTGGTACTTCAGCTACCGCAGCCTTGCCGGTTTGGGCCGTGTGCGGCGAGTTGCCGCGCTGGTTCTCCGCAGCCTGGTCCTCACCATGTTCGTGCTGGCTCTCGCGGAAATACAGCTCTTGTGGGTCAGCCAGCGGGTCGCAGTGGTCTACGTCCTCGATCAATCGCTCAGCATCCCCGAAGCGCAGCGGGATGCGATGCTGGAATATGTCTCCCAGGAAGTGCGTACGCATCGCAACAAACAGCGAGAGGATCTCGCGGGCGTCGTGGTGTTTGGTCGCGATGCCGCCATCGAAGTGCCGCCATTCGATGACGACATTCACAACGTGGGACGGATTGAAAGTCTGTTTCAAGTGCCGCGCGATGCCACTAATCTCGATGCCGCACTGAAACTCGCTCAAGCTTCCTTTCCCGAACATGCCGCTCGCCGCATCGTTGTCGTCACCGATGGCAATGAGAACATCGGCAATGCGCGCGTGGCCGCGCGGCAGTTGGCCGAGAACGGGATCGGGATCGACGTGATTCCAGTGCGTACCGAGGCGGGCCGCGAGGTGACCGTCGAAAAAGTGGTGCTACCGCCCGATGTGCGTCAAGGACAACCCTACGATGTCCGCGTCGTTGTCCAGAATTATGCCAGCAATGTCTCGGACGACGACTCGACCGAGCCCAATCCCGGCGACGATGCGGAAGCCTCGGGCGCTGTCTCCGGCACACTCAAGGTTTCACGCTGGGTCGGACGCAGCGAACAGCTCATCAGTGAACAGCCGGTAACGCTCAAGCCCGGAAAAAATATCTACACCTTTCAGCAGCAGGTCGACATTCCCACCGTCTATACCTACAAAGCGGTCTTTTACCCCAGCAACAATCGGGATGATGCGCTGCCTCAAAACAACGAAGCGACTGCTTTCACCCATATTCGCGGCAAAGGGCGAGTGCTGCTGATCGAGGATTTTGAAAACACCGGCGACTTTGATTTTCTCATTGAGAAACTGCGCGAACTCAACATCGAAGTGGATGTGCAGCCGAGTAACAACTTGTTTAACAGTCTGGCCGAGCTACAGGCCTACGACTCGGTCATCTTGGCGAATGTGCCGCGTGTGAGTGGCGATAAAGATGAAGTGGTGCATGCCTTCAGCGACGAGCAGATTTCAATGCTGGCCCGCAACACCGAACAACTTGGCTGTGGACTGGTCATGCTAGGCGGTGAAAATAGTTTCGGAGTGGGCGGTTGGGCTAATACGGATGTCGAGAAGGCGTTGCCCGTCGACTGCCAAATCAAGAATACCAAGGTGCAAGGGGTCGGCGCCTTGGTGCTGATGATGCATGCCTCCGAAATGGCTCAGGGCAACTATTGGCAGAAGATTGTCGCACGGAAGGCTGTTGACGTTTTGGGGCCTCGTGATTTCGCCGGCTGTATTCGCTGGGATGACCAGGGCGGACGTGAAAGCTGGCTCTGGAACGCTTCGCAAGGTGGTCTGGTGCGCATCGGACCGAACAAGCAGCGCATGCTCAGCGCCATCGACCGCATGACCCCCGGTGATATGCCCGATTTCGACGCCTCCATGCGCATGGCACTCAACGGGTTTCAGCGCGCCAAGGAAGCGGCGGTCAAACATATGATCGTGATCAGCGACGGCGATCCATCGCCACCAAGCTCGATGCTGCTCGCCTCTTTCAAGAAAGCTGAGATCAAGATTTCGACCGTCGGAATCGGCACGCACGGTGTCCCGAATCAGCAGCTCTTACGGGACGTCGCCAATCGCACGGGCGGCAAGCACTTCAACGTCACCGATCCCAAAACGCTGCCCGCGATTTTCATGAAGGAAGCGCGCAAAGCGGCTCGGCCACTCGTCAAGAATCTAGAAGATGTGCCGCCGCAGATCACCTATCGTCATGAATTGCTGCAAGGCATCGAGGGCCCGCTGCCGCCACTCAAGGGCTTCGTCATGACGACAAAAAAAGATAGTCCGCTGGTGGAAGTAGCCATGCGCTCGCCCGATCCAGGCGACGAAGAGAACTCCACGATCCTGGCGACTTGGACGTATGGGCTGGGACGCTCCGTGGCACTCACCACCGACGGCGGTGCCCGCTGGGCTTCTGCTTGGAAAGGCTGGGACGACTACACCAAATTGTTCTCACAGATGATTCGCTGGTCGATGCGGCCCTCGGGTGACACCGGAAAGTTTGGCGTGGCGACCGAGCAGCGGGATGGCAAGGTGCGCGTGGTCGTTACGGCGTTGAATCAAAACGATGAGTTTCTCAACTTCTTGTCGATGTCGGCGGCTGGGCTTGATCCGGACCTGAAGAGTGTTGATTTAAAGGTGCAGCAGGTCGCACCGGGCCGGTACGTGTCGGAGTTCGAAGCGAGTAAGGCGGGAAGCTATTTCGTGACGATCAATCCGGGGCCGGGATTTGCTCCGCTGCTGACCGGCGTGAATGTTTCTTATTCATCCGAATACCTCGACCGGCAAGCCAATGCAGCGCTGCTCACCACGCTCAGCTCGTACACACCCAAGGGCGGCAGCAGTGGCCGATTGATTGAGGGCTCGCTGCGGCGCGATTCGCTGCAGGATCTCTTGAAGGTCGACACGTTTCGTGCTGATTTGCCGAAAGCGATGAGCCGCGAGAATGTTTGGCCCTGGGTACTCGTCCTTGCTGCAGGATTGTTTTTTGGTGACGTGCTGGTGCGGCGCGTGATGTTTACCGGCGAGTGGTTTGAGCCGGTGGTGGCGCGGGTGAAGCAGTTGATGCGTCGTCGCGATGAAGCCGCTCCCGTGGCGGCTCGACTGGAGCGTTTACGCAGTCGCAAAGCTTCACTGGCAGGCGAACTGGATGAACGTCGAGCGGCCACTCGCTTTGAACCGCAGGCACCCGCCGCGACCGCGGCGCGCGAGTCGACGGAGAGCGGCCCGCTGGTGGACGACGCCCAGCGGTCCAGTACCGCCGCGCCCAGTCGCCCCCCTCCCACGAGTTCCGCGGCAAGCCTGGGCGAAGTCTCCGCCGAACAAGAGTCCTACACGAGCCGTCTGCTGAAGGCGAAACAGCAAGCCCGCCGCGACCAGCCGTAGAATTTCAGGCGCGGACGGACGACCAACGCCGGACAGGCACGTTCGCACCGCGGAAAAGATGTGGCGATGCGAAGATGCATGAGCCGGCACGAGCACGGTCGCGGTTTAGCGACGTCACGATTGATGTCACGGCGCAATTGGATGCGATTGAAAATCAATTTCGTTTGTCCGGAATCGCGGAGCGATGGCATTTGATAGCCAGGCGTGTCAACGCCTGAAATGCGCGCGATTAGATCTCCGGAACGGCGGAGCCGTGCCATTGGCTCTGCCTCGGCCAAATGATTCATCATGGATTCGAGACGCCACGCCAATCCCATCGCTCCGCGATTCTGCGGATGGGTTGAGCGTGAGTTCCAGGGATTTCATCCCTGGCTATCGAATGCCACGGCTCTGCCGTTCCGTAACCGGACGGCTCGCGCCGTGCCGCTTGCGTGGGACCACGGAGCCGCCCGGTAACCGCGGAAGTCATTGCTCCGCCCGACGCAAGGTCGGGACGGGAGCGGCCCCAGTCGCACGACTTTCCAAGTCGTTAAGCGAAAAGTTTGTCGCACGACTTTCCAAGTCGTTAAGCGAAAAGTTTATCGGAGAAATCCATTCATGTGCTCACCGCCGGGTAACCGCGGAAGTCATTGCTTCGCCCGACGCAAGGTCGGGTCGGGAGCGGCCCCAGTCGCACGACTTTCCAAGTCGTTAAGCGGAAAGTTTGTCGGAGAAATCCAGTTCTGTGCTCATCGCCCGGTAACCGCGGAAGTCATTGCCCCGCCCGACGCAAGGTCGGGACGGGAGCGGCCCCAGTCGCACGACTTTCCAAGTCGTTAAGCAGAAAGTTTGTCGGAGAAATCCAGTTCTGTGCTCATCGCCCGGTAACCGCGGAAGTCATTGCTCCGCCCGACGCAAGGTCGGGTCGGGAGCGGCCCCAGTCGCACGACTTTCCAAGTCGTTAAGCGAAAAGTTTATCGCAGATATCCATTCATGTGCTCACTGCCGGGTAACCGCGGAAGTCATTGCTTCGCCCGACGCAAGGTCGGGACGGGAGCGGCCCCAGTCGCACGACTTTCCAAGTCGTTAAGCGAAAAGTTTATCGGAGAAATCCATTCATGTGCTCACCGCCGGGTAACCGCGGAAGTCATTGCTCCGCCCGACGCAAGGTCGGGTCGGGAGCATCCGCTGTCGCACGACTTTCCAAGTCGTTAAGCGAAAAGTTTGTCGGAGAAATCCAGTCCTGTGCTCACCGCCGGGTAACCGAGGGAGTCATTGCTCCACCCGACGCAAGGTCGGGTCGGGAGCATCCGCTGTCGCACGACTTTCCAAGTCGTTAAGGGAAAAGTTTATCGCAGATATCCATTCATGTGCTCACTGCCGGGTAACCGCGGAAGTCATTGCTTCGCCCGACGCAAGGTCGGGTCCGAAGCATCTCCTGTCGCACGACTTTCCAAGTCGTTAAGCGGGAAGTTTATCGGAAAAATCCAGTTCTGTGCTCATCGCCCGGTAACCGCGGAAGTCATTGCTTCGCCCGACGCAAGGTCGGGACGGGAGCGGCCCCAGTCGCACGACTTTCCAAGTCGTTAAGC
>JBIIHW010000009.1:0-142265 GCA_044235425.1 Pirellulaceae bacterium
AACACGGGGGCAGTAACACGGGGGCAGTAACACGGGGGCAGTAACACGGGGGCAGTAACACGGGGGCAGTGACGGATTAATTGTCTCAGCATGGTAACGGGCGGAACTGGGTTGATAAAGCTTGTTTTTGGTGCGGGCAGGCCGACAGTCCCAAGAGACGATCGGGCAATTGTCGGCCGCGCCCTGGTGCCCCAGTTTGCCGGCGGGCACGACTCGCTACAATTTCACCTATGTTTGTGAGCTTAGATGGAGTCGATGGTGGCGGAAAATCGACGCAACTGAGGTTGCTGGGAGAGTGGCTGCGCGCTGCGGGGCAGGAGGTCGTGATGTGTCGCGATCCCGGTTCGACCCCCTTGGGGGATCAACTGCGCGAAGTCTTGCTGCATCGCCTGGATTTGTCGATTGATCGCTGCAGCGAAATGCTGATCTATATGGCAGCCCGCGCCCAATTGGTGGCCGAAGTCATTCGCCCGGCGCTGACTGCTGGAAAAGTGGTACTTTGCGATCGCTTTGTGCTCGCCAACATCGTCTATCAAGCTCATGCGGGCGGACTCGATGCGGCACAGGTGCGAGCGGTTGGAGAGATTGCGGTGTCCGGAGTGCGTCCCGATCTGGTACTCATTCTCGATGTGCCACCAGAAATTGCCGCGCAGCGCATGGCTCGTTCGCGCGATCGCATGGAACAACAAGGAGAAGATTTTTTTCGCCGTGTACGGGCGGGATTTTTGGCGGAAGCCGAGCGTGATCCGGAGCACTTACAAGTGATTGATGCCGGTCGGTCGGTAGACGAGGTGCAAGCGGCGTTGCGGGCGGCCATTGAGGCAAAGCAGAGCGAGCTGCAGGCGCGCCGGAGATAATAGTCGTCCATGACGCAACCAGTTTACGGCCACGATGAGATCTTCGAGCGGTTTCGCCGAGCGGTGGCTCAAGGGCGACTCGCCACCACTTTTCTATTCGTGGGCACGAGTGGGATTGGTAAACGGGCTTTTGCCGAACATCTGGCAGCTCACTTGCTGTGCGAACGAAATTCGCCCGGACAACTCGACCGCTGCGGTGAGTGTGAAAGTTGCCGTCTGACTCACGCTGGAAATCATCCCGACTTGATTGTGGTCGAGAAGCAGCTTGGCCGTACCATGTTGATTGAGGATCAATTTCGGGAAGAGGGAAAATCGTGGGATGAAAAGGGGTTCTGTCCCAAGCTCGCCGCCAAGTCGATGCGTGGGGGCCGCAAGGTTGGCATCATCGACGATGCCGATTTGCTAAGTCACACCTGCGCGAATCTGCTGCTCAAGACGCTCGAGGAGCCGCCACCCGGCTCCATTTTAATTCTGATTGGTACTAGTTTGCAGCGGCAGTTACCCACGATTCGGTCTCGCTGTCAGGTCGTGCGATTTCAGCCGCTCTCAACTGACTTAGTTGCTCGCATTCTCCAGGAGCAACAGGTGATCGATTCGCCCGAGGTTGCTGCCGAGTGGGCGGCCCGCGGAAGCGGCAGTGTGGCTCAAGCCATGCTCTACTCGGAGGAGTCCTTGCTGGAGTTTCGTCGCTGGTTTCTTGGGGTCCTAAGTCAAGGACACCTGCTCGCTGCGCCGCTGGCTAGCACGATTGCAAGCTTCGCTTCTCCCAAAAAAGGTAGCGGTGACGACGACGATGATTCCACTGAGGGTGATGAGGAGAACGAGGAGCGTGCGAGTGCCACGAAAGGCTCGGCAAAAAAGAAAACAACTGGGGCTCATTGCATTGATCCGCTGGAAGCACTCAAGAAAAGCTTAAAGCCCCGTGACCGATTGCGGTTTGTCGTCCAAACTGCGATGGAGTTTTATTACGAGTTGTTGCTGAAGATTGTGGGGGCCCAGTCGCGTTGTCACGATCCGCTGGTACAGCAACTGGTCGCCCAACGAACTCGAACTTGGGGTGGTACAATCGATCATCTGTTCGCCTGCCTCAGTCGCTGCCTCGTCGCCCGGCAGCAGGTCGATGCCAATACGAACATCGCCACGATGGTCGAAGCCTGGATCGACGACCTGGAACAACTGGAATGGCGCCGAGGCTAATAGCTTGGCGAGCTTTGGGCCGCTGGAGCTGGGATGGCTCACGCTAAGGCGTAGAGGCGCTCAGTGGAAAGCCCAATGACATTCAGAACCTTCGCGAGCTTTGCGCCTTGGCGTGAGCCTCCTCCGCCCAGGACTCGCAGACGATTCCACCCTTAAAGTTCCGCAAAAACTTGAGTTCCGCATGGCATCCATGCGATTTTATTGATACAACGTTAGCACGTTCGGAATCCCGCTTGCGGGTCGACGATCGCGTCTGGCAACCGGCTCAGAGACTGAACCGGTGGCTCGTGACGACCGCTGGTGGCCCGTACTCCCGCCCCTACCTACCTTCGAGTCTGTTCTATGCTATCTCTCGCTGGTCGCCCCGCTTCAGCTCGTGATTTTTGTGACGGAGTTTCTCGTCGCGACATCCTCCGCATCGGTACTTTGGCCGCGATGGGAACCTTGGGCGGCTGGACGTTGCCTGACCTGCTGCGAGCTGAAGCCCGAGCCGGCGTGAAGTCGCCGAAGTCCGTGATCATGATCTACTTGGTTGGAGGTCCCCCCCACCAAGACATGTTCGATCTGAAGCCACTTGCTCCCAAAGAGATTGCTGGACCATGGCGTCCGATCGCGACGAAGGTTCCTGGCTTTGAGATTTGCGAAGCCTTTCCGCAACTGGCAGCGATGACCGACAAGCTCACCGTCATTCGCTCGCTGGTGGGCAATCAGCACGATCACGATGCGATTCAAGTCTTCAATGGACGGGACCCCAAGAAACCGAAGCCGACCAACGGCTGGCCGCAATTTGGCACGATGGTTTCGCGACTCCAAGGTCCCGCTCGTCCAGAAACTCCGCCCTACGTCAGTTTGTGTTACACCTGCACTCACGGCCCCTACAATGAACCTGGTCCCGGTTTCCTGGGAGCAGCTCAATCGCCTCTCCGCCCGCTGGGTGACACGCGAAAAGACATGGTGCTCAACGGAGTTACCCTGGATCGTCTGTCCGATCGTCGCCAGTTGCTGAAAAGCTTCGACGTGCTGCGGCGTGATATCGACCACACTTCCATGATGGCTGGTTTTGACGCCTTCACCGAGCAGGCGATGGGACTACTGACCTCGTCACAACTGGCCGAAGCACTGGATCTATCCAAGGAAGACCCCAAAGTCGTCGCTCGCTATGGCACTGGCGATCCGAAAATCATGATGGATGGAAATGGGGCCCCCCGAGTGCCTCAAAGCCTGCTGCTGGCTCGACGACTTGTCGAAGCTGGTGTCCGCGTGGTGACACTCAACTACAGCAAATGGGATTGGCACGGCGGCATGAATGCCGAGGGCCGAGCGAACAATTCAATCTTCTTACGCGAACAAGAAGACTTTCCGGTCTTTGACCAGTGCGTGAGTGCCTTGGTCGAGGACTTGCATCAGCGTGGCTTGGCCGATGACTGCGCGGTCGTGATTTGGGGCGAGTTCGGAAGAACGCCTAAGATCAGCCCGATTGTCGGTCGAGATCACTGGCCGAACGTCAATTGCGTACTCATGGCCGGTGGCAAGATGAAGCATGGTCAGGTGATTGGAGCAACCGATCGCATCGCCGGCGAAGCGGTCGCTCGTCCCGTCACCTTTGGCGAAGTTTATGCCACGTTGTTCAGGCATCTGGGGATCGATGTGAACACCACCACCATCAACGACCTCAACGGTCGTCCGCAGTATCTGGTGGAAGATCACGCTCGACCGCTGCCCGAGCTGATCTAGTGCGTAAAGGCCCGGAGTGGGTTCACGCAAACGCGCTAAGTAGGCTCACGCTAAGGCGCTTAGGGCGCCAAGGTTAGAAGTCGGATGACGCGGAGGCGCCGCGGTTACTTGGTGGGGCGAGTCCAGGTTTGGCCCTTCTTGTAACGAGTGGCGCGATCTTTCACGACCGGATCGTTGCTCAGCAGCAGAACTCGATCGAGTGCCTTTTCAAATTCCGCTTTATTGGCATCGCGTAATTCGCGGTGATGAGCCAGTTCGACGACCGCTGCACAGGCTGGCTTGTTGAGTGATTGATCATCCAGGTAGGGAACGACAAACCGTAACGATTCCACCGTACGAATGGCCGGCACACGCGCGAGCACCAATTGACGTTCGGCGTCGCGCTGAGACAACTGCATGCACTGTGACAGCAGCTTCAGACGTTCGGCAGCGGAGCGGTCATCGGGCAGCGGAGCGACTCGGATCAGGGCTCGTAGCAGTAGTGTTCGATGCTCATCGTGCTCCTCCGTTTTCAGCAATTCCAAATAGCGCGGTGCGATCGTGGCATCCGGCCAGTTACACAAGGCTCGCAGCCCTGTCTCATGCATCGTCGACTCACGACTGGCAATCGCCTTCTCCAGCACGTCGCGCACCGCGACTCCGCCCACTCGGCCGAGCACGCTGAGCAGCAAGGTCTGTTCCTGAGCACTGCGTCGCTTCCATTCGGTCAGCAATCCCGTGGCACGCTGATCTAAATCCTCGACTCGCAGACAGACTTGTGCCACGTGCTTCTCAGCTGACTCCCGCTCCGCTCCCGCGTTCGCGCGTAACACTCCAGCGAGTAAACCGTGAATGTCGGACGGACTAGCTAGTTGAGCCAAGGCGGCCATAGCAGCGGTGCGCCCCGCGGCATCGTTGCCGGTGGCGATCTGAATCAAAGTCGGCACGGCACTCGTCGCCCGCCGAGTCACCAGGACGTCGATCAAACTGCCGCGTATGGTCCCTGAGGCAGTTCCGAGCGCCGTGGCAATCGCTCGCGACACATCTTCTCCCGACAAACGACTAAGACCCAGCCGAGCCGCGGCCGCCAATTCGGCATCTTCGGCCTTCCCACCTGCTTTTTCCAGGTACTGCAGCAGCAGTGCGACATCGGCCGTGCTGCCGATGTTACCAAGCGCCTTGAGTGCGGCGGCTTGAACCGACGGTGATTTGGCACCCCGCAAGAGTTCGATGACCGCTGGCCGCGCGGCGCCGTCCGCTCGATCCGCCAGCGCCGCCAGCAGTCCGACTTGAGCTTCCGGCGACAACTTAGCTAGTTGAGCTGCAAACTGTTCGGTCGCTCGTTTCCCCTTCGCGTCGGTTCGCACTTGCTCAAAGCCGAGTGCGCGCACATCTTTATCCGAGTCGGAGAGTAATCCAATCACGAGCGTGATGAGTTCCTCGTTGGCGTCTTCGGGGGTGTTGATCGGAGCGAAGACGGCCGTCGCAGCTGCGGCAGTTGCTATGGGTGTGCCAGGGATCGGCACAAACATGAAGGCGACAGAAACGAAGGCGACAGAAAGCGACTGCTGGCAACTAGCCCGTGGTAGGTACATGGCGAACTTTGTGGCTCCCAGGAAGCGATCAGCAGCTCACGCCGGCGAGCCGTGGCTGGAGTGAGCAATTGCTGGAACGTGGCGAGCAGTTATTTGCTGGCGCACGCGAGCATGCCGCGCGTGGCGGCCAGTCGGACATGCTTCGCCTGGTCGGGACCGGCAAAGGATTTGTAGATGGACAGGGCATCGGTCTTTTTGCCGGCGGCCAGCAGGGCTTCGGCACAGGCCAGAGAAGCGTCCGTCACGGCCCGCTTTGCCTCGTCGCTCGTCGGCCTGGCCTTCTTCAGCAGTTCGGCTGCTTCGGGAGTTTGGATGGCTCCCAGTGCCAAGGCGGCGGCCACGATCACCTTCTGATCCGCATCGGTAAGCAAGGCTCCGATGGCCCGGACACTGGCGGCATCGCGGCGAGTGCCGAGGGAGGAGAGCACGCCAATTTTTAGGGCTGGTGGTAACTTGGGGAGCGATTCACGGAGCGCAGTCGCTGCTTCGGGCGCCTGAATTCGCTCCAAGGCAAACCGTGCCATATGAGAATGATCAGGCTGTGCGAGTAAATCGATGAGCACGGGAATGGAGGCGGTGGTGCCCATCACCATTAGCTTGCGGCAGATATAGTCTTTGGCATCGCGCGAGATATCCGACTTGAGTGTCGCAATCAATCGCGACTCCAAGTCTTGTCGTCCCGCGGCATCACCATGGGTGGTTACCACAGCTTCGTCGATTGGTTTGAGCGGCTGGCTGTCGGCGCCCCAGTCATACCCCTTCAAGGCATCAAACGCTTGATTCAACATACAACTCTCACCCTTGTCCTAAGTCGATCGGTAACAAAACTACACTTCCTGCGACAGATCCAAAAACATTAAATCTGCCAAGGTTCGCGTCGCGCTCGATCCAGGAAACGATTCGCCTCGTCGTCTCCCACAAACGATTGAGCCGCCGCGTCCCATTTCAGGGAACGACGTAACGTATAAGCGATGATTCCCAGGTGACTCACCATCACCGAGTTCACCGCGTATTCGATATCGCGAAAGGGCTTTTCGCGTGTCTTCACGCATTCAATAAAATCGCCGTAAATGCCGCCGGTGCCTTTATAACTGGGGATCGCCTTGGGCTCGCGTTTTTCACCCGGCGTCCCTTCGACGTGCAAATTCGCGGTATTGGGTTTGTTATGGTGGAGCAGAATTCCATTGGGATAGCGGAACGTCACATAATTGGCATCCGCGTGGTAGGTCACCTCTTCCGGCTGTAAGTCGCGGACGTCAATCGCGAACGTCGCGCCGCCGAAATGGTGGGCACCCCAGTCGGTCATGCCGCCACCCGAATAGTCGATGTACGAGCGCCAGCTGTTGCCGCTGGTGCCAAAATTGCCATCACAGCGAGCTTTGTTGTAGGGCGCCCAGGGAGCTGGGCCGAGCCACAAGTCCCAGTCGATATCGTCCGGCACCGCCTCGGCAGGCAGATTGCACGCTTGCGATAGCGGACCCACGTTGACGTTGATCGACTTGATGGCTCCCAGTTCGCCACCCCAGCACTTGTCGACCACTCCCCGATAATCCTCCAGTACGCGCTGACTGCCCCCCGAAACCACGCGCGCGTAACGTCGAGCGGCGGCAATCATCAACGGCCCCTCGCGTAAGGTCCGCGTCTCCGGCTTTTGACAATAAACATCTTTGCCGCGGCGACACGCCTCAATCACCATCACAGCGTGCCAGTGATCGGGAGTTGCGATATGGACAGCATCGATGTCGCTGCGATCCAACAACTCACGAAAATCATTGTAGGCCTGGCAGTCACTGTTCTTGTAACGTTCATTGACCTTTGCCCGAGCATTTTCGCGAAAGCTCTTGCGCACATCACAGACGGCGACGTACTGCACATCCGCTCGCCCCAGGAAGGCGCCCATGTCACCGCGCCCCATGTTGCCGATACCAATCCCCCCCATCACGATGCGATCACTCGCCGGCGGAACATCGGCATTTCCCAGCGCCGTGGAAGTGATAATGTAAGGAGTGGCCAGGGCGACGCCGGACGTCTTTAAAAAATCACGGCGCGAACTTGCCGAATGAGCAGTCGCCGAAGGAGCGGACATGGTGCGGCCTCATCGTAAGGGTCTACGGATCTGGGGAGGTGAGAGGTGAGAGCGGGGCCACGGTACTCGGCAACACGGCGTAAAATCCGCGCTTTAGCTGGCACCGAGTGGCCACGTGGGGCACATTATTCCCTAATCGGTCCGTTTTTGTAAAGCGATTTTTGACGGCCGCGAGAACTTCAAGCATACTGACCGCCTCTTTTCCTGAAATACTGCACGGCGGTATCACCACCTCGTTCCATTTTCCTCGGTCGACTCAGGCATTTCCTCGCGGAGAAGCTTTCATGCCCCCCACCCTGTTGTATCTGCTCATTGCCGCCGCCTCGCTGTTCCTCTTCGTGCTCCTGATACTCTGGCTGACCGTGCGCTACATTCCCAACAATCGAATTGGGATTGTCGAGAAGCTGTGGTCGAGCAAAGGATCGCTCGGGGAGGGCCAGATCATTGCCCTGAATGGGGAGGCGGGGTATCAAGCTGACGTCTTGCGCGGTGGTTTGCATTTCGGACTGTGGCGCTGGCAATATGCAGTCCACAAATTTCCGCTGATCACCATCAAGCAAGGAAAAATTGGTTATGTGTTTTCTCGCGGCGGCAAGGAACTACTGCCCTCGCAGACACTCGGCTGCGTCGTCAATTGCAATAACTTTCAAGACGCGCGCGCTTTTCTAGGACAACCAGGGGTGCACGGTAGCGTCGAGGGACAAAAAGGACGTCAGCGGGGAATTCTGCGCGAAGGTGTCTATGCAATTAATATCGCTCTGTTTAACGTCATCACCGAAGACATGGTCTATACACTCGATCACATCAAGGGATTAGAGCAGTGGCAATTACAGCTGCAGGCGATTGGGGGTTTTCTACCGCTGGTGATCAGCGGCAAGTCGGATCAGATCGGGATTGTCACGGTGCATGAAGGACCGACGCTTCCGCCCGGTGAGCTGATTGCACCGGCCGTGGGCATCGCGAAAGACGACCCCAACTTCCATAACAACTACCAGGATATCGAGGCATTCTTACGCGCGGGCGGTCGTCGTGGAGTGCAGTACACACCTCTGATCGATGGCACCTATTTTCTCAATCGCTGGTTTGCCACGATAGAAATGATTCCCAAGCAAGTCGTGCCGATCGGACAGGTAGGGGTGGTGGTGAGTTTTTATGGCAACAAGGGTGCGGACACTTCTGGGCAGCAGTTCCGACATGGTGAGCGTGTTCATGAAGGCGAGAAAGGTGTTTGGGATGTGGCTCTTGGGCCGGGCAAGTATGCGTTCAATACCAGTGCTGGTCAGGTTGTACTCGTACCCACCACAAATTTCGTCCTTCACTGGATCACGGGTCGCAGTGAAGATCATATGTATGATGATTCCCTGACTAGCATTGAATTAATTACAGCGGATGCTTATGAGCCAACACTGCCGCTCAGCGTCGTCGTGCATATTGATTACCAAAAAGCGCCCTCGGTGATCCAGCGATTTGGGGACGTTAAGCAGCTCATCACACAAACGCTGGATCCGCTCTTGTCTGCCTATTTCCGTGATGTGGCTCACAAAAAGTCGATGCTGCAGTTAATCCATGATCGTGATGAGATTCAGCGTCAATCGCGCGAAGAGCTGCGACGGAAGTTCCAGCAATTTGACATCGAGTGCGTGGACGTGCTGATTGGACGACCGGAATCCAAACCCGGTGACCCAAAAATCGAGAACCTACTCGACCAGCTACGCCAACGACAGTTTGCCATTGAACAAGTCGAGACGTTCCAGAAGCAGCAGGAGGCAGCTCTGCGTCAAAAGTCCCTGAACGAAGCACAGGCCAATGCCAGCTTGCAGGCCGAGCTAACGAAGAGTCAGGTGCAGATTCGCATCTCGGAAAATACCGGCGACGCGGAGCTGGCACGAGCTCGCAAGCAGGCGGAGACAACCGTGGTGCAAGCCGAGGCCAGTGCCAAGCAAGCTCGACTGCAGGGTGAGGGCGAAGCAAACCGCCTACTGTTACTCGCCGAGGCGCAGTCCAAACAAGCGGCTTTGGTCGGTGATGGCGAAGGGAAAAAAGCGGCGCTGATTGGTGAGGGTGAAGGCAAGCGCATCGCGAATGTGGGGAACGCCGAAGCGGCCGTGCTGCAGCAGAAAATCCTGTCCTATGGAGATCCGCGATTGTATGCGATGGCGATTGTGGCCGAGCAGTTGCGTCAGAGCCAACAGCCGCTCGTACCCTCACAGCTGTTTGTAACCGGTGGCGGCAGTAGCGGTGGAGGAGACCTGGGCGGCACGGCCAACATGCTGCAAACCTTGCTGAGTATCCTCACCGCAGAGAAGGTGGGAATGCCGATCAGTCCCCCCGTTCCGTCCCCTAGCCCCGCCCCACCTGCCTCCTCCACGACCACGCTCGGCAGCTAGTGCTGTGATTTAAGCGGTTCAGCCGACGAATACAACCACGAGCTTCATTGGGAGGCAGCGGACTTTGTATCGCGGGCCATCCCGAGGATGGCGGCCGCCCTGTTTTTTGAATTTCCATGGGGCGGAGCTTCCTCGATCGTGCAGCTTTGTCGGTGTTAGAAGTCGGCACTGCCGGGCGTACGGGGAAATGGGATCACGTCGCGGATATTGCCCATTCCCGTGATGAACTGAATCACACGTTCCAGCCCGAGTCCAAAACCGGCGTGCGGGACAGTGCCAAAGCGACGCAGGTCGAGATACCACCAATAAGCTTGGGGATCAAGTCCACTATCGCGCATGCGTTGTTCGAGCACATCCAGACGTTCTTCGCGCTGGCTGCCACCAATGATTTCGCCCACCTTGGGAACCAGCACATCCATGGCGCGTACGGTTCGCCCATCGTCGTTAAGTCGCATGTAGAAAGCTTTGATTTGCTTGGGATAGTCGTACAGGATTACGGGACGACGGAAATGCTGTTCCGTCAAATACCGCTCATGCTCAGATTGCAAATCAATTCCCCATTCCACTGGATACTCAAACGTCTGACCGCTCCTCATCAGAATTTCCACGGCATCAGTATATGGCAGTCGTACGAAGTCACTGGAGAGAATCCCTTGGAGCGTTTCCAGAACCGTGGGATCGATGCGTTCATTGAAAAACGCCATATCTTCGGCACAGTGTGTCAGCACGTCGTGAAAGATTCGTTTGAGGAAGCGTTCGGCGAGCGTCATGTTGTCCTGGAGATCGAAGAATGCCATCTCTGGTTCAATCATCCAGAATTCCGCCAAATGCCGCGAGGTATTCGAGTTCTCAGCGCGGAACGTGGGGCCAAAGGTATACACTTTGCCTAAGGCGCAAGCGAAAATCTCTGCCTCCAACTGACCACTCACCGTAAGAAACGCCGGCTTTTGGAAAAAGTCCTGCTGATAATCCACTTTGCCTTCCACCTTGGGCAGTTGGTTGGGATCGAGTGTCGAGACTCGAAACATCGCTCCAGCGCCTTCGCAATCGCTGGCGGTGATGATGGGTGGATGTACATACAGAAATCCATCCTCTTGAAAAAAGCGATGGATCGACTGACAGACTTGATTGCGCACACGGGCGATCGCGCCAAAGGTGTTGGTGCGGGGACGCAGATGCTGCCACTCACGTAGTTTCTCAAACGAATGCTGTTTTTTCTGGAGTGGGTAGAGGTCTGGATCAGCCCAGCCGTGAACGGTGATCGAGTCGGCCAGCAGTTCAGTTGCCTGCCCTTTTCCACCCGACTCCTTCAGCCGTCCCTCGATTGTCACGCTGCAGCCCGCTCCGAGCCGTTTCACCTCCGACTCATAGTTATCCAAACGTGATTCCGCGATGACCTGCAAGTTGGAAAGGCAACTGCCGTCGTTGATTTCCAAGAAGCTGAAACCGCCTTTGGAATCGCGCCGAGTGCGAACCCAGCCGCGGAGGCGTACCTGTTGACCGATCGATGTGGGGCGGCGAGCGTCTTGGACGGAGATGAGTTGCATAAGCGCGTCTCGGGAAAATTCTAAAACGTCGTGACGAGTCTAAATAATCAGCGGTGCGGTATTGTGACGTTCGCAGGCGGGGCGTGACAAGCGGACAACCAACGCCCCACACATTCGTGATAGCCGTCCCAGAGCCGCTCCGCTTTCATTACTTCCCAAAGGCGATACGATGACCAAGATGATGTTCGCAGTCCCCCAGTTCATTCGATCATGAACGAGCAGCACCTGATTGACTTTTTGTTACGCCGCGCGACGGACACTCCGTCACGACTGGCCCTGGTCTGGCCGAGTCTGGCGAAATTTCCTGAAGGGCGATCCCGTGGGGCAAGACTCTCTGGAGCCACGAAGATTATTGGCCCCACGGGATATCATCACCGCACTTGGAGCGAGCTGGCGGCGGACGTCTGGTACCTGACCGAATGGCTGGCAAGTCAACATGTCCAAGCGGGTGATCGCATCGTCCACGTATCCGAGAATCGATACGAATGGATCCTCGTTGATCTGGCAATTCTGGCACTCGGTGCCGTGCATGTGCCGCTGCATACAACGTTAAACAGTACGCAGTTTGCCGAGCAGATTGCTCATAGCCAACCAAGCTTGATCCTCGTTTCGAAGTCGACCCAGTCGCTGGTCAGTGCGGCGCTGCGGCAGCGGCGCAAACGCAGCGTCAAAACCAAAATCACCGTCATCGACGAATTGAGTCCGTCGGCCAGCGACCATGTACACGAGTCGACTCAACCCGGCCGTCGTCTGGCTGAGCAAACAGTCGCCGCGGCGGACGGTCACGCTCTGGCCACCATCCTGTACACCTCGGGAACGCTCGGCGAGCCACGCGGGGTGATGCTGAGTCACGCCAATCTGATTGCCAACACGCGTGGCATCCTGCAAGCCTTCGGTGAAAACCCTCGTGAACGGCGTTTATCTTTTTTACCTCTAAGTCACATCTATGCGCGCACCTGTGATTTATATGTCTGGCTGGTAAGTGGCACGGAGATGGTCCTATCGCCCACACCCGCTAGCGTGCTTCCAATCGCGCAGGACACTCAGCCCACATTCCTCAATGGTGTTCCATTCTTCTACGAACGACTTGTCGCCGGTTTAGCGGATGCCCTGCGGGACCGCGGAGGCCATGCACAGCCGGGAGTGCTGAAAACCGCTCTGGGTGGCAACATGGAACAGTGCAGCTGCGGAGGAGCAGCCGTTTCCGCGGCACTGGTTGACTATTTTCAGCGGCAGCAGGTTCATCTCTTGCCTGGCTATGGTCTTTCCGAAGCTGCCCCGGTAGTCGCTACGTCCACTCCCCTGCAGTCACGACGTGACACCGTGGGACGCCCCTTGCCGAATCTTGATATCAAGATTTCGGCGGAAGGTGAAATTCTCGTACGCGGGCCCAATATCATGCTGGGCTACTATCGTGATGAACCGCTCACCCAAGAAGTCTGCCGAGACGGCTGGTTATATACGGGCGATCTAGGTCGAGTCGACGCGGACGGGTTTCTTGTGATCACGGGTCGTTTGAAAGAATTGATTGCGACCAATCAGGGAAAAAAAATTCCACCTCTGCCTCTCGAACAACAGCTTACGGCCGATCCGCTCATCGCACAGGTTATGATCGTCGGGGAACAGCGCGACTACCTCACCGCGCTGGTCGTTCCCGATTGGGGACTCGTGAGGACCACGCTGGGACTTGCAGAACCCACGGAACGCTCGAAAACGACAGCGAGGAAAAAAACTGCACCAGCAGCGGCAGCCACACCAGCAGCGGCAGCCACACCAGCAGCGGCAGCCACACCAGCCATGGTAAAACCGGCGGAGCTACCGCTGGACTTGCGGGTGCAGCAGTTGCTGGCGGCCCGCATTGCCGCTGCTCAGCACGCGGCGACTCCGCTTGAGCAGGTGCGTCGAGCGGTATTATTGCCGGAACGTTTCTCGATCGAGAACGGTGGGTTGACCGCCAAACTCACCCTGCGACGAGCTCACCTGACCAGTCAGCATGCTGCGGTGATCGCAGCCATGTATGCTGGTGACCGTCGCGAACGATCGTGGTTCGAAGTGCCAGCCACTGAAAAATAATCATGGAATCCCGTACTACAGCTGATGGATCCTGGCAGTTGCGTCCGCAATACGCCGCCGCTGCCAGTCCCGTGTTTCGAGCCGTCTGGGATGTGTCCGCGGGCGAGGAATTATTTCGGACGGAGCCGGGTGTGATTCGTCCCCAGGTCGCTCACGTCATGAACGCCTGCGAACAGATTGTGAATCGCGCGTTTCTCGATTCAACACTCTACGACCACCAGGGCAAGCTCTCATCGGCGCTGATCGCGCAGCTGGCGCAGGCAGGATACTGGGGACTGCTGATCGATGAATCGTATGGGGGAACAGCTGCCCATTATCGCGAGTTCATGCCACTGCTGACTCGCCTGGCCCGCTGGACGGGCACGGTCGCGGGACTCGCGGCGGTCCACGGCTGCATCGGAGCGGCGGGGCAATTGCAACGTTTTGGCAACGACTGGCAACAGCGGCAGTGGTTACCCAGCCTGGCTCGCGGTGAACGACTCGCCGCCTTCGCACTCACCGAACCCGGAGCCGGTTCCGATCTCACTCGCTTGCAAACTCGAGCCGTGCGAGTGGGTGAGGAGCTGTCGATTACGGGAGACAAGTTATTCATCACGAACGCCGACTATGGCCGAACGATTGGACTTGTCTGCTTGCTCGATGAGCAGCCGGCGGTTGTGATCTGCGATTTACCTTGGCAAGAGACTGAGAGTTTTCAGCTGGTGCATTACGAACTGCATGCTTTGCAGCACAATCTGAATCGCGGCCTCCGTCTGCGGAACTTTCGCGTACCGGTTAAAAACCTGCTCGAGCCGCCCCGAGGCGACGGACTCACGATCGCCTACCATGGATTGAATCGAGGGCGAGTGGCATTGTGTGCGCAAGCGGCTGGTACCATGCGCCGACTGCTGGCCAGCATGGTCGCCTGGAGTCAGGAGCGAATCACGTATGGCCAGCCGCTCGTCACCCGCGAACTGGTGTTACGACGAATCGGGCGACTCGCAGCACTCATCGTGGGCTGCGATGCTCTGACCTGCTGGTCCGCTACGCTCCTCGATCACGGTTATCGCGGGGAGCTGGAAGGAATCGTGACGAAGGTGTTTGCGAGTGACGCGCTGCGGGAGGCGGCGGTCGAACTGGCATTGAAGACACACGGTGGCCGTTCCTTTCTCAAAGGCCATCCGGTCGGCGATTACTTGCATGACTATCTGGCGACGAGCATCTACGAGGGCGAGAGTGAGCTGCTGAGCCTGGCACTGATTCGGACCTTGATGAAGCCCACGTCAAAACCTGGTGTGGACTCAGCAGCCGTCGGCAGTAGCCGTGGCGCTCATAGCCGTGGCGCTCATAGCCGTGGCGCTCATAGCAGTGGCGCTCATAGCAGTGGCGCTCATAGCAGTAGCATTCGTAGCGCTAGCCCGCAGCTCGCCGAGCTGCGATTGCTGGGTGAAGAACTGCGGGCGGCCCAGCACCAACAGGGTGTGCAGCTCGCCGCTCGACAATGCTGGCTGGCGGAGCTCTCCGGGCGCATCCAGCGGCTGATTGTGCAGCTTGTGGTACAGCAGTATCGCGCCGAGCAGTCCGACGATCGCGTGCGGCAGGCGGCAATCGTACTGATGGACGACTTGCAACGTCAGCTGCGAGGGCATCGGCCCAGCGAAGACGAGTATCAGCGGGTGGTGGAACTGGGACGGCAGGTGAGCGAGCGTGGATTCGTCGCCAGCGCCTAAGGGGCTACCCAGCGGCAACAGGCGTAACTATGTTGGCGACGACTTGCGTGTGAGCGGCTAGTCGGTTGGTCGCGCCGGGTGCGGGGTTTGGGGTTCGGGGTTCGGGGTGCGGGGTGCGGGGTGCGGGGGTCGGGGTTCAGGCAAAGAGGATCAGCAGCGTCATGGTGGCGGAAATCATTTCCATTGGCGATGAACTCACCAGTGGCGAGCGGCTGGACACTAACAGCCAGTGGCTAAGCCAGCGTCTTGGCGAAGTGGGGATTCGAGTGGCTTATCACACGACGGTCGCCGATGACTTGGAGGCGAACGTGCGTGTGCTACGGGAGTCCTTCGCGCGGGCCGACGTGATTATTTGTACGGGTGGACTGGGGCCTACCGCCGATGACCTCACTCGACAGGCACTGGCCGCAACCTTGGGGGTCGAATTGGAACTGGATGCCGCGTCGCTCGCACATATCGAGCAGCTCTTCGCGCGACGCCAGCGTCCGATGCCGCCCGCCAATCAAATTCAGGCGATGTTCCCGGTGGGCAGTCGAGTGATTCCCAATCCCCACGGAACCGCTCCGGGAATTGACTATCAAGTGACTCGGCCTGGTCGCACGTCCGCTCGCATTTTTTGTCTACCCGGGGTACCTGCGGAAATGAAAGAAATGTGGGCTGCTACCGTGCTGCCGAGACTCACCGACGCTCACCTGGCCGCCCAACAACTCATTCGTCATAAGTGCCTGAAATGTTTTGGGGTGGGCGAGAGCGACCTGGAGGCGATGCTTCCCGATCTCATTCGTCGCGGACGGGAACCGCAGGTGGGGATCACGGTGAGTCAGGCGACGATCACGCTCCGCATCACCGCGTGCGCCGCGATAGCCGCTGATTGCGAAGCGCAGATGGCGCCGACGTTGGCGACGATTCGGGAATGCCTGGGAAACCTGGTGTATGGAGAAGATGACGAGGAGTTGCAGCATGTGGTGGGGCGTCAGTTGCAACAATGTGGCCAAACGCTCAGCACGTTAGAACTGGCCACACCGGGACTCCTCAGTCGTTGGCTGGCGGCGTTGCCGGCGGCCGGCAGTCCTTACCGCGGAGGCTTGGTCGTCCCCGCGGATGCTCGCTCGTGGCCGAGCCCACTGGTGGGGCTAGCCGCCGCACCGAGTACCGGCTGGACCGCTGAGTATGCGACGACCGTTGCCCGCCGTGTGCGGGAGCAATGGGGCACAGACTATGGCCTCGTGATTGGCCCGCGGCCAGCAGCCGAGCCGCCATCAAGCTCACCGCCGGCGGAGGTGGGACGAGTCTGGTTGGCTCTAGTGGGGCCGACGGCAGACGAGGTGGAGGTTGTGGCCTGGCCGTTCAGCGGGCATCCGGATGTAGTGGAAGCGCGGGCCGCCAAGACCGCCTTGAATCTCCTGCGATTAAAGATTCTGTAACCGTAGTGCCACAGATGGTGTACTGCGGGTACAACGGCCGCACTCACAAAGGTTTGTTTCATGAACGATTTCCTCGAAAGCGCAGGAGCACGTGGTGCCAGTTGGCTGTTGGCAGCGATCGACTACGATCCGATTGCGCTGAGTTTAAAGAAGTTGCATGTGGAAGATGTGCTGCTGCCCGTCCTCGTGCAACTGGTCATCATTCTGATTGCCGCACGCGTGGCGGCTCGAGTGGCGATTCGACTGGGACAGCCGGGGGTGGTGGGGGAGATCGCCGCAGGCCTGCTGCTCGGCCCCTCACTGCTCGGCAAGTTTTTTCCAGAACTGTGGGGAGCGGTATTTCATCCCAATCCAGAGTTTCCGGGCTTGGTCGCGGGGTTATTCGACGTGACCCTCAACTGGATCTTTTCGGTTTTTAGTCAATTGGGGCTGATTTTGCTGCTGTTCCTGGTGGGACTGGAGTTTGATTTTGCGCATTTGAAAACAAGTGGACGTTCGGCGGCCGCGATTTCGCTGGCCGGCATCTTACTGCCGTTCACCTTGGGTGCCCTCGTCGGCTGGGGACTCCATCCCTTCTGTGAAGCTCATCCCGATTCGGGAGAAACTCCGCCGCTGTTCGGGATGCTGCTGTTTATGGGCACGGCGATGTCGATCACGGCGCTTCCGATTCTCGGACGCATGATGATGGAGTTTAACCTGACACGTACGCAGCTGGGGGTGGTGACGATTTCCGCCGCGGCGATCGACGATGTCGCAGGCTGGACGCTGCTGGCGACCGTCTCGTCGATCGTCAAAGGGGATTTCAAGCCGCAGGCAACCGCCTGGATGGTCTTGTCGACGGTCTTGTTTGCCGTGGTCATGATCTGGGTCGTCCGTCCGCTACTCGTGCGCTGGGTACGGTATGAAATGAAACGCCGCAACGGACAACTGGGACTAGACGGGCTCGCCATCGTCTTCGTGCTCATCTTTGCGGCGTCAATCCTCACGAACAAGATTGGCATCTTTGCGATCTTTGGAGCCTTTACACTAGGGGCTTGCTTATCCACGGAGACTGAATTCCGGGAAGCGGTCTCGCGCCGTTTGCGAGATTTAGTAACGGCTTTTTTCCTGCCGATTTTCTTTACCTATACCGGACTGCGGACGAACATTGGGAGCTTGTCGAGCGGCACGCTGTGGCTCTGGTGCGGGCTGGTGCTAGCGGCGGCGGTCGTCGGCAAAATGTTGGGCTGTTCTCTGGCCGCCCGCATGACCGGCTTTTCCAAGCGCGAGGCGGGCTGCATCGGCGTGATGATGAATACGCGCGCCTTAATGGAACTGATCGTCATCAATGTCGGCTATCAGTTACGCGTGATTCCGCCGAGTGTTTTCTGCATGCTTGTCATCATGGCGCTGGTGACGACCGTGATGACGACTCCACTCTTGACTCGTTTGATTCCCGGCACATCGGTCGCGGACTCGTTTCGCGAGTCGGAGTTCGCGCGGCGCACGTCGTAAGACACTCGTCGTAAGACACTCGTCGTAAGACACTCGTCGTAAGACACTCGTCGTAAGACACTCGTCGTATGGCACTCGTCGTAAGACACTCGTCGTAAGACACTCGTCGTAAGACACTCGTCGTATGGCACTCGTCGCAGGGCGAACGGGGCGACGGCGCAGCCTTTTTCGCAAGCTGCGCAGGCTAGGAAAGGCAGGCAAGTGCTCATTACCCACCGCTCATGATTTTGCCCCGATTTTCTTGGGTCTGGGGCTTTTCCGGTTGTAGCGGATATGTCGTTGATAGCCGATGTTAGAGAGGCTTAGTTTCGCAGTTTCTCGACGATAGGCGGTTCCATGACGCATTCGACTTCCGACCGGCCCGGTTCCCTTCGCTCGACGTTCTTTTCGCGAACGGCGCTGGGGATCCTGATGGTGGTGTTCTTCCTGGTGCCGTTTGCCATGCGCGGGGCTCGAGTGTCGGTGCAAAACATGCGCAACGACGTGAAGGACTGGCTACCGGCCGAGTTCCAGGAGACGAAGGACATCACTTGGTTCTGGCGTCATTTCCTGGGTGAACGGTTTGTGCTGGCAAGCTGGGATAACTGCACGGCGGACGATGAGTCGTACAAGTTGATGATGGCCAAACTGTTGCCCGAAGTGCCGCCGTCGCTGGTGGGAGTGGATTTTGAGGCGATGGCGGAGGAGGCGGCGGCGAAGGTGGCAGCCGCGAGCGGGAATGGTGCGGCGGGAGAAGGTGCGGCGGGCGAAGCGGCAGCCCCGAAGTCGGACGATCCGACTGCACTGAAGCTGGAGCGGGGGATGCACAACGTGCATTTGGAGCGGCCCTATCCGTTTATCGGCGATCGCTTGGGACTCTTCTTCACCGGCCACGATCACTACAACTGGGGTGGGCGGAAGGAAAAGTGGGTACAGGGACTAAAAGGTCTGTGGTATTTCCTCACGCCGGAAGGTGAGTTGTATGAGTGGGATGGTGCGAAGGCGCCGATTGCGGCTTGGGCGGGCAAGTTGTGGCGTGGATTTACCGGTGCTCCGCTGGAGGCGAAGCGAGTGGCCACGTTCACCCCGGAGGATGCGGCTTGGTATTACGAGCGACCGCGGCGTTTGGACGCGCAGCTGTTCCGTTCGGTGACGACCGGACCGACGGTGCTCGAGGGTCTGACGGCGGAGGGTGGCGTGCTGGAGGGGAACGAGCAGGAGGCTCAGCGACGATTGCAGGGGAGCTTGTTCGGGAAGGATGGGAAGACGACCGCCTTCGTGCTGAACTTTACGGAAGCGGGACGTTTGGACTTACACCGAGTGATGGGGCGAGGGATGCTCGGTCGGCCGCGTGGCCGCCTTTATGACTTGGCGGAAGAGTGCGGGGTGTCGATGAGTCAGCTGCATTTGGGCGGTCCGACCGTCGACAATGTGGCGATCGATGAGGAGGGGACGATCACGCTGGTGCGTCTGGTATCGCTGTGCGTGGTCCTGGGAATTGGCCTGTCGTATGCCTGTTTTCGGTCGATATCTGCCACGCTGATGGTGTTTTTTGTCGGTGGCGTAAGTGCGGTCGCGAGTATTGCGCTGGTGGGCTGGACCGGCGCGACACTCGACGCCGTCTTGATGTCGATGCCGTCGCTGGTCTACGTGCTGGGAATCTCCGGTGCCGTGCACCTGATCAACTATTATCGTGAGGCGGTGGAGGAGAATGGGGTAGCGGGTGCACCAGAGGCGGCGATCGCCCACGGCTGGAAACCCGCTTTAATGTGCAATCTGACGACGGCGTTCGGTCTGTTCTCGTTGTTTACGAGCGAAATCTTACCGATCAAAAAATTCGGTCTTTATTCGGGTGTGGCGGTGATGGCCACGCTGACGCTGCTCTTCACCTATTTACCAGCGGCGCTGCAGATCTGGCCGCAGAAACCACGTACGGCGGCGCAGCGGCACCGCGACGAGAATCCCTGGTACGAAAAGTATCTCAACAATTTCTGGAAGCGATTTGGGGACTTCATCATCGGGCATCACAACCTGGTGGCGATCAGCTGTGTAATCGTGATTGCCGTCGCGGGCTGGGGCTGCACGAAGATCAACACCTCGGTAAATATGCTCAAAATGTTCGATGATAGCGCCAAGATTCTGCATGACTATGCCTGGCTGGAGCAGAAGATTGGCAAGCTGGTCCCGATGGAAATTGTGGTGCGGGTGAAACCGGAGCTGCTAATGGCACCGGCCAGTGAGCGGCAACAGGCGGCGCAGGCCGATGGTTCCATGGAGCGACAGCGAGAAGAGGCCTATCAGCTAACGTTCCTCGATCGCATGGATATTGTGGAACGGGTGCAGCGAGTGATCGACGAGGAGTTTGGGGATGCGGGTCAGGGGGTCGCGGGCCGGTCGCTATCGGCAGTGACGTTTGCCCCGGTCCTACCAGCGGCGAAAGGCGATACGTTGTCGTTCGCGCGCCGGGGTGCCACGAATGCTCGCCTGGAATCGCATCGGGCGGAGTTCTTGCGATCGGAATACTTACGACTGGATCGGGACGACGAATCGGAGTTATGGCGCTTGAGCCTGCGAATTGGGGCCTTGCAGAACGTTGATTATGGCGAGTTCGTGCATGAGTTGAAGTCGGCTGTGGAGCCGATATTTCAGGCTCATCACACGCGTGAACAGCTGCTGAAAAAATTGACGGCAGCGCGTGGTGACGAGCCGCTGGGGAAGGCCCGCGTGCTACTGGTCGGCGCACCTCTGGGAGCGCTGAAAAAGGCGTCGGGAAAAAGTGCCGAGAAAGCGAGCGACAAGGAGTCAGCGGCGAACGAGTTGGCAGCTGCTAAAGAGTCTGACAAGGTAGCAGCTCAGGCGGATGTGCGGGAAATCAATCAAACACGGATTTTCTCGCAGACGCTCAAGGACCTGCTCACCGTCGCTCGACTGCAGGTTACCTGGCATGATCCCAGTGTGGAGCCAGCGTCGGAGAAGTTTATCGAGAGGGTCGGCGGGTATGACTGTGTGGTGCTGGTGGGTGACCATGCGTCGTATGATGTAGCTGCGATCGAGGAGCATGCCAAGCAGCTCATCGATGCTCGTGACCATCAGTTCGTGCAGCAGAAATCAACGACTGCAAGAGAGAACGACCGGAATGTATCGGCGGTGTATACCGGGGTTGTACCGATTGTCTACAAGGCGCAGCGAACCCTGCTCGATAGCCTCATCGAGAGCACGTTCTGGTCGTTTGTCACCATCACTCCGCTGCTGATGTTTATCGCGCGCAGTTTCAGTGCTGGCATGGTCGCCATGCTGCCCAATGTGCTACCAGTATTTGTGATTTTTGGCGCGATGGGCTGGATGGGAATTCAGGTCGACATTGGTTCGATGATGACAGCCAGCATTGCGCTTGGGGTGGCGGTGGACGACACGATCCACTATCTGACCTGGTTTCGAGCGGAGCTGGATAAATCGGGGTCGCGTCATGCGGCAATTTTGGAAGCGTATCGGCGTTGTGCAACGCCGACATTTCAGGCGGCCCTCATTAGCGGTTTGGGGTTGTCGATCTTTGCCTTCAGCACCTTCACTCCCACACAGCGTTTTGGCTACTTGATGCTCTCCATTTTGATGATGGGCGTAGCTGCGGAGCTGATCTTCTTTCCCGCTTTACTGGCGGGACCGTTAGGTGGAGTGTTCAAGCCGACCAAGCGTCCGGGCGGGTCTGGCACGCCGCCGACCTCCGACCAGTCGGGGGTGGCGATGAATAGCGGTAACGAGCCGCTGGCCAGCAGTGGCAGTGCGGGGCCCGTTAAACAGGCCGCTCCGCGTGGCGAGCCGGTACGAAATGAGGCCGGAAGGCTTGATCCCGGACACGGATCAGCACCCGGCGAATCCCATCTTGGGGTACGTGACGGACAGTT
The DNA here is from genome assembly GCA_044235425.1 of Pirellulaceae bacterium. Lineage (GTDB taxonomy): Bacteria > Planctomycetota > Planctomycetia > Pirellulales > Pirellulaceae > JBJSXJ01. The sequence continues at coordinate 21,964 of JBIIHW010000009.1, forward strand.
AAAAAGTCGGTCACAGATTTGAATTCCGCTGCTTAGTTCGGTAGCTTGGAAACTTCCCGGTACGATGAGCCGTTTTCAGCTTGGGGAACCGAACAGAAACTGTTTGGTCTCTGGCTGCCCGGTTGTCGTGGGCGGGCGCGTCTGAATGAAAGTCGTCTCGATTCTGGAGGAGTGTGTATTCATGGCTCGTAATGCGGATCGTCGTCAATTCTTAGGAACCAGCGCGGTGATTGGCGCTGGCTATTTCGTAGCATCGGGGCTACAGGCTCAGGAGAGCAAGTCGCCGAATGAGAAGATCAACTTTGCCTGTATTGGCATTGGTGGCAAGGGTCAAAGCGATTCCCAGGATGCCGCGGACAGCGGCAACATCGTGGCGGTCTGCGATGTGGATGAAAGCACGCTCGGCCGTGGTGCTCAGCGCAAGGGCTTTGAACAGGCCAAGCAGTATCATGATTTCCGCAAGATGTTCGATGAAATGGGCAAGAGCATTGATGCGGTGACGGTGAGCACGCCGGATCATACGCATGCGGTGGCGGCGGCGATGGCGATGAATTTGGGGAAGCACTGCTTCTGCCAAAAGCCCCTCACTCGGTCCTTGTTTGAAGCCCGCGTGCTGGGAAAGCTGGCCAAGACCAAGAAGGTGGCCACCCAGATGGGCAACCAGGGGACAGCGAACGTTGATTTGCGCAAAGGGGCCGCAATTCTACAGTCGGGGGTCCTGGGCAAGATCACGGAAGTGCACGTCTGGACGAATCGTCCCGTATGGCCTCAAGGGCTGGCCCGTCCCACCGAAACGGTGGCTGTGCCCAACACCTTGCACTGGAACGAATGGCTCGGCCCCGCTCCTGAACGTCCCTATCATCCCGCTTATCACCCATTCAAGTGGCGTGGCTGGTGGGATTTCGGCACCGGCGCCTTGGGAGACATGGCCTGCCACACACTCAACATGCCCTTTATGGGGTTGATGCTGCGCGATCCCACGTCGGTCGTGGCAGAGACTTCTGGGCACAACAAGGAGACCTATCCGAGCTGGTCGATCATCACGATGGAATTCCCCGGCAATGAGAAGCGGGGGGCCTTGAAGTTCGTTTGGTATGATGGTGGCAAGCGGCCCGCGGCCGAACTGCTCAAGGGGGCCAAGATGGAGAGCAGCGGTGCCCTCATCATCGGCGACAAGGATTCGCTCTACGCCCCCGGAGACTATGCCGGTAACGGCCTGTTCCTCGTCGGTGGCTCGAAGGTCCCCGATGTGGATTTCAAGAAGTCTCCAGGCCATTTCAAGGAATGGGTGAATGCGATGCGTGGTGGTGAGGCGGCGATGAGCAACTTCCCTGACTATGCCGTGCCGCTCACCGAAACCGTTCTGCTCGGCAATCTCGCCGTATGGGCCTCGGGCAAGAAAATCGAATGGGATGCCAAGAATCTGGTGGCGACCAACGCCCCGGAAGTCGCCCACATTATCAAGCCTGAGTACCGCAAGGGCTACTCACTGGGCGACGTTGCCTAGTGGTACACGAAGCCTACGAGCTCGCGGGGCCGAGGCCCCGCAGCTAAACGGAAAGAGCGACGCTCAGGCGTCGCTCTTTTTTTGTTCCTGGCCGAGTGATTGATGCAGGGCCGAAACGAACACAGCGAACCACCGAAATGGTTCGCTGTGCTTCCTATTTTGATTCCCTAGCTCTCTTCCAGCAGCATTGACTACACGACCGTCGTCACGCGGAATCGTTTATTGGCTGTATCATTGGTGAGCGTGTACTTGGCCGCACTGGGAGCAGCCTGACCAGGGAAGGTCCCCAAGTTGGGAGCATTGGCACTGGAGTAGGTGTAGGTTCCCTCGGTCGTCAGTACATCGAACGGTCCTGCATTTTGCGTCGTCCCATACGCCAGCAGATTCAGACGCGATGAACCCGATAAGGTGAGGTTTCCCGCTCCAGTCTGCACGAAGCGGCCTGCGTTAGAGGTCGGTGATGAGGCCACAAACACGACCTGCAACAGGGCATTTCCTGAGAACGTGACATCCCCACCGCCACTCACGACATATCTGGACGCTCGAACCGAGGCCGCGAACGCAGCCGTGGATGAGTTGTTGAGTGTCAACTGGCCCTGACGGTTGGAAGAATCGACCAGCACGAGGAAGCCATTCACGTTCAGGGCTCCACTCGTTATGGAGAGACCACCGCCGTACGTACGCATGATATTCCCTGTGATTGCAGCACCGGACTTTAAGGTCACAGTATTGGAACCGGCATTGATCGATGATGACGACTGAGTTCCACGAATGTTCGCCCAGACCAAATCGCCGATCGCCACATTACCTCCAGCGTTCAGCGTAAATCCGCCGCCCGTGAATCCCATCGTGGCGCTCCCTCCCATCGTCGTGCTGACAGTGGTAGGAGCTTGAGTCGTGAACGTGGTGCCGGCGGTCAAGCTACCCGTTCGTGCTCCTACGGGACCATTGATCAGGATCGTCGTTCCAAAATTCATCGTCAGACTTCCGACCGTCGAGGTGGCCGTAGTGCTCGAGATATCCGCGGTGTTCGTGGTTCCGCGAATCCATTTCCCAGCCGAGTTCGTGCGATAGGATCCACCAGTCAGCGAGATGTTCCCACCGTTGGTGTAAATATGAGCACTGGGAGCGAGTTCGCCGTTGACGGCGTTGATCGACAATGTATGAGTGCTGAGTGCGGAGGTACTGGTGAACACGTCGCCTTGCAGGCTGATATTTCCGTCGGATGTCAAACTGACATTGCCATAATCAGCCTCAATCATCGTGCCACTACCTTGAGTCGTAATGGTGGAGCCGGCTGTTATGGTGACGGCGCCACCCTGAACGGCGGCCGCCAGATTCACGGTAGAGCTAGCGTCGATTGTCAGTGTACCGCTCGACGAGACCGTTGTCCCATTCGTGGCATTGATCGTAGCCCCCGTCTGCGAACTGATAGCCGCTCCCGTTAGCGAAATGTTTCCACCAGTTGAGGAGAGCGTGCTGGTGACCGAGATGTTGCTGAATCCGTCGGTTAAGTTACCAGCATCTACCGTAATAGCGGCGGGACCACCGGCATTCGCTGCGGTTACTTGTCCGAGCGTGGCTGAACCAGTGCTCGTGATCTCAACAGCGCCCTGCGTAGTGGTGATAGCGCCCGTGCCGGTGAAGGTTCCCGTGGTTGTGATGGTGACGCTACCAGCCGTCAAGGTGCCTGTATTCACATTGCCCGTGTGATTCATCAGCAGCGGTGCGGACGACGTGTTAATCGTTCCAGCCGATCCACTAAATCCAACGCCCGAAGTGGAAATCTGGCCACCATCGGTCGACCAACTACCCATTTGATTGAGTGACTGACCACCGGAGCTGATGGTGATGATCGCGGCGCCGCCATTCGACGCAGACAAATCGTTAATAGTGGCCGAGCCACTGCTGGTGATGCTGATATCACCGGCGGTGGTCGAAAGGGCGCCCTGGAGCGTGAAGGCGTTTGCTCCCGTCACCGCAAAGGACTTCGCCTGCCCACCTCCAACGCTCACATCCCCCGTTTGTCCAATCGAAACCGCACCAGTCCCCGTCCCACCCGTGGTGTCCAGAGAGTTCACGGCGAGGTTTGAGCTGTAGGTGCCGGATCCCGTCGTGGTGTAATCGCCGCCGGTCGTCGTGATCTTAGCTTGCTGCGAAATGGACTCGCTATTGATCGTCAGGTTAGCTCCGTCGGTTTGCAGCCCCTGACTATTATAATCGCCGATGGTGATAGTATCGTTGCCTATACCACCATTCACTGTAATGCTGCCGCTAGGTCGAGTGAAATTCACGGTTTCGATCGTCGCACCGCTGACGGTGGTCTGAGTGGCGCTGCTGTTGGCCACCGTTACCGCATCATCGCCACTGGTCAGGTTCAGCGTGGCACTGACAATCGGCATGGTGGTCGTGATCGGCTCTAAGCCCGCGAAGCTCACCGTGGAACTGTTCGGACCGGTCGTTTCGACACCGCTGGTTCCAACCACACCGAGATTGATGGTGCCAGAACTGGAATTGGTGGCATTGACCACAAACGTGTCGAACGAATAGGTGCCATTCGTGGCTCCGTTGCTATCGACCAGAAACAGCGTGTCGGTACCGGTCCCCCCTAAGCCATCGTAGGACGCCGGAATAGCGACCGGGGTTTCCGCGATGCTGTTGAAGAGCGGGTCACCGTTGGCGTAGTCAATGGTAAGTGAGTCGGTCGAGTCGGCCAAGCCTGAAATGCTGATGCTGGTGACGAGTCCAAGCGGCACCAAGTCGGCACCGGTGTTGATCACGTCTCCATTGCCATCCTTCAGCAGGATGTTCGGACCAAACGGAGTTGAATTGGTGTCGAGCATCAGGGTGCAGGCCCCCGCACACGAGAAGATCATCGGCTGGTAAACATAGGCAGCCAGATCAAGGAACTGATTTGAAGTCTGATTCGTGAGGCTCGCGAGCAGCACGATCGACTCACCCTGTGCATCAACTGACGATACGGTGAGCTGATAGCCATTGTTCGTAATGGAATTCAATGGCCCCTTGACCAACTGGAAGACTTGATTGTTTTCGACGTCGGCGGTGACGGCATTGACATCGATCGTGGAACCATTGGCAAACACCGTCGGCCCGTTCGTTGTCATCGCTGGCGAGGGATTGGCAAGGTTGACCGACCAGATGCTCGTCGCACCAAAGGTAGTCGTCACGTTCTGTTGCACGTTGAAAGAGGTCGCGGAAAGCTTGCCGTTGATCGTGATCGCGCCGGATTGGTTCAGGTCCAACGCACCGACCGTCATCAGGGCATTAGCTGCTAAACTGAATGTGGTGCCACTCGTCGTAAACGAATTCGCGTTCGAACTGGTGGTACCTAGGGCGATGGCGCCCGTAACGTCAATCGAAACGTTTCCGGTCCCCGCTCGCACTCCTAGCGCACTGAAGGAGCTCCCTGTTGCAGAGATCTCTTGATTGGCCGTCTGAACATAAGAACTCACATCCACTGAGCCACCTGCCAGGGTGACCGTGCCAGTGCCACTGGTCCGCAAAAAGCCACCGATGGTAATGGCGCTAGGGGCGGTAATGGAAATATTGTTGTTCTGCCCATCCACACTTCCTGTGATCGACAAGCTGGTGGCGGAATTCACAACGAATCCGCCCGTAAACAAGCCGCTGTTAATGGTAATGCCACCCTGCGTGGAGCTGAGGGTGACCGTGCCACGGTTGGAAGCACCACCCGAGGCGATCGTACCATGACCGGCGGGACTGGTGATCGAAGCGCCGGTCACCGCCACAGTTCCCCCGTCATTTTCGATGCGACGATAGGTAACGGTACCAGCACTGGTCAGACTGATGTCACCTTTGGCTGGCGACGCATTAGTGGCTTTTACGGTCGCGAGGGTCAACGCGGCGGTGGAGTTCACCGTTACCGTGCCCTTCATCGCCGTCAGGTTCCCGGAAACGATGGAAATCGAATTGGCATCCAAGGAGATCGCACCAGCCGTAATCGTGGTCGCCACCGAGATACTACCACCCGCTCCAGCCCCACCCGTGAGCGTCACCGCTCCCCCGACCGATCCGGTCCAGGTGGTGATCCCCCCCGTAGAAATCTGAATCTGCGGCGCATTGATCGTAACCGCAGCCCCTGTGGTCACGATATTCGGCAAGGTCACGGAACCAGCCGACGACGTGATTCCCATGGTACCGGTGTTCGCAGCTTGCCAACCCGTCGAAGAGCTGACATTACCAACGGCGCTCACGGTCAAATTGCCCACATAGGTACGAATACCAGCGGAGCTTAGTGTATGGGTTGTGGCGCTGAACGTACCTGCGGCGGCGTAAGAAGCTAGATTGATGCTGTTGGCTGACGAGGTCGTGGGCGTCGTCAGGGTGATGGCGCCAAAGGGAGCCGTCAAACTTGACGATACAGCTCGGAGCGACGCCGATGTCGACGTCGTATTGATCCGCGAGCCCTCGATGGCGATATTACCACCATCTGTCAGTCCGCTGGCAATCGTCACCAAACCGCTCGCCAAGATCGACAAATTCCCTACGTTACTGCTGGGCCGCGACGCACTCACCGCACCCGCGGTGACGGCGCCAGCGGAGCGAATCGTGATGTCGCCGGCGGTTGAAGTCAGGTTCGCCAGCGTGACACTAGAAGCTCCCTGGGACGCATTACCGATGTTCACAGAGCCAGCCGTAAGCGGCCCAGTGGAACTAATCGTGCCGGTCTGATCCAGCGTCAAAACACCGGTACCGTTGAGCGTGAATGAATTGGTCGCACCGCGGCTAAAACTGACACCTGTCGCGGTAAAATTACCGCCGTTGACCGCCAGAGCTGTGCTAGCCGTGACCGTTTCCGCGGTGATCTGAATGCTCCGCCCTTGAGTGATGCCGCTGAATGTGAAACCAGTCGTGCCCGAAGGCCCGAGCGTCACGGAATCAGTACCTCCCTGGCCGTTCACAATCAAACCTGTCAGCGAAGCTACCGTGGCCGACTGCACACCGGGAGCGGTTGAGAGGTCAATTGCACTTTCAACACCACCACCGAGCGGCAAGTTGTGGGCCAGATTTCCGCCTGACCCGAGCGAGATCACAAGCGAATCGTTATTGCTATCGCCAATAAACTCGGCGACTCCACTAGTCAGACTCACCCCCCAGGCCATTAAGTCTCTTTTCTCGAGGCCTTCGAAACGCAACTTGCCCTGCAACTTACTCCGCGACAGACGTTGCTTCCGAGCCGCAATCCGACCACGATCCTGGGAAAACCGAAACATTCGTAACTCCTAAAAAGCACACTCTAAAAACCTGAAACAGGTCACCCGATCCGCCACCACGGCCGAGCAACGACGCGAGGAACTTAGAAATAGTTCCCTCAGCTAGCATTTGGAACGCGAGTTCAGACGATAATTTATCTCATCGATTCCAAAAAAAAATTTCGACGGCCGGCATATCCGACCGTCGAAATTGTAGGCTCATTCGACACGCGATTCCCAAGCTCGCGAATGGCATCTCCCACTACGGGGCTACACGCACAATAACCCGTTTATTCGCTGTCTGCACGGAGATGGTGGTCACTTTGGCCGTGAGTCCAGTTTTCGTCGGTGTTGCACCAGCATACGTAAAGGTACCCGTGGTGGTGAGAATTGGATAGTCGGTCGTCGTGTTCGACACGATTGAACCGGTGGCGATCCCGTTGATGACAAAGCCACCATTGGAAGCTGGCACCGTAAGATTACCGCCTCCAGTTTGCGTGAACACAACCTGAGGATTATTCACGTTAACTTGCATCGTCATCTTCGCCGCCGCCGTGCCTGCAAAGGTCATGTTGCCGCCACCCGTTACCGTATACGAACGAGCGTTGAGGGATTGATTGATCGTGATCAAACCGGAATGATTCATCGTCAGACTTCCCATACGACTGACGCCTTCAAACAGATTCACCGGCCCATTCGTGGTGAGCGTTCCACCGTTCAGGGTTAGATTACCACCAAACGTTCGCACGGCATTCGTGGTCGCCACTGTCTGCCGGAGCCGAATGGCGGCAGTGCCCGCCGAAAATGTACTGCTGGCTTGGCTTAAGAGGCGAGTATTCATCGTAACGGAGTCGAAGAGGGAAATGCCGCCCGGTGCGTTAATCACAATACCGCCCATGTAGGCCACCAGGGTGTCGCCTGCCCCCACCGTTGTGAATGTGGTACCGGCAGTCAAATTCATCGAACCAGCAATCGTCGTCCCATTCAAGCTGATCGTCGTATCAAAGTTCATCGTCAACGTGCCTGTGGCTCCCGTCGTCGCACTGGCCGTTGCCGCTCGCACAGATTTCGAATTCAAATTCAAGAACGACCCGCCACTCAATGTCACCCCCCCACCGTTTGATAAGATACTGCCGCGAGCCTCAAGAATACCTGTTCCAGAGTTGGCAGAAATCGTAGCCGAGCCAGATCCCGTCGCGGCCGCAATGGCCACATCGCCTCCCAGTGTCATGTTGCCAGCACTGGTTAAACCAATACTACCAACCAAAGCGGTGACGGCACCGCTCGTCGACAAGGTCGTGGCTGAATTGATCGTCACCGTCCCACCCAGCACTGCACCGGTGAAAGCCGTGGAGCCCGTCGTGGAGGTCACGGACAACGTATTTCCCGTGCCCGAAGCGGTACCGGTCGAGACCCCTGCCAAAGCCAACTGGCCGCCGGTGATGCTGATGGCCCCAACGGTACCCGTGGAAGCCGTGTTGATCGTACTGGTCGCTGTTACCGTCCCAGAAGCGTTGATCGTAACGGAACCCTCTCCCGTCGTCCCAGTCGCACTGACCGTCGTCAAATTCACCGTCCCCAGCGCGGTGATGGACACCGCACCCGCACTGGCCGCCAAACCTGCCGTGGCGGTGACGTCGGTAGCGGAGTCCAGGGTAATCGAGCTACCGCCGACCGCTGCGGTGCGAATCGCTCCGGCTGTGGTCGTTATCGAAACCGGTCCAAAGCCCAGCACACTGTTGCCGGCATTCACCGCCACCAGAGTCGCTTGACTACCCGAAATCGTGACGGCACCTGCATTGGTCGTGATCGCCCCCGTAGCGGTCACTGCTCCAGTGGCTGCGAGGTTGACCGTACCCGGACCAATTGCTCCGGTGGCCGACACACCGGTCACGGAGAGGGAGCCAGCGGAGATAAAACCTATGTTTCCCGCACCGGCCGTCAAGACCCCGGTGGAAAGGTCGAAGGCCGATTGTATATCGATCGACGAACCCGTGACCGCTCCTAAGGTTCCCGCTTGAGTAGTCGTTGTAGTCGTGATGCTGACCGGTCCCAGGTTGGGAGACAAACCAGCAGCAATGCTGGTGGAAGTCGATGCCAAGCTAATACGATCGGCGTTCAGGGTGATGCCACCGCCGTCCGTCGACATCGCCCCATTGATCGTTAAGGTACCAACTGCGGAAATCGCAATGGTTCCATTGCTACTCGGCCCCGACACGGCCGCTCCGGCAACTGTGATCGCTTGCGTGCCCGTCAGTTCCAGCGTACCACCGTTCAGATTGATGACGCCGGTCGAAATTGATCCGGAGGCACTCGACAGAGATAGCGTTGCTGCTGTCACGTTACCCGTCGACGCATTGCCGTCCGACGAAATATTAACTGCACCGCGCGTGGCACCGCTGCCGGCGGTTACAGGCCCGAGGGACAACGTCCCGCTGTTGGCCGAAATCGTGATCGTCCCCCCATCGGTCGCCAAAGATTTCGAACCCGCGCCCGTGATCGAACCACCCGCACTGCTGACCGCAATCGTTCCACTTGGAGCACTCACTGCATTCAGCGAGATATTTCCCCCGGCGGTCACCGTGGCATTACCTTCAGCGGTGCTGAAGTCGAAAACACTGAGTGTGGTCGCAGCGGTCAGTGACACATCTCCCTTGGCCGTGCCACCCAACATGTTGATGGTACCTTGATTGATCGTTACCGTGCCGGCTCCCGTTCCCCCTAGCGTGTTGAAGTTCGTCGAATTGCCGATACCGCTGTAGGTTCCCGAGCCACTGTAGTTGAGGCTACCACCCAATGTCACCACGGTATTATTTTGAGTGATATTCTCAGAATCAATTGTGACACTGGCACCGTTCGTCTGGTAATCGGTCGTAGTAATGGAGTAGGTGAGCGAGTCGGTACCGTCACCGCCGTAAATGTTCATCTGTACGCTCGGCTTCGGCGTCGACAACGTGGTGATGGTGCTGCCGTTGAAGCGAATGTTGGTCGCGCTCAGCTGCGTTAGCGTCACGGCGTCGTTCCCGCTGGTGAAGGTCACCGTTTCAGTGGCGATGGGCAGAGCCGTTGTGACCGCTTTCAGATTCAAATAACCGATCTCACCCGGGCTGACCGCGGAAGCCCCTTCCTTCGCACCCGCGGCGATGATCCCCGAATTGGCATCAATCGACGTTGAGGAGAACGTGTCAAACTCATAGCTGCCATTCGTCGCCCCGTTTGCATCTACGAAGGTCAGCGTGTCCGTACCAGTTCCCACCCCCCCGTCATACACCGCCGGAAACTTCACACCCTGGTAGCTCAGTGGATCCCCATTGCTGTAATCCACCGTTAACGTATCGGTGGAATTTGCATTGCCGTTGATCTCGAGGTAGTCGACCAAGCCCACCGGAGTGTTCGTCGGAATAATGTTCACTCTGGAGCTATTCAGCACCATCAGCGTGGGACCGAAATGCGTCGAATCGGTTCCCAGAACCAACGTACATGATCCACCGCAGTTGACGACCAGGTTTTCTCGTACGTAGCCGAAAATCTTCAGGCCTTGACCGCCACCCGCCAGAGTCTCTACCTCGGGAATAAAAATCGTATACTCGTCTTCATTGTCGATCGGCAAGATCGCCGTCAGGTTCATCCCGTTGTCGATGACTGATCCCGTGGTCTCGACAATCCGATAAATCGAGACATTTTCCACGTTGATCGCCCTGGGATCAAGATTCACCAGCGCCCCAGAAGCAAACTCCACATTGCCAACCGCACTCAACGCGGGCGTCGCCGTCGCCAAGTTCACATTCCAAACACTCGTGCTTCCGAAGACAATCTGGCCTGCGCCCGTGCTCGTAATTTTGTTCGTCGTCACTTCGCCGTTAAACGTTGAGGTGCCGCTGTGATCCAGCTTCAGTTCCGTCATAGGGACCGAAAACTTGCTGCCCGTCGTCTGCGTAAATGTAGTGCCCGATGACGTCAGCGTACCACCGACCCGCACGCTACCAATCGTGACGGCACCAGTGGCCGTGATCGTCAGATCGTTGCTATCGACTTGCGTTGTGCCGAGCGTCACGCTACTGCCGGATACCGTCACGTTCGCATTATTCGCCACCAAAAGGCTGGTGGAAACTCCCCCGCCGGCACTCAACGACACCGACGTCGCATCGGGCGCATCGACTCGCCCACCCAGAGCAATTGCTCCATCCGACGACAGGGACAGGCTACTACCGCGAATGAGGAAGGGCGAGGTGCTTGAAATACCCGCATTGGTGCCAACACTAAAGGAACTTGCATCAATGGGCGAACTGAGCGTTACCGTGCCGGTCGCGGCGGGATTAAGCTGCACCGGACCACTGAGGGGCAGGGACCGGTTCGTTAAAATACCGGCAGCACCTGTCGTCGGCCTGCCAACGATATTGTTGCCCGAAATCGTGACCGAGCCACCGTCCGTGAGCACTGCTCCATAGGAAACATCACCGGTCGCCGAGACGGTCACATTGCCAACGGAGGAGCCAGTCGCAGCCGCAGAAACTCGGGCCGGCAAGTCCAAGTTTCCCGTGGCGGAAATCGAGATATCCCCCGTCAGCGAAGTCCACTCACCCGTACCCGTCACGCTGCCGCCGGTGAGCGAGATCGATCCGGAACTCACGTTGCCACTCCCCAGTGCGATGCCCGTCGTGGGGTAATTCAGCGACAGAGTTCCGCTATTGGTGGTCCAAGTCAAGCTGCCGGTCTTGACCAAGCTATTGCCGGACGCCGTGAACGTACCGCCAGAGACATTGATCGCGGTGGAGGTCAGCGTGAGGGTCTCGCTGGTAATACTGGCGCTGCGACCGCTGGTGATTTGCGTGAACCCAAAGTTGGTGCTCGATCCACTGAACGTGACCGCATCAGTGCCGTCACCGCCGTCAATCGTTAGCCCCGTGATGACACTCACGGCCCGCGCCTGCACACCCGCCGTGGTGGGGTCGAGGTCAGTGGCGCTTGCCAAGCCGCTAGTGGCCAGAGGAATATTATGAGTGAGTACGCCTCCGGAACCCAGCGTGAGCACCAGCGAATCGTTATTCGAATCGCCCTGAAAGGTAACATCATTACCTGTGAGGGAGACATTGAAGGCCATGAGCGAGCGATCTTCCAGCCCTTCAAACCGTAGCCCGCCACGTCGCGCCCGTGCGTTTAAAGAACGACTCTTGCGAACCAGATTACGACGCCACGATTTTTTCAGCCGACTTAACATACTCACCCCTCTTATGACAAAACTGTCAGCTTCTCATCCGCAAGCGATGCCCATCCCTGAAACCCCTCGAGGACTGGCGACGCCTGGGAAAAAGATGCCCCTGATTGTCTGTAACTGCCCACGGCAACTATTAAATTTGTGTGCCGTCTCTCAAATCTGCCAGCCAATCCTGAAAGTGGCAGGCGACGATCGATGGCATAGTTGAGCATCGCATCCCGATTCGTGGAAGCGCGATTCGCGATAACGATAACGGCGTCCGTGATAAACGTCAAGCAATGATCGTGAATCTTGTAAGCTCACCTTCCGCTATGACGTAAACGCAGCTTTCACCCGATAGTTATCGTGCGTTTCCGCCACGAAAGATGCGAAACTTGGTGGAAAAGAGAAGCTTTACTAGCCACTTCAGGGGACGCACGCGATCCTGCAGTGGGCCACCAACTCCGCTCAGCGCGTCGACGCAGCCGTTGAGTACGGCGTCCGCCCCTGCTAATCGGCCGGCACTTCGCTCATGCGCGTACATCCAGTAAACGTGCTGCCAATATTGCAGGCGTATTCGCCAGCGTCCGGCGCCCAAGACCGCCGCTCCGGCATGGGTGCGCACGAGCAATCCCAGGTTTCGCGCATCAAAATAGCGCTGCAGCGGCCGCGAATCGCGCGCAAAGGCACTCGAACCCTTGTGCCATACGAGCGGCTCGCTGACGATCCCGCAGCGCCACCCCGCGCGACGAGCCCGCAAACAAAATTCGGATTCCTCATGAATCAAAAAGAATCGTTCATCGATAAGTCCGACTTGGGCGAAGGTCGCGCTGCGGACCCACATCGCGCACCCATTCACCAGTTCGGTTTCCGCCACATGCGGAGGCTCGGTCGTCTGCCACGGCACGGCGCGCCGCTGAAAAAATCCGCCGCCCACCGGATCGTTGAAAACCCAGCCGTCGGTGTTCACCTGCTGCGGTTCATCCATCCAGCAGATCACCGGCCCCAATATCCCGTGCTCGGGATGAGCCGCGGCGGCTGCCCGCATCCGCTCGAGCAGATTCTCGGCCACGATCGTGTCGTTATTCAGCAGTAAGATCGCCTCCGCTCCATCGTCCACAGCGCGGCGAATTCCTACGTTGTTTCCGCCCGACCAGCCCCTATTCTCCTCGCAGCGAATGATTTCGATCCAATCGTGCGCCGCTTGAATCTGTGCTACCGGTGACGGCTGAGTGCCATTTTCGACGAGGTAGACGCGCCAGTGGGGATCCCGCACGCGGCGCAGCGAATCCAGGCACTTCAGCGTGTCATCCAGCCCGCGGTAGCTGAGCACCACCACCGCCACGAGTCCCACCGCCGCTTCCGCGCTCGCTTCCACCCCGCTTGCTGCCCCCATCCGCTTCCCCTCATTCCTGGTTCCTGCACCACGCGCCAGTCTGCCGCTCCAGCCACGCCTTCGAGAGACTAACTTGCCGCGCGCAGCCGAGCAATAAGCCAACTCGCCGAAAAACCTCCGGAATCTCCTGGTGGGAACCACTGCACCGGATTGACCCTAATCGCCAATCGTTCCACAATGCCAACTTTCACCCCAGGTCCGACTGCGGAGCGTCAAAGGAGCATCATGGTCGAGTTTTCCGGAAAGATCTTGTTCGTCGGCTATGGAGCGGTCGCTCATTGCACCTTGCCGATCCTCCTCCAACATGTTCGCGTCCCGCTGACCCAGATTTCGATCCTGGATTTTGAAGATCGAGCCGAGGACTTGCGGCCCTGGAGCGAGCAGGGTGTGAACTGGATTCGAGAGCGTGTCGAGCGGAGTAATTTACGTTCGCTGCTGGCCAAACATCTGAGCGCCGGCGACCTGCTCATCGACCTGGCTTGGAATATCGATTGCTGCGAAATCCTGCAGTGGTGCCACGATCACCAGGTCATGTATCTCAACACGTCCGTTGAGGTTTGGGACCCGTATGCCGGTGGCGACAACCAGCACCCGACCGAACGAACGCTCTACTGGCGGCACATGAACGTGCGGCGGATGATCGGCCGCTGGGAGCAGCCCGGGGCCACCGCTGTCCTGGAACATGGCGCCAACCCCGGACTCATTTCCCACTTCACTAAACAAGCTCTGCTCGATATCGCCGCCAAACTGGAAGAGGATGGCGAGCTGCAAGGCGCCTACGGAGAGCGGGTGCGACAGCACGTGCGTGACCAAGCCTTCAACCACCTCGCTCATCAGCTTGGTGTCAAAGTCATTCACTGCAGCGAGCGTGACACGCAAATCTCGAATGTCCCCAAAGAGGTCGACGAGTTTGTCAACACGTGGAGCATCGAAGGGTTTCGAGAAGAGGGTACGACGACCGCGGAAATGGGCTGGGGAACTCACGAAAAAGAACTCCCACCGCTCGCCTTCGAACATGGCGATGGTCCGCGAAATCAGATCTGCCTGGCCAAAATGGGCATGAATACCTGGGTCCGCTCCTGGGTTCCCCATTACTGCATCCGCGGCATGGTGGTCCGCCACGGAGAAGCGTTCACCATCTCCGATGCACTCACCGTTTGGGAACAGGGCCAGCCGGTCTATCGTCCCACCGTGCACTATGCCTACTGTCCCTGTGACGCCGCTCTCGTGTCGCTCAATGAACTGCGCGGCTACGATTACCAGCTGCAGCCGCGGCTGCGCATCATGTCGGATGAAATCACCAGCGGTGCCGACATCCTGGGAGCACTCGTCATGGGCCACGCCTACCAAAGCTGGTGGACGGGTAGCATCCTGAGCATCGAAGAGTCACGGCGGCTGGTACCCCATCAGAATGCCACGACGATGCAAGTTGCCATCTCCGTCGTCGCCGCCGTCACTTGGATGATCGCCAACCCTACCCGCGGCGTCCTGGTTCCCGACCAGCTGCCGCACGAACATGTGCTGCGGATTTCCAAGCCCTACCTCGGAGAATTTGTCTCCGTGCCGTCCGCCTGGACGCCGCTCAAGCATGTCGCTCACTATTTTGGCGAGCACGGTCGACCAGACCTTGATCTGGCTGACCCCTGGCAGTTTAAGAACTTCGTCGTGGGCGAACGTGACTGATCGTTCCCTGTTCCGCTGTCCGTCTTACATCGGGAGAGTTCCTGAATGATCACACCGCGAAAGTTGCAAAAGCTGGCGCGCGAACATGGCACTCCGTTATTCGTGATTGACCATGATGTAATTCGTAAAAACTACGCCACTTTTCGGCAGCATCTGCCGCGCGTGCAAGCCTACTACGCCGTGAAAGCCAACTCGGATCCCCTCATCGTCAAGACGCTGTTCGAGGAGGGAGCGAGCTTTGACGTGGCCAGCATGCCCGAATTCATGCTCGTCCACGACAACATCAAAAAGTTCTCTGCCAAAAAACGGCAGGAATTCATCTGGGACAAAGTCATCTACGCCAATCCCATCAAGCCCCCCAAGACCCTCGAGGAGCTGAACCAGTATCGACCGTTGGTCACGTACGATAATTTTGAAGAGGTGAAGAAGATCAAGCGGTATGCCCCCCAGGCGGGCGTGGTGCTGCGTGTCAAAGTGCCCAACACCGGCTCCGTCGTCGAACTCTCCTCCAAGTTTGGGGCCTCGTCGGGTGACGCCCTGCGCCTGATCGAAGCCGCCTTCGACGCCGGACTCACTGTCGAAGGACTCAGCTTCCACGTCGGAAGCCAGTGTGCCAATCCAACCAACTACGTGCAGGCCCTGCAGTTGATGTCGAGCATCTTTCAGGAGGCGTGGCAGCGGGGCTACCCCCAGGTCAAAATACTCGACATCGGCGGCGGCTTTCCTGTCCCCTACGACGACCAGGTCCCCCCCTTCAAAACCCTCGCCAAAGTGCTCAACTCCGAATTCGACCGCCTGTTTCCCAAAGAAATGGAAATTGTGGCCGAGCCTGGTCGGTTCCTGGTCGCCACGGCAGCCCACCTGGTTACTGGCATCGTGGGCAAAGCGGTGCGCGACGGGAAACTCTGCTACTACATCGACGATGGCGTCTACCATACGTTCTCCGGCGTGATCTTCGACCACATCCAGTATCACCTGCGCTCCTTCCGAGATGGCCCCAAACAGGTCTGCTCGGTGTTTGGCCCCACCTGCGACGCCCTCGACACCGTATCGTTGGCGGAACATCTGCCTGAGGATCTCGAGATCGGCGAACTGCTCTACAGCCAGAACGTCGGCGCCTACACCCACGCCTCGTCGACCTATTTCAACGGTTTCCCACCGGCCAAAGTGATCCACGTGAATCGCTAGCGTGGTGATGAAAATCAAGCCGCCAGGGGCTGATGAGCCCCCCTGCCGGGGACGAGATAAAAAAGCCAGCCCCGTCCGCAGTTAAGCAGCTGAGCTGCCGACCGAATCTCGGGTAGTCGTGCGCGCCCACCAGTCGCTATACTCCCCCGCCAACTTGGATCGCGCTGGCTCACAAACACGGAAGTGAAACAACTCGCCAGCGCCCGAACGACTGCTAATTCCGGTTCACCTCCATCGGACAGGGACGTCCGATCATGCCGCCGCGCACCATCTACCAATTTCAATCATTCGCCTCGATCGCCGCGCTACGGCTGGCGCTCGCTCTGGCAACCGCTGCGCCGCTGGTCCTGCTGCTGCTCCTGCTCCCCCTGATTACGCTCCCCCCCGCTCCGCTAGCTCCCGCTGTCGCGCACGCGGATGACGCCTCTCCGGCGAATCCTGCGAACGAAGCAAGCCCCGCGAACTTGGCGAACCCTGCCAACGCAGCGAACCCTGCCAACCTCGATCTTCGCTTGCGTTTTACGTGGGGCGGTGGCGCGGAACGGGCCTGGCAAGGTGTCGTGCGTCTCGACCAAGGTCAACTGCTCGACCCCAGCCCCTTGGGCCGAGAAGCGGACGATCCCGGCTCGATCGTGGGAAACCAGAGCCAATTGCAAATTGTGCAAGGGAGTGCCAGCACGTTTGCCGGCTGCGACTTTTCGCTCCACGCCCCGCTCTCCGCCCAGCTCACGATCGAATTCGCGCCGCGCGATGAACCGACGTCGGTGCGTAAAAAGACGATCGCCGTCCGAGAACTCATCAGCGGCGCGCAATCCCTCGAACTCGACCCTCAAAAGAATCGCTGGCATCTGACCCGTGCTCCGGGGGATCGTCTACGAGTGGATTTTGGCCGCGACTCGCTGGTCTTCAGCCCCGGAGAAGCCGTGCGCTGCCAGATTCGTCCCCAAAGCCTCGGCCTGCCCGCCGGCACGACACTGCGAGGTCGAGTGGAATTAGCGGCGGCGCGGGGCGATTACCAGTGGACGGCTCCCGACGTGGAATTCAAAGTCGATGCGGATGGACAAGCGGTCAGCGCCGCCGTGGTCGAATTCAACTTACCCGAGACCGAAGGAGTCTGGGATCTCAAGATCAGCCTCTACCCGAAACGACTGACCGACAACCTCCCTCTTCCCAGACCACGGCCACTTAACCAGCGACCTCTCACTCAGCGCTCCGTCCAGTTCGTTTCCATCGCCACCTCAGCTGCCGCATCGTCAGCCGCCGCACTCCCCTCTGCCGCTCCCGCAACTGCTACCGACACGCCCTCCTGGCGCACCGTCGCAGAGATCGATCCCGCCCAAATCCGGCTCGCCCGCGAAGACTCGACGAAGTGGACCGAATGGCTACGCAGAATTCCATCCTGGAAGCCGGGTACTAGCTTCCCACACGGGCCGATTGATAATCAGCAAGCGGGCTATCAAGAACATGGGGGTCGCGAGCTTCTGACGCTTGCGCCTCAAGGCTGGATTGCCTACCCGCTCCCCGTTGAGCGGACCGAGGAACCTCATCTGCTGGAAGTGGAATATCCTGCCGACTGGCCGCAGACGCTGGGCATCAGCATCGTGGAGCCGAATGCGGCCGGGCGCGTGCTGCCGCTTGGGCTGGATTCGGGATTTGATGTGAGTGCCAGCGAACCGGTAGCACCGGGGCGCTGGCAAAAGCATCGCCTGCTCTTCTGGCCACGCACGAAAACTCCCCTGCTGCTCCTCACCAACCGCCGACCGAACTCGGCTGCCGCCTGCGGCAAAATTGCTCTTCGAGCCGGCCCGGCAAACCTGCCCGCCTCACCATCGCTCGCTCCTGCTCCTGCTCCTGCTCCTGCTCCTGCCGCTCCTGGCGTTCCGTCCGCCGAGCTGCCGGCAGAGGTCGCCCGTGCCCCGCGCCGCCTGAACCCACTCGATCAACGTCTGGTCGCGGCTTTTTTCGATCGGCCGATCTTTCCGAAGAATTTTGGAGCAGCCGAAGGACTCGACTTGGACAACGCGAGTACGTGGGATGATTGGCAAACGTTCTACGATGGCGGGCGGCGGCTAGTCGAGTACCTGAAATATGCCGGCTATAACTCCGCGATCATCTCGGTCGCGGTGGAGGGTGGAGCGATCTATCCCAGTCGCTGCCTGCAATCCACACCGAAATATGACACGGGCATTTTCTTTCAATCAGCCCAAGATCCGCTGCGCAAGGATGTCGTGGAGTTATTGTTTCGGCTGTTCGATCGCGAGGGCCTGACGCTGATCCCAGCCATCCAGTTTGCGTCGCCTCTGCCGCGACTGGAACAGCAGCGGCGTTATGGCGAGGCTCAAGTGGGCTGGTCTCTGGTGGATGGGGAGGGGAAGAGCTGGATTGAACAACAAGGGACCAATCGGGGCCTGGCACCACACTACAACGTGCTCCATCGCGACGTGCAACAAGCGATGCTGGAAGTCGTCGACGAACTGACCACGCGCTACGCTCAGCATCCATCCTTTGGCGGACTCTCATTGCAACTCACCCCCGACGGTTTCGCTCAGTTGCCAGGCGCTGGCTGGGGCTTCGACGACGAGACGTTGCAGGCCTTCTCACGAGCGGCAGGAGTGACTCTGGCCGGACCGTCCAAGGCCGAACGAGCTCGTTTTTTATTGGGCGAAGGGCGTGTGCGTTGGCTGGCGTGGCGGGCCACGGAACTGACCCAGTTTTATGGTCGTCTGGCGGATCACGTGTCGTCGCAGCGCCCCGCCGCTCGGCTGTACCTGGCGACCGCCGATCTCACCTCCGGGCCCACTGCGGCGCAGGCCCTACGGCCCACACTGCCTAAACGTCCAGACTTTGGCGACTACCTACTGACACTCGGCATCGACCCGCGACTCCTGGAACCTCGCCGTAATATCGTCCTGCTGCGTTCTCAGCGATTCACATCCGTAGGCGATCTTGCCACGCAAGGCACTCAGCTGGAATGGAATCGGGCCCCCGAACTAGATCGATTAGGCGCCCTTGGACCGGTCACGGGTCATCAATTTGTGCATGAAGCGGCAACACTGGAGTTGCCGAGCTTGGAACAGCGCAGTCCGTTTGGTGCCGAGCAGACCAGGATTTGGCTGGCCGCTCATCTGCCGCCCGCCGACTACGCCAATCGGCAGCGTTTCGCCCATGCACTCGCCGTGAGTGACGCGGCCCTTCTCATCGATGGCGGCTGGCTTTTGACGCTGGGACAGGAAGATGCCACGAGGCCGCTCTGGTCGGTCTTCCGGCAGTTACCCGCAACAGGATTCAAAACGATCGCGCCGCGGCAGGCGACCACCGGCCAGCCAGTCGTGGTACGTGCCAGTCGACAGGCGGGCGTCACGACCATCTATGCCGTGAACGATTCCCCGTGGCCCGTCTCGGTGGAAGTCGATTTGCCGATTCCTGTCAGTGTCGCCGCGCGACGTTTCGCTGGCCAAGATCAGACCGTTCCCGAAAAACTTGTCGCCCAGGCGGCCGGCTCCCAGTGGAAACTGCAGTTGGCACCGTATGGTCTGGAGGCCCTGCGCTTGCCGGTCGAAACCGAGGTGCAGGATTGGCGCGTGACGGTGCCCGTCGCCGCCCCGCGGCACCTGGCGCGTCGCTTGCAAGAATTACGCCTGCGGCTCAGCGAAGTCCAGCATTCCACGCCGCTCACCACACTCACGAATCCAGGCTTTGAGCAGACCGCGCGCGACGACGTGCTGCACTGGTTGCCGGCGCGCGGCGGTGGCATTCAGATTCAATCCGACGCCCGGGAAGCCCACGCCGGTCAACGCTCGCTGCATCTCCGGACGGATCGCGAGGTGGCGTGGGTCCGTAGCGAGCCGATTCCAACTCCGACCACCGGGCGTTTGGCCCTGTGGGTCTGGTTGAAAACGAAAGATAACAATCGCCAGCCCGCTTTACGCTTGGCGATCGAAGGTCGCTGGGATGGACAAACCTATTACCGCTTCGCCACGGTCGGCGGCAGTCAGGCGGCTCCGCTGAGTCCGCAGTGGACGCAGTATTTCTTGCAAGTGGATGATTTGCCCACCAGCGGTCTACAAGATTTGCGCGTCGGATTCGATTTGATGGAACCGGGTGAAGTTTGGATCGACGACGTACAACTATTTGATCGCTTCTTTCACGATAACGAACGAGATGATTTGGTAAAGCAAATTGGTCAGGCCGATTTTCATTTGCAGCAAGGACGCATCTCCGATTGTGAACGGTTCCTGCAGGGCTACTGGGCCCGCTATCTACTGCAGACCGCTCCGGTGGAACTCGTCGCCAGCGGTCCAGCCAAAGCCACTCGCGCGCCACGTTCCGACCAGCCATCACTCCCCCGCACTCCACGTGCCTTGGCCCTGCGCTCCACTTTGTCGAAGAGCATCTTCTCCCGCTCGCCCGCCAGCCAAACAATCGCTGATTTGTCCAACGCGCTCTCCGGGGCCACCGAGAATGTTTCAACCGATGGTGCCAGCGGCACGGCGACTCGCTCCGCTGCCAGCAACAACGGCAGCGCCAGCAACAACGGCAGCGCGAGCAACAACGGCAACGCGAGCAACAAAGACGAGCGAGTGGGTGAAAAGAGCGGTGAGAAGAGCAGCGAAAAAACAGGCTGGCGGGAGCGAGTGCCATCCATTTGGCCCAAGAAGACCCGGTAACGAAAGCGCCCATGAATCTCGCCCACATGACCGCCGACCGCTGGTGGCAGCAGTTGCTACAGGTCCAGCAGCAAGCGCACGCCAGCGGGGCCCTGGTGCCGCTCACCACTCGCAGCGAATCGCTGTGGGACGGCACGCTCCGGTTTGCAGTTCGAGTGCTCCTGACCCCGCCGACGAAATCCGCGGCGCCAGCAGCGAATCCTTTTCTTCCCTACGAACGCGCGCTCTACGTCAGTGATCTGGGCGATCAGCACGTTTGTTTACTCAACAAATACTGTGTCACCGATCATCACTTGCTAGTTGTCACCAAGGACTATCGCGCGCAGGAGGAACCGCTGCAGGCGGTCGATTTTGCGGCCATGGATTTGTGTCTCGCGGCGGCCCAGCAGATCGGATGGCAGGCACTGGCGTTCTTCAATGGTGGTCGCGTGGCCGGAGCGAGTCAGCCACACAAACATCTACAGCTGATCTTGGGCTCACCCGGCCAGTCCCCGTTACCACTGTGGGACTGGCTGACGGCGGATCCGGCGGTTTGGGATCGGGGCTGTTTCCAGGCGCTGCCGTTTGAGCATCAACTGGTACGCTGCGGTGTTCGCTCGGCGGAAGCCGTCTATGCATCGCTGCGCTCCCAGCAACACGATGGGCCGTACAATTTGTTGTGGACGCGCGACTGGCTGCTGCATGTGCCACGACGAGCGGAATGTTTTGGCACGATCTCACTCAACGCGCTGGCCTTCGCCGGTGGCCTTCTGGTGCGGGGTGAATCCCAGTGGCAGGCGTTGCAAACGGCCGGCCCACTCGCGGCCCTCCAAGCCACCACGTTCTCTCACCCAACAAGCGGAGACAGGCGGGAGCCGTCGGCGTGACGGGAGCCAGGAAGTCGACCGACCTCACACATTGTCGGCTGTCTGACTTGTCCGCAAACTACGAGCACTTTATCTTGTGAGCTACTCGGTCGTCCTTCACCTCGTTCGATTCAGGTCTTTTTCATGCATGACTTCCAATACGCAGCGCCTACGACGCTTGAGGCTGCCGTCTCGCTTCTCGCCCAGCAATCCACCAGCGCTCGGCCACTGGCTGGCGGCACCGATCTGATCGATCAGATGCGAGTGGGGCGGACGGCCCCTCAGCTGGTCATCGACATCAAGAAAATTGCCGAGCTGAATGTGCTCAGCTGCGACTCACAGGGTCTGCGTGTGGGAGCGGCAGTGCCCTGCTACCGCATCAGCGAACATGCTGCCGTTCGGCGCGACTACGCCGCTCTGGCCGATAGCTGTGCGATCATTGGCGGCGTGCAGATTCAAAGTCGCGCGACGGTGGGCGGTAATCTCTGCACCTCCGGCCCAGCAGGTGATACCACACCCAGCGTCATCGCACTGGGTGGCATCTGTGTCATTGCCGGCCCAAGTGGAACTCGGGAAGTTCCCGCGGAATCGTTCTGCACGGCTCCTGGGAAGAATGTGCTGCAGCCGGGCGAACTGCTGGTGGAACTGCGTTTTCCCGCTCCGACGCCCCACAGCGGCTCACACTATCGTCGGCTGATTCCCCGCAACGAAATGGATATCGCCGTCGTGGGCGTTGGCGTCCACGTGACGCTCGACAAACAGCAGCAAACGTTCTCGTCGGTGCGTTTGTCCCTGGGAGCCGTCGCGCCCACGCCCCTACTGGTGACCTCCATCGGCCAGGCCTTGGCCGGGCAGGCGGTTACGGACGCAGCCTTCGCGCAGGCCGGTGAACTTGCACGCGCAGCAGCGTCACCCATCACCGACATGCGCGGCACCAAAGAGTATCGCTGGCATGTCACCGGAGTGCTGGTGGAACGAGCTCTGCGGGCAGCGGTCGATCGCGCTCGCGGTCTGACCATCGACTATCGCCCCGGCCATTAACCCGTTGTCCGCTCGAGCGTTCGCCCTGGCGAGTGCTTCGCGCACCAGAACAGTTCGCCATATTTTAACCCCTGAAGACGCTTCCGCCACCTGCGAGGGTGGCAGTGAACAAGACTTTCGCTGAGCCCAATCCCTTTCGCCTTCTTCACCTCGGACGGTGCCTTTTCACTATGTCACAAAAACACGTTGTATCCGCGAACATCAATGGCGACCGAGTGGAGTTTCTTTGCGAGCCGCGTCAGACGCTACTCGAAGTGCTCCGCAATACGCTCGATTTGACCGGCACCAAAGAAGGCTGTTCCAACGGCAACTGCGGCGCCTGCACGGTACTCATGAATGGTCGGCCGGTGGTGAGCTGCTTGGTGCTAGCCATGGAGGCGGAGGGGAGCGAGATTCGCACGATTGAAGGGGTCGCCTGCGGCTCTCACCTCAACGAAATCCAGCAAGCATTTCTGGAAGGTGCGGCACTGCAGTGCGGAATCTGCACGCCCGGCATCATCATGCAATCCGAAGCCCTGCTGGCCAAGAATCCCCAGCCGACGGAAGACGAGATTCGTTTCCACTTGGCAGGCAACCTCTGCCGCTGCACGGGCTATGACAAGATCGTCCGCGCCGTCCAAGCGGCCGCTCAAAAACGTCAAGCTAACCTTGCTGCCAGCCCGTCCTAAAGGTGCGGCAGTCCGCCTGGCACAACGGTGGCAGCCATCGTGGCCCCCTGGTACGGACCATCACGCACTCCCAAAAAACGCACTCCCAAAAAACGCACTCCAACAACTCACAGATTAATCCCGCATTCCTCCCTCTGAACCGAACAGGTATCACTCCCATGTCACTCGCCGATAAGCCCAAATACAAAGTGATTGGCACTCGCCCTATTCGCCATGATGGCGTGGACAAAGTGACGGGGCGTGCGAAGTATGGAGCAGACATCAAGCTGAATGGGCTGCTCTACGCCGCCATGCTGCGCAGTCCTCACGCCCACGCCCGGATCAAACGCATCGATACCTCGAAGGCGGAAAACATGCCGGGCGTACGGGCGATAGCGACGAGTGCCGATTTGCCCGAGCAGGGTGATCGGATTGTGGAACTAGGCGAAGGCGCGGTGAACATGCGGCACTTGAGCTGCAATGTTCTGGCGCGCGACAAAGTGCTCTATCGTGGTCATGCGATCGCCGCCGTCGCCGCCGACTCGATTCACCAAGCCGAAGAAGCGGTCAAGCAGATTGAAGTGGAGTATGAGTTATTGCCACCCGTGCTGCAGGTGCTCGACGCCATGCGTAGCGATGCGCCGATCCTGAACGACGACGTGCGCACCGAGACGCTCGGCGGCATCGGTGACTATTCCACTGGCCCCACAAACATCGCCAAACGGATCATCATCGAAAAGGGAAATCTGGAGCAGGGCTTTGCGGCTTGCGATGTGATTGTCGAGCGGACGTTTGATACGGCGATGGTCCATCAAGGCTACATTGAACCGCATAATGCGACGGTGTTATGGAGTCCGGATGGCAAGATTACGGTCTGGATGAGCACGCAGGGTTCATTCACCGCTCGGCAACAGACGGCCGAGTTACTGCGGGTACCGATTTCCGCGGTGAAGGTCGTGCCGATGGAAATTGGTGGTGGCTTTGGTGGAAAGATTTCAGTCTATCTGCCGCCGGTGGCGGCCGTGTTGTCGAAAAAGACGGGCCGCCCCGTGAAACTGGTCATGTCGCGCACGGATGTGCTCGAAGCGACCGGTCCCACCCCGGGCTCGCACATGAAAATCAAGCTCGGGGCGACGCGTGATGGCCGGCTCATGGCGGGCGACGCCTGGGTGGCGTTTGAGGCTGGAGCGTTTCCGGGTTCGCCGATTGGTGCGGCCGTCATTTGCGTCTTTGCTTGCTACGATATTCCGCATGGACGAGTCGAGGGTTATGACGTCTGCGTGAATCGACCGCGCACCAACGCTTATCGCGCGCCAGGTTCCACGCAGGTCGCGTTCGCCGTGGAGACGGTGATCCAGGAGCTGTGCGGGAAGCTGGGAATTGACCCTGCCGAATTTCGGCTCAAAAACGCCGCTCGCGAAGGCACTCGCCGTGTCGACGGCCCGGTATTCCAGCGTGTGGGGCTGGTGGAAACGGTGCAGGCGATACGGGACAGCGAACATTACCGCTCGCCGCTGGGTGGCAAGCATCGCGGACGTGGCATCGCGTCCGGTTTCTGGATGAACTGTGGTCTGAAGTCGGCGGTTACGGCCACGGTGAACCCCGACGGTACGGTGTCGCTGGTCGAAGGTTCGACCGACATTGGCGGCAGTCGTACCGGTATCGCGATGCAGTTGGCCGAGACACTGGGAATTCGCGCCGAAGATGTCACTCCGACGATTGGCGATACCGACAGCGTGGGCTACACCGACGTGACGGGAGGTAGTCGAGTGACGTTTGCGACGGGCATCGCCGCCTACGAAGCGGCTCAGGACATTAAACGGCAACTCATTCAGCGTGCGGCATTGCTCTGGAGCGTACCGGCCAGCGAGGTGAGTTATCGCGACGGTGGCGTCACCGGCCCCGGCGATCAGCGACTTAGCTTTGCCGAAATCGCCGCCAAGATCGCCCACACGGGAGGCGCGGTGATTGGCAGCGGCACCTCCAGTGAAGCTCAGCAGGGTGGCGCGTTCGGCACGCACTGCGTGGATGTCGAGGTTGATCCGGACACCGGCAAAGTGCAGATTCTCCGCTACACCGCCGCTCAAGACGTCGGCACCGCAATTCACCCCAGCTACGTCGAAGGTCAGATTCAAGGGGGAGCGGTTCAAGGGATCGGCTGGGCGCTCAGTGAAGAGTACTGGTATGACGCACAAGGCACGATGCGAAACTCCACGTTACTCGATTACCGCACTCCCACCTGCTACGACGTGCCGATGATTGACACGATTCTGGTTGAAGTCCCCGATCCGGCTCATCCCTATGGGGTGCGCGGAGTAGGCGAGGTGCCGATTTGCCCGCCACCCGCGGCGATCGCCAACGCGATTGCTCAAGCCGTCGGCGTCCAGATGACGCAGTTGCCGATGTCGCCACCCCATCTGCTCGCCGCAATCCTCAAGTCTCGCGCCGCGAAGTCTTAACCATGCCGCGACTGTTTATTCCCCCGCAGCTACGAGCGTCCGTGGGAGGCTGCGAGGTGGTGGAGGCTCCCAGTGGTACCCTGGGTGCCGTGGTGGAAGATGTGGAACGGCGGTTTCCGGGCTTTCGCGCACGGATCTGCGTGGCCGATCAGATCCGTCCGGGCCTGGCGATCTCCATCGATGGGCGGTTCGCCTCCCTGGGCCTGCTGCAACCGGTTGGGGAGTCGGCCGAGGTGCATTTTTTGCCCGCGGTCGGCGGCGGATGACCAGGCGGCGGATGGGACGCGGCGCCGCCCGGCACGCGATCCTCAGGATCCATCCGTGGAAAGAGTGGTATGGCAAAGCCTGCTCCCCCACACGAAAAAAAGAGAAGTCAATTCGCCGACGCGTCGCTTTCAGTTTTTTCCTGCGGGAGAGAAGGGATTTTTCTTACGTGAATGTGGATCGCGCTTGAGGGGTTTATTTTATGTGTAAACGAATCTTCAAAGGAAACGTGCTCCCCTCTCCCCAATCAGAAAAATCGGGTTATTATCCATTTTGAAATAAGATGCCATTTTTCTGACTGGGGAGAGGGGCTGGGGGTGAGGGGCTAGAGCGACGCTTGCAGCACGCACACCAGCTTGTCTTATGGATACAACTCGCGGCAGAAAAAACGATCATCTCGCTGCGAGCCAAAGAGCAAAACCTGCTGGCTTGCCTGCGAACTGCTGGCCCCATCGGCCTCCTCATCCCCGTCGCTTCTCCCCCACAGGAAAAAGAGGTGAGTCAATTTGCCGACGCAATGCTCAGCGTTTTTTCCTGCGGGAGAGAAGTAACGCGATAAACCTTCGCGGCACGATGCCGTGATCCGAATGGCAGGATGCCCTCACCCATTTGCCAACTCGAGGTCATCAAAACTCCAGTTGCCGGTGAACCAGTTCAATTCTCACCAGGAACTTGCCGATTCACTGGAAGCCGAATACACTACTCACGTGTCCTTCCGATTTTGGCTACCGGCTTGTCGCCATGACTCTTCATCCTCGTCACTCTCTGAGCTGGCTTTTTCTTGTGCCGCGCGGCATGGCCTCGACTGGGCGCTGGTTCCCCGTGAGCCTGACGTTTCTGGTGGCGCTGCTCCTGGTGCCGCTGATCTTGGCGGAGCGAGTAGAGGCTGGGTGCGGCAGTTATGTGCGAGTCGGCAACTGGCAGCATGGTGGGCGGCAGCTGAGGGCGAGCGGTGTAATGGACTGGCGAATGCACGGAACGGTCGGTCCGGCATCGCAGGGTCTGCAGCGCACTTCTATGCGGTTGCACCTGGGTGGTCAGGATGAAGCGCCGAGTGACTGTCAGGGGCCGAACTGTTCACGACAATCGGCACCGCTGAAGGTTCCCGCCCCAACGTCTGTGCCACGTTCCCACTCGCCGGAGATCTTACCGCTTCGGTGGGAAGTTTGGGCGCCGCAATTCTGTTGTTGCGGTTGGTTAACACTGGACGCCGCAAGTCCGCTGCAGCGGGCAGCTTCTATCTTGCGTCCGCCGCGTGTGGCAGGCAGCTGAGTAGCCGTCGACAGGTGGTTGCGCTGCTGGCTGCTGGATGGAATCCCTGAATTTGAATCAGCTGGTGTCATACGAGCTGGTTTCGATTGAACTGGTTTCGCTATCGCGGATTTCCACAAAGCAGGTTGGCGTAAATCCCTCTTCGGCGAGTGTTGAAGCGTCTGTGACTCGGCATCTTTTGATGTTCGGAGTACAGTCTCAGCGACATCGGCGTTAACAGCCGCTGCGTTAGTCCGTTCTGTGAAACTCACGGTTGGCCTATTTCTTGCACATTCAGGCGCACTTTTTATAGGGATTCATCCCATGCAGTTTTTTCCTCATTTGTTTGACCAGAGTATTCGTACTCATTTTTCATCCTGTGTAAGTCGCTTCTCAGTTCATCGCTTTTCGGTTGGCGACTCATCGGTCAGCACCACGTCCTCTCAATCCGCTGTCGTGTGCACGGTCTCGCGGAAGCGCGGCTTCACCTTGGTAGAGCTCCTGGTCGTGATCGCGATCATTGGGATCTTGGTGGCACTATTATTGCCGGCCGTGCAGGCGGCGCGCGAGGCAGCGCGGCGCACTCAGTGCACCAACAACATGCGTCAAATGGCGATCGCGGTTCACAATTACCATGATTCCTATTTGGCCTTTCCCTACGCCTATCAGCAGTCCATCTCCATGCACGCTCGACTGCTTCCTTACATGGAGCAGACGAATGTCTACAACATGATTGACTTTCGAGTGCCATGGAACGATCCGGCGAATGCTCCCGTTCTCCCGATTCGTATTCCCACCTTCATTTGTGCCTCCGATCCCGACATGCTGCCGACGAATCTAGGTGGCAGTAACAATTACTACGGCAACATGGGGACGAACATTCTGTACCTGGCTCCATCGACGGTTCCGGGGAATCCGAATTTCGGCATGCCGGAACACAATGGAGCGTTTTCGGCGAGTGTCGCGGTTCGGTTTGGGGACATCCTGGATGGCACCAGCAACACCGCCATGTTCGGTGAGAAGAATCGGGGAGATGGATCGAATGGTCGCAGCACTCCGGCATCGGACACCTATCGACCCGGAACCTTTCCGGCGACGGCCGACCAGGCCCTGGCGGATTGCATGGCAACCAACATCAATGACCTGGCGATGCAAGGTTATTCCAACGTCGGTGCTCCTTGGTTGCAACCTTATCACTCCACCACCGCTTATTACCACATTCTGCCACCCAACTCGCGTTCCTGCATGTTCCCTCCAGGACGCATCGCCACGACGGCGATGAGTCGTCACGCGGGTGGCATCGTGCAATTTGCCATGTGCGATGGTTCGGTGCGCGGGGTGCCGAGTTCGATTGATTTGCGCGTCTATCGAGCTGTAGGTACTCGCGATGGCGGCGATGTGGTGTCCGGTTTTTAAGCAAACTCAGTCGTTGTGATCAGATCAGTCTGAGTTCCTCAGACTGATTTGATCGCCCGAGAGCTGATTCAGATAGGTTTTCCGTGAAAGGTATAACGGTGCTTGGAATGAGGGATCAGGATTTTGGATGGAGGCGGAATTGGTTGCGAATTGTGGGACTCATGATGTTCAGTTATGTTCTGCTGCTGACGGGCTGCGATCAAGGTGCTCGCTCACTGGCGCTGGACAAAGATCAAGCCCGCGAGTCGCTCAACAAATTCCTGCAATGCTGGGTGGATGGCGGGGAAGCGAAGTCGTTGAGCACGCAGAAGCCAGCGATCATTGGTCGAGACCCCGCCTGGGACGAAGGAACCAAACTGCTCCGCTACTCGCTGGTGCAGGAGTCGAGTGATGGTACGAATCTGCACATCACCGCCGAGTTGCATTTTCAGGGCACCGGCGACGAAACGCGAAGCCGCCACATTCGCTATGTGGTGGGCACGAGTCCGGTGATTACCGTCTTCCGGGCCGAGTAAATCCGCGGGGAACGAGCGAGCGGAAGGAGACTCAACTTCCGCTCGGCTTGCCTCGTAACGCAT
The DNA here is from genome assembly GCA_044235425.1 of Pirellulaceae bacterium. Taxonomy (GTDB): domain Bacteria; phylum Planctomycetota; class Planctomycetia; order Pirellulales; family Pirellulaceae; genus JBJSXJ01. The sequence goes on from JBIIHW010000009.1 coordinate 51,334, forward strand.
CCTCCTCACTGGGCTTGCCCAGCATCACATCCGCTACCTCGCCCAGTTTTCGCGACACGTTCTTGGCGAAGAGGCCGCCGAGCGCGGCGAGCAGCCAGAGTCCGTTCAAGTCGCTGCCCGCTGTCGCGACCTCGTTCCCCTTGAGCCAGCCACCTGAGCTCAAGAAGAACATGAGCAGCCCCATCACTGTGCCCTCGAGCGGCATGATGACGTAGTAGGGGATCCACGATTTCACCAGCCGATTCTTGGCAATGTACATCACCACCGAACTCAGCAGTCGCAAGCTGCCACCCAAACAACCAAACATCAGCACCATCAGGTAGATCGCCCGTGATGGCGAGTTGGATGATGGTTGTGTTTGATTCTCTTTCTGAGTTGGTGGCGAAGCTTGGGAATTGGCTGGTGTTGTTGGTGTTGATGCTGGTGTTGGTGTTGACGTTGTGACTCGTGCCGCGATGGGGGGCGTCATTCGCATGGGTCGTTCCCACAGCAGTCCAATCCCGCTCAGCATCAGGATGGTCAGCACGGCACCGTAGATGAGTAGCGCCCAGCGCTGGAGAGGCGAGATTTCTCGGCCCCTTAACTGCTGCAGGTCGTAATCCAGGCTTTCCAGTTCACTCTGCAGCGAGTCGACCTGATCGGCTGGCAAGCCGTCGAAGTTCGTGGCCTCCTGCTTACCGCCGGCGTCCTTCGGAGCACGGCCGATCAATCCATCGAGACGGCTGCTCCAAACGCCAAACTGCGCTGGAGGCGATTTTAGCTTCAGGTATTCATCGCGATGAGCGGCTAACTCTTCCAGACGCGTGCTAAGCTGAGCTGCGGAAATGGGCATAAGCTGGTTACTCCGGAGAGCCATCAAGGTGCGTTCTTCATCACCATAATCCCCCAAATCAGAGTTTCCAGCTTCCCCAGCTATTTTTGGGCCAGCCGGGATTTACGTGGGTAGAGGTCCGGTCCACCGAAATCAAAAAGCACGATTCGTAAAGCTGAGTGCTCCCTTCGCCCCGAAGAGTCCAGGTGTTCGCAGCGCGGCGCCCATACCGCGGTTCTGCCGCTCGGGCTTTTAAGCTGAGAATGATTCGTGGTGCCCGAAGTCTCAGAGTCTCAGGAACTACAAGTCTCAGGAACTACAAGTCTCAGGAGCTACAAGTCTCAGGAGCTACAAGTCTCAGGAGCTACAAGTCTCAGGAGCTTGCGCACCTGGCTAACGAATGCCATCGCACCACGGATTCACTCCGGCAACCGGGACAGCGACCCACAGAAATCCGGGATGAACCTGACTCTTGAATTCAATTCAGCTGTTCGTTCGCCTCATCCAGATCGCTGACCAGGTCCTCTCCGAACCGCCAGAACCAATCCAGTTCGTCGCCCCCGAGCAGCGTATCGACTGCGGCATCATCTAAGCAGGTCGTGGTGTCCAGGAGGGCGGTGCCATTGAGCCCTGGGGGCAGCGAGTTATCGGCAGCTCCAGTTCCGCCCGCACTCACCGAAACCACTCGCAGGTTGCCGATGCGCGCCGCGAAGACCAAGTCCGTGCGTTGCCATTCGGCGATGAGCGACTGATAGGACGCTCGACTGACTGTCCCTGCCGCTTCATCCTGATAGGTTTGCAATCCGCCGATGAGGATATCGTCGGCAGAGTCGCCCGAGAGCTGATCGGAGCCGGAGCCACCGACGAGAATGTCGCGCCCGGCTCCTCCCGCCAGGACATCGTTTCCAGCTCCACCCAGTAGAACATTATCCAGCGAGTTACCTTGCAAGGTATCGGCCAACGGAGTGCCAACGATATGTTCGATCGGCGTGGCAGAGCCCAAGATGAGCTTGAGCTGCGCGTTCACGGTCTGCAGGCTGGTGCTTCCCAGATCGACCGAGACGCCGGTGGTCGATGAGCGGGAAAAATCAAGCCAATCCTGGCCGGAATTATCAACGAGGGTATCGGTTCCTAAGGCCGAATCGGTGTTGAACAGGTACGTGTCATCGCCGTCACCACCATTGAGCGTGTCATTGCCGCTCGACCCGATCAGCAGATCCTGACCTTGCAGGCCGACGAGTTGATCATCGCCGCTCCCGCCGGTGAGCTGATTGTCGTTGGTATTGCCTGTGAGCAGGTCGGCCAGCGAGCCACCCGTGAGATTCTCAAAATCGCTTCCCAGTCCGACGTTAATCGTCAGGTTGGAATGCACCACTTGGGAACCATCGCTGGCGAGACTGAAGGTAATTGCCACGGTCGTGGTGAGCGAAAAATCAATGGTGTCGTTGCCACCAGCAGCTTCATCCAGTTGATCGGTGCCTTGGAGCGTGTCGACGTCGAATCGATACGTATCGTTGCCCGCTCCACCGCGCAGCAGATTGTTGAGGCGATTGGAGGTAAACGTGTCGTTGAGTGACGTGCCGTAAACATTTTCAAAGGACACATTCGTACCGAGGTTGAGCGACAGATTGCTGTTGACAACCTGGGCGACCGTCGTAGCCAAATTGAGACTCACACCGAGCGTTGTGGAACGGGAGAAATCGAGTAGATCGGTGCCTGCCGAATCAGTCAGCGTGTCGGATCCCAGCGCCGTGTCGGTATTGAAAATGTAGAGATCATCTCCGGCGCCGCCATTGAGCGTGTCATTTCCGGCGAGACCGATCAGCGTATCATCCCCCTCCAAGCCACTTAGCGAATTCGCATTCCCATTTCCGGTCAGTAGATCATTGAGTGGCGTGCCAAGAATGTTTTCCAGGACGTTGCCGGCCCCGAGAGTAAGCTGGAGATTCGCATTCACCGTTTGGGGCGCGGCTTGACTGAGATCCATCGTTACGGGTAGCAGCAGCGTGCTGGAAAAATCAAGTGTGTCGGTACCACCGCTGGCGGTCTCCGTGACTGAGTCCGTACCTAAGTCGGTATCGGTATCAAACACAAAGCGATCATTTCCCGTACCGCCAATCAACTGATCGTCGCCGCCCAGTCCCGTGATCACATCGTCACCCGCGCCACCATTGATCACATTGGCCGCGTCATTGCCCGTCAAGTTATCATTTAAAGAACCACCGGTCAGGTTTTCAAAACTAAGATCCGTCCCCAGATCGATGGTGAGATTCGCATTAATCACCTGGATGCCGCTGGACAACAAACTGAAGGTCACCGGCACGCTGGTGGTCAGCGAGAAGTCGAGCGTATCGTTGCCGGAGCCCGCTTCGACCAGTCGGTCACGACCCTGGGCGCTTCCCACGTTGAAGCGATAGGTATCATTGCCCAGCCCGCCCATTAACACATTATCGGCTTGGTTACCGACGAGCGTATCGTTGTTGTTCGTGCCAATCACGTTTTCGATCAGACTGGAGGCGGTCAACGTGAGCCCCAAATTGGCATTCACCGTTTGCGCCGTCGTTTGGCTCAGATTGACAGCAACCCCGAGCAGCGTGCTGTCCGAAAAATCGAGTGTGTCCATTCCGGCGGAATCATTGATCGTCTCACTGCCAAGTGCGGTATTGGTGCCGAAGCGGTACGTATCATCTCCTTCGCCGCCATTGAGCGTATCACTGCCACCGAGACCGGACAGCGAGTCGTTACCAGCACCGCCACTTAAGTTGTTCGCGTTCGTATTCCCCAAGATGGTGTCATTCAGCGGACTACCCACTACATTTTCTAACTGATCATTCGCCGTGAGGATCAAACTCAAGTTGCTGTTGATCACCTGGGCTGTTGTTTGGGAAAGATTGACTGCAATGGGCAAGAGTGTCCCGGTCGAAAAATCGAGCGTATCGCCGGTCCCTGACGTGTCACTGATCGAATCGGTGTCCAGGTTGGTATCGGTGTTGAACAGATAGCGATCATTCCCAAGGCCGCCGATGAGCGAGTCGTCGCCGGCCAACCCGACCAGCAGATCATCGCCTCCATTGCCGGTCAGGACATTTTTACGCGCGTTACCGGTGAGCGAATCAGCGAGGGAGCCGCCGATGAGATTTTCAAAATTCGAGGAATCAACCAGGTCGACGGTCAAATTCGCATTCACCACTTGCAAGCCATCCTGCGACAGCGAGAACGTCACTCCGACTGTGGTGGTGAGCGAGAAGTCGATGGTGTCGTTGCCGGTACCCGATTCCTGGATGAAGTCGACATCCTGGTACGTGTCCACATCAAATCGGTACGTATCATCCCCCAAGCCACCCCGCAAGTAATTGCTGAGTCGGTTGGAGGTCAGCGTATCATTGAGGGACGTGCCATGGACGTTCTCAAAGACCGCCGTCGTTCCCAGGTTCAAAATCAGATTACTGTTGACGGTCTGATTGCTCGTGGCCGAGAGATTAACCGCGACTCCCATCGTGGTAGACGAGGAGAAATCAAGCAGATCGGTACCGCCGGCATCGGTCAGGGTGTCGGTGCCGAGTGACGAATTGGTATTGAAAAAATAGATGTCATCGCCCAGACCGCCATTCAGGCTGTCATTTCCGCCGAGTCCTTGGAGCTGGTCATTACCGCCGCTACCCTGCAAGGAATTGGCGGATGCGTTGCCGATGAGCTGGTCATTTAAAGCGGTGCCCAAAATATTTTCGGTGCCCGTGGCCGAAGCCAGCGTGAGCGTCAGATTGCTGTTCACGACTTGAGCCGTGGTGAGGCCCAGATTCACCACAATCGGTAACGTGGTCGTGGCGGAGAAGTCGAGCGTATCGGAGCCGCCTTGAGTATCGTCGACTCGATCTGCCCCAAGCGGCGTATCCGTGTTGAAAAAATAGCGGTCGTTGCCGTCGCCACCGATGAGCGTGTCGTTGCCCGTGAGGCCGATCAGGGAATCCGCGCCTGGACCGCCGCTGAGCGTATTGTTCAGGGAGTTTCCGATCAGCGTGTCGCCCAGTTCACCGCCCACGACATTCTCTATCGCGGTGCTGGAGCCGAGGATCAAACGATGATTGGTGTTGACGACTTGTGCCGTCGCAAGCCCCAAGTCAATTGTGACCGTCTGCGTGTTGGTAGGGGCATAATTCAGCGAGTCGGCAGTGCCCGACGAATCATCAATCGTGTCGGTGCCCTGAAATGTGTTGGTGATAAAGCCATAGGTATCACTGCCCGCTCCACCACGAAGCAGATTGTCACGTCGATTGCCCAACAGCACGTCGTTCAGCGGAGTGCCAATAACGTTTTCCAAATCATCCTGGCCGGGTAGTGAGAGGCGCAAATTGCGATTCACCGTCTGATCATCGAGCGACGCTAAATCGACACTCACCGATAATGTGGTCGTTGCCGATAAATCCAGCGTATCGACGCCGCTGACGTCAAAAATCGTCACCGTCCCCAGGGCCGAATCGGCGTCGAAGAGATAGGTGTCATCCCCAGCTCCACCTTCCAGCAGATCATTGCCCGCTAATCCCTGCAGCAGATCCGCACCAGGACCGCCCACCAGATGATTCGCCAGGTTATTTCCGATCAGAGTATCGTCCAGTGATCCTCCCACGACGCGTTCGATCACCGTGGCTGCCGAAAAAGTTAACGACAAATTCGCGTTGATTGTCTGCGCCGTGGCCTGACCGAAATTGAAGGCGATGACCTGATTCTCGGTGGCCGAAAAATCAACGGTATCCAGTCCGCTATTGCTGGCCTCGTTAATCGTGTCAGCACCGAGTGGGTTATCGGTGTCGAAGAGATAGGTGTCATCTCCCAGACCGCCGAAGAGCGAGTCATTGCCGCTTAAGCCGGCCAGCGTGTCGTCACCACTGCCGCCACCGATCGAGTTATTAGCAGCGTTGCCGGTCAGTTGATCGTTGAGAGATCCGCCTAGAAGATCTTCTAAAATCGTACCGGCGCCGATCGTCAGCGTCAGATTACTGGTGACGAGCTGTGCGGTGGTGAGCGAAAAGTCGAGCGTCAGTCCGACGGTCGTGGTGGGCGAGAAGTCGACGAAATCATTCGCACCGTCCGAATCCAGGATCATGTCGGCGCCGAGCGGGCCATCGGCGTCAAATCGATAAACATCGCTTCCTGCTCCACCCTGAAACGTATTGTTCGCGGGACCACTAATGAACAGATCGTTGAGGGGTGTGCCGATGACGTTTTCAAAATTCTGATTGTTCGTAAGCAGCACGGTGATATTGGCGTTGAGTGCCTGCGCTGAGAAGAATCCTGTATTGATGTTGATCGATTTGGTCGTCGTCGCAGAAAAATCCAGCGTGTCGATTCCATCCACATCCTGGAGGATATCAGTCCCCAGCGGCGAATCAGCATCAAACAGATAGGTGTCGTTCCCCGATCCGCCGATCAGTTCGTCGGCACCATCAAGCCCCAGCAGGATGTCATTACCCGCGGCACCATCCAAGCGATTGGCACCGGCGTTCCCGGTCAGCACATCGTTGCCACCTCCTCCGACGACCTGCTCATAGTCGCTGCCCGAGCGCAAATTGAGCGCCAGATTGGAGTTGATGACTTGCGTCGTGGCAGAGCCTAAATTTATCCGGACCGGCTGAGACTGCGTGGGGGAAAAATCCAGAACTTCAATTCCGCCGGGGGATTCGGTGAGAGTATCGGTGCCCAGCGACTCATCGGCGTTGAACTGATAGCGATCATTCCCGCTTCCACCACTGATCGCATCGTCGCCACCGCCACCCAGCAACAGATCATCACCTGCATCGCCAGACAACGAGTCCGCGTCAGCACCACCATCCAGCACGTCATTGCCGTTGCCACCAATTAATCGATCGGTGCCCGCATCGCCAAACAGCTGATCGTTGCCATCGCCACCAGTCAGTGAATCGTTGCCTTCACCGCCGCGCAGCAAATCGGCCGCAGGCGAGCCAGTCAGTGTGTCGCGGCCAGGGCCACCATCGAGCGTCACGGTTAAATTGGTGCCTGCGGCGAGCCTTGAGGGAGCAGTCAGACGATCATTGCCCTCCAGCCCCAGCACCGTGATGGACGAAACCGTTCCGACCGCAAATCGCTGGCTCAACCCACGAATCGTGTAAAACCCTCGAGATTGACTTACCAAGATGTCATCGTTTCGGGGCGTCCCCTCAATCCGCAACTCCGTGCCGACCAGGGAGGCGGTGAGGGTCGCCGCCATCACTTGACGCTGTTCGAGAAATTCGCAGGACAATTGACGTCGGCGCTGCTCCTGTTGTACTCGTCGGGCTCGCGATAAAAAACGCATGCTGCTCTTCCCCACCGGTCGGTTCAGTCTGAAAGGATCTTGTCAAAAGACTCGACGTACCGCCGCTGTCCTCGCTTTGCGCCGTTAAAGTCCTCTGCCGATCCTACGTTGAGTCTGCGGAAAAATCCAGTTATCGGAAAGCCGCCAAAATTTTCACCAGAGGGTGGGCGAGTGCGCGCATCGGGAGATTGAGGTCCGACGCGAGGTTCGAAATTACGACAAAAGGCACGAGGGTTAAACCACTCGTGCCTTTCGCCGATTACGATCTGAACAGGTAAGGTAGCGAGTGACCCCGCCACCCCTCCCAGCAACTACTTCACCACGTTGCCCGCAGCGGCCACGACGGCCTTTACATCCTTCTCAGCCAGCTTGTCCTTGCCAAACGCATGGTTGGCCTGGACCTTGCCCTTGTTCCACACCATCACGGTGACGTCCGCGTCACGCGAAATCTTGTAGCCATCAGGACCTTCACTCGTCTGGAAGACGGTGAGTGGCGTGTTGGACAACTTCTGCGTCTTGGCCATGGCCTTGAGCTTCGGCTCGGCAGCATCTGGCTCGTCCGACAGATAGACCACGAAGGCCTTCATCGACTTGCCCTTGTTTTGACCAACCGTGTCATCGATCTGCTTCACCAAGCTGGCGACATCATCGCCCAGACGTCGAGTGAAAACAGCGACCACGGGATTGTTGCCATACTGGCAGCGATAGCACAGAGTCTTGCCTTCGCTAGGACCCGAGCAATCCTTGACGTCAAACGCGCCAACGAACTCACCCACGGCCAAACCCGACTTCACGTCCGCCGCCCAGGCTACACCGGCAGTTGCCAGCAACACCGCTACCAACGCGAGCACTCGCTTCATCATTACTCTCCCTCATGAATGACTTTGGATGCCACGCCCGTCGCCCAGTGCGACAGACGGGGTTATTCTAAAGATTACGAATCAATTGTCGAGCATGGATGGCGAATCCCGCCCTTTTAATTGGGAATATGCTCCGACCCTACCGGTTGCGCTAAGCCGCCCCCGCCCGGCTCAACTTCGCCACCCCGCCGGTCGATCCTCTAGCATTGCTATGGCGACAACCAGCACTCAGCCCGATCCCGCAGCCCTTTCCCCAGCCGCTCCGACTCGTGCGGACGGCCCACTCGACGACTTAGACCTGCTGCGACGCAAACTCCTGGAACTCATCGTGCGAAACGAGTCGGTGCGCAGCGCGTCCGTACGAAATGAGCCCGTACGAAAACAAATCGCGCCGGACTGCAACTCGTAAAATGCGAGCTAGGATAGATTCGCGTCGAATTTTTGGCGAATCCCTGGCAAACGGTTCCTGTCGTGGTCGCTTTACCAACTATCTCGGATGAACGACTAACCGCGGCGGCGGCTGGCGCACGGGCGTTTCCCGCTACGGCCCGCACCGAGGTCTGCCCCTGTTCCCAGACGCAGGTTCCCCGCAAGTCGCTCGTTACCCTGCTGCTCCTGGCCAGCACGCTGCTGCCCCTCTGCCCCAGCATTCCCGCCTGGGCCGGTCCATTCGGTAATCAGAATAATGTCTTGTCGGGAATCTTTGGCGGTTCTGGAGCTCCCGCCGCCGCCCCTCCCCTGGCCACGAGTAACCTGCCGCACCCATCCGTCTGCCGCATCATTGTGGAAGAAGGCGACGGCTCGCAGTCACTCGGCAGCGGCACCCTGGTCGACCTCCGCGACGACTATGGCCTCGTGCTCACCAACTGGCACGTCGTGCGTGATGTCAAAGGAAAAATCACCGTCGTTTTTCCCGGCGGCTTTCAGTCGCTGGCACGTGTTCGAAAAGTAGATGCGGACTGGGACCTTGCGGCCCTCATCATCTGGCGCCCCCAAGGCCTGACCCCCGTTCCGCTGGCCCCCTACACGCCACGCCTGGGTGAAGTTCTCACCATTGCCGGCTACGGCTCGGGGAACTATCGAGCCGCCACCGGTCGCTGCAGCCAGTTCGTCTCCCCGGGCGTACGGTTTCCACCCGACATGCTGGAAATCTCCGTCGAAGCTCGTCAGGGCGATTCCGGCGGTCCAATCTTGAATGAACGCGGTGAGCTGGCGGGAGTCCTGTTCGGCGCGTCCCGCGGTAGCACCACCGGAAGCCACGCCGGCCGAGTGCGCTGGTTTCTCACGAACGTCATCCCCGCTAACAGTCAGCCCGGAACCGCCGGCAACGCGGCCCTCGCCCGCAATCCAGCCGCCGGCCCCGGAACTGCCGCGCCCACGACCGGCTCCCTTACCCCCAACCCGGCTCTGCCGGGTTCAGTTCCACCGGGTTCGGCTCTACCGGGTTCGGTGGCGACGGCCATTCCTTATCCCGGCAGCGGTAGTCCCGTTGCGGCCGGACCTGTACCCAGTCCCGCACCCGCCCCGGCCGCTTCGCTGGTAGCAAGTGGTGCGGACAATCGTTCCTCCGGCAATTCAAATTTCCCCGCCACCGATTCCCTGGGACCACTCGTTCCCGTCCCGCCACTCACCACCGATCAAGATCGCCTGCCCGTGGCCGCTGACCCACTCGCGATCGGCACCAATTCCTCGTCGCCACCGCGATTGGCGACGCGAGATGAGGATGAGGCCGCACGGGAGTTCCGCACCGGTTCCGAAAGCGGCGCGACCGGCGAGCTAGCGGCACTGAGCGGGCGCCCCGCTACCGCGTATGACGAAGTGCCGCGTGCGATGGCGGCTCATCAAGCAGATCATGCCGCTGCCAGCAGCAATTCGCAGGATCGTTCCACCGCCGCTCCCCGTGGCCTGTTCCTCGATGCCAAGATGTTTGAACATCTGAAATCGATTTTCGCTATCATGGGGCTCGTCGCTCTTGGCATGCGTCTGCTGAGCGGCGGTACGCCGGCGAAGTCCGAATCAAAATCCAAGTCTTCGCGGCGCTAACGAACTCCGACCAGCGAAAGTCAGCCGTGTCCGCGCAGCGTGATCAGCGTCGACGTTTTTTACAGCAAGCGATCCCAGCCGGTGCCGCTTGCTACCTGGCCGCCAATACCGCTTGGCAGATAAGTCCCGGTGGCCGCTCCCCGCCAAGGGCGGAGTTTTCGAGCGGTTTATTGGCGGCAGCCGAACCGCCAGCCGTGACCAGTCAGCCGCTACCGCAGCTAGGTTTCAGCCTCTATGGCATGAAAACATGGGCCTGGGCGGATGCCCTGCGAGAGCTGGCCGCCATTGGTTACCGCTGTGTGGAACTACCGGTAATGGCCGATTGGCCCTGGGACAGTCGGCGCTGGACCGCCGCCGAGCAGCGTGAATTTAAGCAGGGACTGGAGCGTCACGGCCTGCGTCTCAGCGCGCTGATGGAAAACCTCTCGTTGCTGCCGAACCTGCCCGCTAACTCCTCTCCCGCCGACAGGCTTCGGCTGGCACGTGAACAGCAGCAAGCCAACCTGCAGCGACTAGCCTACGCTGCCGATCTGGCACTCGCATGGTCCAATCAGCACTCGACGCCGGCCGCACCGGCCCCCGTCATCGAAACGATCTTGGGCGGCAAACCTGCCGATTGGGCTCAGGACCGACAGCGAATGGTGGATGAACTCGGTGCCTGGGCCGAAGTGGCTGGACGCCAGCAGGTCGTCCTGGCGATCAAGCCGCATGTCACCGGCGCCTTGCATCGGCCCGAAGATGCCGCGTGGTTAATCGAACAGGTGCAGAGTCGTTGGATACGAGCCACGTTCGACTATAGCCACTACCAGCTACGCAACTGGAAGTTCGCCGACTGCTGGAAAACGCTCGCCTCGGTCACGTCTTTCATTCATGTGAAAGATGCCGCTGGCGATGCGGGCAAGTTTCAGTTTTTACTGCCCGGCGCAGGCTCGATCGACTACCACGAATACTTTCGCGCCGTGATCGCCAGTGGTTATCGCGGTGATGTCGTGGTCGAAGTCAGCAGCCAGCTGCATGGTCGTCCCGACTATGACGCGCGACGAGCGGCACGAGAATCCTTTGGGCCTTTGCAGAAAGCTCTGGCAGCCGCTGCACAGCCATGACCCACGACTCGCTCCGCCCCTACCTCTGGATGCTCTGTGGAGCTCTGTCGTTTGCCGCGATGAGCACCTTGGTGACCGTGCTGGGAGCCACCTGCGACTGGCAACTGATTGCCATCGTCCGCACGTTTTTGGCGATGGTGTTTGCGGCGGGACTGGCGGTCGCCTCCGGCGTGCCACTGGTCTATTTCCGCCCCGTCACACTCTGGATGCGAAGCTTGGCGGGAAGCATGTCGCTCGTCTGCGGCTTCTACTCGCTGACCCGCTTACCCACCACGGAGGTGATCGCCCTGACGAACATGTTTCCGATCTGGGTGGCACTGCTGTCGTGGCCCCTCCTGGGAACTCGACCGCCACGCGATGTCTGGCCCGCTGCCACGTGTGGCATCAGCGGCGTGCTGCTCATGCATCACTTGGATTTAAGTCACGGCAATCACGTCTGGCTGATCGCACTGGCCAGCTCCTTTTTTAGCGCCATTGCCATGATTGGACTCCATAAGCTTCAAGGGATCGACCCGCGGGCCGTTGTCACACATTTTTCCGCAGTTTCGCTCATCTTTGCGCTGGCCACTTGGTTCATCTTTCCGCGTCGAGAAACCTTCGAACCCCTGGGACTCTCCCAGCTCCTGATGCTCCTTGGAGTCGGCCTGACCGCGACGGTCGGACAGATTTTTTTAACCAAAGCGTTCGCCGCTGGTTCGCCTGGGCGAGTGTCGGTGGTGAGTCTTTCGCAAGTGGGATTTGGGATGCTGATTGAATGGATCTTTTTGCGCCGCGCGTATGGCGGGACCACAATGCTCGGCATTATCTTAGTGCTGGTTCCGACTGCTTGGCTGATGTGGCGCGCCCCTCGTCCGGTCGTTCACACTCCGCTGGCTGACGAGTGACATCGCATCCATGACCGCACGCGCGATCGCGCCGCTTTCTTCTCTCGCAAGGATCATCGTCCATGGTTAGAAAACGAGTTCCGATTGCGGCCGCTTTCCTGCTCAGCGGCTTCTGGACGCTCGTGGCAGCCCACGTCTCAGCTCAGCCCAATACCGCGCCCAATACCGCGCCCGCCGCAGCGCGTTTGCCTGCCGATTACGTGCGGGATCTCGAACAAGGGCCACAGCCGGCTCGCGTGACAGCGCTGCGCGAACTGGAACGCTTGGGAGCCAAAGCGGCTCCTGCCGTCCCCGCCCTCATCGCCCTCATCGAAAAAGATAACGAGGACTATCGCACCGCCGCAGTCGCGATTCTCAAGTCCATCGGACCGGAAGCTCGAGCTGCCGTGCCCGTGCTCCGCAAATCACTCACCCATCAAGACATCCACACGCAGTACTGGTCCTGTCGCGCCCTCGGGGCCATCGGCAATGAAGCCCAGGATGCTGTCCCCGATTTGATCGCCCTGTTGCCACGCAAGAACGCCTCCGCCTCAGTCCGCCGTCACGCCGCTTTAGCTCTCGGCCAACTCGCCGAAGTCTCCGCACCGGCCGCCATCGAACCACTTATCCAAACACTGCGCGATCCGGTCGCGCAAGTCCGCTGCGATGCCGCCTGGGCACTCGGCAGAATGGGACAGAAAGCCACAGCCGCCGTGCCCGAATTACGGTTGACGCTCAAGAATCAAGCTTCAACCACTCGCATCGCCGCTGCACTCGCCCTCTGGCGCATCACCCAGCAAACCACCGACGTACTCGACACACTCGTCGCCGAACTCGGCGAAACCGAATGCCCCTGGGAAGCGGCCGAAGCGATCGAGGTATTGGGAACAGCAGCCGCACCGGCAGTCGCGCGGATTATCCCCCTACTCAAAGCTGAAGATGAAGAAGTTCGCTTTTCAGCAATCGACGCCCTGGCCGCCATCGGCCCCGCCGCTCGTGATTCACTCCCCGAACTCTCGCGACTGTCCCAAGTCGATGACAAAGAGCTCGCCGCAGCCGCTCAAGAAGCAATCGCCAAAATTAAAGCAGCGCCGAAAAAATAATCCGCTCAGCCGCCACAGGCCAGCCTGGAAATGCACGCAATCGCGAACAGAATTGGCGGGTAACCAAGGAAGTCACCGCTTCGCCCGACACAAGGTCGGGTCGGGAGCTGACGTGTCGCATCGGGTCGGGAGCAGTCATGTCGCATCGGGTCGGGAGCAGTCGTGTCGCATCGGGCATGAGCGGCCCTCGACTGGCCCTGTGCCAGTCGGGGCAACGACTTCCTCGGTTACCAGCCGATCGCCAATAAAATAAATTGGCGGGTAACCAAGGAAGTCACCGCTTCGCCCGACACAAGGTCGGGGCGGGAGCAGTCGTGTGGCATCGGGTCGGGAGCAGTCGTGTCGCATCGGGTCGGGAGCTGACGTGTCGCATCGGGTCGGGAGCAGTCGTGTCGCATCGGGTATGAGCGGCCCTCGACTGGCCCTGTGCCAGTCGGGGCGACGACTTCCTCGGTTACCAGCCGATCGCCAATAAAATAAATTGGCGGGTAACCAAGGAAGTCACCGCTTCGCCCGACACAAGGTCGGGTCGGGAGCAGTCGTGTCGCATCGGGTCGGGAGCTGACGTGTCGCATCGGGTCGGGAGCAGTCGTGTCGCATCGGGTCGGGAGCAGTCGTGTCGCATCGGGCATGAGCGGCCCTCGACTGGCCCTGTGCCAGTCCGGGGCAACGACTTCCTCGGTTACCAGCCGATCGCCAATAAAATAAATTAGCGGGTAACCAAGGAAGTCACCGCTTCGCCCGACACAAGGTCGGGTCGGGAGCAGTCGTGTCGCATCGGGTCGGGAGCAGTCGTGTCGCATCGGGTCGGGAGCAGTCGTGTCGCATCGGGTCGGGAGCAGTCGTGTCGCATCGGGTCGGGAGCAGTCGTGTCGCACGACTTTCCAAGTCGTCTAGCGGAACGTTTGTTACCGACATCAACGCCCTGCCCCGACCGGTACAGTGCCCTCCCCTCGCTGTTCCTGCGTTCTATCGCTTGGAATTCCACCGGGGATCGGGTACGGTTTTGAGATCTCGGTTCTGGTTCCTACCGGTCACGCGACAAACTCGTCGTATTCCTTCAGTCCATCCTTCCGTAATTCCGTCCGTTATTCCTTCCTTCATTTCATCCATCATTCCGTCCGTCATCCAGTAAAAACGTGACGTGGAGATCGTCTGATGATCAGCCGCAAAGACTTGAGTTCGCAGTCCTTGCCAACGCGGGCTCCGGAGGCCTCCGCCGGTCGAGATTACCGGCACTCGGTCGCGCGGGCACCGCTGGATCGCCGCTCGCTGCTGCGCGGAGCTGGCGTGATGCTGGCGCTGCCTTTACTTGATGCGATGCGGACGACACGTGCCGATGAATCTCCGCAAGCGATTCCGCGCCGAGTCGTCTGCATCGAAACCAACATGGGGATTCTTCCTCAGTATTTCTTTCCCGAACAAGCTGGCCGTGATTATGCACTCACCCCCTACCTCGAAAAGCTCGCGCCGCATCGCGATCAATTCACCGTCATGTCCGGCACCAGTCACCCGGGCGTGACCGGTGCACACTCAGCAGAAAAATGTTTCCTCACCGGCACTCCCCATCCCGAACGGGGCGGGTTTCGCAATGGCGTGTCGTTCGACCAATACGTCGCTGAATTGATTGGCAATCGCACTCGTTATCCATCACTGGTGCTGGCCAATAGTAACGAAGGCGCAACCCTCAGCTACACGCGCAGCGGAGCGCCCATTCCCTCCGAAAAAAGTCCCCGCAAACTCTTTCAAAAACTGTTCCTGCAAGGCAAGCCCGAGGAGGTGGCGGCAAATGTCGCGGCGCTGCAGCAGGGACGCAGCCTGCTTGACTTTGTCGGTGACCAGTCGCGCCGCCTGAGCCGCTCGCTGCCGACCGATGATCGACGCCGACTGGATCAATACTTTTCTTCGGTCCGTGATTTGGAACAGCGGCTGGCGGCGAGTGAATCGTGGGAATATCGGCCGAAACCGGTTGTCACCGCTAAAGCCCCCGAGGACATCGATGATCCCAAAGCGTTCGTGCAGCGTTCGCGGTTGTTCTATGACGTGATGCGGTTGGCTTTAGAAACCGATTCCACTCGCATCATGTCGCTCTTCATCGACACCACGGTGATTCACAATATCACTCACCACGGGAACCGACCGGAAGTTCTGGCTGAACTACGAGGCCATGAAGAGGCCCAATTCGCGGCACTCGGTGCCTTCTTCACCGCGCTGGCCGAGGCGCGCGAAGAGGGCCAGTCGCTACTCGACCGCACCATGATTCTGTACGGCACCTGCATGGGCAGCGCGAATTCGCATTCCAACGTCAATCTCCCCGTGCTGCTGGCTGGCGGCGGTTTTCGTCACGGTCAACATCTGGCATTCGATCAGCAGAACAACTATCCACTCACCAACCTCTTCGTCTCGATGGCTCAGCGATTGGGAATCGAGACGAACGAGTTTTCGAGCGGCAAGGGCACCTTTCGTGGATTGGAACCGACGTCGTGATCGCGCGTTTTTTTAGTGTAATGGTTGCCGTTCGTCGTGCCGCCTGTCGTGCCGTTCGTTTCGCCGCTCCTGACACTGGCAAGTCTGGCTCGCTCCGCCGCCATCCGACATGTGCGCGCAGCTTCCGTTCGCCAAGCATTCTCTCGGTCTTACTGCTGCTACTCGTGTTGCCGTTTGTGGATCGGCGAAGCGCGGCGGCGGCTGAACAGTCTGATTTTTTTCGAAAGCATTGTCTTTCTTGTCATGATCGCGAATCGCGGCAAGGCGGCTTCGACCTGACACTCTTGCCCGGTGCGCTCGCAGGCGACGAACTGGTCACGACCATTCCAGCCGCTGCCGTGGGGCCGATGCCCGATGGCGCGAAACGCCCCGCCGCAGCCACCCATGATGCCAGTTGGACTGAGACGTTCAGCCGCTGGGTGAAAGTCTACGATCGCGTTACGTCGGGTGAGATGCCGCCTCCCGGCGAGCCGCCGCTTTCTGCCGCCGAGAAGCAAGCCTTTTCCCGCTGGCTGGCTGATTCGCTGCGCCGCGTCGAGCAGCAGCGATTGGGTGGTCAGCCGCGAACTGGTCTGCGACGCCTAACACGTGCCGAGTACGAACATACGATGCGGGATTTATTCGACCTGCCGGGAATCGTGCTACAGAATGAGTTGCCACCGGATGGAACGGCTCATGGCTTCGACAAGAACAGCGACGCACTCGACTTGTCCCACGTGAATCTGGCGAAGTATCTGGAGGCAGCCGACCGCACGCTCTCGCTCGCTATCGCCGTACAGCCGCAGCCACCCGCACGGAAAACGCAGCGCATTTCGCTCGCCAATCCACATGGCTTTGTCGCTCATGTCTTGATGAATGGCGATGGTGTGCTGCTGAAGAACAAACAAGTCGATCCAGATTTTCCAGCCGCCGCGGAGCACAGCCATCTGGATCAAGGGGCTCACGAACGGATGGGGTCGTTTCACGACGGCGCCAGTGTCGGCCTGTTTCGTCATGAGGACGAATCGTTTCATCCGTACTTCAACGAGTTCGTAGCGATTTATCCGGCTCGCTATCGGCTGCGAACATCGCTCTGGAGCTTTCAGTGGGATCAGGGAAAAGTCTTGCCGGGGCGCGGCATCGAAGCGGCTCGTTTGTCGATCGTCACCCTCACCGGCGACGGACGCGGTGGTGGCCACCCCAGCACGCTGCTCACTCACCTGGACGCTCCGCCCGAACAGGAGCGAGTTCACGAACTGACGGCCTGGCTGAATCAGAACGATACGATCGGCTTCAACACCGCGTCGCTGGCGCCGGCCGCGAATTACTTTAAAAAACGTCGCGCGATGGAGTTCACGGGCCCCGGCATCGTCTGTGATTACTTGGAGGTGGATGGCCCGATCTTTGATCACTGGCCGCCCCTCAGCCATCGCCGCTTGTTCGGTGACCTGCCGCTGGTCGAGTTTAAGGCGGAGGAGAATCCGGGCGTGCGACCTCCGGTGCATGAAGTGCCGCGACAAAAAATGTTCATGGGCAAGAATACGGCTGACCCGGTCACCGGACTGTGGACGGTTAAGAGCACTCAGCCGCTTGTCGATGCGGACCGTCTTTTAGCCGATTTTCTTCCCCGCGCCTTTCGGCGACCGGTGGCTGAGGAGCTGCGGCGTGACTATATGATGCTGGTTGCGCGACGCCTGGAAGCGGGCGACTGTTTTGAAGTGGCGATGCGCTGGGCCTATCGCGCCGCACTCTGTTCGCCGCAATTCCTGTATCACCTGGACGCGGCCGAGTCGTCACCGCCGACAGTTCCCGCTCATGCTCGCATCGATCCGTTTGGCTTGGCGAATCGACTCGCTTATTTTCTTTGGAATTCACCGCCCGACGACCGACTCCGGGAACTCGCCGCCAACGGGACGCTACCGCAGCCTCAGGTTCTGAAGGAGGAAGTGGAACGACTGCTGAACGATCCTCGCGCGCAGCGCTTTCGCGACGACTTTATTGGCCAGTGGCTCAAACTGCGTCTGATTGCGGCCACCGATCCAGATCGAAAACTCTACCCGGAATTCAGCGTCTATCTGCAAGATTCGATGGTTGCTGAGACGCGGGCGTATTTCCGCGAAATGCTGCAGGCCAATTTGAACGCCAAATATCTCGTGCAGTCCGATTTCGCCATACTGAACGAAAAACTAGCTCGGCACTATGGCATTGCGGGCGTGAGCGGCTGCGACATGCGACGAGTGCCGTTGCCGGCTGATTCGCCGCGGGGCCCCTTCTTGACCCAAGCGGCGCTGCTGAAAATCACTGCCAATGGAACCACGACGTCGCCGGTGCCGCGCGGCGCGTTCGTCATGGACCGATTGCTGGGCCGACCGCCCGATCCGCCGCCGCCGAACATCACGGCGGTCGAGCCGGATGTGCGCGGCACGACGACGATTCGCGAGCAACTGGCCAAGCATCGCGATCATGCCAATTGCGCCGCATGCCATGCTCGCATTGACCCTCCCGGATTCGCACTTGAAGCGTTCGACGTGATCGGCGGCCAGCGTTCGCGCTATCGCTCGATCGGTGAGGGCGACGCGCCAGACCGTGGCACGATCGATCCATTCATTGGCCTCGGCTTCAAGCTCGGGCCTGCGGTGGACTCCACCGGTACCTGGCTTGATGGCCGCAAGTTTAGCGATGTGCGGGAATTCCAAACGATCGTGGCTCAGAGCTCCACACCGCTGCTCGCCAATCTCGCCGAACGTCTCGCTGTGTATTCGACGGGCCGTGCGACTCGGTTCAGTGACCGACCCGCCTTGGCGGCCATTGTCACCGCCACCGAAAAACAAGGTGGTGGCATTCGCACCTTAATCCATGAACTCGTCCAAAGCGACTTGTTCCAACTTCGCTAGTCCTACCGTTTCCATTTCATCCCTCCACGCTCTGATCGTCACGACCATGCTGAACAGACTTTCGCTTATCACACCGCGATGTTTCCTATTTAGCGGAATGTTCATGTGTGCCGTGTTCGCAGCGGGCGCCGAGCCGCCAACAACCACCGACAAGGCGGCTGCATCGCCAACCGATAACGAGAAGCCGGTCGTGAAGCATCAGATCACTGGTTTGTTTTGTGTGGAACGGATTGCCGATTTCCGGAACGTATGTCGCGATAAACTGGCTCGCTTTTCGCTCCAGGAAGTCGATTACGAAAACGGTGAGGCGACGTTTCGGTACGATCCACAAAAGGAGTTTCCGAACGCCAATCCGCAGCAGGTAATCGAACGGTTCGATCAGGAACTGCGGAATGCTTCGCGGCATACGTTTGGCGCGAAAGCGATTCGTGGTAAGACCAAACAGGAATTGCAGCGAGTGGAGTTCATGATTGCCGGCCTGGACTGCAAAGCCTGCTCGCTGGCCGTCTATGAAATGCTTTACCGCCAACCGGGCGTGGAGCAAGCTCAGGCCAGTTTTCGCGAGCGACGAGCGGTGGTATGGATTGATGCGACGCTGACCGACCGCGCGACGTTAGTCAAACTGCTGCGCGAACGCAGTGTGACGGTGGAGTGAATCGCTGGTTCAAGTGCTGGGTGACGCGCTGGGTGACGCGCTGGGTGACGCGCTGACGAATTCGTCGAGTGAATCGCCCGGTGCAGCGTCAACCACTAATGTCAGGAAACGAAGCGGTGATGGATGGAATCGATTGAACTGACCGATGGCGGCCTGATGCTCATCGATCGTCACTTTCTGTCGCCCGAACGGGCGGATCGCTATTTTGTGGAGCTGCGCGATCACTGTGCGTGGGAGCAAAAGCCGGGTGTGTTCGGCCACCTGCAACCACGACTCACCGCCTCTTATGGCGATGATGGTGTGACGTATCGCTACTCTCGTACAGTGAATGTGGCACTTCCCTGGACAGCTACGCTCCGCGAGATCAAGGATCGAATTGAAGCAGCGCGCGGCTGCTATAATTACTGTCTTTTGAATCGTTATCGATCCGGTCAAGACAGCATGGGGATGCATGCGGACGATGAGCCCGAGATGGGGGACGTGATCGGTTCATTGTCGCTCGGCGCGACACGCACCTTTCGGATCAAACACAATCGGACGAAAGAGACGCTGCGCTGGCCGGTCGGTCACGGCACGCTCATCATCATGGCTGGCACGATGCAGAAATTTTGGAAGCACGAAATTCCGAAGACGAAAGAACCGGTTGGCGAGCGGATCAATTTGACGTTTCGGCAAATCATCGAGACCTAAACATGAAAAACATTTTGGTCCTGGGGCTACTTACCGCTGGCGTCCTCACGGCCGCTGACACGCCGCCGTTTAAAATTAGGACCAAGCACGATGATGATCGAGTGGACGTAAAGATGGCCAAGGACCAAGTGGTATTGTCGGTCTCAAGTGCCCGGGGGATCAGCGGCGCTGTGATTGAACGTCAACATGAAGCATGGCCAGCCGCGATCGTGCTCCACCTGCAACTCAAGGGTTTAGAGAATTTTCAAGTTGCAAGTGATTCGGTAAAACTCGCGGCATCGGTGTCAAGTCAGGATGGAAAAGTGCGGATCTGGCAAGGCGACGACGAACAGGCACCGCTCGACAACCGCAGCCCGCTCTGGATGGAGATTCGCGCCGTCGGCCAGGATGGCCAGCCCACCACAACGATCCCGCTCAAGGATGGTTATTTTCACGTGCGATTGCCGGCGGCGCTATTCGACGGCAATCCAAAAACGATCACGATTAATTGGATCGACTTTTATCGGAATTAATCGAGTAGCTATCGAATGCCACGGCTCGGCCGTGCCGAGCCGCGTTAGTCAACAGAGAATACCCGCATTATCCCAACGGATGTTTAGGGCATGCGAGCCGCTTGGATAGCTGCTTCGAGAGCGGCGTCGGCGGCCTCGGGCGTGGCTGTAGTCGTTGGCGTGGCCGTAGTCGTTGGCGTGGCTGTAGTCGAGGCTGGTTGCAACGTGGCATCGTCGATCGCAGGCTTGGCAACTGTGCGCACCGTGACATCGGGGCTCACGCCACGTTTATTGATTTCGTGACCTGCGGGGGAAAAGAACTTAGCGGTCGTCAGTCGAACGCCGGCCGACGAACTGCTGAGCGGAAAAATGCCCTGAACGCTGCCTTTACCGTAGCTGCGTTCGCCGACAATTTTTCCGCGCTGATGATCGCGAATCGCGCCCGCGAAAATCTCGCTGGCGCTGGCCGAGTCGCCATCGATGATGACGACGAGTGGCAGACGCCAAGTGCCGGACACATGAGCCTTGTAGTCGTTGTCCTCGCTGGCACTTCGCCCGCGAGTCATGACGATAATTCCATCCTGGACGAACTTATCTGCCACTTCGACCGACGCGGTGAGCAAGCCACCGGGATTACCTCGCACATCCACGATCAGACGCTGCATGCCTTGCTGCTGCAGTTTCCACAAAGCGGCATCCACGTCGCGGCTGGTGGTTTTCTGAAAGCTGGTGATCCGCAGATACCCGACTCCAGCATCGGCGTCGACGATTTTCACATCTTCGACACTTGGCACCTCGACACGTTCGCGCAGCAGTTTGACGGAGCGTGGTCGGCCCATCAAATCCAGGACCTCCACAGTGACGGCGGAACCGGCAGCTCCTCGCAGCATGTCAGCAGCTTTGTCGGTTGAAACGTCTCGAGTCGACTGGCCATCTACCGCTACGATCCGCTCGTGCTTTCGCAGTCCACCTTTATCCGCGGGACTTCCTGAGATCACGTTCACGACGAGCAGCTGCCCGTCTTCCGCTTTGAGCTCGATGCCCAGCCCGACGAAATTGCCCTCGATCTGCGAGAAGACGTCGTCGAGTTGATCGGAGGTGAGGAATCCGGAGTAATCGTCCAGGCCATTCATAGCTCCACAGAGGTATTCGTAGACAGCGGCGGTTGTCGGCAGCCCGATGCGTTCGGTAGCCAGCCGACTGGCTTGCTCGACCAGCTCGCGCGATTCGTTTTGACTGCGCACAACTCGCTGATCGGTGAGCTGCCGAATTTCACGGCGGCAGGCGTTAATCTGTTCGGCTGGAACATTCGGTAGGAACCGACGCAGGAATACGGGCTCGGTCAGTGCGACTTCTAAATGAAAAGTTCCCTGACGCACCAGATCATGCCAGTGAACGGCCTGGACATAGTGAGTCTGAATCTTCCCGAGCACCTCAGTGTAGACATCCAGAGCAGCCGTCTTGTTGGTACCACTTACCGATTGAATAAAACTGTTGTCTGCATATCGCCGACTTACGTCGAAGTGTGCCTTGGCGAGCAGGAGTCGATCCTGCAATTCACGATGAGCGGGATGTTGCCGCAGAGCTTGTTCGTAGTGATTGAGGGCGTCGGCCCAGCGGCGATCGCGTTCGAATTGGCGACCGCGATTGAGCAGCAGCGTTGGATCTTGCGACTCGGATACGGTCGGAACCGATGGGGCGGAAACCGTGGCTGAAGGGCTCACGATGAGCAGCCATGCCGCCAACCCTAAGTGCGGCAGTGCCTTCAGGACAACTCGCAGTGAACTCTTCCAGGCTCGCATGCTCGCAGACATTCAAAGAGGAGTTGGATCGAAAACAGAAAGCGACGACGGAGTGAGTAAGTCGAATAGGAAATGGCAGCGGTCGAGGATCGAGGTTGGTTTGCCGTCGTGCTCGACCTTTAACCGAAAAGAATATAGAACACGTTTTTGCAGCAAGCGAAATTTTATTCGCGGGGTTAAAACAGGTATAATCCGCCCATTTTTAAGGGTGGAAAGGGTTTTTGGGGAACGCGATCGAAACGCGTTCAGAGGATCTCGGGGAATTTGCCTGCGATGGGGCAAGACACGTTTACGCGCGACGGAATTTCTTCCCGAAGAGGCACGATCCAAGCGGTGCTTGGTGGCAGACCGTCACGCGGCCATCCTAGGACTCGACCAAGTCGCGGTCAAATCGGTTCGTCCCCGCTTCCCCCGCCTTGATTTTGCCGGTCGCTTGGCCACAATACTGGCTTGACTTCACGACCTTCGGAGCCGCCCTGGCCATGTTCGAACAAATCGAGCAACTCAAGCAGCAATACACAGATAAATATGTCGTTGTCGACGAGAGTCGAGCCGAGCTGCTCCGATTTCTCGGGCAAACTGGCACGGTGAAAACGGTCAACATGAGCGGGCGAGCGCTGGTGCAGTTCGACGGTCACAACAACATTGGCTGGTACGACATCGACTTGGCTTTTTTGAAAGTCATCGATCAGCCGCTGCCGAAGCCTGAAGAGAAGCCCGCGAAGGCGGCGGCTGAGAAGCCAGCTGCCAAGGCTGCAGCGGCCAAGCCCGCTGCGGAGAAACCGGCTGCTGCCGCCAAGGCCGCTCCGGCCGCCGGTGCGAAGATGTCTGTCAACGATATTTTGGCGGCCGCTCGAGCCAAGTCGGGTGCCGCTCCCGCTGCTGCCGCTCCGGCTCCGGCTGCCGAGAAGCCGGCAGCGGCGCCACCAGCCGCGGCCAAGCCTGCTGCAGCTGACCCGAAAAAGATGAGTGTCGCCGATATTTTAGCTGCCGCTCGGGGCAAAGCTCCGGCCGCCGCGGCACCAGCCGCCGAGAAGCCAGCCGCCGAGAAGCCTGCTGCTGCCGCGAAAGCCGCCGAACCGGCTGCCAAGCCAGCTCTGGACCCCAAGAAGATGAGCGTTGCGGACATTCTGGCCGCCGCTCGGGGTAAAGCACCCGCTGCACCGGCACCCGCTGCACCGGCACCCGCTGCACCGGCACCCGCTGCACCGGCACCCGCAGCCGCTGCGCCGGCCGCACCCGAACCTGTGGCAGCCGCCGCCGTACCTGTAGCGGCTGCCCCCAAGAAGCTCGATCCGAAGAAGATGAGCGTTGAGGAAATTGTGGCTTATTGCCGCCAAGCAGATGGTTCGTAGGTTGCATCACGACACCCGTAAAGGTGGCTGCAGAGATTACTCATCACGCCACGTCATTCGCTGACCGGAGCCGCGGTACGCGTAAGTTTGACCATCGTGTAGCCACGTGCGGATTGTAGTTCGGGGTCGTCCCAGAGTAACTCCGCAGGGCCGAGTACGTAGTCGAGATACCACTGCGGCGATTTGGTCACCACCATCAACCGGCCACCAGTACGTAACGCTCGACTTGCTCCGTCCACGAACAGACGAGCGAGTCGATGGTGCGAATAGTAAGGTGGGTTCGCGAGCACCAAGTCATGACCACCGGCCGTCACGCTGGACACAGTTGCATCCAGTTCCACTCGAATGCGCGGCAAATCATTGGCGACCGCGTTTTGTTTCGTACATTCGACGGCGCGGGGATTGGAGTCGAGTGCCAGCACGTCCACCGCCGCTGCTCGCCCCGCCGCCACCAGTGCCAGCACCCCCGCCCCGCAGCCAATGTCTACCACTCGCTCGCCGGGCTGAACTTCCAGAGATTCGATCAACGCGCGAGCACCCGTGTCGATTTCCCGATGCCCAAACACTCCGGGACGACTCGTCACGGCATATAGCCGATCGCGATCGCGAAACATGTAGTGCGCCGAGTGGTCCTTGAGTTTCTTCAGTGGCTGACGCTTGATCGCTCGATAGACCACGCCGCGGGCACATTTCCAGCCTGAAACCCGGTCAAACAGGCGTTCTAATTCGTGTCTCAACCAGCGATCCTGCGGATGATCCGTGGCGGCCCAAAGTGCTCCGCCGATCGTCAATTGCCGCTGCGCGGTCTGCAACAACTCGCGAGTCCATTCGGCATCCCCCTGAGCGGAGAGCGGCAGTGCCACCGCCGCCAGCTGTTCATCCACTGGGTCCGAGAGGCAGGTCAAGCGAACATTTGAGGGCCCGCCCGCGAGCAACCCGCGGGCGAAAAGCTCTAACGCTCGAGCATAGGCATACGCGTCCCAAAAATTGCAGGCGACCGTAAGCTCGGGCTGACTCGCTGCCCAGGCTCGTGCCAACTGAGCACGCCCAAGGGTACTGCACAGCACCACCCGCGAATCACCCGTCGGTTGCAATTCCCGCAGACGCTCGATGAGCAGTTGCTCGGAGATACGAGGTGGCTCGACTTCCATGGGCAGCAAGCCTCCAGCGGCGGATGGAGGGGAAAGCCCCGCTTAGAAGGGTGCGTCGTTCTCGTTGCCGAATGGCTGCGACAACTCATCATTCGGATCGCCGGGGACCGTGTCATACTGACCAGGTGCCTTCGCAGCGATCACCTTGAATCCCAACGCTTCCGCGTTAAGAAAAAACTTCACTTCGCTGGAGGGATCTTTCTGCCAGCGGCGACCGTTGAGTCGATAGGCGATTTCGATCTCGTCACCCACATTCAAACTGTCGGCGGAATCACAACCATCGTTGGTGAATTCCACTGGCACATAGTTGGTGAACCGTCCCAAATTCTGCTCCAAAACTACCGTCCGTTTACGAAAGCCCTTTTGACCATAGCTCTTCGTGTCCTCAATCAGATGCACGATGCCTCGCACTTTTGCGTCACTCATCTCAGCCTCAGCTTGCGTCGTCAGAAAAAACGGTGGTAGCTGGCCTGCCGACGATGAATCCTCATCGTCCGCGTTCGCTTGGGGCCAACTCAGGTGTTCAGAGTGTACCGCGAGCCATCGAGCTGGAACAGTCTCGGACCCAATTTACCACTCGGGGCGGACCGCCTCGATCTACCGTTGCTTGATGGCGGCTCGACCACTACAACCAAAGCTCATTTCAGTTCCTTAGGAGTTCCCCCGATCATGGAATTTCGCACGCGTGCAATTCACGTTGGCAACCATCGCGATCCGCAGACAGGGGCCGTTGTGCCACCGATTCACCTGGCGACGACCTTCGTGCAGCCAGGAGCGGGCGAGTGGGGTGAGTTTGATTACTCGCGCAGCGGCAACCCCACACGGAAGAATCTGGAGACGACGATCGCGTCGCTCGAATCAGGCTGCGGGGCGCTCGCGTTTGCCTCGGGGATGGCGGCGACGCACTGCGTCACGATGTTACTCGAAGCTGGTGATCACATTGTCGCGGGCAGTGACATTTACGGCGGCTCCTATCGGCTGTTTCACAAAGTCATCAATCGCTCGGGCATCACGGTGAGCCTGGCGGATAGCACTCGCCTGGATGAATTTGAAGCGGCAATAACGCCTCAAACAAAACTGCTCTGGATCGAAAGTCCAGGCAACCCCCAGCTATCGATTACCGACATCGCCGCCATTGCGCAAATCGCCAAGCGCCGCAAAATCCTGCTCGGGATCGACAGTACCTTCGCGACTCCCGTGCTCACCCGTCCACTCGAACTGGGCGTCGATATCGTGATGCACTCGGCAACCAAATATCTGGGTGGCCATAGCGATGTGCTCGGTGGAGCGTTAGTGGTTGCCGACCCCGAACTCTATCAGCGGCTTTACTTTCTCCAGAATGCCACGGGAGCGGTGCTGGGGCCGTGGGAATCGTATCTGTGCAGTCGCGGCATCAAGACCTTGCAGTTACGAGTGCTCGAGCAATGTCGCACGGCACAGCGACTGGCAGAATGGTTGGCGACGGATCGTCGTGTGCGTCGAGTGCTTTACCCGGGACTGCCAGGGCACCCCGGTCATGAAATCGCTGCGCGACAAATGCAAGGTGGTTTTGGTGCAATGCTCACCATTGAAATCGCTGGCGACTTTCAGGAAACCAAGCGAGTTTGTCAGTCGACGAAGTTGTTCCAGTTGGCGGTGAGTCTGGGAGCGGTGGAGTCGCTCATCGAACAGCCGGCTTCGATGTCACACGCTAGTTACGCACCATCCGCTCGGGCCGCACACGGCATCACCGACGGCCTCATTCGACTCTCCGTTGGACTGGAAGCTTTTGACGATCTGCGGAGCGATCTTGATCAAGCACTTGGCGGCTGAGGCGCACCGGATCAGGTGACCTACACAGTTCAGAGCGGCGGGTTCGTACCCTTCAACGGCTCGGCGTGTAACCCTCTGGAACGATTATGACCACGGGATCTCATGCATCGCGGTCAGGGAGCGGAACGAAAGTAGTCGGGCAAATCTGGTAGCGTATCGATCAGGATTTCGCGGATGGCTTGACGATTCGCAGCACTGATCTTGGCAAATTCGGGTTTGGTATCGCGGCCGGTCAGAATCTCATTTAAACGGCGATAAAATTCCGCTTTGACTTCGCCGGGCAACTGCCGGAAACCCTCGCTGTAAATCAGGTATGAGCAGGGATATTTGAAGAGTCGCTGCTGAAGATCGAAATCGCGCAGCGAGCGCCCCTGACGATCGCGAGGTCCCAGGCGGGAAAACTCCACGGCAAACTCGCTGGTCCCGGCAATGGGTTCGGTAAGCGGCGGTTCGTCCACAAACAGCAAATAGCGCAGCAGCGATTCGGCGGCATGCTTCAGTCGGCGCGTCGTGCTCTCCGTTCGATGCTCCGCGGGCTCGCCAAACGCTTTATTCAGCGAAGCGTTGTACCAAAGCGCCATCCGCGCATCGTAACTGCTACGCGTGATTAAATTATGCATGTGGGATTGATGTTCCAGGGTCATCAAAGCGATCAGATCGCTGTGGGGCGTGAGGTAGGGACGCACGTCGCAGCGACTGCTTAAATCGGTCAGGTTGGCACCAGCTTCGACATCGAGGCGATCCGGATGCTCGCGATCGAGCGCGTAGACATTGCCGAGATGCCGTTGCCGGCCATGACGACCGGTGACATACCAGCCACCCCAGCGCTGCTGGAATGGACTGTCGTGATTGGTGTTGTAGGTGCCCGCTCCAAAATTCGGCAAGCCAGTGCGATCGGGATAGACCGAGCGAACAAGATTGCCCGGCACATCAGCAGTCTTCGAGGAGGAATGACAGACAAGGCAATTGTCGGTTTGCCGCACAAAGCGCGGCGTCTGACTGGGTTGCTGCGAGAGCGAATAGAAGACCGCTCCCAATTGAGGGTCCATGGCGGTGAATTCCAGCACGTCGCCCTGCTGCACCCAGCCGACATATACGTCGTCCTGAAAGTAGAGAGCGCGGGGAGTGCGCGGAGAAATGTGATGCCGCTGAAAGCTCGTCTTGGAAAATACAAGCACCTGCGAACTCGACGAAATTCGCAAGTGCTTTAAGACCGACTTCAGATATCCATGCTCATCGTCATAGGCGAGTGTTTGCTGGCCGTCATCCAGTTGTTTTTGAAGTCGAGCGATTGGATCTGTGGGCGTCGCCTTGGAATAGTGGATGGGCTCCTGCTCATAGGGCAAGTCGGCACGTGCAACGGCCCCGTTCAGGCCGTCGCTGCCAACAACGGCGCTCAGGCCCAGCGCCAGAAAAACCAAGCTAATGCGGGACCAGCGCTGAGCGAGCGACAAGAACTGAGCCGGGTAGGAGTTCATCGTGAGGCTTCCGATGAAAGTGGTCGTTGGTGGGGAAGGTGGTCGGGGAGTTGATGGGGGATTTGGTCGGCGAGTTGGTTGGGAGGTTAGCGAGTGACGGGCCGCTGAGCAAGCTAGAGCTTGGGGCGGCGGCCGAGTCATACTGGACAACATTGTCCAGTTTAGGCGGATACAACGGAGTAAGTCAAGTTCGCGGCAAATGTTCTTGGGGGACTTTACTGGCGCGCGCCAACAACGCATTATGTTGAGCTCGACACGATCCCGGCGGATGGCTTGTTCAGAGCGGAATGGTCTGGCCTCGCGCGGCAATCGTGCCTGCTGATCATGAGGACCTCACCCGCCATGGCGAATTCAAAAGACTTTCAGGCCCCCCATCCTGGCTCGAAATCCATGCCGCGGTGGACAACGGGCGAGCTGATTGAAGCGCCGTTTTTTGCGGCCAGCAACTGGCGAGCTTGGCTGGCGATGATTGGTCCGGGGCTGGTGATGGGAGCGGCGGCGATTGGGGGTGGGGAGTGGCTTTCGGGGCCCGTGGTTTCGGCCAAGTATGGGGGCGCGCTGTTGTGGGTCGCGGCGTTCAGCATCCTGATCCAGGTGCTCTACAACATCGAAATCTGTCGCTACACGCTGTACTGCGGTGAACCGATTTTCACGGGCAAGTTCCGCATGCTGCCGGGCCCCATGTTCTGGCTCTTCTTTTACTTGCTATTGGATTGGGGATCGGTCTTCCCGTATCTCATCGTGAACGCCGCCACCACGCTCGAAGAACTCTTCATTAAAGATTTTCAGCCGGATAAAGCGCACTGGGTCGTGCATCGTGTGGTGTCTTCGCTGCTCTACTTTGCGGTTGCCGCGCCGCTAGTCTTTGGCGGTAAGATTTACAACTCGCTCAAAGTGGTGATGTCGCTCAAGCTCATAATCGTCTTTGGCTTTTTGCTGACCGTGGGACTGTTTTTTTCTAAGCCTTCGCACTGGGTTGAGATCGCGAGTGGTTTTTTCAAAGTAGGAAATTTGCCCGTCGAAAAGGGTGAGGATCTGAACGGCAACGGCGCATTGGACCCGGGCGAAGATTATGACTTTGACGGGCATCTGGACGTCGTAGAGAAAAAGCTCGACAAGACGGTGGATACCAATGGCGATGGCCTGCCGGACGCTTGGGAAAAAGACGCGAGTGGAAGGGAGCTGGCATTTGAGGATCTGGACGGAGACGGCAAACGCGACGGTGCGAACATCGAAAACCTTTTCCAGACGCTTTTCCAGGAGGGACGCTTTCCCGCCGTCGATTTGTCACTCATCGCCATGATTGCGGGCTTGGCGGCAATCGCTGGAAACGGCGGCCTCACCAACACTCCGATCAGCAATTTTACGCGCGATCAAGGCTGGGGGATGGGCCATCATGTCGGCGCGATCCCCAGCATGGTGGGTGGTACCGGAATATCGCTGTCGCACGAAGGCTGCGTGTTTGAAGTCAACGAGGAATCGCTCCCGCGCTGGAAACGCTGGTATCAGCACATCGTCCGCGATCAGGTATTCGTCTGGATGGGCGCTTGTTTCATCGGCGTGGCCTTACCCAGTATTTTGTCGGTCGGGTTTCTGCCGCGAGGGACTGACGTGGCGAACAGTAAGATTGCTACGGTAACTTCGACCGGGGTGGTGAACATCATTCAGGATCCGCCCGAGGGCGTGCTGGCTCATCATCCCGCAGTGAAGCCGTGGATGTCAGGTGAAAAACTGGCCAACGCGTTCCGTGCGGGCACGCTACTCTGTGGTTTTCTCGTGCTCATCACCAGCATGATCTCGACGATGGACGGTTTCATTCGTCGCTGGGTCGATGTGTTTTGGACGGCGAGTGCCAAGCTGCGCGAACTGGATGTTAGTTACATCAAATATGTCTACTTTGTGGTGCTCGTGGCCTACATATCAGGCGGGCTCATCGTGATTTGGACTCCAATCGATGCTCGCAAAGTATTTGAACTGGCGACAACGGGCTATAACTTTGCTCTGGCGTTTAGTTGCTGGCACACGCTGGCAATCAATTCCACCTTATTGCCACGTCCATTACGTCCTCATCCGCTCATTCGCGTGGGCTTGGTTCTGGGCGGGCTCTTCTTTACGTTTCTGGGAACAATGGCGGTGTTGAAATTGGTGGGTGTAATTCGTTGATCATTGAGATTGTCTGGAACTGGCGAGCCACGATTCAGGGTGGGATGCAGAAGGTGACAGTGGTGTGGTATGGGTGAGTTGTGGTCGTGGTTTCGACATCTGGATGATCATCTCGCGAAGGTGACGACCGATTATGGTGCGTGGACCTATGTGATTCTGTTTGTGATTGTGTTTTGCGAGACAGGTTTAATTGTGACGCCGTTTCTGCCCGGTGACTCGCTGCTCTTCGCCGCCGGTGCGATCGCGTCCCTGGGAACGCTCAACCCATGGTTGCTCGCTTTGCTGCTGTTTGTCGCTGCCGTACTAGGCGATGCGGTGAACTATCACATCGGCCAGTTTGTGGGGCCGCGCGTGCTGCGGGGCGAAGAGTCCTGGCTGTGGAACAAGAAGCACTTGGAGCGGACGCATGCGTTCTTTGAGCACTATGGAGGCAAGGCGATTATTTTAGCGCGGTTCGTGCCGATCATTCGCACGTTTGCGCCGTTCGTGGCAGGCGTCGGTACGATGCGCTATCGTCGCTTCCTGGTCTACAACGTGACGGGCGCCCTCATTTGGGTTGGTGGATTTGTGACTTTGGGCTACCTCTTCGGCAGTCATCCCTGGGTCAAGAAAAACTTTAGCCTCGTGACGCTCGGCATTATCGTGGTCTCGCTGTTGCCCGCCGTCTGGGAAATTGCGCGTCATCGCTGGGCTCGTCGCACCGCCGCTTGACGGAGCTCGGGAAGCAAAACCTCGCGGAGCTCGAAATAACCTCCCGATTCGTGCTGAAAATGGGTGGCATCCGAGCGTCATGGAACTATTCTGAAACACTACGGTTTACTAGATGAATGCTCGGTGAGGTTGCGAATGCTGGATGGCCGGCGCTCGTATGG
Source organism: Pirellulaceae bacterium (assembly GCA_044235425.1). Classification (GTDB taxonomy): domain Bacteria; phylum Planctomycetota; class Planctomycetia; order Pirellulales; family Pirellulaceae; genus JBJSXJ01. Next base: position 82,256 of record JBIIHW010000009.1, read on the forward strand.
CCATCCCAGAGCAACGGACGATAAGGGAAGCTTCTATGCAGCGTTGTTTGACAATCAGTTCAGGACTAGCCAAGTCGCAGGGGTGGACGCGAGGCAGGAACGCGTGGCGAGCGGCGGTGACACTGGCCGGCGTGCTGGCGCTCTGGGCCTGTTGCAACCGAGTGGCCGAGGCTCAAGAAGTTCCTAGCACTCGGCCCGTCGACGGCCTGCGTCAAAATAATCCCACGCTGCAGGCCCTCGTCGGTGCCCGCGTGGTGGTAGCTCCCGGGCAAGTGCTTGAATCGGCGACGGTCATCATCCGTGAAGGAGTGATTGTGGAGGTGGGGCCGAAAGTCCCGGTTCCAGCCGGAGCGCGCGTGTGGGATCTGACCGGGAAGACAATCTACGCTGGCTTCATTGATGCCTATGGCGAAGCGGAGTTTGCTGACGTCGATGTGCGAGCGGGCGCTCCGCACTGGAACACGCAGGTCGTACCGCAGCTGCAGGTCGCACAGCACTATAAGGTGGATGGGGGAGCACTCGATAAACTGCGCCGCCAAGGCTTCGGAGCTCGACTGGTCGCACCATCTGTCGGAATCATCAAGGGCGTCAGTGCGCTGGTGACGACGGGCGACGAGGATGCTTCGCGCGCCATCCTGCAACCGCAAGTCGCTCAGCATCTGCGACTCACGCTCTCGCGTGGTGGCAGTCGCGGTGGATTTCCCAATTCGCCGATGGGCGCCGTGGCGCTCGCACGACAAACTCTTCTCGACACCCTGTGGTATCGAGATGCCTGGAAAGCCTATGCCACTCAGCCCAGTCTTCCAGCACCGGAACGCAATGATTCACTCGACGCGTTGCAAAGGGTGGTGAGCGGTGAACTGCTGACGATCGCGGACGCCTCGGATGAACAATTTGTGCTGCGGGCCGACCAGTTTGCCCGAGAATTTCAGTTGCGACTGGCGATTCGTGGCTCGGGTCGCGAGTATCGTCGACTGGAGGCGATTCGAGCGCTCGATCGTACGCTCATCGTACCGGTTGATTTTCCCAAGGCTCCGAACGTCTCCACCGTCGATGCTGCTCACAATGCCGCCTACGATGATCTGCTGCACTGGGATTACGCACCCGAGAATCCAGGACGGCTCGAGAAAGCGGGCGCCCGTTTAGCACTGACCACTCACGGGCTGAAAGATGCCGGCGAGTTTCTCGGCGCGGTGCGTAAGGCGGTTGATCGTGGTCTGTCGACCGACGGTGCTTTGCGAGCCTTAACGACGATTCCCGCGGAACTGTTCGGAGTGCGTGATCGGCTGGGATCCGTTGAAGCGGGTAAGCTGGCTAATCTCATCGTTACCGATGGCGAGATTTTCAGTGCGGGGACGAAGATTCAAACGACGTGGGTGGCGGGGCGTCCATATGAGTGGATCAAGCCGCTGGGCGTTGATCTTACCGGGAGCTGGTCGATCGACGTGGCGGGACCAACCGGTCAGCCCGTGAAGGCAACGCTAGAACTACGCCGGAACGAGAACGGCGAGTATCAAGGTGAATTGCTCTTACCTGTTCCCGCGGAAAAGCCAGCCGAAGCAAAACCGGCCGAAGCAAAACCGGCAGAGAAACCTGCCGAAAAGCCCGCGGAAAAGCCAGCAGAGGAGAAGCCAGCCGAAAAACCTGCAGAGGCAAAACCTGCGGAGGCAAAACCGGTACCGGAGAAGCTGGGGTTACAGCAACTGGCGGTCCGTGATTATCGGCTGACGGCGACCGTTGACAGCGAGAAACTGGGGCTGGCCGGTAAGTCGCTGTTATCGTGGGTGAGCGTCGTGCCGACGGGCAGTTCCGCTCCCGCAGCGACCGCCACGGGAATCTGGACTTGGCCGAACGGTCAGCAAATGGAGTTCAAGTTGCAGCGCACGGCGGGACCGACCGCCAAGCCTGGTGACAAGGGAGAAAAGAAACCTGCGAAGACGGTGGCGAGTGCGTTGTATCCCGTCAATTATCCGCTTGGCCCATTCGGACGCCTGGCGGCTCCAGACCGCACCGCAACGGTGGTCTTTCAACATGCCACGATTTGGACGTGTGGACCGGCAGGCGTGCTGGAAGATGCGAGCATGATTGTGCGAGAGGGAATAATTATCGCGGTGGGACGCGACCTGGCTGTGCCGGCTGGCGCCACCGTGATCGACGCTCGCGGACGACATCTCTCGCCGGGCATCATTGATTGTCACTCGCACATGGCGACCGATGGCGGCATTAATGAGTCGAGTCAATCGGTAACGGCGGAGGTTCGCATCGGCGATTTCATTGATGCGACCGACGTCAATATTTATCGGCAATTGGCGGGTGGTGTGACGGCGGCTCACGTGCTGCACGGTTCAGCCAACACGATTGGTGGCCAGAGTCAGTTGATCAAGCTGCGTTGGGGTGAAGTTCCGGAGGCGCTGAAGTTTGTCGAAGCACCGGCGACGATCAAGTTTGCCTTGGGAGAAAACGTTAAGCAGAGTAACTGGGGAGCACAAGCCACGGGGCGTTATCCCCAATCGCGCATGGGTGTTGAGCAGCTTCTGCATGATGAATTTTCTGCGGCTCGAGCCTACCAGCAGCGCTGGCAGCAGTGGCAACGAGAGCGGCAAGGTCTGCCGCCACGACGCGATCTGGAACTCGATGCCATCGTCGAGATTCTCGAAAAGCGACGGTGGATCCACTGTCACAGCTATCGGCAGGATGAGATTTTGGCGTTCCTGCGTGTGATGGAATTACATCAAGTGAAAGTGCAAGTTTTGCAGCACATTTTGGAAGGTTACAAAGTGGCCGATGCCATGGCTCGTCATGGTGCTGGCGGCTCGAGTTTTTCAGACTGGTGGGCCTATAAGTTTGAAGTACTGGATGCAATTCCCTTCAACGGTGCGCTGATGCATCGAGCCGGTGTCGTGGTGTCATTCAACTCGGATGATCGTGAAATGGCTCGTCATCTCAATCATGAAGCGGCCAAGGCGGTGAAGTACGGTGGCGTACCGGCAGCGGAAGCTCTGAAGTTCGTCACGCTCAATCCCGCTCGACAATTGATGATCGATCAGTACGTAGGATCGCTGGAAGTCGGCAAACAGGCTGATTTCGTGGTTTGGAGTGGACCACCACTATCGACGCTCAGTCGCTGCGAGCAAACCTGGGTCGATGGCGGTAAGTATTTTGACCGAGAGGAAGATCGGCAGCTGCGAGTCGAATTGCAGACTCGACGTGCCGCTTTGGTGCAGAAGATTCTGACCGCGGGTGAACCGATGCGCGATGCAGGTGAAGTCCTCATGCTCGAACGTGAGCAATGGACGCGAGACGATGAGTTTTGCATTCACCATGAAAAGACTCATCGTTAATCTGGTGTCCCAGAGCAGGTTTCCGATCGCTAAGAATCTAAAACAAATATCGAGTTTGATGGTTGGACTGACTAATGAAAAATCAATGGTATCTGCGTTGGTTGGTGAGTGTTGCTAGTGGGTTGCTGGCGGCTGCGGTGACGTTCACGTCGCAGGCGGCGCCGGAGATTCCGGGCGAGTTGTCGAAGCAGCCCGTGGCACTCGTCGGCGGCACGGTTCATCCGCTGACCGGACCTGCGATCCCCGGCGGTACCGTGCTGATGGAAGGTGGCAGGATTGTCGCTGTGGGTAAAGACGTGATGGTGCCACCGACGGCGAAAGTCATCGATGTCGCGGGTAAACATGTCTATCCCGGACTAATCGACGCTCACACGAATATGGGTTTAGTTGAGATTAATTCGGTTCGAGCCACCGTCGATGACACCGAGACCGGACTCATCAACCCTAATGTACGAGCGCAAGTGGCGGTGAATCCCGACAGCGAAATTATTCCGACGACGCGCAGTAACGGTGTCTTACTGACCCTGACTGCGCCCTCGGGATCGCTCATCAACGGCCGCTCGGCACTCCTACAGCTCGACGGGTGGACTTGGGAAGATTTGACGGTGCGAGCGGATGTCGCGCTGCATATTCGCTGGCCCGATATGGCGGCGAATGGCGAGCCGGGCGGCGGAGCGGGACGTGAACAACTTGAGGCGCTACGTGGAGCGTTTGAAAAAGCCAAACTGTATGCCGCAGCTCGACGAGCACCGGCGAGCCGACAGCCGCTTGATGTGCGCTGGGAGTCGATGCTGCCTGTGCTGGATGGCAAAATGCCGCTGATGATTCAAGCGGATGATTCGCAGCAGATTCAAGCCGCGATCGCGTTCGCTCAACAGCATGGTCTGAAAATGATTTTGCACGGTGGTTATGACGCTCCGCGCCTGATACCGCTGCTCAAGCAGCAGCAGATTCCGGTCGTGATCGAAGGCACCTATCGCTTGCCGCTGCGGCGTTCGGATCCCTACGACGCGGCTTACACGGTCCCCGAGCAATTGCATCGCGGCGGTGTGAAGTATTGCATTGCTTCGGCCGGTCGTTTTGGCGCGTCGAACGTACGTAATCTGCCATATCAAGCGGCTAACGCAGCCGCCTATGGCCTGCCGGTCGATGAAGCACTCAAGGCCATCACGCTCTATCCAGCGGAAATCCTTGGGGTGGCTGATCGAGTTGGTTCGCTGGATAAAGGTAAAGATGCAACGCTATTCGTCGCCTCCGGTAACCCGCTGGAAACAGAAACTCAAATCGAAGCGGCTTATGTGCAGGGGCGACCGGTGGAACTGAACGACCGACACAAGCGGCTCTTCAAAAAGTACGAAGAGAAATACCGCCGACTGCAGCCATGATGGAACGTGCTGAGACTGGTGAGGAAGCGCCGAGTGTACTCATTGCCATTGCAGTGGTGCGACACGGCGATCGACTGCTGGTAGGGGAGCGATCTGCCGGATCTGTCTTGGCTGGGTATGCAGAGTTTCCCGGCGGCAAAATCGAAGCTGGGGAAACGCCTGCGGCAGCCGCCGAGCGTGAATGTTGGGAAGAGGCGGCACTGGCAGTTCGTGCCCTGCATCTGCTCTACGAATGTCACCACGACTACCCGCATGGACGGGTGCATTTAACTTTCTGGGAATGCGAGCCGCGGAAAGCAGATACCAGCAACATCGAAGTCAAAGCACCGTTCCGCTGGGTGCAGAAAAGCGATTTGCTCGCATTAAAATTCCCACCTGCCAATGAACCTGTAGTCGCTCGCTTGCTGGAGTCTGATGGGCGTGCTTGAGCCACCGCCAATCAGGATTTTCCGAGCCATTGATCGATGAGTCGCATGACAACGGCCATCATTCCGTTGAGGACTCCCCCCCAGGCGATGTCGGCGAGTGAGACAGTGAGTGTCCATTTTTCGAGGACGGCGAGATTGGTCATGTCGTAGATGCCGTAGGTCACGAGTCCGAGCAAGGCGCCCCAGAGAAACGTTTGAGCGAGCGTGCTTTCGGGCCCCAGTAAGGGACGAACGAAACAGACGAGCCCAATCGGGATCAGGATGTAAACAAAAGCGGCGGCACCCCAGCGAGGATTGAGTCCCGCTTCGTTCCGCCGCATGAGTTCACCAATTTCACGGTCGTAAAAACCGGTCATCAGCACTCCGAGCCAGAGCATATCCACGATCAGCACGATGGGAATCAAGATCAGAATTAACCAGAGCGGTCGCATGATAGTTCCTTAGGTGATGATCGCTGACGTAACCACTGACGTTCGGTGCCGACAACTAGCGACCGCGGAAATTCCCCACATCTTGTCCGTCGTTCATGATGAAAAGCCGCCAGAGTGTGACGGGATCAAGCTGTGCGCTGAATTCCATGACGGAACCGTCGACGAGCGATGCGGTGAAGCCTGTTCCATCTTTATCGACCAAACCCGCAAAAGGTGCTTTCTCGTCAACCAACAAATCATCCGGCTTGGTCCAGATAACGGCTTTTTCCGGTAAGGCTTCCACAAACATGATGGTGTTACTGGTTCCATCCGTAATCGCCGACATCCGCTTTGGCTGGTCGTCGCCCATGAGAGTCCCTTTGGCAATTGGAGCGAGGTAGGTCGTGAGGCCTTGAGCAGCCATCTCCGCCGACAACTTGGGGGATTTCAAGGTCGCCGGCATTTTTGCGATGAGCGCCTTGTTGTGCTCGCTATCCCAGGGTTCATCTAATCGGAATTGCTTATAGAGCTCATTCTCGTCCAAGAAAGGCAGCAGATGAACTCGCCAGCTCAGCAGCTTCTTACCATCGGCGGCGAGCTTCGCTTGGCCGGGAAATGCTTGAAAGGCGTCATGATGATTGTGCATGGCCAAAGTAAGTTGTTTCAGGTTGTTGAGGCCCTGAATTCGATTCGCGGCCCCTTGAGTCGCGACTACGCCCTGAGTCAAGCCATCGATGATCACTTTTATTCCGCCATTTTTCTCCGTCAGCACGACTCGCAACATGTCCTCGCCGCGCAGCTTGGGCGTGAAGACATCCACGATTTCATCCAGGTTGGGGAATTGCTGGCGCAGCTGCGGCTGTTTGCGGAGCGTATCGAGTCCGAGCTTAGCGGTGGACTGAATCAGCTCCGCAGATTCTTTGTCAGCCATTTTGACCAAGAGTGCGAGCGCGGCATCGGCCGGCGTGTTCATGGTGAGTGCCGCCCATTGCAGTTTTTGCTGCATAGAGCGCACGACGGGAGCAATCAGCTCACCTCCCGGTGGTAGCGGTAAGTCGGCTTCCTTGATGAATTGATTCGGCACGAAGACCAGTTGCAGAGCGGTATTGCCAGCCGCTTGAAAGCCAGCTTCATAAGCCTCATTGGCCTTCGGTTTAATGCTCTTCCAGGTGTCAGCTTCATTCGGCGGCGTGAAAATCAGCATTTGCCCCTGCACTCGGCTGGGAAACGGGATGAGTTGTCCCAAGAGAGCGGAGGCTGCTTGTGGGTCCTTGCCTTTTTCAATCACCGCTACGACCGCCAGGAGGGCAGGATTTGCGGGAGGCCCACCGGGGACGGGAGCTGCCGCGGCAGTATTCATGCGAGCCACCGCATACCAGTCGGCCGCTCCCGTCGCGATTAACTGCTCGCGGATCGGTCCTGCCATCGCAAAGCCCTGCTGCATGGTTTGCGTACGATTGGCATCGAGGACGGTTTTGGGAACATTCGTCTGCACGAACTTCAGCAGGGCGGAGAGATCCACCTTGCGTACATCGGCATGAGCGACCGCCAGCGTTTGATCATCGATGAGTGAGGATACAGCTGCCACGCGAGCGGCGGCGTCGAAGGGCTTCGTGGCCGCTGCGGTGTCGGCACCGGTTTGAGCCCAACTAGGAACTGCGCGAGCCACTCCCAGCGTAAACAGCGCTGCGATCAGCAGTCGGAGGCAGTTCGCTTGGTTAAGTAAAGCCATCATTGTTATTGCTCCTGGCAGAAAATAGAGACGAGATAAGAAGACAAGATCATCAGTGAGAAGTTGAGGGAATCGCTTCGCAGGATCGCGTGATCCCCAAACGGTCCCTTATGGATTTGGTTTGATGCGCGGTGCGGAAGTCTCACCGCGCGGTACGATCGCCTGCACTGCAGGCGCCACGATTTCGGGTGTCTTGAGCTGCAGATCGGCTCCGAGAATCTCCGTCAACTTTGCACGCTGCTCGACATTCAGCACATCGCGCACGACATCCTTCACCAACTGCTTGCGAATCTCCTCGATCTTCTCGCGGAGTTTTTTCTCGGCTTCGCGCTGCTTTTCTGCCAGGTCCGCTTTTTGTTGATCGGTAAGTGCGAGCAGGTCAGCGATTTCACCTTGCGTGAGTGCATTCGCACCGCGGCTACGCATCTGCATCTGCACTTTGACCTGCCGCAAGCGTTCGATCTGCTGAGGCAGCAGGATTTCGGCAATCTGCTTGCGTGTTTCCTCCTGAATCTGCTTCTCGTTCTCACGTACCAGCTCGCCAACTTTACTCGGCTCAAGCGTCCGCACTTCGGCATAGGATTTGACGCGTCGCTCTTGCATGGTGCGACGTAGGTTCGAGAGTTTTTGTTTCTGCTCAGGGACCAGTGCCAGGTCTTCGTGCAGTTGCTCGTTAGTCAAGATACCGAGGTCATCTTGAGGCAGTCCGCCTCCCGCCGTCACGAGTCCGCCACCCATATTAAAAGTGAACGGGATAAAGCCGGCTCCATCACCTCCGGCGATGATCGTCATCCCGTTTTCTTTATCACCGACCGCCTGCAGGGCGATGACGCGCGGAGTGGCTTCAACCGGCGGGGCTTCTTGCTGCGCTAGTGATTCCTGCTTGGCGGACAGCCCGGCCAGGAAGCAGATTAGAGAAGCGGCGACACAGTTAACGTTCAAGCCGGTCGGTCGAAGTGGCATGTTTTGGGTTACTCCTTAGGAGCTTCGATTGGTTTCCAAGCGGAACTGCGCGTGGGTATCAATGCCTTAAACAGTGGGAGATTGTAGGCGATTGCGCCGAGAAAGTAATGGCTATCTTTTCTGAACGCGAGCGGAACTTATTTGGGCTGCGGGGACGGAGGGAGCAATTCGGCAGCTGTTTCGCGCAGGGTTGTTTGTAAACGTTCCACCGTATCGCGCGCCCGTTTGGTGGTGTGGGGATCTGTGGTGGGTAGTTTGATTACTTGCGGAGTGATGGTGTGAGCGGCGGCACCGAGTGCGTCGATCGCATTCAGAGCGGCGGTTGCGACGTAGGCGTTGGTCCGAGTGGGATCCGCCAGGCGCAGTAATTCCTGCAATCCGCGTTCACGCTCCTCTGGCACTCCATGTCGTACCAGCGACTCAGCGGCTGGTACTCGTACACTCAGCGATTCATCCTGCAAAGATTTAGACAACCCTGCTCGAGCTGCCCGATAACCCGCGTCGCCGCGAATCAGCAGTCCCATGGCTGCCCAGTAGCGCACCGCGGCCTCTTGATCCGTCAGCCAATTCATCAATTTGGAAATGGCACCGTCATCAAAGGCCGCTGCGGCCTGCGCCACCTCGGATAGCCGCGCGATCGCTAAATGCTGCTCCTCTTTGAATACCTCCTGGGGCGCACGTTCCTGGCAACGAGCGTGCATCTCCGCCTCAGTCAATAGCCCCAGATCGCGCATCTCGACGGTCCACCGCACATGCGCAGTTCGTAGCTTTATCAGGGTCGTTTCATATTCTTTTTTTAGAGCCAGATTATGGACCTCATCAGGATCTTTTTCCAAATCATAGAGTTCTTCGTTAGGCCGGGGAGCTTGCCAGAAACTGGCTTGAATTGCGGTGAGGAGCCCGTCGTCGAACTGTTGTCGCCAGACTCGCGTGGTAGGAGTTTCAAACTGATAACGAATGTGCTGACCAGCAGCTCGATGTGGATGGTAGTTGCGAATGTAGACGAAGCGTCCGTCGGTCACGCTACGCGCTAAGTCAATCCGTTCATCCATGCGTCCCCGAAATCCATATAAGAACTCGGACCTCTGCTGCTGGAAGGGGCCCGCGAATGCGCGACCGTGCATCGAGGCGGGAGGTTGGATGCCGGCCACGCTGAGCACTGTCGGAGCCAAGTCGACGAAGCCAATCAGCTGCTCGGAAACTCCACCAGCTTGATAGTCTGGCGGTGCTAAATGTTTCCACTTCGGTGGAAAGTAAACCACCAGCGGCACCTGCAAACCGGCGTTACCCGGCCAGCGTTTGTTGCGAGGCATGCCCGAACCATGGTCAGCAAAGCAAAAGATGATTGTGTCATCTGCTAACTGGTCAGCTGCTAACTCACGCAGTCGCCGCCCCCAGGCTTCATCCGCCGCCGATATCTGATCGTAATACTGTGCCCAGTCACGACGTACCTCGGGAGTGTCAGGATGATACGCCGGAATCCGCACTCGGGCAGGATCCAGGACGGCTTGATGAGGTCGTTTACGGATTTGACTTTCATGACTTTGCGTCGAGTTGAAGACGGCAAAAAAGGGCTGGCCAGCCGCTCGCTTACGCCAATGCGCTTGATTCGACGATTCGTGCCAAACTCGTCCCACCGGTCTGACGTTGTAATCTTCTTTGGAATGATTGCAGCAATAATAACCAGCATCTTGCAGGTACTGGGGGAGTAAACGGACCTGGGCTGACAGCGGTACTTCGCTGCGCATGGCTTCGGCCCCCAACGACGTTGGATAGATGCCCGTAATCAGTGCGGTACGCGCTGGGGCACAGACCGGTGCATTCGACCAGACACGTCGAAATCGCAGCCCGCGCTGGGCGACGGAATCAAGGTGCGGAGTGTGAGCGAGTGCATCGCCATAGCAACCCACCTGTGGGCCGTGATCTTCACTCGTCAGCCACAGGATGTTCGGTCGCTCGCCAGCGCCGAGCACCGCATTTATCGCCAGAGCGACGATGATTGCGAAAGGACGTACTAGTGGGGGAACGCTGCACTGCCGGGGCACTCGCCGTGCACCAGCTTTCCAAGGTTGAATCCGTTTTGCCGAATGCGACATGACGCCTCACGCAGTAAAAAAAAGGGAACTGGTCGATCTCGCTGATCGACCAATTCCCTAGAGTGTAACGTGCGTTATCACGCCATGTGACCGTGAACGTGTCAAACGACGATCGCGAGCGACCGTTTAGCGAGCGGCCTGCGCGTTCGCGGTGCTGGCTGCTTTCCAGGTGTAAGTTGTCATCGCATTGAGTTCGCGAATGAAAACTTCATGGCCGCAGACCGCCAGGTGAGCCCAGGTGTCGTCGGAGCCGAGTTTACGGCTGTCAATCTTTTCGAATTTTTCTGGATTGGCTTTGATGAGGAGCAGTTCCCCGCGTTCGTCCAGTGCGAGAATTTTGTCGCCGTTGGCAACCAGACTCCAGTATTTACCGAAGGGGGTGGTCGTCCAGCAGATCTCACCGGTAGCCAAATTGATGCAGGTGAAACGCTGGTTTTGCAGATGCAGGTAGGCGTGGCCGTTGATCACCACGGGCGTCGACATATAGCCCGTCACTTTGTTGGTCCAAGCTTCCTTGGAAGCGAACGAACCGTTTTCATTAGCCACGGAAATCATGAACGATTTGCCGCCATAAGAACTGGTGAAAATGTTCCCGTTGTAAACGGTGGGAGTCAGAATGTTCATGCCGCGGAAGGCTGGAATCTCGCGAGACCACAGTTCCGTTCCCGCCTGCGGATCAACACCAGCCAGTCGTTCGCGAGTTTGGACGAGTAGTTGTTCGCGGCCAGCGATGGTGGCGAGGTAAGGTGATGAGAACGCACTTCCCATCATGCCGCCGCCATCTTTCAGAGACTGCCAGATGATTTTGCCGGATGCCTTATCCACTTTCGTGCAGCAGCCGCCCGCTTGAACGAAGAGCGAGTCGCCGACGACGAGTGGCGAGGAGACGAATCCGAACGTCGGCACAGCGGACTTCATTTCCTTGGGGAAATCAATCTTCCATTTGACCTGTCCTGACTTGGCGTCGATCGCCACGAGCAGGTCTTTGATGCCGGCGACGTAGAGCGTCTGGCCATCGTAGGCGGGAGTGGCACGAATCCAGTCCCCGTTGGCTTTGGCAAAGAACGGGACCGAGATTGCCCCTTCCCATGAAACTTCCCAGTTTTGTTTGCCCGTTTTACGGTCGAGTGCGCGGACCACTTCGATCTTTTTCTCCTTCGTTTCCGTCACGAAGACTTGATCTTCGGACACGATTGGCCCGGAGTAGCTGGGAGCGAGCGGCACGGACCAGTTTTTGACGAGTGCGGATTCTCCGATCTGATCGGGCCACGCGGGTTGACCGCTAATTTGTCCGTCTCGCTGCGGACCGCGCCACTGCGGCCAAGTGGCCACTGGGCCGGCGGGATCGGCAGCCACGCTCAACTCAGCTGCACGATCCAGCCCCAAGGCGAGGGTTGCCGCCGCGAGCAGACCGGTGGTCGTCAGTCGATGAAGAAGGTGTCGCCAGCGTGATGAAATCGCTTTATCTTGCACTCGCCACCCCGCGAATAGAGTCTTCATAGGTAACCTTCTCTGGAAAGCTGCCATCCGCTGAGCGGATGAACGATTTGATTGAAAGACATGAACGATTTGAATGATTTACCCGCGAGCATCCTAGGAAACATAACCTGCTGCTTGCAAGGCTTAGCCAGGATTTTTGGCGGAATAATTTCGGTAAAGAGGGATGGGTGATCTTGTTGGGAGGCTGAGAGAGCGGTACTTTACCTAGGCAAAAGCTGCACGATTTGAGCGATTTTAAGGTGTGGCAATCAGCTTTCGCGGGTTGGTGAGGTGGTGGCGTGAGGAAAGCCAACGAGCGGGAGGAGCGGTATTCGTGGCGAATCAAGTTGACGGTGAGGGACGTGCGTTGTGAATGTGGCAGTAATCGGAGCTGGTATCTCGGGACTCACCGCTGCCCTTGAATTGGCGCGACGCCATGATGTGACCTTATTCGAGGCGAACGATTATCTGGGTGGTCACACGCATACCGTTGATATTGAGTATCACGGGGAGCGGCAATCGATCGACACGGGGTTCATTGTTTACAACGACTGGACCTACCCCAATTTCATCGCTCTGCTGGACCAGCTCGGCGTCGCTTCGCAGCCGACGGAGATGAGTTTTAGTGTGCGTTGTGATCGCACCGGCCTGGAATATAGTGGCTCGTCGCTCAACGGTCTTTTTGCTCAGCGGCGAAACTTGGTTAGTCCCCGTTTCTACCGTCTTCTGGCGGACATTCTGCGATTTAATCGAGCGGGGCATCGGGACGGTGAGCGAGTGGCGGCTGCGGGGACTGGCTCTGGCGCCGCAATTCAGGGCGCTACCGCCGGTCTGTCGGAGCCGATCACGGTGGGGAAGTTTTTACGCGACGGGCGCTATTCTCGGGTCTTCTGCGAGCATTATTTATTACCGATGGGAGCAGCGATCTGGTCGTGTCCCACCGGCACGTTCGAGAATTTTCCGCTCGAATTTATTTTCGAATTCTATCGCAATCATGGGCTGCTGAATGTTTGGCAACGACCGCAGTGGCGTGTGATTCAAGGTGGATCGCGTAGCTATGTGCGGAAGATGATGGACCGGTTTCGAGGTCGGGTGCGGTTGGCGACGCCGATTGAACGAGTGCAGCGGTTTTCGGATCGAGTGGAAGTGGTGCCGCGGGGCGGTGCCGTGGAACGCTATGAGCATGCGGTGCTGGCCTGCCACAGTGATCAGGCTCTCGGTATGCTCGCCGACCCCTCGCCGCTGGAAAAGGAGCTTCTCGGAGCATTTCCTTACGAGCGTAATGTGGCGGTTCTGCATACCGACACGTCGATATTGCCGAAGCGTCGGCGTGCCTGGTCGAGTTGGAATTATCGGATTGATCCCCAGAATGAAGCCCGAGCCACACTCACTTACAACATGAACATTTTGCAAGGACTGAAGTCGGAGCACGTTTACAACGTGACGCTCAACGACGAGGGTTCGATTGATCCCGCGAAGATTCTCGGCCGTTATCATTACGCTCATCCCATTTTCACGACTCGTCGAGCTGCCGTGCAGGCGCGTCATCGCGAGCTATGTAATGTGAATCGCACGTCTTACTGCGGAGCCTACTGGCGCAACGGATTTCACGAGGACGGAGTGGTGAGTGCGCAGGCCGTTTGTCGCGCGATCGGTGGAGTGGACGATCGTTCGTAGACCAGCTGGTGTCACTCGTTTTGCGATTACAGTGAGGGAAGGTAGGAAGCCGGAAGTCAGATCAAGCAGCAGTCCTCTGAAGCGTAGTACTAGAGCGTCATGTCGCCGAGCGTGTTTCACAGTTGTCTATACGAAGGAACGGTACGGCATCGTCGTTGGCGTGCGCCGGGCGTGGAGCGTAGTTCGGGGCGACCTGCCGACGTCTTTCACTCGCTGCACTATCGGCTGTTTCTTGTCTATGTGGATTTAGCCGAGTTGCCGCAGTTGTTTGGTCGCCGGGGACTTTGGTCAATGCGCTGGCCGGCGGTCGCGTGGTTCCGTCGAGCGGACTATCTTGGACCCGCCACCGAGCCGCTGGACCAGTCCGTACGCCGATTGGTCAGTGAGCGATTGGGCCGGAAGCCGACGGGACCAATTCGGCTGCTCACCAGTTTTCGGTATGCCGGTTTTCGCATGAATCCGGTGAGTTTTTATTATTGTTTTGATGCGACGGGAGAGCGTTTGGAAACGCTGGTGGCGGAAGTGACGAACACTCCGTGGGACGAGCGTCATTACTACGTACTGGATTTACGGGTTGAGGCACGTGGCGAGGAGTTGCATCCGCGCTGGTCGGCGCGCAACGACAAGGAATTTCACGTTTCGCCCTTCTTTGATATGGCGATGGAATATTACTGGCGTGTGACGTCCCCGAGCGACAAGTTGTTGGTTCACATTGAGAATCAAGCGGCCGACGGTAAGCCGTTCGATGCCACGTTGGTCGCGCGGCGCAAGCCGCTGACCCGCTGGAACAAGCTGCGCGTCCTCCTGCAATATCCGCTCCTCACCATGAAAGTAGCCGCCGGAATTTACTGGCATGCCCTGCGCTTATGGCTCAAGGGAGTTCCCTATGTGCCGCATCCAGGGGCCGTTGGATCGGTACGCACCGCCAATTCCCGGGAGCCCGAAACGGGGGCCGTTCCCTCGAAACCTTTGTCGGCAGAAAATTTTTGTGATAAAAAACTGCCGATTGATCAAGATAGTAGGTCGCCGCGGGCGATTGAGACGTCGCGCAGCGCGACTGATTCCCTTTCTCCTAATCTGTCCGTAACGGGTTCGATCCCCGAGGTTTATCGATGAGTAGTGTGGCAACGATGAGTGGTAGCGCGGGCAGCGCGCTGGGATTTTTTGATCGCACAGCGAAGCAAATGATCACGGGGCAATTGAGCGATTTGAAAGAGGGGCAACTGCAGATCATTGATGCGTCTGGGACGACGATGTTCGGGCAGCCCGCTGATTTGCTGGCCACGATGCGAGTGCGGGAGCCGCGGTTCTTTCGTCACGCGGTGCTGGGGGGAACGCTGTCGGTCGCCGAATCCTACTTGAATGGTGATTGGGACTGTGATGACCTCACCGCACTCTTCCGGCTCTTCGTCCGCAACATGAATGCGGCAGATCAGATTGATCGGGGAGTGTCCCGAGTGGCGCAGTGGAGTCATCGGCTGTATCACTGGTGGCACGCCAACAGCAAGCAGGGAAGTCGGAAGAATATCGAAGCACACTACGACCTTGGTAATGACTTCTTTCGCTTGTGGCTCGACGACACGATGGCCTATTCTTCGGGAGTCTTTGGTCATGCCGACGCGTCGCTTCAGGAGGCCTCGGTTGAAAAGTTCGATCGAGTCTGTCGTAAGCTGGAGCTCACACCTAAAGATCATCTTTTGGAAATTGGCACGGGCTGGGGGGGCATGGCCCTGCACGCAGCGGGGCAGTATGGCTGTCACGTGACGACCACCACAATCTCGCAGCGGCAACTGGAATATGCCCGTGAACGCGTGGAAATGGCGGGCTTGCAGCATTTAATCTCGCTGCGACAAGATGACTATCGCGACCTCACGGGGCAATATGACCATTTAGTGTCGATTGAAATGATCGAGGCAGTCGGGCACCGGTATCTCGATGATTATTTTCGTCAGTGTGGTCGTTTGCTGCGACCGACAGGCTCGTTTGTGCTGCAGGCGATCGTGATGCCGGAGCGTGTGCATGGCACTTATTTGAAATGTGTGGACTTCATTCAGCGCTACGTCTTTCCGGGTGGCTGTTTGCCCTCGGTGGCCTCAATCTTGGGAGCGGTTGGACGGACGACCGATTTCCGCTTGGCGCACGTCGAGGATATGGCACCGCATTATTCCTGCACACTGAAGCTCTGGCGCGAGACGTTCGAGCAGCGTTTGGATTTAGTCCGTTCCCAGGGTTACTCCGAGCGTTTCATTCGGTTGTGGCGTTACTACTTGGCGTACTGCGAGGCCGTATTTGCGGAGCGGCATGTGGGAGTCGTGCAAATTCGACTGGATAAACCCAAATGTCGCCGCGATCCACTGGATTTTCAGTCGCGTGTTCAAGCCGGTACTGCCGCTCGCCTTGTTCCTGTTGGCGAACAGTTCTAGAATCGCTGCGGCGTGGTGGCTGATGGGAGCAGCGCGTGGCGATCGAGGAACGCGTTTTTTCCGATCCTTGCTGCCGGCTTGTTGATTGCTCCCCGGTCTCTGCGTTGTCGTGGCTGGCTATTTGATTGCCGGCGCGTTTTATTCGCCCGTTTTTTTTGCACCTTGATTGGCATCGATCGTTCACTACGAGCCGATGTAGTTTTGCCATGCCTCGTTATAATCCCGCCGTAATTGAACCGAAGTGGCAGCAGTTTTGGGAATCGCGAGCAACGTTTCGGGCACCGCGTTTGCCGACCGGCCCCAAGCTTTATGTGCTCGATATGTTCCCCTACCCGAGCGGCGATGGGTTACACGTAGGACATCCCGAAGGCTACACGGCGACGGATATCGTCTGTCGGTTTGCCCGGATGCGTGGTCAAAGCGTGTTGCATCCGATGGGGTTTGATTCGTTTGGATTGCCGGCGGAAGAGCATGCAATTAAGACGAACACTCCGCCTCGAGTGCAAACGGATAAAAACATCGCCAACTTCCGTCGGCAACTCAAGATGCTCGGTTTCAGTTACGACTGGGATCGCGAACTGGCGACGACTGACATGGAGTACGTGCGCTGGACTCAGTGGATCTTTTTGATTTTGTTCGATTCTTGGTTTGATGAGTCTGAGCAGCGTGGCCGTCCGATGGCGGAATTGCCGATTCCCACGGAAGTGCAGTCAGCGGGCGCGGATGCAGTGCGCCGCTATCAAGATGAGCGTCGACTGGCGTTTCAGACGGAGGCGCTGGTGAACTGGTGCCCGGCTTTGGGCACGGTGCTGGCCAATGAAGAGGTGATCGACGGCAAGAGCGAGCGTGGCAATCATCCCGTACAACGCTTGCCGCTTCGTCAGTGGATGCTGCGTATCACCTCGTACGCGGAACGTTTGGAGCGAGATCTGGAACTAGTTCAGTGGCCGGACAGCACGAAGAAGCTGCAGTCGGACTGGATTGGTCGGAGCAGCGGTGCCGAGGTTGATTTCTTTTTGGGGCAGAGCGCGGAATTTTCGGCCTGGAAAGCGCAGCGCACGGCCAGCGGGTATCCGCGTTTGGCGGCCGACGATGTCCTGCGCATCTACACCACTCGCCCTGATACGCTCTATGGCGCGACCTATATGGTGATCGCGCCCGAACATCCGCTGGTGAGTCGTTTGACGACGAGCGATCAGCAGTCGGTGGTGGAAGCTTACTGCCGGAAGGCGGCCGGTAAAAGCGATCGCGAACGACAGGAGGATGCCAAGTCGAAAACGGGCGTCTTCACCGGTTCCTACGCGATCAATCCGGTAAACGGGCAGCCGATTCCAATCTGGATCGCCGACTACGTACTCATCAGCTACGGCACGGGTGCGATCATGGCGGTGCCCGCTCACGACACACGCGACTTTGAATTCGCTCGGCAATTTCAATTACCGATTATTCCGGTGGTCGATCCGGCCGGTCATGCGGGCGTGGATGTGGCGGCCGTGATGGCGGGCGAGGTCTGTTTTGCGGAAGTGGGGCGAGCGATCAATTCCGGTGCTTATGATGGTGTGACCACCGAGGAGCTCAAGCCGCGGATCACGGCCGATCTTGCGCAGCACGGCTTAGCGCGAGAGGCCGTCAACTACAAACTGCGCGACTGGCTCTTCAGTCGACAGCGATTTTGGGGGGAGCCGTTCCCGCTGCTTCATGAGTTGAACTCGGCGGGACAACCCACCGGTGTGGTGCGAGCGGTACCGGTTGAACAGCTTCCTGTGCGCTTGCCAGACCTGGAAGATTACAAACCGCATGGGCGGCCCGAACCGCTGCTGGCCAAGGCCGATGACAGCTGGCTTTATCCGATCATTGATGGAGTGAAGTATCGCCGCGAGACGAATACGATGCCGCAATGGGCTGGCTCATGCTGGTATTATCTGCGGTTCATCGACCCGCGCAACAGTGGAGTGTTTGTTGATCGCGAACTGGAACGAGCTTGGATGCCGATCGATCTGTACGTGGGTGGGGCTGAACATGCGGTGCTGCATCTGCTCTATGCTCGCTTCTGGCACAAGGTCCTGTTTGATCGAGGTTATGTCAGCACTCCGGAACCGTTCCGCAAACTGGTTCATCAAGGCATGATCCTGGGTGAGATTGAATTCACCGGGTATGAGTTGGCGGCGGGGACGGCGGTGAGTGCGGCGGAGGTGGGCGAGGATGAAAACGGATCACCAATCGTCAAACGCACGCGGGAAGCGGTAACCGCGGTCAAGCTACGGGCCGATCAGGTGGAGAAGCAGGGTGATCTGTTCGTCTGGAAAGGGCAGCCAACCCTACGCGTGGATAGTCGGGCTCACAAGATGTCTAAGAGTCGCGGCAACGTCGTGAATCCCGATGCGATTGTCGCCGAGTATGGAGCCGATTCTTTGCGGCTCTACGAAATGTTCATGGGACCACTGGAAGCGGTAAAGCCCTGGAGCATGTCGGGGGTGAGTGGAGTGCGTACGTTTCTTGATCGAGTCTGGCGACTGATCATGGAGGAGCGCGTCGAAGATTATCAGCTCAATGCTGCAGTGCAGGATGTCGAGCCGACGTTGGAGCAGAATCGAGTGCTGCACCGAACGATTCAGGCGGTCACTCGTGACACGGCCAATCTGGAGTTCAACACGGCGATTGCCCGCATGATGGAGTTCGTAAATTTCTTTACGAAGGAAACCGTACGTCCTCGTTCCGTGCTGGAACGTTTTGTGCTCTTGATCGCACCTTACGCTCCTCACCTTGCGGAAGAGCTCTGGGAGGTTCTGGGGCATCGGGACACGCTGGCGTACGAACCTTGGCCGGTGGTGAACGAGGAGTATTTGCGCGAAGAGTCGGTGGAGGTGCCGGTGCAGATTAGCGGGAAGGTACGAGCCAAAGTGAATGTACCAACCGACTGCTCGACCAGCGACTTGGAAGCGGCCGCGCGGGCTGAGCCGCGGATTGCTGAATTACTGGCGGGTAAACAAATTGTGAAAGTAGTGGTCGTTCCCGGAAGACTGGTCAACTTCGTGGTCCGTGGATAGGGACCGTTAGAAAGCGATCATGCGCAACGTCATCTGTATCGTTCTAGGTGGTGGTCGAGGTACTCGTCTCTATCCGCTCACCAAATATCGTTCCAAGCCCGCGGTGCCACTCACCGCCAACTATCGACTGATCGACATTCCGCTTTCGAACTGCCTGAATAGCGGGCTCAACCATATCTATGTGCTCACCCAGTTTTTGTCAGTGAGTTTACATCGTCATATTCGGCAGACCTATCGTTTCGATCATTTCAGCGGCGGCTTCGTCGAAATCCTTGCGGCCCAGCAGACAATGGATGAAGGTGCTACCGATTGGTATCAGGGCACCGCCGATGCCGTCCGTAAGCAGCTGCGCTACATTCAGCAGCCAGGAGTTGAATATGTCTTGATTTTGTCGGGTGATCAGCTTTATCGCATGAACTATCGCGAGTTGCTGCAAACGCATCGTGATTCGAAGGCGGATGCGACCATTGCGGCGCTGCCCGTCACGCGGGAAGCGGCCCGGTCGTTCGGCATCATGCGGATCGATCAGGATGGGCGAGTGGTCGGATTTGTGGAGAAGCCGCAGACGGCTGATGATCTAAACCTCGTGCGCATGGAACCCGAGTGGATTGACGCTCGCGGAATCGATTCCCGCGGACGCGATTGCCTCGCCAATATGGGCGTCTATGTTTTTAATCGCGATGTGCTGGAAG
Organism: Pirellulaceae bacterium; assembly: GCA_044235425.1. Classification (GTDB taxonomy): domain Bacteria; phylum Planctomycetota; class Planctomycetia; order Pirellulales; family Pirellulaceae; genus JBJSXJ01. Next base: position 101,929 of record JBIIHW010000009.1, read on the forward strand.
AGTTACTGCTGAAGACCGATTATCGAGATTTCGGCAAGGAGATTTTTCCGACGGCAATTCGTTCCAAGCGAGTGCAAGTGCATCTGTTCGATGGTTACTGGGAAGATGTCGGTACGATCAAGTCGTACTATGATTCCAGCTTGAGTTTGGCCAGTGCGCGACCTCCATTTGATCTGGCTTCCGCAGAGGCGCCGATCTATTCACGTCCCGAGTTTTTACCACCAACGCAGATTCAGGGGGCGACGGTACGGCAAAGTTTGATCGCCGATGGTTGTCGCATCAGTGAAGGTGCCGTGATTGAAAATAGCATTATCGGACTGCGCTGTTTGATCGGTCCCAATGTGACCATTCGCGATTCGATTGTGTTGGGAGCGGATGCGTATGAATCCGAGGATGAACTGACAGCGGCACGCTCGCGCGGTTTACCCCCCATCGGCATCGGTGAAGGCTCGCTGATTGTCGGCAGTATTCTCGACAAAAACTGCCGCGTGGGGCGGCGAGTGGAGATTGTGAATCGAGCGGGAACGGAGAATAGTGCGGGCGATGCGAATGATTGCCTGATTCGCGACGGCATCCCGATTGTGCTCAAAGATGCCGTTATTCCGGACGGTTGGAAATTGGCTTAACGGGCCGATCGGTCGCCTCCAGGCCCGGTTTTGCGAGCGGATTGCGATGAAGTTACGGGACCGTACGACTCCCGTTGGAACTTCATCGCATGATTATAAATATCCGCCCCACTGTTGATCTTGCGTTTCGGTTAATGCTGGGAAGCCCCGAGCATCCCGCCATAACGCTTCATTTTTTGAATTCGGTCATAGTAAGCGAGTCGCCCATTCGGCAGGTGACAATTTTGAACCCGACTTTGGAAAAGGAAGTCGACGACGATAAGCTCGCGATCCTGGACATCAAGGCTCAAGATGAGACTGGACGAGTATTTAATATCGAAATGCAGACATCACTCGCAGGGAGCTTGCAGCGTCGCTTAATGTATTACGCCGCCAGGCTCTACAGCCAGCAACTGAAAGACGGGATGCCTTATCGGCAGCTCTGTCCAACCATCAGTATTTGCGTGTTAAGTAAAACTCTGTTTCCGCAATTTCCCCACTTACATTTTGATTTTCGGATGCGGGAGCGATTCGCTCTTACCTTGATCGAGGATTTTCAGATTCATTTGATTGAGTTGCCGAAATCGACCACCACCGTGCATAATGTTCGTTCCTCGAATTCACTGCAACGATGGGCGTTTTTTTTAGCACGAGCGCACGAGATTGATGCGGACGAGCTACGTCGATTGCTTCCGGAACCGGAATTTCACGAAGCCTTGGGAGTACTGGAGATGATCACGCATACACCGGCCACCCGGGAACTGTACGAGGCCCGCCTCAAAGCCAAACTCGACGAAGAAGCCAGGCTCTACGATGCCCGAACAGAAGGATTGAGCCAGGGAATCAGCCAGGGAATCAGCCAGGGACGCTTGGAGGGGTTGTCCCAAGGTAAGTGGATTGGGAGAATCCAGACTTTGGAGGGGCTGTTGGGATTGACGCTCACCGATCCTCGCGTTTTGGAATCCTGGAGCGAAACGGAACTGGCAACCAAAGCCCAAGAGCTCGAGCAACACTTTCGCACACGTCCGTAAAAGTTGCTGGCGAGGTGCTTCTGCAGCCGCCTCGTGCGCAGAGCGATCCGAATGGCTCTATCCAGAGCTGCCTTGTGGTCGCTTGCTGAACGGCTCTGCGGTGTCTCCACCACCACAAAACTAGGAATCACCGCCAAACCACATTACGAGCCGCTTAAATCGCTGCGGATTTCGGCACGGGCAGCTTGCAGTTGAGCGCGGACGTCGGCCATCGTAAGGCCCGAGGCGAAGACGGTACAAATCGGGGCTCCTGCGGGGATCGATTCACCGGCGCGGGGGATGTCGGCTAGCGCTGGCCAAGCTCGACCTCGGATGCGATCGACCCAGCGATCACTGTTGGCTGCAGAAACCAGGAACGCCTCCTGGGCATAGACGACAAGTTTGCCGTGCAAGGTCGACGTGGCTCGAGCGAATGGTGTTCGTCGAGGGCTTTGAGCACAGGCGGCCTGATGTAAGAGAAACGCATTCTCTCCGGTCGCCCGTTCCAGGATCTCCACGGATGCCGTCCAACGAGGATTGACTTCCAATACGAACACCTGAAACGTCGTGGCCCGATCGGATGAGTCGGAAGAGGCTTTGGAAACGACCAAGGAGGTGGCTACGTCAGTGGGAGGACTGACCGACTTAATGATCAAGTCAACTCCAAAGATGCCGCTGAGCTGCCCCCAACGGGCGATCGTCTTGCCGATCCGTTCAATCTCTTTTTCCACGGCTGTGGGCAATGCGACAGGCCCTATGGAACCGGCGTAATCGAAGTTCGCTCGGGTCAGCAATTTAGCGGTGGCCGATTGACCGGTTGCGCAAGGCTCCTGTTCGGGCGATTCCTGTGTGAGCGATTCTTGCTGGGGCCAGTCACGACCGACGAACTGCTGGGTGACGCCCCAGAGTACCGCCTCACCACCCGCCGCCAGAAACACGGCTCCATACGATTCGCCGGCGATATACTCCTGCCAGTAACAGAGCGATTCGGACTGTTCGTCGGCAGTCACCAATGCTCTTGAAGTCTGGCCATGATACCAGTGGATCTGCAGCCCACCGCCGGAACGTCGCGGCTTGCGCAACCACCGTAAGGCGTGAGAGGAATTCGCCGTGGTGGACGGTGAGGGTTCGATGTTGGCGAGTTCCGCGATGGTCCAGACGGTGTGGGGCACGGCGATCTGTTCGGCGCGGAGATGATTGAACAGCAACTTTGGATCGCGAACGGCCATCAGGTTCTCTGGAGCAATTCCCAGTAGGTGATGTCGAGTGGAGATATCGGCAATGATTTGCGGGTGGTTTTCGAGTGCGCCGGTGTAGAGCCAGTCGCTGGCGGGGAATCGACGAGTGACTTCCGCAACCTGGGAGGGATATTTTTCGACGCCGACGATGGTGCCCGAGAAGGTCTCGAAATCGCGATCGCCAAAAGCATCGATCGCCAGCGGCAAATGACCCGCTCGGCTGACCGACTGCGCGGCAGCACGAGCGCTGCCACCAACAATTAACACAGTATTCATGCTGGGGCTTTCGGTGCGGTTTCGAGTCGTGACGAAAAGTAAGTCAGGAAGTCAGGGATTGCATTCAAGAGGCACTACGTTTACTCTTTCCGGCTTGTCGAAATGGTTCCCAGATTACGTTTATCGGATCCGTCAAGAGGAGTATCCTGTCATGTCTATGTTTATCGGTGAAGCCCTGGTGGGCGACGGCAATGAAATCGCTCACATCGACCTGTTGATCGGCAGCAAGGACGGCCCAGTCGGCCACGCTTTCGCCAATGCTTTGGCTCGACAAAGTGCTGGTCACACGAATTTGCTCGCTGTCGTCACCCCGAATTTGGCGGTCAAGCCGGCAACGGTTATGGTCACGAAGGTCACGATCAAGGGCATGAAGCAAGCCGTACAGATGTTCGGACCAGCTCAAGCTGCTGTGGCCAAGGCCGTGGCTGACTCGGTCGCCGACGGCGTGATTCCCAAGACTCAGGCTGAAGATCTGGTGATTGTGTGCGGCGTGTTCATCCACCCCGCTGCCGCCGACGACAAGAAGATTTACCAGTACAACTATGAAGCCACCAAGATGGCAATTTCCCACGCCATGACCGGCAAGCCTTCGGCAGACGAAATGATCAAGGGCAAGGACCTTGTCCACCCGTTCCGCGGCTTCTAGTCGACAACCCTCAAGGCGAGCAATAGCTGCGACCAGTCGCTGCTTGCCTGATTGTCCTGTCGGACGCTTTTCATGAGCAAGCCCAAGATCCTGATCCAACTCGATAGCGACCAACACGCCAGCGTCTTTGATGCCGTGGTAGCCGTCGATGCGGGCGTTGACAAGCTTCTCCAATACCACCAAGTCACGCTCGAAACCGTGCGTGACTTGGTGCATGGAGCGATGTTTACGCGCGGACCAGATGATCTGCGTTCCACCGCAATCTTCATCGGTGGCGCTCAAGTGACGCAGGGCGAAGCACTGCTGAAAAAAGTGAAGAGTTGTTTTTTTGGACCAATGCGTGTGTCGGTGATGCTGGATGCCAACGGCGCAAATACCACGGCAGCTGCCGCCGTGCTTGCTGCCTCGAAGCATTTAAACCTCGCTCAAATTCGCGCCACCGTGCTCGCCGGTACCGGTCCGGTAGGTCAACGTGCCGCTCGACTGCTCGCCCAAGCCGGTGCTGAAGTCTGTGTGGCTTCCCGATCGCTCGCCAAGGCCGAGGAGGTGGTGGGGCAGCTACGGCAACGATTTCCCACGGGAAAATTGCAGGCAGTGGAGACGGCAAATTCCCAGCAAACGTCGGCGGCATTGGCCGATGTGCAGCTCGTAATCGCCGCCGGGGCCGCGGGCGTGGAATTGGTGTCCAGCGAAGTGCGCCGAGCATGCTCCGCTCTGCAAGTCGCCATTGACCTCAATGCCGTTCCACCACTGGGAATTGCCGGCGTGGAAACGATGGACAAGGCGGCCGTACGCGACGGCGTTACGTGCTACGGTGCGATTGGCGTGGGCGGAACCAAAATGAAGATTCACAAAGCTGCCCTGCAGCAACTCTTTACCGCCAATAACTTGGTGCTCGACGCCGAGGAAATCTTCGCGATCGGCCAGAGTCTGTAAGCCGTTGTCCGAGTTTCGCATGGGGACACTGTGGGCGCATGGGGACACTGTGGGCGCATGGGGACACTGTGGGCGCATGGGGACACTGTGGGCGCATGGGGACACTGTGATCGGTAGTTGCGTTTAGGCGAGTCGATTTTTAAGATGTGGGCCACGGGCTGGCCTCCGGGGTCGCTGGTGCGACGGGGGCAGGCCGTGGTTCGCGCGATTAACAGCGTCGTAGTGTTCGTTATCTCACTTCATCTCCTTGTCGAGCAACATTCATGTCCAATCCCAAGCCGCTGAACATCGGCATGATCGGCTATGGCTTTATGGGCCGTGCGCATTCCAATGCGTATGCCAAGGTCAACCATTTCTTCGATCTTCCTTATCGTCCTGTACTGAAGGCGGTCTGCGCTCGTGATGCGGCGAAGGCTCAAGAGTTTGCGGCCAAGTGGGGCTACGAGTCGGTCGAGACCGATTGGCGGAAGCTCATCGCACGCAAGGACATTGACGCCATCGATGTCTGCACTCCGAACAACCTGCACAAGGAGATCTCACTGGCTGCAGCTGCGGCGGGCAAGATGATTCTGTGCGAAAAGCCGCTCGCCATGAATGTGGCAGAAGGCGAAGAGATGGTGGCGGCGATCGAAAAGGCTGGAGTTGCCAACATTGTTTGGTACAACTATCGCCGAGTGCCGGCGGTGACGATGGCCAAGCAGCTCATCGATGAAGGACGTTTGGGCCGAGTATTTCATTACCGGGCGAACTTTTTACAGGACTGGACGATTTCGACGGATGTACCGCAGGGCGGTGCCGCATTATGGCGGCTGGATGCCGCCGCTGCGGGTAGTGGTGTCACCGGCGACCTGCTGGCACACTGCATCGACACCGCACTGTGGCTGAACGGTTCCATCACCAACGTCACGGCGATGACCGAAACGTTCGTCAAGGAACGCAAGCATACGCTCACTGGTAAAATGGAACCGGTGGCGATTGATGACGCCTGTGCGTTCCTCTGTCGCTTCCAAAACGGCTCCCTGGGGCTCTTCGAATCCACTCGCTATGCTCGAGGCCACAAGGCGCTTTATACCTTTGAGGTGAATGGCGAAAAGGCGTCGATTCAGTGGGACTTACACGACCTGCATCGGCTGAACTACTTCGATCATCGGGACGAAAGCAAGCTGCGTGCGTGGCGATCGATTCACGTGACGGATCACGGCGGCGAACATCCTTACATGGACAAGTGGTGGGTGCCGGGGCTGCAGATTGGCTATGAGCACAGTTTTGTGCATCAAGTCGCTGATTTTCTCGCGGGGCTTGGCAGCGGCAAGCTGGCCGGTCCCACGTTCCGCGATGCTCTGGAAACGCAAAAGGTCTGTGACGCGGTGCTGGCGAGTGCCAAGAACGGTCAGTGGACCTCGGTGTAGTCGTCCGCTTAATAACGGACCAAGGGAAAGATCTCGCGCGGCGCCAACCGTTGGGCGCCGCCGAGAAACGTCAGTTCGACGACAAAGCCACAGCTATCAATGATGGCTCCGAGTTGTTCCAGCAGTTGGCAGCAGGCATTCATGGTGCCACCGGTCGCCAGTAAGTCGTCGATCACCGCGACTCGCTGACCAGGTTGCACGCCATCGACATGGATCTCCAATTTATCGGAGCCATATTCCAAATCATATTCGAAGGTCTTCGTGCGATAGGGTAACTTGCCAGGTTTGCGAATGGGCACGAAGGCGACTCCCAGGGCGACGGCCAGTGGCGCGGCAAATAGGAAGCCTCGGGCTTCAGCGGCCACCACGGCATCGATCGAGCGTCCCCGATAGAAATCTACGAACCGCTCGATCACCTGTTGAAAGGCGGCCGGGTGTCCCAGCAGCGGCGTAATGTCTTTGAAGAGAATTCCGGGCTTGGGAAAATCCGGAATGTCGCGAATGAAGGTAGTCAGATCGATCGATTGCTTCGGCGACATTCCGCACTCCGTCTCTCCACACCGCACCGTGATTGTTTGATCCGTAGTTGAGATCTGATTTAGTCTAATTCCGGAGGACGTCGCCGACGCACTCGACGCGGCGGCCCCTCACGCCGATCACGCAGACCGTCACCGAGTTTCTGCAGAGCTTCGGTTTCAATCTGTCGCACGCGTTCGCGAGTCAGTCCCAGTCGTTCGCCGATTTCTTTGAGTGTATGAGGCGAATGTTGATCCAGCCCGAAACGCATTCGCAGAATCGTAGCTTCGCGCGGCTCCAGTTTGTGGACCATTTCGAGCGCCCGCGTCATCGTGTCGTTATCCACCATTACCTGATCGGGACTCTTCAGTCGCTCATCCATCACGATCTCGCCCAGTGACCATCCTGTCTCCGGCTGATCCGTCTGCGGCATCAAATTGTAGATCCGAATTGCTTTCTTGATGATCACGAGCTTCTTGCGTGCAAGTCCCAGCAGACGGGCGATCTCTTCGGGCGTCGGAGTGCGGCCCAAGTCATCCAGCAATCGCACACTCGCCCGTCGCCACTTCGACAGCAGCTCAACCATGTAAGCTGGAATGCGAATGGTCTTCGAGCTGTTGATGAGAGCTCGCTTGATCGACTGCTTGATCCAGTAACTAGCGTAGGTGCTGAAGCGAGTGCCGACGCGGGGATCGAAGCCTTCTACCGCGCGCAATAGCCCCAAGTTGCCTTCTTCGATCAGGTCCTGCAGGCCGAGCCCTTTGCCGACATAGCCGCGAGCAATGTTAACCACCAGGCGCAAATTCGCTCGCACCATGCGATCGCGAGCTTGAGCGTCCCCCTGAGCGATGAGTTCGGCGAGTTCCCGTTCGTCGTTGGCCGACAGGAGTGCCATCTCATTGATTTCACGGAGATAGGTTTCCAGCGGCGTTTGCAGCGTCGAACTGGATTTTCGCGAACGAGCCGCGATGCGAAACCGATCCACTTCCGACGACTCATCGTCGTGGCGGCGAGAGCTAGACATAAAGGTCGTTCGAGGGGCTAGAGGAAGCGGTCGACGAGTAAGTCGCAAGGTGCGCGGCTTACGAAACTACTCGTCTATCGACCAACTTCCTCAGACCACTCAATCGGCCTCAACTTTTCTCAAGTCGTGACGATTGTCACGACTATGACAGGCCGCGTGCAAGAGACTTCACGTGCGCCCTGATTCCAGGGCGCACGGACTCCTCTTTTTATACTCGAACTTACTTACGTTCTTCGGGGTTCGGATTGATGAGCGGACCAGCGGTTCCCAGGCCACCGCGGAGCTCGGTAGCGGCCTTGGGCCGAGCGGCCTTCTTGGTCGCTTCGTCGGCAGCGGGTGCCGCCTGCTCTTCTGCCCAGTCCACGCGTTTCCGCGACAAGCCAATCTTCCGCTCGTCAATGTCGACTCGCAAAATCTTGACTTCGATATCATCACCCACTTTGACGATCTCTTCCGGATTGTCGACCTTGTGATCGGCCAGTTCGGAAATGTGGAGCAAGCCTTCCAGGCCGTCCTGCAAGCCGACGAAAACACCAAAGTTGGTGATCTTCGTGACTTTGCCTTGCACGACTTGTCCCGGTTGATACTTGTCGGGGATATCGTTGAGCCAGGGATCTTGGCTGAGCTGCTTCAGGCCCAGTGCAATTCGGCGTCGCTCCTGATCGATCGACAACACCTTGCACTCGATCTCGTTGCCCTTCTCCAGCATTTCGTTGGGATGGCTGATTTTACGTGTCCACGACATGTCAGAAACGTGCAGCAAGCCGTCGATCCCCTCTTCCAACTCCACGAACGCGCCGTAGTTGGTGAGGTTTCGCACCTTGCCCTTGACGATCTGGTCGACCGGATAACGATCGGCCACCTTCGTCCAGGGATTTTCCTGAGCTTGCTTCATGCCGAGCGACAACTGCTGACCCGTCTTGTCCACTCCCAAAATCACCACGTCAATCTCGTCGCCGGTGTGGACAAGTTCGTTCGGGTGATTAATGCGTTTGGTCCAGGACATTTCGCTGATATGGACCAAGCCTTCGATGCCCGGTTCCAGCTTCACGAAAGCACCGTAACTCATCACGTTCACAACCGTACCACGGACCACCTTGTTGACCGGATACTTCTCCTCGACTTGATCCCAAGGATTCGACATCCGCTGCTTGAGGCCGAGCGCGATCTTCTGCTTTTCGCGATCGACATGCAGAATCATCACCTCGATTTCCTGGTCGATGGAGACCATTTCAGACGGATGACCGATACGCTCCCAGCTCATATCCGTGATGTGTAGCAGGCCGTCGATACCGCCCAAGTCGACGAACGCACCGAATTCGGCGATGTTCTTGACGACGCCCTTGCGGACCTGACCATCCTGCAGTTCACGCAGCAGTTGTTCGCGATCTTGCTGCCGTTGCTTTTCGATGAGCGACCGGCGACTGACAACAATGTTGCGTCGCGCTTCATCGATTTTCAGCACTTCGCACTGCACCACTTTACCAATGTAGTCGCTGATGTCATTCGGTCGGCGAATATCAACCTGGCTGGCCGGCAAGAAAACATTCACGCCAATATCGACCAGCAAACCACCCTTGATTTTGCGCGTGACGGTGCCAGAGACCACTTCGCCTTCCTTGACCGTCTCCATCATGCGCTGCCAATCGAGGATCTTCTGAGCCTTGCGCTTGCTCAGATGAACCATCCCCTGCGGCTCGTCGCCCACCTGTTGATCGTCTTCCAATTCCTCGATCAACACCTTCACGCGATCGCCCACTTGCGGCGGCGCTTCACTCTCATCCCACTCACTACGAGGAATCGTGCCTTCACTCTTAAAGCCGACGTCGACCAGTACAATCTCGTCGTCGACGCGGATAATCCGCCCTTCTACAATTTTGTTGACATCAAACTCCGCCTGAGTTTCGATGGACAAGATCGTCGTTTCATCCAGGCCACCCACTTCGGCGGTCAACTGGGAAAAGAGATCTGCGTCACTCTCCAAACTGCGGATGAGGTTACGATTTACCATTGGCGTACAATCACTTGGTTAGACAGCTCCCGCCCCGATCGCTCGGCGACGTCCTCGAATCCGGCGGCGGGAACATTTCCAGCCTGTCACGGCCCGTTTCGAAGAACTACGAAGTCTACAAGAACAGGGAGATTCCGGCAACCTTCGCAGCCCCCCCCCTAAAGAATGAGTGGAAGAAATACCGGTCGGCTGCTAGTTGGAACTGCTGGCGGAATCTGCTAGCTTGTTACCCACTCGGGGAGCCACCTCGCCATCCATGGCACGTTCACCTTGATCGTCTTCTCGTGTTTCGCGCACCTCACGTTGCCAAAATCATGACCTCGTCAACCTGGACCTGGACTTTCGACGCTCGTATTCCGAGCATTGCCGCTGAAGGTAAGAAGGTCGTCGAACAACTGCTCGAACAGCTCAACTGGCACGAGTGGCAGGAGCATGACATCTTCGGCGTCCACCTGGCGATGGAAGAGGCGGTGGTTAATGCGATCAAGCATGGCAATCAGGATGATGCGAGCAAGTTTGTCGATGTTGTCATCCGACTCAATAAAGAAGAAGTGCACCTGCAAGTCACCGATCAGGGTGACGGTTTTGTCCCCAGTGAGGTACCCGATCCCACGGATGACGAGAACCTGGATCTACCCTCCGGTCGAGGGCTCATGCTCATGCGCAGCTTTATGAACTTGGTCGAATATAACGACAAGGGAAACAGTGTGCGGATGGAAAAGCGCCGCACGGTCGAATGAGTCCCGCCGGTGGCGGCGGTCGCAGCGTTAACCTAAGAGCTGGTGACCGGTCAACCGTCTTAAGCGGCAAGCACTTCCTGCCGATACCAGGGTTTGACAATCAGGCATCCATCCAATATTATCCGACGCTGATGCGTTGCTCGGCTCGCGTTTGGCGGCGAGAGCCGCTGAGTACGCGCGGCTGGTGCTCGTAATCATCCTTTTTGCCCACCTAGGAGTTTGCTTACCATGAACTGTTCTGGAAGTCCTTTGCACCGCGTCAGTCGACGTGGGTTCTTGACGGTTGGCGCGTTGAGTGGCTTGGGGTTGACTCTGGCTGACTATTTCCAACTACGACATGCTCAGGCCGAGAAGAAGGAATATGACTTCATCGAGGCGAAGGCTCAGAGCATCATTCATATCTTCCTGCCCGGTGGCATGGCCCATCAGGAATCGTTCGATCCGAAGCCTTATTCGCCGATCGAATACCGCGGCGAGATGAAGACGATCAAGACGAACACGGGCGAGGAATTCAGCGAAACCTTGCCGAAGCTGTCGCAAGTCGCTGACAAAATCGCCGTCATTCGCTCCATGACTCACGGCGAAGCGGCACATGAACGCGGCACTCACAACATGTTCACCGGTTACAAGCCCAGCCCGGCTTTGATTTACCCGAGCATGGGCAGTGTGGTGAGCCACGAATACGGGCCTCGCAATAACCTGCCGCCCTACGTCTGCATTCCCAATGTGCCGACTGAATTCGCCAGCAGTGGCTACCTGAGCTCGTCGTTTGCTCCGTTCAGCCTGGGTGCTGATCCGGCTGCAGGCGGTTTCAAAGTACAGGATTTGAACCTGCCCAATGGCGTGACCGATCAGCGGTTCGCGCGCCGTCGCTCGGCACTGGAAGCGGTCAACGACTACTTCGCCAAACGCGATAAGTCGGACAATGTTGGCGCGATGAACACCTTTTATGATCGAGCGTACAGCTTGATCAGTTCGCCACAGGCCCGCGAGGCATTTAATATTGATGCCGAATCGGCCGCTCTGCGAGATGCCTACGGTCGCAACACCGCCGGCCAGCGTTTGCTGATGGCACGTCGCTTGGTCGCCGCTGGTGTGCGATTCGTCTCACTGACCTACGGTGGCTGGGACATGCACAACGGCATCACGGCCGGCATGCGTGGTCAGATGCCCGCCCTGGATCAAGCTCTTTCGACGCTGATCCAGGATCTCGATAAGAACGGCCTGCTCAAGACCACCATGATCATGGTCTCCAGCGAGTTCGGTCGTACGCCGAAGATTAACGGCACGGCCGGCCGCGACCACTGGCCAAAGGTGTTCAGCGTGATGCTGGCTGGTGGAGGTATTAAGGGCGGTCTGATCTATGGATCGTCGAATGCCACTGCTTCGGAGCCTGAAGAAGATCCGGTTGGTCCTGGCGACTTGGCCACCACGGTCTATCACTTGCTGGGTATCGTAGCCGACAAGGAATTGATGGCTCCGGGCGACCGTCCGATTGAAATCGTGGACGGTGGCAATGTGATTAAGGACCTGATTGCTTAGTTTCCCCACCTGAGCTCCAGTTTTCACACTCGCGGCGAGTTGCATTGTGGCTACCGCGAGTGGCCGGTCTGCGGACCTGCGGCGGAAAAGTTGGAGTCTAACCTTGCCGGCTAAAACAATTTTTCCTCGGCGGCAAGGTACAAGTTTTAAAAGCTATAGTTAAACCCTAATCATGAATCCTGCGGTACCGTAAGGGCCTCGGGATTCATGCATGAATGGGCGACTCGGTCTAACGTTCCCGCCTCGATTCAACCTCGGCAAGATTGCATCGCGAGAGTTCTCATGAGAAATCTGATTTGGATCGGAACCCTGTGCGTAGCCGCCCTCGTGCTGGCACTTGTACCTCAGCAAGTAACTGCGGTTGAACCCGCGCTCGGCTCGCTGGCTCCCTGGGGAGTGCAGCGGGGAGTGGAAACGGAAGTTGTGTTTTCGGGTGCTCGCTTGGCGGACGCTCAAGAAATTCTCTTCTATTCTCCTGGAATCGCGGTCGCGGCGATCGAGCCGGTGAACGATGCCTCGTTCAAAGCCAAGCTCAAGGTTGCGGCCGACTGTCGGCTCGGGATCCATGCTTGCCGCATTCGCACGGCGACGGGTGTTAGTAACCTGATGACGTTTACGATCGGCACGTTTCCCACCGTCGCTGAAGTGGAACCGAACAGCGAATTCCAAACGCCACAACCCGTAGCGATGAACTCCACCGTCAGCGGCGTGGTGCAGAATGAAGATGTTGATCACTTTGTGGTCGAAGTGAAAAAAGGCGAACGCATTTCCGCAGAACTCGAAGGCCTGCGACTGGGACGCACGATGTTCGATCCCTACCTCGCCATTCTTAACTCGGCCCGTTTCGAATTGGCTCGCAGCGATGACGCCGCACTGCTCAATCAGGACTGCCTCTGCTCGATCATTGCACCGGAGGATGGAAAGTATGTGATCCAGGTGCGAGAGAGCGCCTACGGCGGCGATGGCAATTCTGTTTACCGACTGCACATTGGCAACTTCCCTCGACCCACCGCCACCTATCCTGCCGGCGGACGTCCGGGCGAATCACTGAATGTGAAATGGATTGGCGATGCGGGTGGTGATTTTGCCGGTCAGGTCGTGTTGCCTACGACGGGCGAACAAGTCTTCGGTGCACACGCTCAGGATGCCAAAGGACTGTCGCCTTCGCCGAATATGTTGCGAGTGATTGATCTGCCCAACGCTTTGGAAGCAGAGCCGAATGATGCGGTCGCGCAGGCAACGGCCGGCGGAGCCGCTCCCGCGGCGCTCAATGGCATCATTGAAAAGCCAGGTGATGTCGACTTCTTTAAGTTCACCGCGAAGGCTGGACAGCAGCTTGATATCCGCGTTTACGCGCGCACTCCGCTCCGATCGCCGCTCGATCCCGTGTTGACCGTTTACAATGCGATGGGCGGTGGACTGGCCAGCAACGATGACAGCGGCGGTCCCGATAGTTACCTGCGTTTTGCGGTTCCCGCAGATGGTGAATATCTGCTTTCGGTCACCGATCACCTCAAGCAAGGTGGAGCAAACTATGTTTATCGCGTGGAACTCACGCCTGTCGCTGCCTCGCTGACCATCGGTTTACCGGAGCGTCAACAGTACATCCCCACCACCGTCACCGTGCCAAAGAACAATCGGCTCGCACTGCTGGTATCCGCGGCGCGCAATAATTTTGGTGGCGATTTGAATCTGGAATTCAAAGACCTTCCTGCTGGTATGACGGCGCAAGTGATTCCCATGCCCGCCAATCGGACGGACACGGTCATCTTGTTTCAAACCGCTGCGGATGCTGCTCCCAACGGTAAGTTGGTGGACATCATCGGCCGGCCGGCCGACGCCAATCTGAAGATCGAGGGGCATTTGAACCAGCGTACGATGCTGATTCGTGGCCAAAACAACATCGACGTGTGGGGGCATAATGCGGATCGCATGGCGACTGTGTTAACCAACGAGATACCGTTCAAGATCGACATTGTGCAGCCCAAGGCGCCGCTCGTGCGCAACGGCTCGATGGATCTGAAGATCGTCGCCACCCGCGCCCCCGACTTCAAAGCGCCGATCGCGGTATCGCTGCTTTACAATCCGCCCGGTGTGGGCTCGTCCGGCTCGGTATCAATTCCCGAAGGACAAAACGAAGTCACGATTCCCATCACCGCGAATGCTGGTGCCGAGCTGAAGAGCTGGAAGATTGTGGCGATGGGGCGAGCGGCTTTTGGTAACGGCGGAGTGGAAGCCTCTTCGCAACTCGCCGATCTCGTCGTCGCCGATCAGTTCCATGGCATCACGTTCCAGAAGGCGGCTGCCGAGCAGGGTCAGGAAACCGAGATGGTCGTGAAGGTTGAAAAGAAGGCCGATTTCGCGGGTGACGGCAAGGCAGAGCTTTTAGGCTTACCTCCTGAAACCTCCACCACTCCCCTGACCTTTAACAAAGACACTCAGGAGCTCGTCTTCAAGATCAAGGTGAATCAGGCCGCTCGGCCCGGTAAGTACGCGCAGCTCGTCTGTCGCACCACCTTCATGCAGGATGGTGAACCGGTGGTGATGACGGTGGGAACGGGTGAACTGCGAGTGGACGCACCGCTGCCGCCGAAGGTTGCCGCACCGGCACCTGCGGCCGCGCCAGCGGCACCCGCTGCACCTGCCGCTCCCAAGCCGCCCGAACAAAAGCGGCTCACACGCCTGGAACAACTGCGTTTGGAAAAAGAAGGCAAGAAGTAAACCTGTTCGCACAATTAGTCCGCTGAGAATTTGCTGAGAATTTGATTCGGAAGGATCATTGACCGTGAAGCTGAAAACCATCATTTCGTGTCTCGTGGCGTTGGCTCTGACTTGGGCCGGTGCCGGCGTCGCGTCGGCTCAATCCAATCTCACCGGCATTCAGGTCTACCCGCCGGACATCAACCTGAGCACCAAGCTGGATTTGCAGCGATTCATCGTGGTCGCCAGTCGAGCGGATGGCGTGACGATCGACGTGACGAAGATGGCGACGGCCAAGTTGGCCAACCCAGCCTTCGCACGACTCGATAACTTCACTCTCTATCCGGTCGCGGACGGCGAGACCATGATGGAAGTCGAGTTTCAGGGACTGAAGTCGAACGCTGTCGTCAAAGTGAAGGATGCCGCCGCCGATCGCCCGATTAGCTTTCACTTGGACGTCATGCCAATTTTCATGCGAGCCGGCTGCAACACGGGCAGTTGCCACGGAGCCGCTCGCGGTAAAGATGGCTTCCGCCTCTCGCTCTTCGGCTTCGATCCCCGTGGCGACTATCAGCGTGTGACGCGTGAAATTGGACCGCGGCGCATCAATCTTGCATCAGTCGCCGATAGCCTGTTGCTCGAAAAATCAATTGGCGCCGTGCCTCACACCGGTGGCAAGCGTTTCGGTGCCGACACCGAATACTACAGCACCATCACTCGCTGGCTAGAAGCGGGTGCTCCAGCCGATGCTGCCGAGCCGCCGAAGGTGTTGCGTTTGGACATCTATCCGCCTGCCGCCGTGATCGAAGGCGCGGACACGACACAGCAGTTCCTGGCCCGCGCCGTCTACGCCGACGGACACGACCGCGATGTCACCACGCTCGTAAATTTCATGACCAGCAATGACAACTCGGCCCCTATCAATTTGGATGGGCTGGTTACGGCTGCCGCGCGGGGTGAAGCTTTCGTGATGGCACGCTATGAAACCCACACAGTCGGCAGTCAGGTGCTCGTGCTGCCCAAGGGAGTGCAATATGCCGCTCCGCCCGTGAGTGGCAATTACATCGATCAACTGGTCGGTTCCAAGCTGAACAAGATTCGGGTTTTGCCGAGTGAATTATGCACGGATGAGCAGTTCTTGCGTCGCGCCTCGCTCGATATCGCCGGTCAGCTGCCAACCGAAGAAGAGTATGTTGCCTTCATGGCCGATGCCGATCCGGGCAAACGAGCCAAGCTGGTCGATCGCTTGCTTGATCGCAAAGAGTTCTCGGAAATCTGGGCGATGAAGTGGGCGGAGCTGTTGATGGTCAAGTCCAACAACAACGTCAGCTACAAGTCGATGTTCCTCTACTCGAACTGGCTTACCGACAAGATCGCCAAGAACGTTCCGATCAATGAGATGATTCAGGAATTGTTGAGTGCTTCGGGAGGTACGTTCACGAACCCCGCGACCAATTATTACCAGATCGAACGAGATACCTTGAAGGTAGCCGAAAACGTCGCCCAGCAGTTCATGGGTATCCGCACCCAATGTGCCCAGTGCCACAACCATCCCTTCGATCGCTGGACGATGGATGATTACTACAGCTTCGCCGCCTTCTTCGCTCAGATCGGCCGTAAGCAAGGCGAGGATTATCGTGAAACGATTGTCTTCAACAGTGGCGGTGGTGAAGTCAACCATCTTGTGGGTGGGCGAGCGATGAAGCCAAAGTTTTTGGGGGGACCCGAACCTGACTTGACCGGCAAGGATCGTCGTCAGGCTCTTGCACAGTGGCTTACCTCGACCGACAACCCGCTGTTTGCCCCAAGTATTTCCAATCGAGTGTGGTATCACTTCTTTGGTCGCGGCATCGTCGAGCCGGTGGATGACATTCGCGTGAGCAATCCGCCCAGTAACCCCGAACTTTACAAGGCACTGGGCGATAAGTTGGTGGAATACAAGTACGACTTCAAACGTTTAGTGCGCGATATCTGCAATTCGCAGACCTACCAGCGCAACACCGAACGCAATGAGAGTAACAAGGACGATGAACGAAATTTTGCGCATGGCAATGTTCGCCGACTGCAAGCTGAAATGTTGCTGGACTGTGTCAGCCAGGTGACGAACACGAAAGACAAGTTTCGTGGACTGCCGCTCGGCGCCCGCGCCGTACAAATTGCCGATGGTGGCACCAGCACCTACTTCCTGACCACCTTCGGTCGCGCACCTCGAGACACCGTTTGTGCGGGCGACGTCAAGATGGAGCCGACGTTGTCACAAGCACTGCACTTAATCAACGGCGATACGATCCAGGGCAAGATCGCCCAGGGTGGGATCATCAAGCAGATGCTCGACGCCGGCAAAACGCCTCCGCAAGTGATCGAATCGCTTTACGTCCGCGCTTTGTCACGTCGTCCCTCGGCGGATGAAATGACGCGTTTGACCGGAATTGTTGCTCAGGCTGAAAACCCGCAATTGGGTTTAGAAGACGTGTTCTGGGCTGTCTTGAATTCACGCGAGTTCCTCTTCAATCACTAAATGACCATGAAGAATTCCATGATCCAATTGTCGCGAAAACTGAAGCGGGAATTTATCTCCAAGCTGGCTGCCGCTCGACGACAGCCGCTGCGCTCTGCGTCGCTCTTACTGGGCTTGGCCAGCGTGCTCGGAGTCCACGGCTCAATCGGCACGGGACGCGCGGCGATCGCTCAAGAAGCGAAGCCGGCGGAAGGGCCGAAGGTCACCTACGACGACCACGTTCGTCCGATCCTGCGCGAGCACTGCTTCACCTGTCACAATCAAAATGGTGCCAAGGGTGGCTTGGCACTCGATAGCTACGCCAAGACCATGGAAGGCGGCAGTAGCGGTCAGGTGGTGATTGCGGGTGACATCGATAGCTCACGTCTCTGGGCGCTCGTCGCTCACATCGAAGAGCCGAAGATGCCGCCGATGCAGGATAAGCTCGCCGTCGCCAAACTGGACGTGCTCAAGAAATGGATCGAGACCGGTGCCGCTGAGAACTCCGGTTCAAAGGTGGTCATCAAGAAAAAGAAAACGTTTGACTTGGTCGGTACTCCGAATGGCCAGCCGTCAGGGCCGACCGCCATGCCTGAGAACCTGCTCAAGCAGCCGATCAGCGTGACTCCACGCGCCGGCGCGGTAACCGCGATGGCGACCAGTCCTGGTGCTCCGGTGGTTGCGATTGCCGGCCAACGGCAAATCAATCTCTATCACTCCGAAAATGGCAAGTTGCTCGGCGTACTCGCCTATCCTGAGGGCATTCCTTATGTGCTCCGTTTTAGCCGCAACGGTGCCGTGCTGCTGGCTGGCGGTGGTCGCGGCGGACATTCGGGCTCGGTTACGTTGTACGACGTGAAGACCGGCAAACGCATTCAGCGCATTGGCGATGAACTGGACGCAGTACTCTCCGCCGACATCAGCAAGGATCTGTCCAAAGTTGCGTTAGGCGGACCGCAAAAAATGATCCGCGTCTACTCGACGGAAACCGGCGAGCAGTTGTACGAGATGAAGAAGCACACCGACTGGGTCTACTCGGTGCAGTTCAGTCCGGATGGAGTGTTGCTGGCCACGGGAGATCGCAGCGGTGGTTTGTTTGTCTGGGAAGCGGAGACCGGGCGCGAGTATTTGAATTTGCGTGGTCATAACGGTGCCGTACTTGATGTCTCCTGGCGACCCGATTCGAACGTGCTGGCGTCGGCCGGTGAAGATGCGAGCGTGCGGTTATGGGAAATGAATGATGGCAATCAAATCAAAACCTGGAATGCTCACGGTGGTGGTACGCTGACTGTCGCGTATGCGGCGGACGGACGGATCATCACGGGGGGCAAGGACAACACGGTCAAGGCTTGGGACGGCAACGGAGCGGCGCAAAAGACGTTTCCCGCCATGCCCGAAGCG
Source organism: Pirellulaceae bacterium (assembly GCA_044235425.1). Lineage (GTDB taxonomy): Bacteria > Planctomycetota > Planctomycetia > Pirellulales > Pirellulaceae > JBJSXJ01. The sequence goes on from JBIIHW010000009.1 coordinate 120,480, forward strand.
GCACTCAAAGTTGCCATTACGCATGATGGACTGCGTGTGCTGGGCGGTGACTGGCTCGGCAACGTCAAAATGTGGAATTACGCCGACGCCAAAGAGCTGACGGTGCTCTCCCCCAACCCGCCAACACTCGACATCGTTGCTCAGCAAGCTGCCGCTCGAGTCGCTCCCGCTCAAGCCGCAGCGACTGCCGCAGCGAATGAATTGGCCGTGGTGACGAAGGCTGCAGCCGATGCGGCCGCGGCCCTAAAGGTTGCGACAGACGCGATGACAGCGGCGGCGGCGGCGGCCACGCAAGCCGAGGCCGAACGAGTTGCTGCCCAAAAGCTTGTCACGGACACCACGGCTGCTGTCACGAAAGCGACAGAGGCCAACACCGCCGCTCAAACCGCTTTGCAAAATGCGACAAACGAAAAGAATGTCGCCGTGAAAACCTTGCAAGACAAAGCGGCAGCTGCCAAGGCGGCTGCAGACAAAGCGACAGCCGATAAGGCGATCGTCGATAAACTGACGGTAGAAAAAGCGGCGGTAGATAAGCTGCTGGCGGATAAAACCGAAGCGGCAAAGACGGCCGCCGACAAGACAGCAGCAGAGGTCGAACGAGCGGCCGCGGAAAAGGCCGTGAATGAAAAGGCCGAAGCCTTAAAGGCGGCAGCTGCGGTAGCCGCGGCCAGCCAAGAGGCTGCGGTGAAAGCGGAAGCCGAACGAGTTGCAGCCGAGAAAGTTGCAACGGAAAAGACGGCCTTAGCCGCGAAGGCCCAGGAGGTCGCGACGGCTGCAACCACCGCTTTGCAGCAGGCACAAGCGGCCAAGGTCGAAGCCGATAAAGTGCTCGTGGCCAAGACTGCGGCGGCCAAGACGACGGCTGATCTACTCGTGGCTGCCAAGGCTCTGACCGAAAAGCGGACGGCCGAGAAAACGGCAGCGGATGCGGCCGTCACTCCTAAGAAGGCGGCGGCTGATGCGGCCGCTGCGACGGCGGCTGCTCTGGCGGCTGAGGCGACTCAGGCGGCAGCCGATGTTGCCGCATTCCAGGATTTCCCCAACAAGATTGCCGCCGCCGTTCAGCAGTCCCAGAAGCAGATGGCTGACGCCCAAGCGGCGATGGCGGCGCGCGAGGCGGAGCGGGTAGCGGCCGAGAAAGCCGCTCAAGAGAAAGCTGCAGCCGCCAAAGTCTTGGCGGACAAGATTGCAGCGCTGCAGGCTGAGTACAATGCGGCCATGACGGCGGAGAAACAAGCTCAGGAAATGCTCGGCGCCAAGACCAAAATGACGGGCGATGCAAAGGCCGCTCTGGAAGCTGCTCAAGCAGCCGCCGAGCAAGCTCAAGCGGACGCCGAGTCTTACAAGGCGGCGTACGGTCCCAAGAAGTAATGCCTCACGCTGAATCGGCCACAACGCACCTGCGTGTCCCCTGGTCCACGAGGGGATGCTATCGTTCTCTCCGCGTCAAGCAATTGCTTTGCTTGACGATTGTGAGAGAAAGCGGCTAATACTTCGTTCATGATTGACCGTGGGATGCCGCCCACGGAACTGAAATCGATGGGCTCTTGAGTTAGCATAACTCCAAGGAGCTTGTTCATGAGCGAATCGACCAAGCGTAACCGACGGCATTGTTCAGACCAACGAAAGGTTGCCATTCTGCGGGAGGGCTCTCCTCGTGCGGCGGCATCTAAGCGATCACGAGCGACCAGCAAGGAACGGGAAGTAACAACGATCGTCCAGCATGGATTAGGCTCGATGAGAAGTAGACGGTCACCAGGTCTCACGACCTGAGCGGAGAATAGGGCAACGCTGAGGAGCGACGCGATGCCGTCCCAAAGCGAGCCGACTCAGAGGCCAAGACCGCGGGTCCGGCAGTTCGCCACCCAGCGGACTGCCGCTCTTCCCACTTGGGGATTGGCACCAACGCGATCAACCTTCGCAGCACATGTCGCAGCTGGCACGATGGTGTCAGTAAACTATCGTTGCCAGCGGGCGACTGCGGTCGAGTTTGGTTAGGCGTGGTCGCCAGTGAGCACGGAGGAGTCGATGTTGGTAAGCTGGAAGGCGTTGCGCATGATTACGCGGCCGTCGATCGTGATCGTAGCCCGGAAGTCGAAGAGCTGTTCGAGACGCTCTTGTAGGGTGACGGAGCAGGTCAGGAGATCTCCGGGACGGGCAAACGTGTAATATCGAGCTTGGTGAATGCGCACCAGTACGCCCAGAGCATAACGATTGAAATGCGGATCACTCGTGTCGAATTCGCTCATCGGGTTATATCGAGCAGCGATCAAGATCCCGGCCGATTGGGTCGTCAGCTCCTGCATCATGGCACCGGGAAAAATTGGCGCACCCGGAAAATGCCCGGGCAAAAAAAACTCTGCTCCGGTCACTCGCTTGTCCGTTACCACCTCCGCATCGTTGCAGCTGAGGACTCGATCCACCAGCAGATAGGGCGGGCGATGATGGAGATACTGAGTCACCTCGGAGAATTCATACTGATAAAATGTCATGTCGTTCCCTGATGGCTTGGTTCATTGCTGATTTCTAAAGTACGAGCGACCGCGCTCGTTATCATCTCGTCCAACTCGCGTTTTGCCAATCCAACTCATCCTCAGTTCCAGTTCAGCTCGCACTCACAGCCAGTTTCCAACGACTCCATCTCAGACTACTCAACCTTCAACCGCTCAGGCTTTACGACTGGCCTGGTGGCGCAAATAAGAACTCAGCGACCAGCGGCAAGTGATCGGAAGCCTGGCGAGCGACAGTCGTACGCGAGACGAACCCGCGCTGGAGTTGTAGGGATCCGCGGAAATAGATACGGTCGAGGGCGCGCACGGGCAATAACGCGGGAAAGGTGCGACTTGTGCCGCAAGCCGACGTGAATCCGGCGGGTTCCAGCAGGGATCGGCCAAGGCGTCCCCAAACGTCGTTCATGTCACCAGCTGCAATCACCGCAGTGCCGGTGTGCGTCTGCTGCAAAGCCTCGCTCTCTAAAATCCTGCGTACTTGGATGCGTCGTTCAAACTCCGCGAGTCCCAGATGAAAATTGAAGAGCAGCACTCGGCGCGAGTGCTGTTCATCTTGTATCTGGCAATGTGCCACGAGCGCTCGCCGTCGCTTCTTCCACCGGATCGAAAGATCCAGATCATGGACATCATGTAACGGAAAACGACTCAGTATCGCGTTACCATAAACGCCTTGACGGAGCTTTACATTGGCCTGAAACGCGCGATGAGAAAACTCGAGTGCTTCACCCAACATATCCACTTGCCGATGATGGCGCGAACGTGGCACGCCGTCATCTACTTCTTGCAGAAAAACCACGTCGGGCTGTAAATGCCCGATCGCTTCAATCACACGCTCTGGCCGGTAACGCCGATCAACTCCACCAATTCCCTTATGAATATTGTAAGTGACCAATCTTAGTCGCATACCTGCCCGCGTCTCAGTCACGCCTCCATGATTCCCTTAACGACCTTGCCGTGCACATCGGTGAGTCGGAAATCACGGCCGGCATAGCGATAGGTCAATTGTTCATGATTAAGTCCCAGCAAGTGCAGAATGGTGGCATGAAAATCATGGATATGAACTTTATCGACAGTCGCATAATAGCCGTAATCATCGGTTGCTCCGTGAGCATGACCGCCGCGCACACCGCCGCCTGCCAGCCACATCGTGAAGCCTTCAGGATTATGATCGCGTCCATCACTTCCTTGGACTGTTGGTGTACGCCCAAATTCGCCACCCCAAATCACCAGAGTGTCGGCGAGCAGCCCACGTGCCTTCAGGTCCGTCAGCAAACCAGCGATCGGCTTATCCACTTCGCGCGCATTTTTTTCATGTCCTTGCTTGAGCTGGCTGTGCTGATCCCACTGCACGTTGGCATCGCTATGGGTTACCTGTACAAAGCGAACTCCACGTTCCGCGAATCGTCGGGCGAGTAAACATTGACGACCGAAGTTCGCCGTCACAGGATCATCCAGACCGTACAGCTGTCGAGTCGTAGCCGTCTCATCTTCCAATCGCTCCACTTCTGGCATTGCGCGCTGCATGCGAAAGGCCAGTTCAAATGAGGCAATGCGTCCTTCGAGTGCCTGCTGGGGGCCGGTCTGCTGCAAGTGCTGCTGATTCAAACGAGCGATGAAATCAAGTTGGCGTCGCTGTACTTCCTCCGTTGTCTCAGCGGCCCGCACAATATGGCGCACACGAGCTTGATCCGCGGGCACGCTGGCGTTACCCAGCGGAGTACCTTGGAAGACAGCTGGCAGGAAAGCTGATCCCCAGTTGTTCACTCCGCCATGAGCGAGAGTGGGGCAAATCGTGACAAAACCTGGCAAATCGCGATTCTCACTACCCAATCCATAGGTCACCCATGACCCCATGCTGGGACGCACGAAATTGTCGCTGCCGGTGTGGAGTTTCAACACGGCGCCACCATGAGCCGCATTCGTGCCATGCAAGGAATGAACCATGCAGAGATCGTCTACGTGGCGGGCTACGTGTGGAAAAAGCTCGCTTACCCACTGACCGCAGGCCCCATGCTGCTGAAATTTCCACGGTGATTGATAGATCGTGCCGGTCGGAGCAAATTGTACTCGCGGCTTGTCAAACGGCAGCGGCTTACCGTGATCACGTGCCAGCAAGGGTTTATAGTCAAAGGTATCGAGATGCGAAGGCCCACCCTTCATGAACAAAAAAATCACGCGCCGCGCTTGGGGGGGGAAATGGGGTGAGCGCGGCTGTAGTGGATCAATCCTGGTTTCAGCAGAGTTTGCCGAGGCACTCGAATCATTGACGCGGTTGGAACTGATTGAGCCTGCGGAAGGTGTTGAATTCGAGTTGCCCGGCGTTTGTTTGGCCGTCGGCGTCGCCGGCGCCTCGTCGCCCCGCAGCAGACCGTTTTCAGCCAGCAATGCGGTGAATGCGAGATGTCCAAAGCCCACGGCTGTCGATCGCAAGAGTTCGCGCCGACTAAAGGCAGTAGCCGCCAGGAAACCGGTTTTCTCATTCCGATCAGCGCACATAAATAAACTCATTCGTGGCGAGAATCGATTGCACCAGCCAGCCCCAGGCCAAAGACGCCGTCTGGTTGTTTTCCGGAGAGGTGGGTGTTGATTCGGCGAGAAACTCGCTCGCCATGCGCAGTTCATCTTCCGTCGCCGGTCGGCCGAGTGCTCGCAGGTAGACTGCCCTCACTCGTGCCTCTGGGCTGTCGCCCGCTTCGCGCTGCACCACCTCCGCCAGCGACTGGGCGGCCTGCTGCACGAGCTTGCTGTTCATCATAAAGAGAGCTTGGGGAGCGATCGTCGTGGTCTCACGGTGGCCATTAAGAACTGCGGCGTCGGTGTAGTCGAACAGCTGAAAAACATCATACAAATTATTGCGGATGACGGGCAAATAAAGTGAGCGTCTCGGACTATCATACTTAGTGCCATCTTTCGAGGTGTGATCGAAAAGATAGTCACGATTCTTGACGTGCAAGAGGGAGCCGCCCATGGTTTGATCGAGGGAGTCTCCGGCGGCTAGCAAGGCATCGCGCACGGCCTCGGCTTCTAGCCGGCGCAGCGAAGCGCGTCCCTGCCAGCGATTCTCGGGATCGGCTTCAGCCAGTCGTAAACTGGCCGGACTGCGCAGCTGACTGCTCAACTGATAGGTGGTGGAGAGTACAAGCGAGCGCTGCCAGGCTTTGAACGACCAGCCGCGCGCGACGAAATCCTGGGCGAGCCAATCCAGCAAACGCGGGTTTACCGGCCGCTCTCCGAGTTCACCAAAGTTATCCGGCGACGCGACAATTCCTTGACCAAAGTGCCAACGCCACAGTCGATTCACAATCACTCGACTGGTTAGTGGGTGATGCGGATCAACGAGCCAATTGGCTAGTTCCAGTCGTCCGCTCCGATCACTGGGCATCAGGACGCTGGTTGGCACGGAAGACGAGACGGCCTGGTCAAGCACTCGCGGAATTGATCGAGGTACGACAGCACCCAAGTTCAGGTGATTACCGCGCACATGAATGGCGACATCGGTAACTTTGCCCTCAGCGGCCCCCAGGGCAGTTGGTACTTCGGGAGCCGCTTTTTCGAGTGCCGCCAACTCATCGCGGAGACGTTTAAGTTCCTGCTTGGCATCCTCGGTCAATTTATCTTCCGTGAACTGTGCGATGGCTTGTTTGCGAGCGGCGACTTGAGCGAGGTGAGCGGTTCGACGTTCACGCTGCTCGGGCGTGGGAATTTCATTTTCGTACCAGCGCGCCACTTTGGTGAAGTGTTCCATCGTGCGTGTGCTTTTGAAAATGCCGGCCAGAGCGTAGTAGTCGCGCGTGCCGAGTGGGTCGAATTTATGATCATGGCAGCGTGCGCAGCCTAAGGTCAGTCCAAGCATCGCGCGGCCAAAGGTATCAACTTGCTCGTCGACAATATCCATTTCCATTTTTTGGCCGTCGACTTCGGCGAGCACTTTAGGGCCGAGTCCAAGAAAGCCCGTTGCCACGAGTCGCTCGTTGACGATTTCCCAGTCGTCCGTGCCGGGCAATAAGTCACCCGCTAGCTGCTCCCGGACAAATTGATCGTACGGTTTGTCGCGATTGAAGGCGCGGACGACGTAGTCGCGATATCTCCAGGCGTTACCGAAAGCAACATTTTCATCGAGTCCATTAGAATCGGCGTAGCGGGCGACATCCAGCCAGTGGCGAGCCCAGCGTTCGCCGTAACGTGGTGAAGCGAGTAAGCGATCCACTTGCCGCGCGAGATAATCCGGCTCTTGGTTGGCAAGAGCTTCCAAAACATCAGCGGGCCGCGGCGGCAGCCCCGTCAGATCAAACGTAACTCGTCGTAGCAACGTGACTTGATCGGCTGCCTCCACGGGTTCGACCTGTGCGTCTTCGAGTTTCTCCAGCACGAAAAAGTCCAACGGAGCTTGGGCCCAGTGGGGCTGCCGAACCGCCGCATCCCGTGGCGTGAGCGTGGGCCGTGGTCGTAGCGACCAGAATTGGCGGCCCTCGGCAATGCGCGCATCATCGACAACACCTCGGGGGCGAGCGGCTGCCGCGGTGACGCCAGGCAACGTCGCACCGCGTTTAATCCATTCCGTTAAATCGGCAATCACCTCCGCTGGCAATTTCTTCTCGGGTGGCATGCGCAGATTGGCATCTTGATGGCTGACGGCGATCAACAGCAGGCTTTCGTCGGGCTTGCCAGGCACAATCAGACCTCCCGACTTACCACCTTGAGCGATGGCTTCCGGACGGTCCAGCCGCAATTTGCCTTCCTGCTGCTCCGCACCGTGGCAGTCGGCGCAGTGAGTGAGCAGGGCCGGCCGCACTTTCGCCTCGAACCACTGCAGGTTCTGTGCGGCGTCATCGGCACAAGCGATTGGTAAGAATGCTCGCCAGCTGGCAGAGGTGAGGAGGGTCAGGCTGATCGCCAAGAGCTGGGCCGCGCGGCGGGGCGAGTGCAGCAAGGGCGTCGCCCGTGGCCGTGTACGTGATCGTGTTGATCGCCATGCTCGCGGCGAGAAGCGGAATCGGTGTACTAGGATCAGCAGCATGAGCCAGCCTCACTTGGTCGCAAGCTTCTTCAACCGAATACCACGAAATTCTACCGGGTCATTGTGTCCGGCAAAACCGAAATGTCCTTCGAGCAGGTCCTTACCGGGATGTGGCAGGTCGTTCATGAACGTGTTGACTTGGCTGACATCGCCGGAGAGGATGCGAGTGCCGTTGAGTTCGACGGTGAGGGAGTGGCCTTGAGCGGTCACCTCCATGAAATTCCATTGACCGACTGGTCGAAGATAGCCGCGCTGGGGTGCGATCATGCCATAGACGGCGCCGGTGTATTGGCGCGCATCCAGCTTGGCATATTTGGCATCTTCATCGTCCAGGATTTGAATTTCACACATGCCCTGGTAGGAGGCTCGCCCCTGTCCCGGGTAGCGAATTGCCAGTCCATTGTTTCCGGCGGCTGGTAATTTGAATTCGACCTGTGCGACGAAGTCGGCAAACTTTTCGGTGGTGAAGAGCACGTCGCCTTTACCGGGCTTACAGACCAGGCTGCCAGCACGCACTTCATAACTATCGGTGGAGCCTTGCCAGCCGGTGAGATCGCGGCCATTGAAGAGTTCGGCAAAACCTTCACCGGCATGTTCCTTTAGCCAGCGATTGGCCTCTTCGGCTTCCATGTCACGTACCAGCACATTCCGCCAGCGAATTTCGCCGCCGTGTGTTTGCAGCTGCAGCGGCCCCGTTTTCGGTAAGGCGCGAGCTCGATCCCAGTAGTTTTCCAGGCGTGCGTGATGGACGACGAGTCGATCATTCAGGTAGACCGTTACTCGCTCTCCCACCATCACGATGCGGAATTTGTTCCACTCGCCAAAGGGCCGGTCCGCAAGCACCAGCGGATGGCGCCCGGGCGAGTTGGGAGCGTTGTTGAAGAGCCCGCCCGAGCCTTTATCCGCACCACGATCCCACTTTCCACCTTCCTTGGTGTAATCCCAGATTTGGACTTGTGGAGTGGCGCGGAGGTAAATACCGCTGTCGGCTTTGGCCACCGTTTTGTATTCGAGCAGAAGTTCACAATCTCCGAGTTCACGATCGGTGGTGAGATAGGCACCTTGACCATCATTGATCAGTTCTTGGCCTTCAACTCGCCAGTGTTTCAGCGCATCGTCGGTTTCGGCCTTGAGCTTGGCGGTTCGTTCGTCGGCCGGGAGTTGTTCTAGTTTGCGTGGATCAAACTGCGTTTGGCCGTGCCAGCCGTCTAGGTTCGCGCCGTTAAAGAGCGGCGTGAAGCCGGTGGGCAAGTTGGCGGAAGGAACGCTGCTGGCAGGAGGGGCCTGCGCGGGAACTTTCCCTTGCGCCTGGACGAGTGACGCTGGAACGTGGGTAGTGGTGAGCAGGATGACGAGCGAGGAGACGATGCGGGTAGTGCGAGCGATCAACGGGACATGGCGATAGGGACGGCGCGTCACCGATCGGGCTAGTGAGGAGGGCATGGGCGAGGTCTCCGGCGGGGTGGAGCGAGAGATGGATACTGAGGGGGAGTTTTCGAGTGAGGGTGGGGAGAGGGATTTTGTGGTGTTGGGGGATGTGGGGTGTGGGGTGTGGGGAGTGGGGAGTGACTGAGGGGTGACAGCAGATTACGTCGCGCGAGTGGCCACGAACGCCAGGTAGTAGAACACCCAGCCGGTGAGGGAAGTCGATGTCATCAGGAGGGCGGCAAGCCAACCCCAGCGGCGGTGGAACTGGCTGTGAGGGCCGGGCAGTGGTGGCCGGGGAAATTTTTTCAGGGCGGCGAGGATGAGAATCGTCCAGACGACGAGAGTGGGAATGGCACATGCCAGGTGAATGCTCAAACTAATCCATACTCCACACCAGCCCTCGGAGCTGTAATACGGGGAGCCGACCGCTCGCGCTCGCCAATCCGTGAAGAATCGCATGTCGATCTCAAATGCGGTGACGGCGATGAGCAGGATGGTAGCGAGGACGAGTTGGATGGTTTTGTGCTGGGCGAATTGCCGACGTTTCTTGACGAGTCGAATGCTGACAGCCATCACGGGCAGGACCGCGAACATGGCGAGAAACACCACATCCAGCATCAGTGAAGCGCGGGTGCCTAGGAATCCATTCATGCCTTCTGCCAACAGGATCAAAACAGGCCTCGTTGCATCAAGTTGAGAATTAGCTGGAGCGTGACATGGTACTAGTTGGCAGAGCTTATCGAAAGCACCGCTTTGACGACGGCGGCGAGTTAGGGGGACTGCAGCTCGCTTAAACGGACTCGTTGTTGCAACACGATGCCGCCAACTTCATCACGCACTTGCAGGCGGATCAGCGGATCGCTCTGTTCCCAGTCGATATCAACGACGCCGAAATTGGTGTCGAAGTAGGTGAGTCCCACGCGATAAGAGTTGATTTGATTGGCAAATCGGACACCGCTCGTCGTCAGATTGCCACTGGGCACGTTCAAGCTGCTGCTGGTGACATCGAAGAGTGGATAGCCGACATAATCGCGGTGCTGTTTGTCGAGTTTCGCGATTTCGGCGAGGTGTCGATCTCCGCTGAGCACGATGACGCCGTTGGCTTTGGTATCGCGAATGAGTTGGAGGAATCGACGTCGTTGGAGTGGGAAGTTGCCCCAGGTTTCGGACCCATGTTCGTCGGCGACGAGTTGAATGCTGGAGCCGATGAGTCGTACTTCGGCCGGCTGCTGTAATTGCTCGGCGAGCCATTTCCACTGTGCTTCGCCGAGGATCGTGGCGACGGGAGCGAGATTGGGGCGATAGACGCCGCGGACTCCTTCGCCCGGCTCGCCGGGCGGGAAACCTTTGAGCAGTTGGCTACGAAAGTAGCGAGTGTCGAGGAGAATGAGTTGGACACGCTTACCTGGAGGGCCGGAGATTTGGGACCAGTAGACGCCTTCTTGCTGCCGTCGCGGATCGTCCGCTGGAACTCGTAAGAAATCGAGGAACGCCTGTTGAGAGAGGCGTTTACTTGGGTATTCGACGCCACCATCATTCGCGCCGTAATCATGATCATCCCAGGTGCCGAGCACGGGAATTGCGGCCCGTAATCGCTCAAAACCGGGTTGTTGATCGAGGAGCCGGTATTTGGCCTTGAGCACTTCGACATCTTCGCTGTCGCCGTAGATGTTGTCGCCAAGGAAGACGAATGATTGAGGCTGGGCAGCAAGGATGGCTTCCCAAATGGGTTGTGGCTTGTCTTGTTTAGCACAAGAGCCGAAGGCGATGCGCCGAGTTGGCTCGGCAGCTTCTAACGTGGCCTCGGGCAACGTTGGCGAAATGAGGAAGGTGTTGGTGGCAAGCAGCAGACCAGCGACTGCGGCGATCAGGTGTTTCATCCAGCGAGGCACGCGTTTCATAGGAGCGGCAGTCCACATTAATGAAGAACTCCACAGGACTGCCTGGCGATGCTCGCCCCGCAGGCCTGTGGAGTGATTTTAAGGTGAGGAGAGAATTGACTTAGTTACGGCCGGGCGTGTTCGCGGCGGGATCGTTCTGGGAATGGACTGGATTGAGTTCGCCCCGGCGTCGCGATTCGTTGGCGATGCGCACTGCGAGCTCCATTTCGGCGGGGGTGAAGTACTTTTCGACGGAGCCGTCGAGGTGGCGGATTTTGTCCTTCATCGCCAGTTCGTTCCAGGAAAGGCCGTTGGCCAGGTGCCAGACCGCAGCTTGGGCGGCATTCCGAGGCAGTTCACCGCGACCGAGCATTCGGCAGAGTTCAATAACGTCGGCTTTTTTCGTAAAGGATTCGATCGGCACGAGTTCGTATTTCATGCTGGGGCGAGGTTCGGGGCGCCCATGTTCGAGGCACACGGAGTTGAGCTTAATCTTGCCAACTTTTTCGGGGCCAACATTGAACATGCCGCCCATTCCGCCCATTCCACCCATACCGCCCATACCGCCGCCCATGCCCATTCCACCGCCCATACCGCCACCCATACCGCCGCCAAAGCCGCCACCCATGCCTTGACCGCCGCCCCCCATACCACCCATTCCGCCCATGCCACCCATTCCGCCCATGCCACCCATTCCGCCCATGCCACCACCCATCCCACCCATCATTTGGCCGAGGACGGGCCGAGCGGCAACGGCGTCCGGCATTTTGATGGAAAGTGGCTTTTTGGTTTTGTTGGTGATGAATACGTTGCCACCGCTGGAGTCCTTCGGGATGAATTTGACTTCAATATCGCCTTTCGCCATGGCGTCGAAGAATTCCACCCGTTCCGCCTTCGCTTCTTTGGATTTGTCACTGGACTTTGCGGAGGCATTGGTCGCTTTGGCGGGTGTCGCGGCGTTCGTGGCTGGTTTCGCCGCAAGAACGGGAGCGACTGCCGTGACGCTGCCGAGGATCAGGGTACAGACAGCGATCCAGATGCGTGTGGACGAGAGCGACATGGTGGGGCCTCCGAAAATGTGGCCAAAATGAGACAAGTTAAGCGGAACACGGGTTGTTGTTGATAAACGCTTTGCATCTTAATCGACGGTTGAGCGGGTGCCAAGAAATTGTTCATCGCAAATTCCGAATTTTCCGCACAGGGCCGTTGAATCGGAGGCATCTGGGGCGGATGGTTTCCACCCCAGCCGTACGGTCCCTTTGATTTCAAATTACTCAGGCCTTGCAGTCTTTTCATCTTAACAACGGGACCTCTTTGATCGCGAACCTACCGGAAACCAACTCGTGTCCGGCACCAGTTGACGGTCACCAGTTGTCGGTCCATGGAGCCCGTTCAGCGGCTGGTGCCTTGCGCGGGACGGGGGGAGAGGTTAGAGGAAGTGGGGCCAGATGGCGTCGCTGACGCAAAGGCCTGCTCGAGTGAGTTGCAGGTGGTTATTTTTCCATCGCAAGAGTTCTCGGGTGAGCAGGTCGGGGAGAATGTGCCCCACCAACTGTTCGATGCGAAAGCCCGTTTCGCGTTCAAACCACGCTCGCTCCACACCTTCCAGGCGTCGGAGGCCGAAGACGAGGCGTTCACGAGCTCGGTCCTCGGGCGCCAATTCTTCGGATTCGGCGACTGGCGACTGGCCACTGAGCACTCGGTGGAGATAGGTCGTGGTGCTGCGATGGTTGACTTCGCGACGACCGGCGACGTAGCGCGCGGCCCCTGGACCGGCCGCATAGTAGGATGCTCCTCGCCAGTAGGTCTCGTTATGGCGGCAGCGATAACCATCTTGGGCGAAGTTCGACACTTCGTAATGCTCGAAGCCTGCTGCGGTCAAGCGATCAATCGTCTCTTCGTACAGGGCGCGTTCCAGTGATTCCTCGAGGGGAGCGATTTCACCGCGTAGTTGCCGCGACCAGAACGCCGTACCACGCTCCAAAGTCAGTCCATAGGTGGAGAGGTGCGAGACGCCACAGTCCACGGCCTCATCGAGATCTCGCCGCCAGCGGTCGAGTGTTTCGTGCGGCGTACCGAAAATCAAATCGAGACTCAGCGCTCGGAACCGCGGCCGGGCCAAGTTCACGGCTCGTGCGATCGTCTCGCGGCGATGATCCCGTTCCAGCAGGCGGAGTTTTTCGTCTTGAAACGATTGCACTCCGAGACTCAACCGATTCACTCCGGCTGCGGCGAGCAAGTCGACGATTGGTTCGCTGATGTCACTGGGATTGGCTTCCACCGTGATTTCCGCCTGGTGGGTGGGCGGGAACCAGTGACGGACCAGCTGCAGGAGCTGCTGAAGATAAATCGGCTGGAGGTGAGTGGGGGTACCACCGCCGAAGAACAGGGTGTCGACGGGTCGGGGCGTGGCGAGTTGCCGCAGTTCGAATTCGAGAGCCTGCAGATAGGCCGCTTGCAGGTCATCGCGTCCGGCAATGAGGGTGAAATTGCAGTAACCGCAGCGATGCCGACAGAACGGAACGTGAATATAAGCCGCTCGGGGCAGGTCAGTAGTCATGTACTTCCCCCGGCTTCTGGATGACGGCGGGAGTGGACTGGGGCGTTTAGAGCCACAGATGCATCCGCCCGCCCAGGGCATCGGGGAATTGCCGCGTGACGAACTCTCGAATTTGCCGCTCGTGATAACGCGTGCTGAAATGGCCGAGAATCAAGCATTCATTGCGAAAACGCTCGCGTCGTTCGACGAAATCATCGAGGTGCATGTGTCCGAATTTGTGAATTTTCTCTTTGCGGTGACTGGGCGCCACGAAGGTCATCTCTGCGATGAGGACTTCCGCTTCATACATGGCGGGGTTCTCATCCAAGCCCGCTGGGGCACTGTCGCCCAAGTAGGCTAAAAGGGGCAGGCGACGTTCTTCCGAGACCTCGGTGCCGGCCAGTCGCAGGTCGCGAATCGCCGCTCCCGGCAGGTTTTGATACTCCGCTTTGAGTTTCTTACGTCGTTCCCAGACGATGAAGCCCACGGAGGGAACGGTGTGCCGTGTGGCCACGACCGACACGACATGTTCCCGCGAAATCTCGATTTCATCCCCCGGCTTAATCCCGACTAGCTCACAGGGTAAACGACCTCGGTCGAGCCGGCTGAAGATGCGCAGGATCTGCTGCACCGGTTCCACGGCATGCTCAGGCAGATAAATCGAAGGTGGCTCCATCTTCATCATGCGACGACGTGCGACGTAGACCGCTACGGCCGCGATGTGGTCAAGATGCGTATGGGAGACAAACCAGTTCTGAGTGCCCATGAAATCCCAGGGCTGGGCACCGAGATCAAAACCGATCTTCAGTTCGGGGATGCGCCAGTAGGACTGAACGGCGGCGCGCGAGTAGCCTTCGATGGTGAGGCTCTTGTGGGTCAAGCTGCGGCAAGGGGCGTTTTGAATCATGGCAGGGCTAACGCGGCTTCGTGGGAATGTTGGCTGCCTGTAGTTTCTCCGCGATCGCCTGTTGTTCATAGGTGTCAACCGTGGACAAACTCAAATTTGGATCAAATTGCGGACCCGGCAAGACCCAAATCTCTCCCGCACCTTCGACCTGTTCCGTGACCACACTGTGGTGTCGCACCAGCTCCAGGATTCCCAGAAAGACACCGACCAAGGCCGATTTGTGCATGCCTGGCAGAAACAAAGCCGAAAAAGCCGCTCGGCCATCCGACTTCAACAGCTCATGGATGCGCGCCATGTGCTGATGCAGCGGCGTGTCATCGTAAACAATGCTCGTGGGTGGCGGCGCCTGGCTTTCCCGGATGATTCTTCCAAACGCACTCACCAAGTCCCACAACTCGAGTTCCTGGATGGGCTGATCCGGCAGGTTGATACTGCGCTGCGGTAATTCGTCGGCCAGCCGCGCGTATCGTTTCTGCCAATCGCGACCTTGATCGTCGAGCAGGCTGGCGGCGTCCTTGAATTTCTTGTATTCGAGTAGTTTTTCCACCAAATCGAGGTGCGGGTCGAGTTGTTCTTCGGGCTCCTCACCGCCGTGCGGCAGGACCAGGCGGGACTTCATTTCGACCAGAATACTGGCCACTTCCAGAAAATCCCCCACCTCGTTGACATCGATTTCCTGCAGGACCTCCAGCAGCGCGAGAAACTGGTCGGTGATGCGCGCAACGGAAATTTCCGAAACCTCCACCTCGTGCTTGCGTACTAGGTAGAGCAGCAAGTCGATAGGCCCGCGAAAAATATCGAGTTCTACTTGGAAATTCATGGGCCGGAGGGTAGCGAGGCGCCGCGGCCGACGCCAGAGCGATTATCACCAGCGAAAAATGGTGTGCAGGTCGCTCTTGATCGACCCGCCTTAGAGCCGCACAATAGACCCATCGATGATGGCTGATTAGATGGGCAGATCGGCGTTGATCCGGCAGTTCACTACGGAGCTACGAAAGGCGGACCCATGATTACCATTAAGCATCGTGTGACGGGACAGATACTCAAGGAGGTGGACGCCGACACGCTGGTGGGGCAGTCCTTTGAAAACCAAGTGCTGGAAGGGGCAGATTTCCGCGGCGTGAATCTGAAAGGTGTCAGTTTTCGCTGCGCGAATCTGAAGGGTGCGACCTTTCAGCGGGCCCGTTTGGTAGGTGCCAACTTCCAAAATGCGACGGTGATCAACTGTGATTTTCGCGACGCGGAGCTTTCCCGGGCTGATTTCACCGATTGTGTCGGGCGGGGCGCCAAGTTCTCGGGTGCCAATCTTACTCAGGCCGTGGCTCGCTACGCCAAGTTCCAGGACGCTGAATTTGCTCGCTGCCGAATGCAGTCGGTGGACTTCAGCATGGCGGAGCTGCAGGCGGACTTCACGGAGGCGGAGCTCATGAAGTCCGATTTGCGGGGTTCCGATTTCACCAACGCAAATTTGTCGCATGCCAACCTCACTCAAGCAAATCTGCTGGATGCCAAACTGCGCGACGTGAATTTGAATCACGCCTGTCTGGAGAATGCGACTGGTCCGACTGGGCAAAAGATGAGCCTGAAACCAGCGGCGGAGCGGACGGCGCGCAATTTGGCGGGTCAGCTTTCGGGCGGAACGCGTCCCGGCTCCGGTCGGAAGGCGGCCAAACCGTGGTGGCAGTTCTGGTAGGACGGCCGCGATCGCCCTACCGCTGATGACCAAGCCTGGCCCCTTGTACCCTGCCCCTTGTGCCCTGCCCCTTGTGCCCTGCCCCTTGTGCCCTGCCCCTTGTGCCCTGCCCCTTGTGACTGGCCCCTTGTGACTGGCCCCTTGCCCCTTGTGACCGTGCGGCGCTAGGGATATCATCTGCGGGCTTAGTTAGCCGAGTTTTGTTTCGTGTTCGTGGCGGTGGTCATGCGTCATTTAATATCAGCAATTGTCCAGAACGTTCCCGGCGTGCTTTCGCACATCGCCGGTATGCTCGCTTCGCGCGGCTATAACATTGACTCCCTGGCCGTCGGCGAGACGGAAGATCCGCAGTTGTCGCGGATGACGTTCGTCGTGGTGGGCGACGACCGCGTGCTCGATCAGGTCCGGAAGCAGTTAGAAAAGATCGTCACCGTTGTCCGCGTGATGGATATCAGCTCCCAGGACTATGTCGAACGCGATCTGATGCTGCTTAAAGTCAAAGCTCCCCCCGGAGCTCGACGCGGAGAAATTCGGGAACTTGTCGACATCTTCCGGGGCCGCATCGTGGATGTTGGTGAGCAGGAAATCATGATTGAAATTTCGGGGCGGGAGGGGAAGATTGAAGCGTTTATCAATCGGATGCGTCCCTTCGGCATTATTGAACTAGTACGAACCGGTCGCATTGCGATGGTGCGTAGCGGGCAGAGTGCGTCGGCGACGGACGACGCCGCACCGCCCGCCGTTTAGAACGTATTTACCACAACCTTTCACAGGCCCTTGAGGAGCTTGGTACTTCGATGACCGCTAAGATTCACTACGACAATGACGCTGACCTATCACTGCTCAAGGGCAAGACGATTGCCATTTTGGGGTATGGTTCACAGGGCCACGCTCAGGCTCAAAACCTCCGAGACAGTGGTTGTAATGTGATCATTGGCCAGCGTCCCGGCGGCCCCAACTACAACTTGGCGAAGTCGCATGGTTTTGAGCCGCTGCCGTTGGAAGAGGCGACGAAGAAGGCCGACTTGATCAACATTCTGTTGCCTGACGAAGTCCAGGGTGATCTTTATCGGCAGTACATTCGGCCCAACCTGCAGCCAGGCAATGTGCTCATGTGCTCGCATGGTTTCAACATTCACTTTGGTCAAGTGGAACCGCCGCCGGGTGTCGACACGCTGCTTGTCGCACCGAAGGGCCCTGGGCACTTGGTGCGCAGCGAATTCGAGCGTGGTGGTGGAGTGCCGTGTTTGATTGCCACGGGCGCCGGAGCCAGCGAACTGACCTACAAACTGGGGCTGGCTTATGCCAAGGGGATCGGTGGCACGCGTGCGGGCGTGATTCAAACGACGATTGCCGAGGAGACGGAAACCGACTTGTTCGGCGAACAGGTGGTGCTGTGTGGCGGCGTCAGCGAGTTGGTACGCGTGGCGTTCGAGACGTTGGTGGAAGCGGGATATCAGCCTGAAATGGCCTATTTTGAGTGCATGCATGAGCTCAAATTAATCGTCGATCTCTTCTACCAAGGTGGGCTCAACTACATGCGGTACAGTGTTTCGAACACGGCCGAATATGGTGATTACACTCGCGGTCCGCGTATCATCACGGAGCAGACTCGCACCGAAATGCGGAAGATTCTCAAGGAAATCCAGACGGGTCAATTTGCCCGCGAATGGATTCTGGAAAACAGAGCGGGTGCACCGGCCTTCAAAGCCACGCGCCGCATCCAACGAACTCACCAACTGGAAGAGGTTGGTTTGCGTTTGCGTCGTCTTATGTCCTGGATCAACTCTAAGGAGGTCTAACCTCCCATGTCCTATCCGGAAGCACTGATTGCCTTCGACCAACTGCAGCCCGGTGACCTCGTGGAAGTGACCCACGAGGTGAAGGTAGGGTTTCGTAGCTGGCCCACCAAGACGGTGGGGAAGGTAGTTCGCAAAGATCGTCGTCGGCACGGTTTGCACAGTCAGCGTAATTTCGACGACAAAGTTTACAGTGATATCCTCGTGCTCACTCGCCCCGATGGCGAACTTACCACGGTCACGCTGGATGAATTCTCTGAACTGCGTCGTCTGCCGCCCAATTCGTGACGTTGGTCGTCGCCCATGATGATCACCGAACTGCACGCGGACCATGCGCGTTCATTTGAAACGAATCGTTATGTCTACCCGGTGCTGAGTCGTCGCGCGGGTGGACTGTCGATTGGCGTGAACCTGAACCCGGACAAGATTTGCAATTTCGACTGTGTTTACTGTCAAGTTGATCGGACGGTACCGGGAGCGACGAAGACGGTCGATCTGCCGCAATTGCTCGCGGAACTGCGTCTGATGCTGACTGCCGCCAAGACGGGTGAGATCTGGCAGCATGCGAAGTTCTCCATCGTGCCCGCTCCCCAGCGACTGCTTCACGACATCGCTTTCTCCGGGGACGGCGAACCGACGACGTGTCGGCAGTTCGAGGCGGTTGTCCGCGGCGCCGCCGCTCTGAAACGCGAATTACAGCTCGACGACGTCAAATTGGTGCTCATCACGAATGCCAGTCGATTGCATCGGGAGTCGGTGACCCGCGCGCTGGCGATTCTGGATGAGAATAACGGTGAGATCTGGGCGAAACTGGAGGCGGGGACGGCCGCCTACTACGAGCTAATTGATCGCAGCCGAGTGCCCTTCGAGCGTATTTTGAGCAACATCACCGCTGCCGCTCGCCGTCGACCGGTAGTGATTCAGGCACTGTTTTTACGGCTGAATAACGTGCCGCCTGGCCGCAGTGAACTGCTGGAGTTCTGCGAGCGGCTGCGGGAAATAACCGCTGCGGGTGGAGCGATTTCGTTGGTTCAAGTCTACACGGTTGCGCGCCGTCCCGCCGAATCCTACGTTACGGCGCTCAGCGATCAGGAGGTGGACGCGATCACCCGGTTGGTCCATGAGCGGACGGGGTTACGCGCAGCGTCCTACTACGGGATGAGCTAAAGGGCGAATCTCAGTCAGGGTCCAGCACCGTTGTTTTGAAGGGGAGCAAACTGCCATGCAGCCGAGCAATATTTATCGAGGGCCAATCGGCATGATCATGCTGGGCGTCGTGCTTTGGACGGTCGTGCTGGCCGGTGGAGTGCTGCTGTACGACTATCGAGCCGGTCAGATCAATTGGCTTAAGCCTTTCATTATTGTTGTCAGTTCCATGTTGTTCCTCGGACTGTGGTCACTCGCCTTGCGTCGAGTGCAGACCAGTGACTGACTCTTGGTTCAAGCTCAGGCAGGTTCAACTTGCGGACGCTTCGCTCGCCGTAGTCGACGAGGGGTTGGGCGAGCCGATCGTGATGCTGCATGGCTTTCCGCTCGATCACACCATGTGGCGTCACCAGGTGGAGTTTCTGTCCAGTCGTTATCGGGTGATCGTACCCGATCTGCGTGGTTTTGGTCGGAGTGACGGCGTGGGCGAGCTGCTGACGATGGAAGCTTGCGCTGACGATGTTGCGCAGCTCATCGATCGTCTCGAGATCAATCAGCCCGTGACGCTCGTCGGACTCTCGATGGGCGGCTACGTGGCGTTTCAGTTCTGGCGACGCCATCCGGAGAAGCTGCGGCGCCTGGTGCTGTGCGACACACGGTCGGTTGCGGACGCTCCGGAGGTGGCACGCGGGCGTCTGCAGATGGCAGAGCGTGTCCTAAAAGAAGGCTCCGAGGTGATTGCCGAGGGGATGATCGGCCGATTGCTCTACGAATCCTTACCGCCAGGTCATCGCCGCTTGGTGGATGAGTTGCGAGCGGTCATTGCTCAAGCCGATCCTCGAGCAGTTGCGGCGGCGCAGCGTGGCATGGCCGCTCGACCTGACGTGACCGGCTGGCTGAGTGAGATTCGAGTGCCGACGTTGGTGCTGTGCGGGGAGCGGGACGTGATTTCACCGCTGGAAGAGATGCGTGCTTGGGCGGCTGCGATTCCGGGCAGCCACTGGGCTGCGATTCCTGCTGCCGGTCATTTGCCGCCCCTAGAACAGCCGGCTGCAGTGAATCAAGCGCTGCTGGCATTCCTCATGGGAACCACCCCTGGCGGTTGACGCAGGCTGCTCGGGCCTGAGACCACCTCCGCGCCGGTGAGACACCATGGACAACGAAACTGTCTCTGCGGTGCGCGACGAAACCGTGTCTGGGGCCCACGTCAGCTTATGTGACGATAGCAAGGGATGAACGGCGGGTGAACTCGTATCCAGGACGATGACTCAGGTAATCGTGTAAGCGTCCATCTTCGCTCAAACTGGCAGCACGAATCTGGAGGATGGCCTCCGCTCCGGCTGGTTGCAACCAAAACATCTCCGTTCCCTTGACGCGATGATTGATTTGCTTGATCAGCGACTCCATGGGTGAACTAGTGATCGGCAGTCCCTGGCGCCGATACGTCGGATAGTCCATCTTTTCACGGTTGTTCGTGAAGTATCGCAGGGCGTCTAGCAAGGGGCGGTGTGGTGAGTCTTCCGGTAGTTTTTCATCGGTCACACCGCGCCGTGCCAACTCCGCTTGCAGGATCTGAATGACCTCGGAGACGCGTCCTTGCCAAATTGCTTCGGCTAGGGCCAGATATCGTTCCCAATGCGCAGCTCCTTCAACTTCCCAACTCTCAGCGGCCGCGTAGGCATAATGAATAGCATGAATGAAATCTAGGATGGGCGTGAAGGTGGCGAAATGGGTCCGCCGAATGGACCAATTCCAGGCCAAGCCGTCGCCGATGAACACTCTTCGTTGGGCTTCCTGGAAACGACGACGCTGAGCCTCGTGTTGCATCTGCTGGCCGAATTCCGGCGCGCAGGCCATACTCTAAACACAGGTGCGTAGAATTCGTTCAGGCCCTTCGTAGAACACAGAAGAATTGGATTCGTGATCGGAGGAAACGCCAGAAAAAGCCGTTTTTTCCGCGATTTGTGCCACATGCGCCACGCGCCGGAACGTGTCAGGCAGCGTCGGACAGGGATCGTCGGGAGTCGTGACAGTCGCCGTCATTCGTTCAAACGAAGCGTTCTTGGTCTCTCGCCAAGCGGCTTCGTCTACACCGGGCCCAGCATCGGCGGCACGGGTGCGGATGCGTCCTCCATCACACGACACGACAGCAACCTCAGCGACGATTACTTCCTTCTCGTCCTTGACCACCTTATTTCGTAAGGCCAGTTCTTCGCCGACCTGATGCGTCAAGCGTTCCATCGTCTTGGCCGATAGGCTGTGGCCGATCACATATTTCATCGTGAGTTTCGCGCGCTCGAAAGAACGCGTTTCGGCGACCAGGTGTATCGTGGCCGCAACCATCCTCGGCGTGCACTCCCGACTATCAAATCCTAATGCTTTACGCTGAGGGAAAAAAATCCCGGCGACAAGCCGGGCAGTGTGCCTTGGTTTCGAGGATTTCGACCGGTCCATCAAGCCCGGTCACGGTGCGTTTAGCGACCTCGACGGGACACGATTGACCACAGGTCGGACAATCACGGCTCTGGGGTTCACCGGCGGCTATTTCGTTTGCCAACCGTGACTGGGTGAAGCGGCTGAGGCGTCGTCCCAGGCTCTGCCCCGCGTCTTCGATTTCACTGAAGTGCGGGACTTGATCAAGCTTCCCTTGGTGTCGGAACTGCTGAACTTCCAAGTCCGCTAATTGCTGCAGAAGTTTCAGCTTTTTTTCTCCAACGCTTCCCATTCGGCGTCCATGCCGTACCTCCGTTGCTGTCGAAACCCGTCCCCTCATTCATCCAAAGACCGCAGCTTACCACAAGAATCGCTAATTCTCCTATTGACGTTTTCCAGTACCACTCACGACCTGCAAAAGCTGACATGGGCCC
>JBIIHW010000075.1:0-12518 GCA_044235425.1 Pirellulaceae bacterium
CTCCGTCCCCGTGTCTCCGTCCCCGTGTCTCCGTCCCCGTGTCTCCGTCCCCGTGTCTCCGTCCCCGTGTCTCCGTCCCCGTGTCTCCGTCCCCGTGTCTCCGTCCCCGTGTCTCCGTCCCCGTGTCTCCGTCCCCGTGTCACCGTCCCCCGCCCCGCGACGATTCCGGAAACGCACCAAACTGGCCAGCCGGTCAGCCATGGGTTATCCTTGTCGACGGTTGTTTTCCGGTCGTATTACCCCACCTCCCCTATTAACTCTGCAGGATGAAGCGATGGCCGAGCGATATCGAGTAATTATCTCCGACTTTCAGCATGGATCTGCTGAAATTGAACAACGGATTCTGGGAGATCTAGCCAATGTCGAAGCGTTGGAGGTGACGTCCGAGGAGCAAATGTGGGGACGAGCGGACGATGCCGATGCCATCATGGTCTATCACACGATTAAGATCAGTCAGGCGACAATCGAACGGCTGACCAACTGCAAGCTGATCGTGCGCTGCGGAGTGGGCTACGACAACGTCGACCATCAATTCGCGCGCAGTCGAGGCATTCCGGTAGCGAACGTGCCGGACTATGGAACCGAAGAAGTGGCCGATTCCGCTATTGGACTCACTCTTGCGCTCACCCGCGGCATTACCTACCAGAATACGTTGCTGCGCGATCCTCAGGTGCCGTGGCATTATGACCACGTGCGTCCGTTGCGGCGGTTGCGGGGTGAGACGTTCGCGATTCTGGGACTGGGCCGCATCGGCACCGCCGCTGCCGTCCGCGCCAAGGCACTCGGGATGAACGTTATCTTCTACGACCCGTACAAGTCCGATGGGTACGATAAAGCCTTGGGATTAAGGCGAGTTGAAACGCTGGATGAGTTATTGGCGGAGGCCTATGTGCTGAGCTGCCATTGTCCGCTCTCCCCGGAAACGCATCACATCATCAACGCCGCCGCCATCGCGAAGATGCCCAAGGGTAGTTATCTCGTGAATACGTCGCGGGGTGGAGTTGTGGATGTGGCCGCGATCCCCGCTGCGATTGCGAGCGGACAACTGGCGGGGGCCGGGATCGATGTATTGCCCCAGGAACCTCCCCCTGCCGATCATCCACTGGTCGCGGCATGGCGCGATCCTCAGCATCCCGCTCACCAGCGTGTTATTCTCAACGCTCACAACGCCTTTTACAGCGAGTCTGGTTTGCGGGACATGCGCGTCAAAGGGGCGGAAGCGTGTCGGCGAGCGTTATTGGGACAACCACTTCGCAATGTTGTGAATTAAGGGAGAGTGTGACCATGGATCGCGAAACAGCACTCGCGCTTTACCAGCGGATGCAGCTCATCCGTCAATGCGAAGAGCAACTCGCACGTGCTCATCAGCGTGGCCTCATTCATGGCGCTTGCCATACCTATGTGGGCCAGGAAGCGGTGGCGGTTGGAGTCTGCGCTCATTTGGATCATCGCGATGTCGTGTTCAGCACGCACCGCGGTCACGGTCATGCACTGGCCAAAGGTGTTACTCCTCGGCAGCTATTCGCCGAGTTGTTTGGACGCGCCACGGGTTGTTCGCAGGGCCGCGGTGGCAGCATGCATCTGTTCGCTCCCGAGGTTGGCATGATGGGAACCAGTGGCATTGTGGGACCGTGCATCCTGCAAGCGACCGGAGCTGGCTATAGCTTCATGCTGTTGAAAAGCGATCGTGTTGGGGTAGCGTTTTTTGGTGACGGAGCGGTCAACAACGGAGCGTTCCACGAGGGGCTGAATCTGGCCTCGATTTGGCGCCTGCCGGTTCTTTTCGTCTGCGAAAATAATCAGTTCGCCACCGAGGTTCCGTTTAAGTATTCAGCCGCGAATCCCAGCGTGGCGAGCCGGGGAGCTGCCTATGGGATGCCGGGCGTTGAACTCGATGGAAATGATGTGGTCGCGATCCATGCCGCCGCCCATGAGGCTCTGGCTCGAGCTCGCTCGGGGGGCGGACCAACTCTGCTCGAATGCAAAACATATCGTACGCGGCCGCATGCGGAGGGCATGGGTGACTTCACTTATCGCACTCGCGAAGAAGTCGATCACTGGAAGACACTCGATCCCATCCAGCGTTTCCGCCAACAAGCGATCCAGCAGAAATGGCTGCAGGAGAGCGATTGCACGGCGATCGATGCGGACATCGCCGCACAGGTCACCGACGCGCAGCAGTTTGCCGAATCGAGTCCCTGGCCCGATCCGGCCACGGCGGCCGACCACGTTTACGCACCTGCCGCGCAGTAGTAACGAATCCAGATTTCAGTAGAGAAAACAACCATGCGCGAATTGACGTTCATGAAGGCCACGCTGGAAGCACTTTCCGAAGAAATGGCGGCGAACCCGCGCATCTTTGTGCTTGGGGAGGGAATTGGAAAGCGCGGTGGAAATTTTAATACCACCACCGGCCTCTACGACCTCTACGGCCCTCAGCGACTGTGCGATACACCGATTTGCGAACGTGGGTTCGTGGGTCTGGCCTGTGGAGCGGCCATGACGGGCACTCGCCCGGTCGTCGATTTCATGTTTGCCGATTTCATCCTGGATTCCGTCGGTGAGATCGTCAATCAAATTGCCAAGATGCAATATATGAGCAGTGGTCGGATTAAGATGCCGCTGCTGCTGCGTGGTTGCATCGGTATTGGTGGCGCCGCTGCGACTCACCATTCTGGTAATTACTATGCGATGTATGGACAGTTTCCGGGTTTGCGAGTGGTCGTGCCATCGCAGCCCGCCGACGCCAAAGGCTTGCTGAAGACCGCACTCAACGTCGACGACCCCGTGCTGTTTCTGGAGCATAAATCCCTGTTGGCTGTCAAAGGACCGGTGCCGGAAGGGGAACACCGAGTGCCCTTTGGGAAAGCGGCCGTTGTGCGCCCCGGTCGCGACGTCACCATCGTCGCGCTTGCACTCATGGTTCATCAGTCCCTGCGGGCCGCCGAGGAACTGGAGCGTGAGGGTGTCTCGGTTGAAGTGATCGATCCGCGCACGATCGCTCCGCTGGATCTCCCAACCATCATCGACTCGGTGCAGAAAACGGGGCGGCTGTTGATCGTCGACGAAGCGTTTGCACCGTTTGGATTTGCCGGCGAAGTGGCCGCTCAAGTGGGCTCTGTCGCCTTCGATGATTTAGATGCCCCCATTCAGCGTCTCAACGGCGTCCACACGCCAACCCCTTATAGTCCCCCGCTGGAAGCGGCGGTCACCATTAGCCCGAAACAGATCGTGACGGCCGTGCGGCAGTTGCTGGAAGAGTAGATTCGGCGGCCCATCACATCAGGCGGCGGCGGCGATCCATGGAATCCGCCCACTCATAGAGGACTCATTATGGCAGTTCCAATTGTGCTTCCGCGACTCGGCTGGACCATGGAAGAGGGAACGCTCGTCCAATGGCTCAAACAAGATGGCGACTCCATCCAAATCGGTGACAAGCTGTTCGTGATGGAAGGCGATAAAGCGACAGAGGAAATTGAAGCGATCGACGCGGGTGTGCTCCGCATTCCACCCGACGCGCCCGCCGCCGGTGCCACGCTGGCCGTCGGCACCGTGCTCGCGTTCATCTGCACTCCCCAAGAAACTCCCCCCTGGCTCACCGGCAACTCAGCGCCCCAGTCCACACCCGCACCGTCAGCTGGCCCCGCGCCCGTCCCCGCGCCTGTCCCCGCGCCTGTCCCCGCGCCTGTCCCCGCGCCTGTCCCCGCGCCTGGCCCCGCGCCTGGCCCCGTGCCTGGCCCCGCGCCTGGCACCGCGCCTGTCCCCGCGCCTGTCCCCGCGCCTGTCCCCGCGCCTGGCCCCGCGCCTGGCCCCGCGCCTGTCCCCGCGCCTGGCACCGCGCCTGTCCCCGCGCCTGTCCCCGCGCCTGTCCCCGCGCCTGTCCCCGCGCCTGTCCCCGCGCCTGGCCCCGCGCCTGGCCCCGCGCCTGGCACCGCGCCTGCCAGGGCATCCGTTACGGCGGAATCCTTTATGCAGGAACACGTTACGACAGACGTTTCTTTCAGCTCAGCACCCACACGAGATTCGTCCAGCAAGCGCCGGCAGATCGCCAGCCCGCGTGCACGACGACGCGCCCGCGAGCTGGGTGTCGATCTGACAACGCTCGTCGGCAGCGGCAAATCTGGTCGAGTGCGCGAGCGCGATGTGCTGGCCTCTTTCCAGCGTTCCGCCACCAGCGCCACCGCTCTCCCGACCAGCGTTTCCCAGCCCCACAGCCCGGCCCTGGCCGCTGCACCTACCGGTAAAGTGATCAAGCTCACAGGCATGCGTAAAACGATAGCTCAGCGCATGGTCACGGTGTTGCAGCAGTCGGCTCCCGTCACGCTCACGCGACGTGTGGATGCGACGAATTTGGTCGGCCTGAGGCGGCAGTTTCAGGCGACTCAAAGTGATCCGCGGGCCGACGGGTTTGTGCCGAGCTATACCGAACTGCTCGGACGACTTGTGGTCTCCGTGCTGAAACTGCATCCCGAACTGAATGCCGTCTGGCATGATCAAGACTTGGTGCAGTCCAGTGACGTGCATTTGGCCGTAGCCGTGAACACCGCTGCCGGCTTGGTGGCGCCCGTCATTCACGGTGCGGAACGTCTGGGACTACGCGAGTTTGTGCGGATCAGTCGGCAGTTGGTAGAAGTCGCTCGCGCGGGTCGATTGACCGCCGAGCAGCAGTCGGGAGGCACGTTCACGCTCAGCAACCTAGGCATGGAAGGCGTGGATCTCTTCACCCCGATTATTAATCCACCTCAAGTAGCGATTTTGGGCGTCGGACGAATTGCGCGCGAACCAGCCATCGTGGCAGATGAAATCGTGGCTCGCGATCAACTCTGGCTCAGCCTCACATTTGATCATCGTGCGAATGATGGCGCCCCGGCTTCGCGACTGCTCGCCGCCATCGCCTCGGCCATCGAAAACCCGGGACCACATTTGGTGTAGGTTCAGCAGGTTGAATCCGCCTACCGATCGATGCCGTGCGCCGTACGCTTCACAAATTGCCGTGCCTCGGTCCTGGCGAGATTCGCATGGCGTTAAACGGCTGATTCGGACATAATGCCGACTCACAACGAATCAGTTTTTGATTTCGGAGGCTGTCATGAGTCGTTCATCGTTGGTCGTAGCGTTTCTGGCGGCTTGGTTTCTAGCCACCGGCCCCAGCTGCTTGTTGGCGGAAGAAAAGGGACTGGCGGACCTCGACAAAGCAACTCAATTACAGCTTAATGCCGAAACGATCGCAGATCTCGAAAAAGTGATCGATCACTGCGAAAAGGCACTCGCCGCTGGCCTGAGTGACGAGAACCAAGATTTTGCGAAGGAACTCCTTGCCAGTACGCTGGTCGATCATGCTCGCCGCTTAACCGCCAGTGTGCTGCGACAGCCGCAAGGGAACCAGCGCTGGCCGATGGTCCGTGACGCGGCCGTTCGCGATTTGGAAAAAGCGGTAAAATATCAGCCTAAGTTAGCCGAAGCGCACATGATGCGTGCGCAGCTCCTGGCGATGCCTGGCGGTGACCGCAAGGAGGCTCTGAAAGCTGCTGCCACCGCCGTCGATCTGCTCAAAAATGACAAATCCGAATATGCCAAAGCGCTAGTCCTGCGTGGGCAGTTGAGTCCCATGGAAGAGGATCAGCTAAAGGACTGGGCGGCCGCCATCGCCGCTGACCCGAATTGCGTCGAAGCCTGGCAAGCGCGAGCGAGCCTTTATCTATCCAAGGGTGATCGCGAAAAGGCCATCGCGGATCTGAAAAAACTCATCTCGATCAGTGACGACAATCTCGTCGCTCGCTTCGCCCTCATTGAAGCCTTGGTTTCCTTGAAGCAAACCGATGAGGCATTCCAGGAACTCGCCACGGTCATCAAGAACAACCCCGAGTTGCCGCTCGGCTATATGACACGAGCACGGCTCTATTTGATGCAAAAGGACACGAAGAAGGCCGTGGAGGATTTAGATCAGGCGATCAAGATCGAGCCGCGTGATCTGAGTGCCTTGTTACTGCGAGCGCAAATTCATTTGGAAGAGGAGAACTTTGCGAAGGCTCGCGAGGATGTCGACCGAATCCTGCAATTGCAACCCAAACTGATCCAGGGAATCTTGCTACGAGCAAGCATTTCGGCCTCTGAGGAAAAGTATCAAGAGGCCATTAAAGACTTGAAGCCGTTGCTGGAAGACGAGGAGATCCGACCTCAAGTACAGGTGCAAATCGCGCAGCTTTACATTGCCGGTGGTTGGCCTCGTCAAGCTATCAAGTTACTCACGCAGGTCATCGAGGCGAATGAGGATGCCGAGCAGGGTTGGCAATTGCTGCGCATGCGTGGTGATGCATTCCTCAACATTGGCCGTCATGCCGAGGCCATTGCTGATTTCGAAAAGGCGCTCAAGGCTAAACCCGATGACTCTGGCATTCTCAACAATCTCGCCTGGGTGCTCGCCACCACACCAGATGAAAAACTACGCAACGCAAAGCGAGCGATCGAGCTCGGCAAAAAAGCATGTGAAGTGACCGATTACAAAGCCTCTCATATCCTCAGCACGCTGGCTGCGGGCTATGCGGAGTCGGGTGATTTCGACCAAGCGATTGAGTGGTCCACGAAAGCCGTTGAAATGGGCGAGGGCGAGAACAAGGAACAGTTGGCAAAAGAGCTGGAAAGCTATAAGCAGAAGAAGCCCTGGCGCGAGAAGCAAGAAAACGCTGAGAAGCCGAACCCACCGATTCTGGAGACGGATGCCGCCTAGCTAGAGGCTCAAACACGGACGCATTTGGGCTGGCTCCCTGCATCTCGTCGGCTGATGAATCAATCGCTCCGCAACGGACCTCATCCGCTGAAACGCACCAACGTCCCGCCTATCGCAGGATCTCAAGCGGCTTGGCGCGGAACGTGGTGAAGGCGGGATAGAGGCCGCCAATGATGCCCATCGCGACTGACAGTCCCATGCACTTCAAAACAATGTCCAGGTCGACGATGAGCGTCAGGACAACTGACTTGCCACCCCCTTGTCCGCTCCCCACGATACTCGTCGCCGTCCAGCCATTCACGAGATAGCCCAGGCCACAGCCCAGAGCCCCTCCGATCACTGCGATGAGTAGCGATTCGATGAGAAAACAGAGCAGTACTTGCCAGCCGCTGTAGCCGACAATTCGCAGCACGCCAATATCTTTCGCTCGCTGAGCCACGGCGGCAAGCATCGTATTAGTCACGCCAAACACACCTCCGATCGCCATAAATGCCGCGACAACAATAATCGCAAACAAGAATTGCTCGTTCGTCTTCGAGAGACTGGCGAAGTAGTCCGTTTCGAGCGTGGCCTGTACCGCTGCTTGCTTGAATTCGTTGTTGAAAAACTCGGTCAGCTTCTTGGCTATCTTGGCTGATTCCGCTCGCACGATAATCGACGTGTAGGAAATCTTGCCAAACATCTGACCGACAATCTGACGCTTCGCCCAGATTTCGGAATCAAACGTCGACCCAGATGATTTCATTACTCCTGTGATTAACCAGGTTCGTCCTCCCAGCGTAAATGTGTCGCCGGTGTCGAGACGGCCCAGCGCGCGGACGGACGGCAGTTCACGAGCAGCTTTATCGCGTCCCAGTTCCCGCGCCACGCCCTCGCCCAGTACCGCTTCAATGACCGACGTTTCACCGGTCAGCAATTCCTCCTCGCTTGCCTCTTCCGTTTCTCCTGCCGAGGTCCGAGCTGCCCGTTCAGCAGTCGCCCGTTCAGCAGTCGCCCGTACCCCCGCAGCCGAAAACCACTCGCCATTCGTAAACAGTTCGACATCATGTACGACTGCCGAGAGCTGCGGGTCTTCGATGCCGCGTACCTGCACGAACCGTCGCTGAGCACCGCCGGCAGGCGCGCCGATGATCGGTTGATTAACCACCACATACGTTTCTTTACTGCACAGCGGACGACCATCCTCCCCTTTCCGCACACCTTTCTGTCGTTCGATATCGCCCGTGTCGGAAAATCCCAGATTACTGAACGCTTCATCGGTTACACCTTGTGACAGCAATATGATGTTACCCGGCTGCCCGCTCCCCTCCGTCAGTTGATACATCCCCTTTACAAACGCCAGCATGGCGGTGAGTAATCCAATGACAGCGGTGAAGGCAATCGCGGTCACCAGCGTCGTACGCCAGCGAACAACCAGATTCCGTAAGTTGTAGCGCAGCGGAATACGTCCAAAGACAACCGCGATCACGATCATTCCGATCGCCACAAGCGGCGCGAAGACCAACAACGATGCGAGTGTCGACTGTGCGAATAACATCATCCAGCCTCAACCAACCTTCGAGAAAACCTCGGACACTTTGACTGACCGAGCAGATAGTGCCGGGAGCAAACTACCTAAGAGTGAGGCGACTAATCCGATCGCAAATCCCCACGCCACGGATCGCCCGGGGATTAAGAACGTCGAGAAGAACGCAATGGGAAAGTTCAAACCACCAAAATAATAATTAATCAATCCATAGGTCGCTAATCCGCTGGCCAGCCCCGCGGTCGCTCCCAGCAACAACGCCTCACCCAGCACGAGCACCAGAATCTGAGTTGGTCGAAAGCCCAGCACTTTAAGCACAGCCAGTTCCGTGCGACGTTCTCGCACACTGATACTGATGGCATTGGCAATCACCAGCGACAATACGCCGATGATAGCCCACGCGAGCCAACCCATTCCCCAGATCAGCGAACGATACGCTTCTAAAAATGTCGCGATGCCAGACGATGCAGTTTCACATTTAACCGCCGGCGCTGCGAATTCCGGTGAGGATTCAATTTGGCCAGCCACCTGTGCGAACGCCTCGCGATCAGGCACTCGCAGCCACACCAGATTCAAACTCTTATCCGACATCGGATGCTTCTGTCCCTTATGAGTCGTCGCATATTGCTCCATGGCATCATTCAGATAATCGCGATGAATGACGGCACTCGAGTCATATCGACCATCGGGAAACAATCCCACAATTTCGAATTCCAAATCAATCTCGCGGTAATTCACGCTGTAGATCTTGATCCGGTCTCCAACTTTTTTGTTGATGAGTTTGAGTCGAGTTTTTCCGAGGACGATGCCTTGTTTCGTTTGCACCATTTTGTCGACGACCTGTTGAAACGTGCCGCGCTGATCGTTGGGCAGACTATCCAGGTCGTCCATCATGGTGGTCATCTTGACGGGATCCATGGCGATCGCGAACAGGTTGTTCTCGGCTGTGCGATTCTTTGGATCGAGTGTTCCGCCGTAAAACTGCCACGTCATCGAATCTTGATCCGCAACTCGGATATCGACATCGGCGCGAGCAGCACCTTCGGACAAACGGCGCGCGTAGGCGATAGGCATACGACTGGGGATCTGCCACCGCTCCGTCACGATCGCTTTCAAGTTCTGAGATTTCTCCGACATCGCCTGATCAAGAAAATCGAGTACCGACCAAACGAGCGTCACGATGCAAACCAGCATCATGGTGCCCATCGCGGTGAGGATGCTGCGCAGTAGATTGCGCCGCATGTTCTTCAGGATCAGCAGCAGGAATTTCATGAGCTCAGACTCCTACAGAGTGGAGGCTTCATTGGGACGCTGCACCAAGACACCTTTATCTAAGTGCAACTCGCGATGAGCTCGCGCTGCCGCACGAGGATCATGGGTCACCATGATGATCGTCTTTTGCAAAGAACTCGAAAGCTCAACCAACAGATCCAAGATTTCACTGGCCGACTTCGAATCCAAGTCGCCCGTCGGCTCGTCCGCCACGATCAGCGTTGGATCGGTGACGATCGCCCGTGCGATACCCACTCGCTGCTGCTGACCACCCGACAATTGGCCAGGACGGTGGTGGAGTCGATTCGAGAGACCGACAAGGTCGAGTGCAGTGTGGACTTGCTGTTGACGCTGAGCTTTTGTGAGCGGCAGAAGCAGTAGCGGCAGCTCCACATTTTCGTAAGCGGTCAATACGGGTATGAGATGATAGAACTGAAAGACGAAGCCGACGTGACGAGTGCGCCATGCAGCCAACTGACTTTCGGTCATCCGCGAGATGCACTGATCGCCTACAAACACGTCACCTTCAGAGGGCTGATCGAGACCGGCGATGAGATTGAGCAGAGTCGTTTTGCCTGATCCGCTCGGCCCCATCAGCGCTAGAAACTCCCCTTCACCCACATCCAGTGTGAGTCCGTTGAGTACATCGACGCGTTCGCTACCACGCTGGAAATACTTATGAACTTGCTGGACCTGCACAATCGCGTTACTCAATGTTTGGTACCTCTCGTCCCAGCCTGTGGTGACCAGTTTCAATCAGAGTCAGAGATCGTTCGGACGTTGTTTATAGGATTGAGTAAGGCGACGCATGGCGGCTTAGTTCCAGCGTTTGGAGTTGGTCTTATCGGCGACGGGCTTATCACTGGGCGGACCACTCAAAAAAGAAACTGTCACGCCCATTTCCGGCTTCAAATAGACCCCCTCCTCATCGGCGGGAACTTGCAGTCGCACGCGCACCTGGATTGCCCCCTTGGCTCGATCCGCAATCGGCATCAACCGCGCCACAACTCCTTCATAATTACGATCCGGAAAAGCGTCTACTGCTCGCACTCGACATTTCTGTCCTTTAAAGACTCTGGCGATATCGCGTTCTTGGACATCGAGGCTGACTTCCAGGTCGGACAGGTCCGCCATTTCACAGACACTGTAGGAGCCATTAAATGCGATGGGATTGACGATATTTCCCTCTTCGGCGTTTTTCTTCAGGATCGTCCCGGAGATCGGGGCGAGGATGCGGCAGTTATCGAGTCGCCATTTGGTTTTGGCGACATCCGCTTCCGCCTGCTTCACCTCGGCACGAGCGACTTCGATCCGCTCCAGGCGGGGCCCATCGGTGGCGAGTTTCAGGGAGAGCCGCAAGCGATCCACGCGACGCTGCATCATGCGATAGCGACTATCGATGAGTTCATAATCCTGTGTGGTGATAACTTTGCCGAGGACGAGCTGGGAACCGCGTCGCCACTCGGATTCCAATTGAACGAGCTGAGCTTCGCTTTCTGCCAGTTCAGCTTTAGCTTGGTCAATTTCTTCGGGACGGCTGCCGTTTTCTAACTCCAGAAGCCGCTGACGACATAGGTCGTGAGTGGCTTGAGCACGTTGGAAGTCCGCTCGATATTCCGTCGTCTCGATTTCGCCAAGAACATCTCCCTGAGCCACTCGGCGACCCTCTTCCACGTACAACTTCGTCAACCGCCCACTAACTTGGGGACTTACGAGAATTTGATGGGCAGGGGTGACATAACCTTTCGATTCCAACGCGATCTCACCAACGTCGCTGGCTTTATCGGGAGTTTTCAGACCGGGCGCGGTCGGAAAGATCTCGGCCATATTGGCATCTTCGAGTTCGTTTTCCAGCAGCGTCAGCTGCTCTTCCGCACGGCGTCGATCGACAATCAGAAAACCACTGATGCCGGCAAACAGCAGTACCAAACTCCAGGCCACCAGCGTGTTACGGGAGCCCGATGAGTTTGGCGGGGGCAAACGGAGCGAACGGATCTGGGCGGATCGATTGGTCGCGGGCCGCGGTAAATCCTCACCTATCGTGATTTTGGCTCGAGCAATATTGGGTTTTTCCTGGCCGTCCGACATGAGACTGTCCCTCAAATGTGCCCGCTGAACCCCGATCACCAATCCAAATCACCCGGCTCCCGCTCGGAACTGCCCGGCTGCGCACGGCCGGAGGTAGTTGTAACCTAGCTGACAAATTTGAGTTAGCGGAAAAACTTTCTAAACTCCTGTCCGACGATCGAATAGTCCGCATAATCGGAACCAGCAGAAAAGAAACTCCGGAGTCCCACCCGTGAATGATCCCGTCCAGCAACATCGCCAGTCCGCCCCTTCAGTCGTTCGCTGTGCGGTGGCGACCATCAGCGATACACGGACTATAGAAACCGATACGGGCGGAAAAGCAGCCATCGACCTGCTGAGTGGTGCCGGTCATGTTATCTCTGCAAGAGAGCTCATTCCAGACGATTGCGGTCGAATTCAGCAACTGCTCATGGAATGGACCAAACGCAGCGACATCGACGCAATCATGATGACGGGCGGGACCGGCCTGAGTAGCCGGGATCAAACTTATGAAACGGTGAGTGGCCTGCTGACCAAAACATTGCCCGGATATGGGGAGCTCTTCCGCTGGCTGAGTTATCAGGAGATTGGAGCCGCAGCCATGTTGAGTCGAGCGATCGGCGGATTGATCAATCAAACGGTTGTGATGACGATGCCCGGTTCGCCCAACGCGGTTCGGCTAGCACTGAAACAGCTTATCATTCCCGAGCTTGGTCATCTCGTGCGCGAAGCAAGCCGCTAATAGCCGCGGATCCACTCTCCCGTCGGTCCACTCCATCGTCGATCCACTCCATCGTCGATCCACAGTCGGTCCACTCTCCGAGTGGACAAGCACGCGAGTCAAACGTTGCCACGAGCTGCACGCTTAACGGCTCGGAGAGCCGTGCGACACACCCGTCGGTCCACACTCGGCCCACCCACGGGGCA
>JBIIHW010000076.1:0-11856 GCA_044235425.1 Pirellulaceae bacterium
TCCGCCGCCCGGTAACCGAGGAAGTCATTGCTTCGCCCGACACAAGGTCGGGACGGGAGCCGCTCTGTCTCGCGACTTTCCAAGTCGTCAAGCGGGAAGGTTACCGCAGACATTGACGAGTGCGTCCGCCGTCCGGTAACCGAGGAAGTCATTGCTTCGCCCGACACAAGGTCGGGGCGGGAGCGGCCCCGTCGCACGACTTTCCAAGTCGTCAAGCGGGAAGTTCGTCGTAGACATTTACGAGTGCATCCGCCGCTCGGTAACCGAGGAAGTCATTGCTTCGCCCGACGCAAGGTCGGGTCGGGAGCGGCTCTGTCGCACGACTTTCCAAGTCGTCAAGCGGGAAGGTTACCGCAGACATTGACGAGTGCGTCCGCCGCCCGGTAACCGAGGAAGTCATTGCTTCGCCCAACGCAAGGTCGGGTCGGGAGCTGCCCCGTCGCACGACTTTCCAAGTCGTCAAGCGGGAAGGTTACCGCAGACAATTACGAGTGCGTCCGCCGCCCGGTAACCGAGGAAGTCATTGCTTCGCCCAACGCAAGGTCGGGTCGGGAGCTGCCCCGTCGCACGACTTTCCAAGTCGTCAAGCGGGAAGGTTACCGCAGACATTGACGAGTGCGTCCGCCGCTCGGTAACCGAGGAAGTCATTGCCTCGCCCGACGCAAGGTCGGGTCGGGAGCGGCCCCGTCGCACGACTTTCCAAGTCGTCAAGCGGGAAGTTCGTCGTAGACATTTACGAGTGCATCCGCCGCTCGGTAACCGAGGAAGGCATTGCCTCGCCCGACGCAAGGTCGGGTCGGGAGCTGCCCCGTCGCACAACTTTCCAAGTCGTCAAGCGGGAAGGTTACCGCAGACATTGACGAGTGCGTCCGCCGCTTGGTAACCGAGGAAGTTAGCGCTCGCCGACGCACCACAGAGCTTTGTCGGTGCGGACGTAAATCCGACCACCGGCGACGGCGGGAGTGGAATTACAGGAGCCCTCCAGAGGATTCACCGCGACCAGTTCGAATTTATCCGGGTTGGGCTTGAACACCACGGTCGTGGCCGCATCTTGTCCGGTCACGTAGAGCAGTTCACCGACGCGCACCACAGAGCCCCAGTGATTGCCCGCGGGAGATCGTTCCGTCCAACGCACTTTTCCCGTGGCGACTTCCAGGCATTCGATGGTCGACGGTCCCGCATTGGGTCGATAAACAAATCCGTTCACCGCTACACCCGAACCAATGCTCTGCGGCTGCTTTTCCTTGCGCCAGAGTACGCGCGTGTCGGTAATGTCACCCGAGCCGCCGGGTCGAAAAGCCATCGCCACTCCGTTGAACCCGCCGGTGACAAAGCAGATCCCGTCGGTGACGACTGGCGAAGAGTAGGCCAAGTCGCCGCGGTCATGACGCATGCCACCACAGGTCCAGAGCAATTTTCCCGAGGCGGGATCGTAGCCGTTCACCCGTGTTGGCCAGCCCACAATCATCTGCTGTTGCCCCTCGACGGAAACCATGATCGGTGTGGTCCAAGACCCCATGTATTGACCGGCCGAGTTCCGATCGGGGCCACCGTCCTGCGGTTCGTCGACTTCCCAGATTGTTTTGCCGCTGGTGAGTTCGAAGGCGGCTAAGTAAATCCGCTTGCCGGGCCCTGTGTGCAAAATCACTTTGTCTTGATGCAGGATCGGTGAGGTGCCGTAGCCCCACATATGCTGAAATTCACCCAAATCGCGCTTCCACTGCACCTCGCCCGTGGCCAGGTCATAGCAGTGGAGGCCTGCGGTTGCATGCCAAACTACCACTCGTTTGCCATCCGAAACCGGCGTCGTGCCGCCGTAAGGATTGGTCTCGTGCGTCGGTAGTTTGCGGTCAAGTGTTTCGGTTTTCACCCAGATTTTACGGCCGGTGGTGGCATCCAGCGCATAGAGGCTGCGCTGCTTGCCATCCGCATCTTCGGCTGAAGTCACCAGGACACGGTCCCCGACGACAATGGGACTACCGTTGCCGGGCCGTGGGAGTGCTGTTTTCCAGAGCACCTGTTTTTCCGAGGACCAGTTCGTGGGGGCCTTGGTATCGGCTGCGACGCCCTGCCCCGTTGGTCCGCGAAAGGCCGGCCAATCCGCCCCTCGCGCCTCGCTCCGCCATCCCCCACCGATAAAAAGTCCCGTGAGCGTGGCGAGCAGAATTTGGCGCATGATGGTGTTACCTGAGTTGGCCAATGATGACGGATGCATTGTGTCCGCCGAATCCAAAACTGTTGCTCATCACCTGCCGCAAATTTCGTTCGCGCGGCTGGAGTGGCGTGTAATCGAGATCGCAGTCGGGATCGGGGTTTTCCAGGTTGATCGTCGGATGAACGACTTGATTCTGCAGCGATTTTGTCGTAACCACCAGCTCGATTCCGCCGCTGGCCCCAAGGGAATGCCCCAGGTGACTCTTCGTACTCGAGATACTTACCTGATACGCATGGTCACCAAACACGCGTTTGACCGCGAGCGTCTCGGCTTTATCACCCAGCGGCGTGCTGGTTCCATGAGCATTGATGTAATCGATATCGGATGGGTTGAGCTGGGCGTCTTGGAGTGCCGATTGCATGGCCAGGGCGGCACCAGCACCTGCTTCGTCGGGCTGAGTGATGTGACCGGCATCGCAGCTGGACCCAAATCCCAGCACCTCCGCGTAAATCCGTGCCCCACGGGCGCGGGCATGTTCGAGTTCTTCGAAGACGAGCACCCCGGCTCCTTCGCTCAATACAAAACCGTCGCGATCTCGATCGAAGGGACGGCTGGCTCGAGTCGGCTCGTCATTGCGTTCCGACAACGCTCGAATGTTTTGAAATGCTGCCACACCCATTCGCGTCATCGCAGCTTCCGTTCCGCCGGTCACCACCACTTCGGCCTCCCGGTTCTGAATCAACCGAAAGGCGTCCCCAATGGCGTTGGTCGCACTCGCACAGGCGGTCGCGACGGAATAGTTCGGGCCACGTAGCCCGAGCTGAATCGCGAAATTACCGCCGGCAGCGTTGAGCATCATCCGGGGCACGGTGAAGGGGGAGACTCGATCCGGTCCTTTGCTGAACAACCGGAACATCTGCTCTTCAATTTCTCCCAGCCCGCCGATTCCGGACCCCAGCACGACACCAATGCGAGTCAGATCCTCGCGGCTTAGATCAAGTCCGGCGTCTTTGACCGCATCGACTCCGGCCACCAGAGCGAACTGGGAAAACCGATCGACGCGTTTGAGTTCTTTGGGATCAAGATAGCCCTGAGGATCCCAGGGCTGAATATCGCCACCGATCCGCACCTTGAATTCGGCCGGATCGACAATTTTCAGGGTGTGAATTCCACTTTCGCCAGCGAGTATCCGTTTCCACAGATCCTCCACCTGGCAACTCAGCGAATTCACAACACCCAACCCAGTAATAACGACGCGGCGCTTCATTCGAGTGTCCGAATGGGACGGGGGCGAGGAAAATTCGATGGGATCAAGCGAGACTTCCGGCAAGCTAGTGAGATCAGGTCACTAGCCAGCGGCCTTCGCCTTCTCAATGAACTCAATAGCCTGAGCGAC
Organism: Pirellulaceae bacterium; assembly: GCA_044235425.1. Taxonomy (GTDB): domain Bacteria; phylum Planctomycetota; class Planctomycetia; order Pirellulales; family Pirellulaceae; genus JBJSXJ01. The sequence continues at coordinate 3,552 of JBIIHW010000076.1, forward strand.
GGTGGAGATTTTCTCCGCCGCGTCATCAGGAATATCGATGTCGAACTCGTCTTCCAGTTCCATCACCAGTTCGACAATGTCTAAGGAATCGGCTCCCAGGTCGTTCACAAACGCTGCCCCCGGTTTTACCTTTTCCCGCTCGACGCTTAGTTGTTCGGCCACAATTTCCATCACGCGTTCTGCAACAGATGCCACCTTCACCGACCTCCAGAAATTTGACGCGGCACTTGATCGAACATCCGATCTGGCCACGTGCAGTTGTTATGAATTGAAATCAACCGCGAAAAATGCGATTCGAATTGTAGTCAATTTCCCTACCAGTAAGTTGCACAGAATAGAGGAAACGTGCGCCATGGGTCAAGACAGGAGCGCTAGCCCGTCATGCCGCCATCCACGGTCAATGTTTGTCCCGTAACGTAGCCCGCGGCGCGGCTGGCCAGGAACAGAACGCAGGCCGCTACATCTTCGGGAGTTCCCAAGCGTTTGGCGGGAATGCGTTTTTTCGCCTCATCCAGAATGGCGGGGCCGAGCACCTTGGTCATGTCACTCTCGATGAATCCCGGGGCAACGCAGTTGACCGTGACATTTCGGCCCGCCAATTCGCGACTTAAACTGCGACTCATGCCGATCAAACCGGCTTTGGATGCCGAGTAATTCGTTTGGCCCGCATTGCCGATCAGTCCCGAAACACTCGTGATGTTGATAATTCGGCCGTAACGTGCTCGCAGCATGTACCGCGACACGGCGCGAGCAAACAGGAAGGCACCCCGCAAGTTCGTATCCAATACCTCATCCCATTCCTCGTCGGTCATCCGCGGCATGAGGGTGTCGCGTGTCACACCGGCGTTGTTGACCAGAATGTCAATGCGCTGGAACTTTTCCGCGACCGTATCGATCACCTGTTCCACGCTTTCTTTGGCCTTCACGTCACACGCGAACGCAGCGGCTTGCCCGCCTGCTGCTTGGATCTCGGCAACGGTTGCTTCGAGCTTCTCGACGTTGCGGGCCACGCAGGCCACCAGAGCGCCGTTGCGACCCAGTTCCACGGCCATCGCTTTGCCCAATCCCTGGGAGGCACCGGTGACAATCGCGACCTGGCCCGTTAAATCCACTCGTAATTTAGCTTGTTCTGGCTCCGCCATTTCCCGTATCCCTTCATTCCCAATTGCTATCGTTGCCTAACTTGTCATTGATTTGCTGACGGTCAACCGGAGATATTTTCGCACTTGATCTTGCGGTCGATCCGCTTCAGCAGCCCCGCTAACACTCGGCCCGGACCAATCTCATAAAACGATTCCGTTCCCGCCTCGAGCATGGCGCGGAGCGACGTTTCCCAGAGGACGGGTGAGACAACTTGCTGCACGAGCAAGCGGCGAATCTCCTCCGGATCGGAATGCGTGGCGGCATCCACATTCGAGTAGACCGGAATGCGCGGCGGATGGAGAGTCACAGTGGCCAGGATCTTGGTGAGCGGCTCGACGGCCGGATCCATGATGCTCGTGTGAAAAGCACCCGCGACCGCCAGGGGAATCGCCTTCATGGCTCCGGCAGCGGGCGCTGCCTCCGCCAACCGATTGCAAGCCGCTCGATCCCCCGAGACGACGATGTTTCCCGGACAGAGTAAATTCGCAATCTGCAGCACTTCACCCGGTTGACGCTGCTGGTCGCATAGTTGTGCGAGTGCCGCGGGCTCCAAACCCAGAATGCTCACCATGCCACTGGCGCGGCGTTCGGCGGCGGCCTGCATCGCTCGACCACGCTCCTGCACCACGCGCAGCCCATCTTCGAACCCGAGCACTCCGGCGAACACCAGCGCGGTGTATTCGCCTAAGCTCAACCCAGCCGTGCGCGTGCAGCTGTTGACAACCGCAGGCGATTGCTGGCGAAGTTGCTCGAGAGCGGCCAGGCTGCACACAAACAGCGCAGGCTGACTGACCGCCGTCGTGTCCAGGCGATCGACAGGTCCGTTCAGGCAGACGTCGAGCAAATCCCAGCCGAGCACCTCGCGAGCACGGTCAAACAGTTGGCCAGCGGCTGGCAGGCTATCCACCAGCGCCCGCCCCATGCCGACGTACTGAGCGCCTTGGCCGGGAAATAAAAACGCGTGACCACTCACGCGGTTTCGCCTTCCTCAGCGCTCGTCATGCTGCGGCCCATGTAGTCACCGCAGTTCGGGCAGACCACGTGGGAAGGACGAGCCGTGTTGCACTTGGGGCAGCTCTGCAATTGCTTGGGCGTTAGAAAGTCATGTGCGCGCCGGCGCCCCGTGCGCGAATTCGACTGACGCCGCTTAGGTACGGCCATCGGAAACCCCTCTCACTAAAACACTTGGTACTAAATCAGCCTGCGACCGATTTATCGAAACCAAAGATGCTACGGACCCCGCCCGTGACTGTCAAGGTAACGTCTCGCCAGCCTTACGGGCTCCAGCTGGAGGTCAGGAGGCGGATGGAGGCGGCGAACCCGTCCACCAGCGACCCAGGTCAGCCGCCGAAAAGCCGGCCATTCGGTCCAGCAGTGAACCCGGCTCCGAATCCACCAGCAGCCAGTCACGATGCTCCGGTCGCAAAAAACGTTCAGCGCGACAGCGGTCGAGGAATTGCAGAAGTTCATCGAAATATCCGGCAATATTCAGAAGCCCCACCGGTTTGTCGTGATATCCAAGTTGCAGCCAAGTCCAGGTTTCAAAGAGTTCTTCGAGGGTGCCGATGCCACCTGGCAACGCGATGAAACCGTCCGCCAGGTCCGCCATCAGCTGCTTACGCTGATGCATCGACTCCACTACATGCATCGTGGGAACGCGAGGATGGGCGAGTTCTTTTTTTTCCAGTGATACGGGGATGACACCAATCACTTCGCCGCCGGCTGCCAGAGCAGCATCGGCGACGACTCCCATCAGGCCTACGTGACCGCCGCCAAAGACCAGCCCGATACGGCGCTCCGCCAAATAACGCCCCAGGGCCGCTGCGATCTCGCCATACACCGGTTGCTCGCCCGGCTTGGACCCACAGTAGACGCAGATTCGACGAAATGAACGCATGATTACTACTCCCCTCTTGGTTCCCTGCCCGCTCACTCTAGAATACTCGGCGGGGCCACCGGCATTGCTAAAGGGAGCCACTTGTTATGCAGAAACTTCCGCGTATCGCTATCACCATGGGTGACCCGGCCGGGGTCGGACCCGAAATCAGTTTTCGCGTCCTGCGGTATGGCGAGGTCTTTGATCGCTGTAAGCCGATTGTATTTGGAGATGCCGCTGTGATGCGGCGGAGTATGGCGGTGAGCAGTGAATTTCTGCCCAGCCATCCCGTGCTCCCAGCGGACTCCCAAGTTTGGGATCGTCCCGAAATGGCCGACAATCGGCCGGTGATCCTCGATATCCCCGCGATCGAGCCTCAATCAGTCGAACCAGGCAAGGTATCCGCTGCCACCGGGCGTGCCGCTTACACTTACGTGGAGCAAGCGATTGACGCGGCACTGGCAGGACGCGTAGATGCGATCGTCACCGCTCCCATTCACAAGGAGGCGTTGCAGGCGGCAGGTATCCCCTACCCCGGTCATACGGAAATCTTCGCCGACCGTACTGCCTCCCCCAGCTCCTGCATGCTGCTGACATCAGACCAAATCAGTTGCAGTTTCGTCACGACCCATGTTGGTCTGCGGGACGTGCCGGGACTCATCACGACTGAGCGAATTCTGGAGACGATCGAGCTGACGGCGGTTGCGATGCGCCAGCTGCGTGGTCGAGCGGCTCGTTTGGCCTGCTGCGCCTTGAATCCTCACGCCGGTGAACATGGCTTGTTCGGGGATTCGGAAGAGGAACGCATCATCCTACCGGCCATCGAGGCGGCGAGAAAAAAAGGCATCAAAATCGAGGGACCATTGCCGCCCGACACCGCGTTCTTACCGGCCAAGCGCGCAAAAGTAGATTGCTATATCTGCATGTACCATGATCAAGGACTGATCCCTCTCAAAGCTCTGGCATTCGATCTCGCCGTAAATGTGACTCTCGGTTTGCCCATCATTCGCACGTCGGTCGATCACGGCACCGCTTGCGATATTGCCTGGCAAGGCAAAGCGGAAACGACCAGCATGACCGAAGCCATCAAGCTCGCCGTGAGACTAGCCAATACTCGTAATACCCTAGGAAGGGTCAAATAAGTTCGGCTGGCTGGTCGAACTGGCGGAGCCGTCCGCGCCGCTGGAGTGCCGAGGCCCCGAGTGATCGGGCAGCCCCGAGCTATCTGGGGGCGCTGTACTTTCTGGCGGCGGAATCGATTGGATTTGGAGATGCTGGTACGCCTTACCAGTGGCCATGCGGCCGCGCGGCGTACGGATCAGCAGCTCGCTGCGGAGCAAAAACGGTTCGACTTCGTCCTCGATCGTGTCCAGTGATGCGCTCATCGTGTGACTAATCGCTTCGACTCCCGCTGGTCCGCCCGCGAAAACGCGAATGATGGTCTCCAGGTAGCGCCGGTCTTGGCGACTCAGGCCGATCGAATCGACACCGGCCATCTTGAGAGCGGCTCGAGCGACCGCCAGCGTGATGTGTCCACCCGCTTTGCTGGTCGCATAATCGCGCACCCAGAGCAGCTGGTTGTTGGCGATACGGGGAGTACCGCGGCTGCGATCTGCAATTTCACGAGCGGCATCCAGATCGATGGTCACATGGAGTTTTTCCGCACTCCGCTGAATGATCTGGGTGAGTTCTTCGGCAGTGTAAAAACCCAGCGTTTCGCGAATTTGGAAACGATCGCGTAGCGGAGCGGACAGCATTCCAGCACGCGTCGTAGCGCCAATGAGCGTGAATTTTTTCAGCGGCATGTTGATCGTCCGCGCGTTGACTCCATCGCCCAGGACAATGTCGATCCGAAAATCTTCCATCGCCGTGTACAGGTATTCCTCCACGGCCTTGGGTATGCGATGAATCTCGTCGATGAAGAGCACGGATCGTTCCGTGATGTTACTGAGGTAAGGCAGCAGATCCTTGGGAGCTTTTAGTGCCGGACCGCTGGCGAAACTAACCTGCACACCGAGTTCGTTGGGGATACAGACGGCGAAGGTGGTTTTTCCTAATCCTGGCGGGCCATCAAAGAGAATATGGCCGAGTTGTTCCTGACGCTTTTGAGCTGCGTCGATCGCAATTGCCAGACGTTCGTGGACATCGCGCTGGCCGATCATGTCGCCCATCCGCTGCGGACGTAACGGCCGATCCTTATCCTCGTCGTCGACCTCGTTGCGAATGATTGGCTCGCGAGCCATAGCGTTTATGTGCGTGCCAGTGACGACACCGCGACATCCCTTTCCGTTGCCGTTGCTAAGAATTCCGCGTGACAGGACTCCTCATCGGCTCCTACTATAGCAAACTCAAGCGCAGTCGAAACCCTTGGGGCGTCCGCTGTTTCAGCGCTTGGTAGCCAGTGCCATGAGCAGTAGCAGCAACAGCCCTGCCACCAGGATACCAATCACCACGCAGGCCACTTTGAGGTAGTCGGTGGGAGCAGTTCCGCTGGCACGCCCTGTCTGACCATTGATCAAAAAACGATGTACGGCTCCCCGGTAACGGTAGGCGAGTATCCAGACGGGCAGGAGTACCGGTACGCTCCGCAGACCCTCAACCAGCGTGTTGGTGCGCAGGTTGCGGCAGCTTCCCGGAACTTCTCGCATACACCGCAGGCGATCGATGGCTTCGAGACCGCCCTGGGCGAGTGGCCGGGCATGCTTACGCGGAACACAGAGCCGTTCCACCACCGTACCCTCATAGTTCACCTGCTCCGGTGCGACCCCGCTGATCAGATCAAACGGAGAAAGCTGAGTTGTCTCTTCATGGGTGAGCACGCTGCTGGCCGCCACCAAAATTCCCTCATGTACACCGTGATACTCACCCGTCAGGGGATACCACTGTGAACGAGCGTGGGCGGGCGTGATATTCGTGTCCGCCGTCCAGTACGTGTGCGTGGTACCACTGAAGACCCAGTAGGGAACCAAGACGGCAAACATTTGATCGATCGTTGCCGACTCCGCTAAATCGCCGGGGCGCCAGAAGCCGCGACCCAGCCAGTCGCGCAGCAGTTGAGTGGCTTGGGAGCGATTGATGAGAAATGGCACAACCGACTGCGGGATGAGCGCCGGCGCCGCGGGTTGTTCGGTGAGTCCCGTCGAACCACAGAACGGACACTTAAGCGTCTTGACTGCCGCGTCATAGCTCATGGACGCTCCGCACCCTGAGCAATCAAAAGTCTGGAGCTTGGTAACGCCGGTCAGGCTGGGAGTCGTCGTGGTATCGGCTTCGGCTGCTGTGCCACATGTTCCACAGAAGAGATCTTCGTCGTCCAACATAGCTCGACAGGCTTGGCACGTTCGTGGCAAGATCGCCATCGCTCACCTCCGGGGTCCGGAGGAGGAGGACGACAGGGCCATGAGCAGGCCGATCAGGAGCAGGAATCCCAGGAAGACGATGACGATGGCGATGATGATGCGTGGTATCGAATAGGGCTTGATGCCCGCCATCTTGCCAGTCTGTCCGTTGAGTAGAAAGCGAAAGATTTTGCCTTGATAGCGATAGCAGAAGATATAGACAGGAAGCAGGCACAGGTCGGAGGTTATTCGTTCGAACGTGCTGCGAATTTGTAAACCGGCGTTCGTATCTCCGGGCATGAATTGCTGAATTCCGATCTGCTCGCGTCGAAAAAACTCTGCCATGCAGATTTTCTGCGCCTCATCCCGCTGCACGGAATACTCTTCACACAGCCAGCCTGCCAGATAGAAGGTCTCAAAGCATCGCAGCGCCGAGAGCTGAAAAGGTTGGATGAGCTGGGCGTCGGCCTGTGATAGTCCGCGACTTCCTGACACCAGATATCCGCTGTGGTAGCAATGGTATTTTCCGGCGAGCGGCCACCATTCGGTCTCGGTGACCGTACGCGTTTCTTGGACTAGTTTTCCGTTCAAGTCGGTTGTCGTATAAGACTCGGTGCGATACCAGTATTCACCGATTTGTGCGGACCATTCGCTGTCGGTTTGCATGGCGAACGACCAGAACGGGAGGTAGATTCCGCGGATCCGGTCCGTGATGGCTTGCCGCGCCAAGTCCCCGGGGTGAAAGAGTCCGTTTTCCGCAAGCCATTGCCGAAAAATTTGTTGAGCCTGCTCCGGCGTAATCGCGAAACCAAGGATGTATTCCGGCCGCTGCTTGCCGCTGGCGTCAAGAGCAAACTCGACGACATGAGTCGAGTCGCAGAAGGGGCAGGTGAAACTGCGCTGAGAATGTTCCGAGGACACCTCCGCGCTACACTTGCTACAGCGAAATGCTTGATGGGTCTGCCACCAGGCGGCAGCCGCGGGATCGATGGGAGGTTCCGCCAGGGCTGCGGTTGGCTCAGCCGGCCGCTGTGGCGGTGCGCTGGCAGCGGCGCGTGGTTCCTGGCCGCACGCGGGACAGAATGCGTCCTGGCGATCAATCGGTGCTCCACAATGAGGGCACGGCCAGCCAGCCAAGGGGTTGGGCCGCAAGCTCACGGCATTTCGCGACCGTCTCACCTTGGCTTGTAGCCTGTGCATGAAAGTTACTCCACGAACGCTAGGAAGTTGATTCGATGATCGGGAGCGTTATTTTTTGGAGGCGTGTGTCTGTTCGTAGATGGCTTGCAGGAGCGCGGAAACGTCACTGAATTTGCGATTCGTTTGCAGCATGTTGTCGAGCATGCGGCGGGCATCGGATTCGGCATGCCCGAGTGTGCAGAGAGCGGTAAAGGCTTCCCGAATGACATCGCGTGGCACATCCTCTTGAACCTGCTCGCGGACCACCATGAGCGCAAATTTTGACATCTTGCGGCGGAGCTTGGCAATAATCCGCTCCGCAGTCGCCGGTCCAACGCCCGGCAGCGTCGATAACGCCTTGGCATTTTGATCCTCGATCATCTCGGCAATATCCTTCACGGGGCGCACCATCGCCCGTAGTGCTTTGCGCGCTCCGATGCCGTCGACTGAGCAAAAGAGTTCGAAGAATTCGCGTTCCACAACCGTCGTGAAGCCGATCAGTCGCGGTGTCACTCGACCCTGAGTTGGATTGCCATCAAAATAATGAATCGTGTGCAACACCACCTGCTCTCCCAATTGCTGCTGCAGGTGACGGCGAGTGAAATCGGGGATAAGCACTTCATATTCGAAGGGGGGAATATCGAGTTGTGCCGAATCATTTTCGATGGAAACCAGGCGACCGGAGATTTTGGTAATCATGGTAAGTGAGTAGCGGGGGGGGGGGGGGGGGGGGGTTGTGGAATTATTTTGCGCGGTGGGGGCGACCAAC
>JBIIHW010000011.1:0-134581 GCA_044235425.1 Pirellulaceae bacterium
ACGGGTGACGGGGGACGGGGGACGGGGAATGGGTAACGGGTGACGGGTGACGGGTGACGGGTGACGGGTGACGGGGGACGGGGAATGGGGAATGGGGAATGGGTGACGGGTGTCGGGTGACGGGTGACGGGTGACGGGTGACGGGTGACGGGTGACGGGGGACGGGGAATGGGGAATGGGGAATGGGGAATGGGGAAGTAAAGTTTCATCTCGGATTTCCGTGCGGCGATGACCGGATTGTTGGAATGACTGTTGCTGGAATGACTGTTGCTGGAATGACTGTTGCTGGAATGACTGTTGCTGGAATGACTGTTGCTGGAATGAAGCGCGGAGCGATGGCATTCGAGAGCCAAGTGCGCGCAAGCTCCTGAGCATCAAAGCTCGTGAGCATCGAAGCTCCTGAGCATCGGCCCACCGCGAATCAATTCCACACTAAGAACCCAAGCGGCAGAGCCGCGGCATGGGCATCGCGACGACAGTCCTGGGAAAACTTCTTGGCCAAGCTGGAGCCAATGCCATCGCTCCGCGATTCCCCAAGTTTTATTGGGCGAGAGTTTCAGACGCTTACGCGGTTGGCTAGCAACTGCCACGGCTCCTCCGTTTCGGATGTCTGGACGATGAATCTGTCCCCCGAACGTTCCGAAAAACCGACAGACGCGGAGGGCACCTGGACTCCTGGGTTCAATTCGACGGAAAACCCTGGTGCACCTGCGCCCTGCCTCCCACAATCCCAGGTCGTTAGCCTTATCCAACCCACACCGCAGTTAGAAGCACAAGACTGATCCGAATCAGCAGACGCTCGACTTTGGTAATGATCCGCTGATCAAGGATGCGTGGCCGAAGAGCGATGTGGCGAAGGCAGCGAACTATCTGCGCAGTAACGCGACTGAACTATCGACTTACGTCGACGTTCCCTCATGCCCGATCGACCAAACGATACCGAACAGTTGATGCGGCAAGTGGCAGCGGGAGGCAAGAACTGGTTATTCGTACGTTGGCTGCTCTTGATGTACAACGCGCTCTGATTTTCTGCTCCACCGGTCCAGCTAGGGAGGTCCCGTTCAGCTATAATCCGCGCCGTTCAGAAAGGGTGGATCCACGAAAAAGCGAATCACGGCACACCTTGATGTGGGTGTTCCCGCTGGAGAGAGTTATGGGAAATGTGTTGCTGGAAACGAAACTGGCTGGTTTACCGGTCCGCCGAGGCAAGGTGCGCGACGTGTTTGATCTGGGGGATCGGCTGCTGATGGTCAGTAGCGATCGGATCAGTGCCTTCGACTGGGTATTGCCGACGGGTATTCCCGACAAAGGCCGCGTGTTGACTCAGGCGAGCGTGCATTGGTTTAGCCAGTTGCCGGTAACGCATCATCTGCTCTCCACTGATCTCACGACGATCCCATTGCCGGCTGGAACCTCGGCGGACGATTTAGCCGGACGCTCGATGATTGTGCGCAAAGCAGACGTGGTGCCGATTGAATGTGTGGTGCGCGGATATCTGGACGGGTCGGGCTGGAAGGAGTATCGGCAGTCGGGCACGGTTTGTGGGTTACAGTTGCCGGTGGGGCTCAAGCAGTGTGACCGCTTGCCCGAACCGATTTTCACTCCGGCCACCAAGGAGCAGTCGGGGCACGACATCAATATCTCGTTTGAGCGGATGGTGGAGATTGTGGGATTGGAATTAGCGACGCGGCTGCGGACGTTGAGTTTAGAGGTTTATCGCTGGGGAGCTGAGTATGCCGCGGCTCGTGGGATCCTCATCGCTGACACGAAATTTGAATGGGGCATCAGCGATGGCGAGTTGATTTTGATTGACGAAGTGTTGACGCCAGATAGCTCGCGGTTCTGGCCCGCCGATCAATACGAACCCGGTCACGGCCAGCCTTCGTTCGACAAGCAGTTTGTCCGCGACTGGTTGGAGTCGACCACTTGGGATAAGAACAGCACTCCCCCTGCCCTGCCCGATTCGGTGGTCGTCAAGACGCGCGAAAAATATATCGAATGTTATGAGCGACTGGCGGGGAAGCCGTTTCCGTGGAAGTAGAACATGGGGCGGGGGGACGGGGATCCGTGCCAGGGTGTCACGGAACCTCAGGCCCGCGGAACTAGTTACCGATCACCCCATGGTGACGCCGTGGGTGCGCCACGTCGCAGTTCTCGATTCCGCCAGAGCGTTGTTTCGCGCCGCCGGGAGTGCAGCCGAAGGCGGCGCTACGGTTTGTCGAGCTGGGCGAGGCGTCGGGCGCGGAGCAGGTTTCCGTGGCGCTGGGGCGATTGGTCCTCCAGGTAGATGACGCGGGCGTCGACGCTGCGTCCGAGCTTCTCGTAACAGCGGGCAAGGTTATAGCGAGCGCCCGGTGCCCAGCGGCTTTCACGGCTGGCTTCGAGAGTCCGAATGCGCAGCCATTCGGCGGCGACGTCGTACTGCTGCGATTCGTAATGGACTAAGCCCAACCAGTAACTGGCAGCGGCCTTGGTTTCTTTCATCTTGGCTTGCATGAGTCGTAGTTTGTTATTCCAGTTGGTATCGGATTCAAACTTGGATTTGATCAAGCCTTGGCTTTCTTGAAACGGACGGTCGGTGACGATGCGTTCGATGAGGTCGTCGGGGGGGCGTGCGTCGAGGTAGTTCCCTTTGGCACCCTTGATTTCATCGCGATTCGCGAACTGACCGCGGACTTGCTGCAGTCGGCCGGTAACCAGCGGGGTCCGATCCCAGAACAGGGATTCCTCGATCACGCGTGGGATCAGGTACGCGGGAGGCTCATCGGTTTGATAGCGCCGCAGGGTGGCGGCGAAGAGATCTGCTTCCCAGGGCACGGTCCAAAGATTGACCGAGTTGATGCCGGGAATGCGGCGGATGGTGCCAGCCAGTTCGCTGGGGTGAACGCTGAGCGTCAGGCGTTGTTCGCCCACCAGCTGGGCTTCGATCGCGGCCATGCGGCGCGAGAGCGCCAGCGGAGCGGCGTCGATGAGGGCGATGACACTGGGTAACTGAGCGGCTTGCATGGGATACTTGGTTTGCGTGTCGATATCGAGCGCCGACAGCCATTGGGGCTGCTTCTGCAGTTCGGACCAGAGCACAATGCCATCCTGGTCGGGAATGGGGAGTGGCAATCCCAGGGCGGGGTCGAACAATGCCAAGTCGTTGTCAAGTACGACGGCGGCGAGCCAAGGTTGGGGGCGAGGCGAGATTTTGATGTCGTAGGTTGCGAGCACGACGACATCGATTTCTTGATGACGGCAAAGGAGCGTGAAAATGCGCAGCCGTTCCCAGGCGTCGCCTTGGCCATCCAGCAGGATTTGCCAGGGCTGACGCATGTAACCGGGACCGGGGAGGCCGAGTACGTAGGGCGGTTTTTTCGCAGCGTTGGCGCCGCTGGGGCCGTCAGCGGCCGAGAGCAGCGCGTCGGTTGGATACGGCAGCAGTGGTGTGAGCTGGATGTTGCGCACCGTCCAGTCAAACAGGAGTTCGGCGAGCAGTAGTTTTTGCAGCGATTCGCGGGAGATGGCCGGCGTGCGAGCGCGAGCCCATGTCGTTAAGTTGGGATTGGGTTCGGTGCGACTTAACCAAGTGCTCAGGTCACGCAGCCAAGCAGATTCCTGAAGGTAGCGAGCATCTTGCTGGTCGAAGGTGGTGCGCGCGAGCTCCGCATCGCCTACTGCATCGCGTAAGGGACGGGGCAATCGTTCGACCAGTTCGTCGGCTTTCCAGTCGTCCGTCGCCGCCTGAACTCCATTCCAGCGATTGAGAAAATAGGTGACATCGTTGAGTCCGGCGCCGGCGGTGGTGGCATCTAGATTGAGTGCCGCGTCGATGGCGGGAGCCACCGTGTCGGACTGCTCGTCGTTCGTCGTGAGCGCGACGGGCAGCGATTTTTTTGCTTCACTGCGGCACCCTGATCCCAGCGGGCAAGCCAGAGTCATCAAGCAGCCGAGCAGGAGTGCGGCGCGTGGCATTTGGAGGGAGGAGGCGTTCATGAGGAAGCGGTGTCGGGGTCAAAGGAATCGAGGCATTTTCGAAGTGCGAGCAAGCGATCGAGGAGCGCGGAAAACTGGCTCAACGGAACCATATTGGGACCATCGCTGGGGGACTGATCGGGGTTCGGATGAGTTTCAAAAAACAGGCCATCGACGCCGACGGCCACGGCAGCTCGAGCCAACGGTTCCACCATGGCACGATTTCCACCGGTGGCACCTGCTAGCCCGCCCGGTTCTTGTACGCTGTGAGTGGCATCATAGATGACCGGCACTCCCAGTTGTCTCATTTGCGGTAGGGCGCGGAAGTCATTCACCAGTCGACCGTAGCCGAAGAAAGTTCCGCGTTCACACAGCAGGATGTTTTCACACCCGGCACTCGCCAGTTTCTCCACAACGTAGCGCATATCGTGGGGAGCGAGAAACTGACCCTTCTTGACGTTCACGGCGCGACCCGTGGCGGCCGCGGCGACCAGTAAGTCGGTTTGTCGCGCGAGAAAAGCGGGAATTTGGAGTAGGTCACAAACTTGACCGACCAGCGCCGCTTGGCTGGATTCGTGGATGTCGGTGGTGACGGGCAGGCCAGTCCGCTCGTGCACCTCCGCCAGAATTTCCAGTCCCGTTTCGAGTCCGCAGCCGCGGAACGCTCCGGCGCTGGTGCGGTTGGCTTTATCAAAGGAGGCTTTGAAGACAAGTTGCACGGGGCGTTCCGCGGCGATCTCGTGCAGACGCTGCGCGATCTCCAGCGTTAACTCACGGGTTTCCATGACGCAGGGGCCGGCGATCAGCAGCAAAGGTTGACCAGGGCCGCAGCGATAAGGACCGATTTGAGCGGGAAGGTGAGGCATGGGAGCGAGCGACTGGGGGGAGTGATACGCCAAGGAGCGGACGTTTTTCGTGAACGAATGCGAGTATAGCATTGATGGAGGGGCGATGCGTGATTGGGGCGAGTGGGTTGCAGAGGCGACGGTCCCGCTCGCCGACGTACCACCCCGCTCGCCTATTGACGACTCGCTCGTATTTGCCTAACTTAAGCAGCTTTCCATAGATGAGTCGTTGCCAGCGTAGCTTCAATCGGCAGAGCACCGCTTTCGTAAAGCGGGGGTTGCGGGTTCGAGTCCCGCCGCTGGCTCTTCGTTTTACAGCTTAGTGAGTAGGGAGTACTACGCAGCATGATCACCACGGGTCTGGTTGATGTGCGGGATGTCGTCCTGTCGAACAACACGTTTGGTCCCCGCGAAATCGAGGGTTTGACCGAGGCGATTGTCACGGATTTTACTCAGTTTGGCGTCTTGCGAGATGCGGTGGCGGAGCTGGAGGCGCGGGAAGATCGATCACCAGCCTCGTCGGTTCGCTTGGGAGTTTGCTTATACCTCATGGGCCGCTACGCGCGGGCCGGCGAAGTCTTAGCGAGTGCGGACGGGGGCGCTCTGGCTCATTTCTATCAAGGAAAATCCCGCATCGCGCTGGGGAATTTCGAGCAGGCGGTGAGTAGTTTTCAGGCGGCCAAAGTGGCCGGTTACAACTCGGATGATTGCACGCTGGCGATTGCCGAAGCACATCGGCTCGCCAAGAAACCGGCACAGTCGCTCAGCCTGCTCGATAAGCTTTCGGGGGCGGTGGAGCAGACGGCGGAGTATTTGTATCAACGGGCGGCGACGGTCGCTGCGATTGGTGGCAATCCGTCCGAAGTTTGTGCGCTTTATGAGCGAGCGGTGGAGTCGGATGAGCGGCATGCCGGGGCCTTATTCGGCTTAGCTCTGGAAAATGATCGTCGGGGTAACGATGACACGGCTCTACAGCTTTACCTGCGGGCCTCGAGCGGATTTCCGACGCACGTAGGGACGCTGCTGAACCTGGGCGTTCTGTACGAGGATCGTCAGCAGTATGAGCGAGCGCAAAGCTGTTACCAGCGAATATTGGACGCCATCCCGGATCATCAGCAGGCGCGCCTGTATCTGAAGGATGCAGCAGCGGCGGGCGAGTTAGCGGAAGAGGGAGTGCTGCGGCAGTTGGATCGTACGTCGCAGGTGCTGAGCCGACCGATTTCGGATTTCGAATTGTCGGTTCGCAGTCGCAACGTGCTGACTCGCATGGATATCAAGACGGTCGGCGATTTGACTCGGGTCACCGAGCAGGAATTGCTGTCCAGCAAGAACTTTGGTGAGACATCGCTGGTTGAGATCCGTGACATGTTGGCGACGATGGGGCTGCGGATCGGCGAATTTGCCCATGAACGAGTGGAAGTGGAACCGATTGATACAACGACGATGTCGCCCGATGCGGCGCTGACGATGGAGCGTCCCGTATCCGATCTCAATCTTTCGGTTCGGGCTCGCAAGTGCATGGTTCGCTTGGGAATCAACACGCTGGGTGAACTCATCCGCCGCACGGGTGACGAACTGCTGGAGTGCAAGAACTTCGGCGTGACGAGTCTGGAGGAAGTGCGCGAGAAGTTGAAGCAGCACAACATGAAGCTGCGCGGGGACTGAGAGTCGTCCGACCGGAATGGCGGTGGGCGAGTGGATAGCCTTCTGGCTTTGCTCAGAGGAATGGCAGAGTGCGGTTTTGTGATCGCAGTTTTGTGATCGCAGTTTGGTGAGCTCTGTCGGGTGAGTAATGGGATGGCAGTAATCGATCGGGGCTGCCTGCTGGGCGGCCTCGATTTTTTCTTCAGTGGCGGTCGTCGTGGAATTTGAACTCCTGCACGTCGACTCATCTTGTCAGGCTCGCCGAGCGACGCTTCGCACGGCTCACGGGGCCATTCAACTGCCCGCTTTTATGCCCGTGGGTACTCAGGGGACGGTCAAAGGGGTGATGAAGCAGCATCTGATTGGGGCGGGTGCTGAGATCATTTTGGGCAACACGTATCACTTGGAGCTCCGGCCGGGCGCGGAGTTGATTGGCGAGCTGGGGGGGCTACACCGGTTTGCAGCGTGGGAGCGGCCGATTCTGACGGACAGCGGTGGTTTTCAGATTTTCAGTCTGGCGGATCAGGCGAAAATCACGGAGCAAGGCGCTTGGTTTCGTTCTCATATCGACGGCCGCGAAGTCCGCTTAACACCGGAGCGATCGATCGAGATTCAGGAGCATTTGGGCAGCGATATCGCGATGGTGTTGGACCATGTGGTGAGTTTGCCAGCGGACGTGGCGACGGTCCGCGATGCTTGTCAGCGGTCGATTCGCTGGGCGGCGCGTTGCCAAGCTGCCGCTCGCCGTCCCGATCAGTCGCTGTTTGCGATCGTGCAGGGTGGGCTCGATCCCGCTCTTCGAGTCTGGTGTGCCGAGCAGCTGGTGGCGATGGATTTTCCCGGTTATGCGGTGGGTGGGTTGAGTGTGGGAGAGCCGCCACCGCGGATGTATGAGATGCTCGATGTCACCTGTCCGGTATTACCGGTTCACAAGCCGCGGTACCTGATGGGGGTGGGGCGTCCCGAGGATCTGCTGGAGGGTATTCGGCGCGGGATCGACATGTTTGACTGCGTCATGCCGACTCGCAATGGCCGGAACGCTTTGGCGTTTACCGCAGCGGGGCCCGTGCGGCTGCGTAACGCACGCTTTCAGCGGGATGTGCGACCGCTGGAGGAGGATTGTGATTGTCCGGCGTGCGGGCACAGTCGAGCCTATTTGCGGCACTTGTTTCAGGCCGGGGAGATGCTGGGGCCGATTCTGCTTTCCATTCACAATATCTACTACTACTTGCGACTCATGCGCGAAGCTCGACGAGCGATTGAGCGGAACGAATTTGACGAGTTCCACCAGCGGCAACGGGCGAGTTGGCAAGCGGGGTTGCCCTGAGCGGGGTACGAGTGCCCTTGATGGTTGTGGCGCAAGCTCTTAAGATACGCCCGCTTTGTCTCTGTACAGGACTGAGGTAACGGATGAATTTGAATCAGTGGTTAACGTCTGCGTGGCTTTGGGCTCAAGCGAACGGTGCCGCCCCCGACGGCGCGGTGCCGGACGGGGCTAGTGGTTCCGATGTGCCCGCCGCAGCGAACAACGGCTTACTGAATCTGCTCGGTAATCCCATGATGTCGTTGCCGATCTTGGGACTGATGTTTTACCTCATGTTTATTCGTCCGGAGTCGAAGCGTCGCGAGCAGTTCAAGCAAATGCTTGATGGGATGAAAAAGTTCGACCGAGTGGTGACAGCGGGGGGCATCTACGGCACGGTGGTGAACATCCACAAAGACTCCGAGGATGTCACGTTGCGGATTGATGAGACAAACAACACGCGCATTCGGGTTACTCGAGCATCGATTGCTCGCATCATCTCGAATGAAGAACGTGGTGACACGGCGGACAGTCCGTCGAGCAATTAATTGGCGGGTTTCTTAGCACACGGGAATTCAGGGCATCCGAGTCATGGTTGGTATTTATTCCGCGATGTTGTGGGCTGCCGAGGGAACGGTACAGGAACTATCCCAAGTTACGGCTGCTATTTATGCTCTCGCCATCATCGGTGGGATCTTTATTCTGCCCTTTGTTCTGGGCAGTGTGCTGGCCAAGTGGCTGAGAATGCCGGATTACGGCTGGAAAATCGGCGTGATTCTGGCCTCGATCATCGCTTCCGCGGTCGTCTTGGCGCCCAAGCCCGAATATTTGGGTGTGGGCTGGCCGCCGAAACTGGGTATCGACTTGAAAGGTGGCGTGATCCTGGTTTACGAGGTGAACGTATCGGGGCGGTCGACGGTGCAGGCGACGGCGGGCGACGAAAGTCGGTCGATCAACATGAATGACCTGGTCGTCGCCTTGGGACGCCGTATCAATCCCGGTGGGACCAAAGAAATCGTGATTCGGCCATTTGGGGCAAATCAAGTTGAAATCATCATTCCGGACGTCGATCCGCTGGAAGTGGAACGAATTAAGAAGAGCATCAGCACGGCCGGTATGCTCGAATTCCGCATTGTGGCCAATCTGCGCGATCACGAATCCTTGCTCGAAGCCGCTCGTCTGCAGGCGCAGGATCCGCTGCTGAAGCGAGATCGCAACGTCAAAGATGCCACAGGCAAAATCATTGGTTTCTGGGCTCGAGTGGCTCGCGAGGAAGAGAAGGTTGGCGGTCGTCAGCCGTTCAAAGTGAATGTCTGGCGCAACACGATTCGCGACAGTCTGACGGGCAACCTCATCCAGCTGGATGCGTTGGCGAAGCTCAACGAGTTTGATGAGAAGCCAGAAATGTTTGTCCGCTACCTGGAAAATATGGGCATCACGGACATCGATGTCCTGATGTACTCGGACGACAAATTGAATGTGGTGGGCAAGGATTTAGGTTCGGTGACGAGCGGTTTTCAGAATCTTAGCCCCAAGGTTGATTTTTCTACGAAGGACGCCGACGCGGCACGACGCTTGCGAGCGCTGACGAGCAGCAATTTGCCGCAGGATGGGTTCAGTCGCAGTCTGGGGATCGTGCTGGATGGGGCGCTCCTGTCGGCGCCAGCCATTCGCGACGTGATTTCGGAACGCGGTCAGATCACGGGCAATTTCACGCAAGCTGAGGTGGACTTTCTGGTGACCATTTTGCGCGCCGGTCAGTTGCCTGCAGCGCTGAACGAAGAGCCGGTGAGCGAAAATCAGATTGGTTCACTGTTGGGCTCGGACATGATCGTCAAGAGTGCTTCAGCGATCACCTTGTCGATGGTCGCGGTGGTGGTCTTCGTCTTAGTCTATTATCGCTTTTCCGGTCTGATCGCTTGCACGGCACTGCTGTTGAACTTGGTGTTGACCGTGGCGATTATGGTGCTGATCAAAGCGCCCTTCACCCTCCCGGGACTGGCCGGTCTCGTGCTCACCGTCGGTATGTCGGTGGATGCGAACGTGCTCATTTACGAACGTATGCGGGAGGAACAGGATAAGGGAGCCGCGCTGCGCATGATTATTCGCAACGGCTTCGATCGGGCGTTCGTCACCATCTTGGACTCGAACCTGACAACCGTATTGACTGCCGTCATCCTCTACCTCATCGGCACCGATCAGGTACGCGGGTTTGCGATCACGCTGACGCTGGGCATCGTCACCAGCATGTTCACCGCGATCTTCTGCTCGCGAGTCGCGTTTGAAATTTGCGAACGCCGGCGCTGGCTGACGCAGCTCAAGATGATGCGAGCCTTGACGACGACGCACATCGATTTCATGGGGGTTTGGAAGCCCGCCACGGGGTTGTCCGTAGCGCTAATCGTCACTGGCCTGGCGGCGACCTTTCTGCGCGGGTCCTCCATGCTGGATGTCGATTTCCTGGGAGGCACGTCCATCCAGCCGCTCTTTACGAGTGAAGTTCCGGCGAAAGAGTTGCGGGCGAAATTAGATGAGGCGTTTGCGGGCGACAAGATTCAGTACACGCTCACCAATGTCGAAGTGGGCAATGAAGCTTATCGAAATCGCGTCTGGAAACTGGATACTTCACTGCCCAAGATTGCGGCCCTGGAAGAACGTCTGAAGGATGTCTTCCAAGCGGGGGCGAAGGATGGCTTGGCGACGTACGAAATGAACTATGGCGAATTGCGAGCGGTGAAACTGGATGGTACTCCTGTCGATGCGGCACCGGCTGCGAGCGGCGCGGTTCCATCCGGGAGTCAGCCGAGTGGTGCGGGGGCGAGTGAACCTGAGCCGGCGGCGGACAAGAAGAGCGGCGGATGCCAGGATTCCACCGCCGCAGACAAATCAGCAGCAGAAGACAAATCAGCAGCGGAAGACAAATCAGCAGCGGAAGACAAGCCGGCTGCCGATGCGAAACCTGCCGAGAGTGCCAAACCAGCGGCTGAGGATAAACCAGCGGCTGAGGATAAGCCTGCGGCTGAGGATAAGCCTGCGGCTGAGGATAAGCCTGCTGGAAACGCTCAGCCGGCGGTGGCTGAAAAGCCCGCTGGTGAGGAAAAGCCGGCGACGGCGGTGGTGTTGACCGAGGCTAAATTGGAATTCAAAGAGGGGATCAATCTAGCGACTCTGGAAGACCGGATTCGCACGTCGGCGAGTGCGGCTGGGGTTCCCGAGCCGGCGCAGGTGATTTTGCTTCCGGTGGGTGGTGGCCTGTCGGATCCGGGCGCGAAGCGGTTTCCGGTTTGGAACCTGCGGATGACGAGTCCACCGGACGAGGCGGAAAAGATTCTGGCCACGGTAAAGCAGTCGCTGGCCATGACGCCGGTGTATCTATCGGCCAGCGAGATTGGTGGACAAGTTGCTGGCGACACTCAGCAGCGTGCCATCTTGGCATTGCTTTTGAGTCTCATCGGGATCGTGCTCTACATCTGGTTCCGTTTTCAGAACGTCATGTGGGGCTTGGCGGCTGTGCTGGCTCTGGTTCACGACGTGCTGATGATGCTTGGGGCATTGGCGGTGAGTCGTTGGCTGGCGGGAGTTTTGGGGTTCGCGATGATCGACGAATTCAAGATCAACCTGACGGTTGTAGCTGCATTCCTGACGTTGGTGGGCTATTCGATCAACGACACGATTGTGGTGTTTGATCGGATCCGGGAAGTGCGTGGCAAGAGTCCCAGGTTGACAGCGGATATGATCAATTTGAGCGTGAATCAGACGTTGAGTCGTACGATTTTGACAGCCTTGACGGTGTTCTTGGTGGTGACGATTCTGTACTTCTTTGGTGGCGACTCGATTCATGCCTTTGCGTTTGCCCTCGTCGTCGGCACGATTGTGGGGTCGTACAGTTCGATTTTCATCGCTGCTCCGGTGCTGCTGACCATGTCCAGCTCGGAAAATAAGTCTTAAACGGGGCGATCGTTCCTGAGGGGGAATTGATCGAGGAGCAACGAGTGGATCTCCGATTTCGGAGATGTGGAGATCCACCATGGCCGACGGGGTGAAGCGAATTCTGTTGCCGACTTCAGTTGTCGGCTTGGCGTTATTAGCGGCTGTCTTCTTCCGTCAGCCCGTGCGACAACCGCTGAAGCAGTTCAGCCCTCATAAGTCAGCGGAGCCACCGCTGGGCTGGTCTCCTTTGCAGTTGCATGTGCCGCAGCGCGAGGTTCGTACGGGGCTGGAACGAGTTGGGGGCGAGCGTCACGAAGCGGAGCGTTCGCTGGGGCTATTACCAACCGAGGAGCCGCCGGTGGAACGGCGTCCGCGTGCCGAATCGATTCGCACTCGCAGTCGCATTGAGAGCGAGCCTCCGCGTGCCACACGGATTGATTCTGCTGAATTGCCACCCGTGCTGGACGATCGCTATCAGCCGTTCGAGGAATGAGTCACGACTCTAAACCGGCTTTTTACGCTCGGCCCACGGAAACTTCTCGGCCTGTTTCACAAACCGCAGGTCGAGAAAATAGAGCACTTTGCTGGCGAGTGGGATGCCGAGTTTGAAGAGGTTGATACCTTTGAGTTCGGTATCTTCCTGTACGACCCAAAGCGATTGGTTTTTGATGTTTTCCTCGGGATCCGTCGATTCGGCGGGATGTTTGGGCTTGAGTTTGGATTGCAGCGTTTTCAAGTCCGGCTCAATTCGACCGCCGACGAGCATGGTGGAGAGGCTGCCGACGCTGTTGATGGCCTCGACGGTCTTGAGGGTTTTAAAGGTCAGCGCGGGGGAGAGGAAGACCATTCCCTGGACATCTCGACCTTGTTTTTGGCCCGCCACATCCGGCCAGCTCCAATCGTTCTTGACCCAGTTATAGGCCAAGACCGTGCCGAGCTGACCGGCAGCGATAACGCCCGTCTGATTCACGTTCAGCTCTTCTTCGTTATTCTTCTCCACGAGAAACTTCTTGACTCGTTCCAGGTCAAACTTGACCATGTTTTCAAAGTCGACGGGCTTCAGGCTGTCGGGGGTGACGGTCTTCTCGACGCCGTTGGGCCCGCGTAATCGATTGCTTTCACCGTGCCCACGTAGATCGACGGTGACCACGGCAAAGCCACCTTGTTTCTGGAGGTAGAGCGCCAGGGGAGCGAATTCGCCGCGCTGGCCATTCAGATCATGGATCATGACCAGCGGAATGGACTTCTTGCCGTGGAGCCCCTTGTAGTAGGTGATTCGCAGCGGGACTTGATCCTTGGTCACCAGCGGCAATGACTCGGGCGGAGGAATCTCCTGCTCCTCTTGGCCGAATCCTGCCGTCGAGTAGTTACCGGCGAGCCACAAACCAGAGGTCGCCAGAGCGGTCTGACCGATCCAGCGGCGACGATCATACGTAGAACGGGCGGCGAGTGGCGATTCCGACTGATCCGACATGACTGATGATCCCTGGGGCGAAGGCGAAAAGCGGTAAACGCGAGTCACGACTGGGCGTAATCCTAGATGGCGCCACGGCGGTCGTCAACGAAATATCGGATCGGGACGGTTTGGCTGATGAGTACCTTTGGACTGGTCCGACGTTTAGTGGGTGAGTGAACAATCGAGGCGGGCTGGAAGCCAGTATGGCTGCACCCCGAATTTTTGTGGGAGCCTGTGGGAATCCGGACGCTTTTCTCGGATGTTTCTTGCAACATGCGTCAACTTTCGGCAGAATACGCACTTGGATTGATTTTTAGTAGTGATCAGCGACCGCGTCAGGTGAACCGCATTTGCCAGAACCGTGTCTTCCGGAGCAGTCTCTTCCAAGGCGGTGTTCTTGCAAGGCGGTGTTCTCCGGGCGTAGCGTGCCGGTAAATTGGTCGAGTGATCGTTGCTTAACCGTTGTCCGTGGCCATCGAGATTAAGGAATCCGCCGTGAAACTTATGCCAGGTTGGCGACTATGGTGGCAGCAACAAACGGGTGAAGAAGAGACGCCTCTGGATGGCGACACGCCGGCATTCATGGTGAGTTTGGTTACCCACTTGGTGCTCTTACTGGCTTTGGCGTACATGCCGATTGTGCGACCGGCCAAGCAGGTGACGCTGGTGATCAGTGCCAGCGAGGAGCAGGTCGAGGACGAAGTGCTCGACGATCTTATCTTGCCTCAGGAAGTACGCTTCAGCGAGTTGCCGGCTGATCGTGTCGGTGCCAACAGCGTGAATGGCGAGGAAGTCGCGTTGTCGATGGCCCCGACGGTCTCCAACGAGTTTTCGGAAATCCCCAGTCCCATTGAGGCGACGCCGGCGAAGGACTTTTCCAATATCGCCATGAATCTCACGTTCGAAAAGCCGGTGGGGCTGACCTTCAATGCCAATCTGGCGGTGAAGGGAGCGATGGGACAAGGTGAAACGGGGGCGGTGGGAGCGGTCGACCGCATTACGGAAGAAATTCTTCGTTCGCTGGAAGAGCGGAAGACGCTGGTGGTTTGGCTGTTTGATCAGACGGTCAGTTTGCGCAAGCAGCGTCAAGCAATTCATGATCGGCTGGACACCATTTATCAGCAGCTGGGAGTGCTGGAGGCATCCGGCAATTCTGCTTTCGCTCGGCATAGCGACAAGCCGCTCCTCTCGTCGGTCGTGCTCTTTGGCAGCTCCGTGACGCTGCGAACCAAGGAGCCGACGGATAACTTGGCCGAAATCAAGAAGGCCATGGTCGAGATGGAAGATGACAAATCAGGTGTGGAGCGAGTCTTTACGGCGGTGACGGCGGCGGCGGAGAAGTATAAGTTTCTCCGCATGCCGGACGAACGCACGCGGGAGCCCGAGCGAAATGTGATGTTCATCGTCTTCACGGACGAAGCGGGGTCGGATCCCGAGGGACTGGAACCGGCGATTAAGCTCTGTCGCCGCTATGAGATGCCGGTTTATGTGGTCGGCGTACCGGCACCTTTTGGTCGTCGTGAAACGCTAGTCAAGTACATCGATCCTGATCCCAAGTTCGATCAAACTCCACAGTGGGGAGAAGTGGAACAGGGACCGGAATCGTTGTTGCCGGAACGTATCAAGCTGAACTTCGCGACCAGTCAGGAGGATGAGGAGCCGATCGATTCGGGCTTCGGTCCCTACGCACTCACGCGGCTGTGCTACGAAACCGGTGGGATTTACTTTGCTGTGCATCCCAATCGCAACGTCAGCCGAGCGGTGACCAAGGGTGAGACGGAAGCGTTTTCGGCGCACATGAAATATTTCTTCGACCCGGAAGTGATGCGTAAGTACCGGCCGGATTACGTTTCACCCGATGAGTACAAACGTCGCGTCACGTCCAACAAAGCGCGTCAAGCATTGGTCGAAGCTTCGCGAGCCTCGTGGGTTTCGCCGATGGAGTCGCCGACGTTGCGATTCGTGAAGCGCAGCGAACCTGAACTGGCCAATGCCCTCACGGAAGCTCAGAAGGACGCTGCCAAGGTTGAACCCAGGATTGAGGCTCTTTACAACATTCTGAAGTTGGGCGAAGGGGATCGTGAGAAAGACAATTCGCTACGCTGGCAGGCGGGGTTTGATTTGGCGATGGGCCGCGTGTTGGCAGTGAAAGTGCGCACGGAGGCTTACAACGCGATGCTCGCCCAGGCTAAACGTGGACTCAAGTTCAAAGAGGAAAAGAACAACACCTGGGTGTTAACTCCTGCGGATGAAATTTCGATTGGCAGCCAGCATGAGAAGTTGGCAGACAAGGCGAAGATGTATCTGAATCGAGTGATTACAGAGCATCCGGGGACGCCCTGGGCCTTGCTTGCCGAACGGGAGTTAAAGGACAAGATTGGTTGGAAGTGGGTCGAAGAGTTTACGGATTTGAGTCCGCCACCGCGGGCCGGTGCGGGCAACAACAACAACAACGCTCCGGCACCGCAGAATGACAAGGCGAAAAAGTTAGCCGCTCCGCCGCCCAAACGAGCCCTGCCGAAGCTGTAGTGTTTCATCGGAACCCCGCATGCCCACGGATGGTCGCTCAACTGATCCGCTGATTGTCTACCTGACGGCAGCTTGCCTGACCGATTCCAGTCAGCTCCATCGGGAGTTGCAGCGCGAACTGCAATTCCCGGCTTGGTATGGAGCGAATTGGGATGCTCTGCTTGATTGCCTTTCTTCGATTGATGATCCCGCCGAGACGTTATGTCGAGTTTGTCGCGGGACCACTCCCCGTTCGCTCGTCCTCAGTCTGACGTCCTGGGACGAACCGTTGCTCAGGTACGAATGCTGCCGGACGTTTTTGACGATCGTGGCGGACGCCAATGCGAGGTTGTCGAGTCGTGGTGCGACGGTTCGTGTCTGGTTGGAGTTTTCGTCGACGGTTCCGCAACCCGCCGACGGCAACTGGTGTTGAACCGCTGCACGACTCATCACGCACTTTCAGGAGCATCGTCATGACAGCGACCGCAGTACGCCCATTCTATAAGGGACTCAGGGATTCGTTTCGATCTCGAGTTCAACGGACGAATGACAGGGGACGCTGGTCCATTGCGATCGTGGTTCTGGCAGGTCTCTATTCTGGGGCGACGGAGTATGCAGCTGCGGAATTGCTGGGACTTCTGGAGGGCTTTCTGGTCAATGGGAGCAGCACTCGGGTTTATGCGCAGGAACCGCCGCCGCAGGGAGGGCCCCAGCGAGCTCCGGGAAATCCGGGCAATGTGCCGGGTGGCGTTCCCGGAGGCCCAGGCGGTTTTCCGGGCGGCATACCAGGCGGTTTTCCGGGTGGAGGCCCAGGTGGTTTTCCGGGTGGACAAGAAATGAAAGTGCGGGAGCGATTTGACGCGAATCAGGATGGGTATCTTGATCGTGCGGAGCGACAGGAGGCTCGTGCTCAGCTTGCTAAGGAGCGTCCCGCGGGTGGTGGTCGTGGTGGGATGGGGCGTGGCCCGGGTGGTGGGTTTCCGGGTGGTGGGTTTCCGGGTGGTGGGTTTCCGGGTGGTGGGTTTCCGGGGCCCGGTGTTTTTCCGGGGCCCGGTGGTGGTGGGCCCGGTGGTGGTGGGCCCGGTGCTTTTCCGGCCGGGCCGCCTACGCAGATGCTGTCCGGTCACTTGCTGCGACAGGCGGACAAGGATCAAGACGGAAAGCTCAGCGCTACGGAACTTACCACATTCTGGGAGCAACTTTTCCGGGCACACGATCAGGACCGGGATGGAAAGTTGGACGAGGCCGAAATGGCCCCGTTGCTGGAAAAGATTCTGCCAGCGCCGGGCTGGGGTGCGGGTGGTGGGCCGCCGGGTGGATTTCCCAGGCGCGAGACGCGCGAACCCGCCAAGCCTGGGGTGAAGTTGAGTCCTTCCGAGGTCGCGCAGTTTCAGGACGAAGCGTGGTTTGATCACCAAGTGCTAAGGACCCTGTTCTTCACTTTTGAGGAAGATGACTGGGAGGCGGAGCTGGCGGAGTTTCACAATACCGATGTGGATGTACCGGCAAAGCTGCAGGTGGATGGTCGCGAGTATCCGCTGGTAGGAATGAGTTTTCGCGGCATGTCGTCGTATGGAATGGTCCCCGCCGGTTACAAGCGATCGTTCAATGTGGTGGTCGATCTGGTGGATGGCGAGCAGCGCGTGCACGGCCTGCGCACGCTCAATTTACTGAATGCGCACGAAGATCCCTCCTGTCTGAGTTCGGTACTTTATTCCCAGGTCGCTCGCCATTATCTACCGGCACCTCGAGCCAATTTCGTGCGGGTGGTGGTCAATGGTGAGAACTGGGGTATCTACGTGAATGTGGAGCAGTTCAACAAGGATTTCCTGAAGGAGAATTTTCACACAACCAAAGGTGATCGCTGGAAGGTGCGGGGGAGTCCGGCGGGAGGCGGAGGCTTGGAATACCTGGGCGAGAATGTCGATGATTACCAGCGACGTTATCAGCTGAAGTCGGCGGATAAGCCGGAGGCATGGCAGGCGCTAATGACGCTCTGTCGCACCCTCAATCAAACTCCAGCGGAAGAGCTAGAGCGAGCGCTGGAGCCACTTTTGGATTTGGATGGCGTGCTACGCTTCCTGGCGTTGGATGTGGCTCTGATCAACAACGATGGCTATTGGGTGCGGGCGAGCGACTACAGTATCTATCGAGACTCGAAGGGTAAATTCCATCTCCTGCCACATGACATGAACGAGGCCTTTCATGGGCAGATGGGAGGGCCGGGAATGGGGCCACCGGGGATGCGCGGTGGGCGCGGTCCGGGGGATGCATCTGCGGTCGGTCAACCGGCGCGTCCTTCCCCCGTCGCTCTCGATCCACTTGTAGCCCTGGATGATCCGCGTAAGCCGCTGCGCAGTCGACTGCTGGCGGTGCCAGCTCTGCGCGAGCGTTATCTGCGGTATGTCCGTCAGATCGCGCAGGAACAGCTGGACTGGAAACAACTAGGCCCGACGGTCACCCATTTTCGGCGGCTGCTGGAACCCGAACTTGCGCGAGACACTCGTAAACTTTCTTCCTTGGAAGCCTTTTTACGAGCTACGGCGGACGAACCTACGGAAGGCTCGCTGCGCGGATTCATCGAACAGCGACGGGCGTATTTGCTGAGTCATCCAGCTTTGGGCGCGCTGCACGACCCAGCCCCCGAATCGCGCCGGCCAGAATCTCGCGAACCAGGAAAGCCGGGACCATGATGGACGAGGTGGATACCGGTGAAGAGGACCGCGTGGCGGATTTGGTGATGTCGGGAGAAGTCCGTTTTCTTTCGCCCTCGTTTCGCGCCGCCAGCGATGAGGGCGGGCAGGCATTCGAGCTGAAGTTTCTGATTGCGGAAGAGCAATCGCGCGATGTTCGCTCTTGGGCGCGTGCTCATTTGCTTCCGGATCCGCACGGTGACCCGGCACTCTGCGGTGCCTATCTCACTCACAGTCTTTACAGCGATACGCTAGCGGGCGATGGGTATGCGCGTCGAGCGGGTTATCAGCGCCGCAAGTATCGCGTGCGGCGCTATGGAAATGCCGACTGGGTATCGCTGGAGCGTAAGACGCGGGTTGGGCGACGTGTCGCGAAGCGGCGAGTGGTGGTGCAGGAAGCGGACCTGCAACGGCTGGAAATGGAATCCGGGGGAAATGCAGCTCCCAGCGGAGATCCCAAGACTGGCACAAATGCCGGCGGGGACGGCTGGGCGGGCAGCTGGTTCGCGCGAAGACTGCGCAAGAGTAAGCTCTTACCGAGATGCCAGGTTACCTATTTACGCGAGGCCTATGCGGGGATGTACGAGGGCCCCGTGAGACTCACCATGGATCGCGAGGTCTACGGGCAACCTCAGTACGAGTGGCGATTTGTGGAAACGGAAGCTGCGGTTCCGCTGCTGCCTGGCCAGGTCATCCTGGAATTCAAGTATCGCGCTCAGTTGCCGACAATTTTCAAACAGCTCATCAGCGATTTCGACTTGTTACCAGCGGCAGTCTCCAAATATCGTCGCTGTCGAGACGCGTGGGATCGCCAGGAGTTGTCACGGGAGACGGAAGATGCCTGATTGGTTGCAAGAATCGGCGTCAGCCAGTGGCGAACTGTCATGGTCGCTGATTGGGGTGCGACTGATTGTTGCGCTGCTGCTGGGCTGCGTGGTAGCGGCGATCTACTGGTATTCGCGCCGCACGCCCGTGACCGATTCGGCTCCTAGTTTAGTACCGACGTTGGTGCTCCTCACGGTCATCATTGCCATGGTGACACTCGCCATTGGCGACAGTGCCGCGCGGGCATTTGCTCTGGTGGGCTCACTGGCCATCGTACGTTTTCGCACCGTGGTCGATGATACTCGTGACACCGCTTTTGTCATTTTAGCCGTGGCGGTGGGGCTCTCGGCCGGCGCCGGATTCTTACGAGTGCCGCTTGTGGGGATACCGATCGCCGCCGTCGCTGCCTTTCTTTTTCAGGGGCGTCGCTCGGGACTCGGATCGGCTGTCCGTCGATCGTCTGCCGGTTCTGACCATTCGAGTCGCTTGGCGGACGAACAAACGTACCAGCTCGTACTGCGCCTGAGTCTTGGACAAGCCGATTCGCAGCGCCGGAGTGCCATGATGCAGCCTTTCGCGACGGAGCATGCGGTAGTCCAAGTGGCTACGGCTCGTCAGGGCAGCGTACTCGATGTGACCTATCGTGTGGTGCTGCGCGCCACGGCCGATCCGGCACTCTTCGTCGCCGAGTTCAATCGCCAGGAAGGGGTGCAGTCGGTGGAACTGCGCCGAGTGTCGGCGGCAGGCGAGTGAACATTCGGCGCGCGGCAGCGATTAGGGGATGGTTTTCAAGGCCGTCTGGGTGTGAAATTCCGTTCACTCCTGCAGGATACGCTCGCCACGATATAATTTTTCATGCTTAACCAGTGGGAGTATTCTCCTGAGGGGCTATCAAAGGCAGGAATGCCATCCACAAACGCTTGGGAGGTCCCTGATGGCAACTCGATGCCGTAATTTGCTGACCGCACTGATCTTGGGCGGTGTATTGGCTGGGCTGGCGGCATCCGGTACGAACTTTCTGCTCGCTCAGGAGCCGTCGGCTGACCGCCGCGGGGCGACGATTCGTCCGAGCGTAATTCTTGCGAGTCGCAATTCCAAGTCGCTGAAGCTGAAGGTGATTGTGGAAGGGGTGCGAACAGCGGAATCGGCGACGGGTGAGGAGCAAACGGTCTGGGAAGGAACCCTGCGACCGGGAGCCGTGCAGGCGATCGCTGGGGTAACGACCGGCGTTGCGATTGTGGAAGTGAATGGCAAAACCACGACTCATCAACTGCAAGGACAGCGTGCTTACGTACTGCGGCCGGCGAAACAAGGTGGGGCGATCGAGCTGGTGGAGCTTGCCTTTGGCAATGTTCCTGAGCTTAATCAGGAGGCTTTGGGGAAGGTCGTGCGCGAACCATCTGCAGCGCTGGTTGCGGGCAAACTGCCGGTGCTGCTGTGCCTGGATTCGCGCGAGCCCGAAAAGCAGAAATTGTGGGAGCCGCGCCTGCGAGCTCGCCTGCAAGCGGCCGCGGTGCATTTCAAAGCCGTGACCGGAATTGAACTGGAGGTGGTCGCAGCTCGTTCATGGACTCCCAATCGCGTTACTCTCGATATCAACTTGGGAAAAAAAGACTTTCAGCAATCGGTGGAGCTTGGGGAAGCTCAACTGGCGATCGGCTTTAGTCGGCAATACAGTGTGACTCCCGATGAATATCCACGCAGCTCGAGCGCGCCTTCACTCTTGGCCTCCCATTTGCTTATTCCAGAGGTGAAGCCAGGGGTGAGTTCCGAGCAATGTTTGGCGATGTTGCTGCATGATTTGGGGCGTAGCTGGGGTGCCGTCTTGGTGCCGGAATCTACTTCACCATTACGGCCTGATTTAGCGGAGCCCGCTCGGCCCTGGCCACTGGCCTACGATCCTGCCAACGCGCTTATCATGTCGATCGTGGCGGGCGAGGTTCGCAGTCGCGGGGTTCGCGATCTGAAGGAACTGACCGCACCAAATTTGGAATATGTGACGGCCATTCGTCGGCGGCTCGATGCGGCGCTCAATCAAGCGCTCCAGGACCGGATCGCAGCGGAAAGCGATCCGGTGAATCCGGCGCCCAATCCAGTCGTTCCGCCGGACGCCGGTGCTCCCCTGCCCCGCCCCGCTTTTCCGGGGCGACCAGAGGCTGGACCAGCCGGAGCGCCGACGGCGACGAACGTGCGGCCAGTACCGCTCAACTTCGATCCCTTACCCAGCGGCAAAGAGTTTACGGTGACGGAGGTCAAGTTGCCGGATGTGCCTGGCGGGGATTCCATTTGGACTGGCACGACCTTGGATCGTCGGGGGCGAGTGTGGTTGGCGGTTTCCAGCAGCAATCAGGAAGCCGGCTCGGCCCAAGTCATGGTTTATGATCCCGAGACAGGAGAAACCCGCTCGCTGGGTAGTGTCGCAGAATGGTTACAGAAGACGCGGCGGTATCGCGAGGGGGAGCTCGCCGGGCAGATCATCACGCCGCTGGTTGCGACCGCCGATGGCAAAATCTATTTTGCCTCCTTAGGTGAAGATTTACCTCGACCCAACCCCGAGCGTCGACCTCCCTGGGGCTCGCGGCTCTGGCGTTTGGATATGCAATCGGGGGAATGGGAGCACCTGGCGGTCGTTCCCGATGGGATCGTTTCGATTGTGGTTCGTGGTGATGCGGTTTACGCCCTGGCCTATCCAGGTCATGTTCTTTACCAGTTCCAATTGAAGACCGGTGAACTGCGAAAACAGGATCTCGGATCGTTGGCGGGGCATTGTTGTCGCACGCTGCTTGTCGATCATCGTGGACATGCGTTTGTACCACGGATTCAGAATCTGGCTGGTAAGTCCGTGGAGCTTATGGAACTGAATGCATCGCTGGAACCTTTGGCGAGCACTTCGATTGAGTACTTTGGCACGGGAGCGACCACGGATCTGTCGGGCGTCATGGGGAGCTGGGAGCAGGGAGATGGTACGGTCACCTTTCTGACCGCCGCTGGTGCCTTGTATCGAATTCGGGAACGATTGGCACTGAACGAGCCGACGGCGGTCGATCTGATTTCGCGCCATCCCGCGCAAACATCCGCGAACCTCTTGATCGCTACCGCTCAGGTAAATTCCGATCTGCTGTTTCTGGCTCAGCAGACCTCGGGGCCGATGACGGAGCGGCTGCAGCTGGTGATGACCACACTCCCACAGACCGCACGATTTGGCAGCGCTTTTCCCGGACTCGGGAATTATCCGGGTATGGTGGTTCAGGGAACGGCGGGCTGGGGCGCAAATGGTGAGCTCTATCTGGCGGGCACCTATCCCCGTGGTACGCTCGAAGTTTCTCCCACTCTGGTGGAGAAACTGCGTCAAGCGGGCTGGCGTGCGGAGCAGATTGAACGCCTGAAGGAAAACGCTCGACGGACATCCCAGCCCATACTTTTCTCGGTTCGCTTGCCAGCAGGGGAAGAGTGAATGAAAACCGGAGACCAGCAGCGGGGCAGGCCGAGTTTGCCTGTGATGATGAAGAGTGGTATCCGTGCGGGGTGGATGCTCACGCTAACTGTGCTTGTCGGCTGCGGCGGTTCCTTTCAGGCTTCGCGCTACATCATCTATGATTTGCGAGTGGGGGATCACAGCGAGCAGTTGTCGACAAACAGCGGTGTCCGCCCCAAATCCATCTTGAATCTCGGCGACAGTTTTTCCTACTCCGATTGCTTCCTTTGGCCCGAGCGAACGCGACTGGGGCAACCCCGGTTACTGTCCTGTGACGGTTACATCTTCTATCCCAAAACTTGGGGGACTGCGCCTCAGGCAACATCGGCCTGGGGACGTGAAATCTTGCCTGAACTGCTGGCTCGGACTCGCCCTGAATTGGTCACCGTGTTTCTCGGTACTCACGATCTGCTGGGAGGGCAGGTTCCGTTGGAAGAGTATCGCGACAACATGCGGGCGATCATTGAAATATGTCTCGAACACCGCGCCTTACCCGTCCTCTTTTCGATTCCCCCAGCCCAAGGAATCGACTTAGAGAAGCTTGCTGACTTCAATGCCAGCCTGCGCTATGAAACGCATGTTTTTCACGTTCCGATGATCGATACTGAGCGTCTATTTTTTGATCATGGAAGCTGGCCGATGCTGTGTCGCGATGGAATCCATCCGGATTCACTGCCCGACGGCACCGGTGGCTACGACATGATCAATCAAGCCTTCCGCTCTCTCTATCGACGGATTGAATTAGATGTCTTTGTGCGTGACCCCAGGGTGCAAGAACGAGAGACGTTAGCAAGTCATCAACGCCCAGATAACTTGATTGAAACATGGATTGATTCGAATCGGGATGGCGAGGTCGATATGTGGCGCTTTGAGTCGCCGACGACCGGTAATTCCCGGGAGGAATACGATAGCGACTTTGATGGCCAGATCGACGTCATCTGGCTCTTCCGCCAAGGACACCTGCGACAAGGTCGCGAAGATCTGGGGCGTGACGGGAAGTTTATTCCCTTCGTCATCAAGGATGGTTGGAAGAATGAAACTCCGTGAGTACGGTGACTGTGGATTACTCTTACTGCGGATTACTCTTACTGCGGATTACTCTTACTGCGGATTACTCTTACTGCGGATTACTCTTACTGCGGATTACCACCGAGAAAATCGCCGCGCAGCAGGATGGGGCCGGATCGCGGGGCATTGTCGCGTTTGAGAATGTCGGTCTGAAAAGAATCACCACCGATCGCCTGTAAGGCTCGTACTAAATCGCGCGACAGCTGGATCGGTGAGGTTTGGCCGTTTCCCGCCAGATAGATACTTCCCTGTTGGTCGCGTGTCATGGAGCCCGTGAGATACTCGGCCTGCCCGAGGGGTGAGCCGATTGGGATCGCGGTGGCGGTGCCCTTCCCACTGGCTAGATCAAACGTGATCCAGTCGTAGCGGGCGACGGGGTTCGTGGAGGAGCCCGGAGCGGGGGAGGTGATTTCGGCCGCGCTGGACCTGGGTGAAGGATACTGAGCGACACCGACCAGCAGCGGTGGGCTTTGCGGAACGGGATAAACGAAAAGTGAATTGACGTAGGATGCTCCTCGCGGATGAAAGTAACCGACCTCGCGAATTGTGGCTGGATTTGTGCCGGGATTGACTTCGTAGAGGAAGCCCGTTTCGGTGGCGAAGACAATCGACTGATTTGGCAGCGGATGCCAGGCGACGATGCCGTGCGAGTCCGTTGGTGATTGCCGCGTGTAATGCTTCAGGGGAGTTTCGCCGACGGTTTGTAATTGGACGTCTAGTTCGACAAGCGTTACTTGCACCGCCGAACCTCCGACGGAGCGGTTGCGAGTGAGGCGGGGAACAAAGGCATGTCCGCGATGATCGACGACCAGATTCCGCGAGAAGTGGCCGTCCACCGCACCGACGCGGACCGAGCGTGATTTCCCTGTGGGCAAGTGCAACTGGTGCAGCACATGCTGAAAGTAGCCCATGGCGTAGAGATACTCACCTTGGATGACCATGGTGATTAAGGCTTCGGGGACGGCGAGCAGATGTTCCCAGCGCTGTTCTGGGCGTCGCAAACGCCATACATGCGCGCCCCATCGCGGTAATGCGCTCCCGTTGATCTCTTCGCCCGTTTCGTCACTCGAGCAAAAATACAAATGTCCGTCGTCGCCTTCGATGATGCGAGTGTGAATGGTGGTCTGACTGATTCCAGGTCGATCGAGTTTTGCGGCGCGTAGGGCGGTGAGTACATCACCGCGCTCGGATAACTCGCCGCTACGCGGGTTGTATTCAAACAGTCGAGCAGAGCGTGGGGGAGATGGGCGACTGCCGCTAGGAGCGGGTTCGTTCGGCGGTGATTCCATCGACATGCCGAACCAGATCATGCCACGACGATCGGATCCGAGGGCTCCCCAAATGGCGAGCGCCCCGGGGATTTCTGGTAAGGGGATCGACGTGAATCGCGGTGGCTCCGCGGGATCGATGGCAGGGAGTTTAGGGCGCGGCGGAAACGTGGTTTCGGGAGTTTTCGCGGGAGGCTCCGGTGACGCTGGATTGGTCGGCAAGGTTCCCGCCGTGGTTTCCGGGGCCGGCTGCTGGCCTGCAGCACTCTTGGCTTTCTCGATCGTGACGTGCTCTTCCCAGTTGATGTCGTTCAAGTCGGCTCCAGGGGACTCGGCCAACTGCTGCATTTGGAGTTGATGCTGATAGTTCCAGCCATAGCCCGTGATCGTGGCAGTGATGACGAAAACGACTCCATAGCTTCCGTACCCCAACCAACTCAGCGTTCCCAGTGCGCGGCCGCGCGGGGCCGGGAAGATCAGTGCGTGCAGCATGAGTCCACTCAGCGCGCCGGCGAATCCGAGCAGTATATCGGTGCTCGATGCGAAGTAGCGCGTCTGAAAGATTTGCAGTACTTCTAAGGCGGCAGCGGTTCCGCCGATGGCCGCCAGTCCCAGAGTGGTCAGTGATCGGTACAGGACTGGATGTACGCGGGCTGCCGGCAAGCTGTGGCCCAAGAGCAAGCCCACCGGAAAAAAGATCAGCATCTTTTGAATAAAACTGTTTAGGGCGACAAACTTTGAGTTGTAGTAGGACGACGTGAAGGGTAGTTCCCAGAAGCCGGTAAAGCGGGGCGTCACCCAGGCCGGATCGTAGTTTCGCGGTGCCAGCCTGAGCATCCAGGCACTGAGCAGGACCAGATAGGTGATGGTGAGCAGGCACCAAGGCCAGTGCTGGTCGCGTAGGGCTTGTCCCACGGGGTGCTGCCGGGCCACGGCCCACCAAGAATCGCCGCGACGCGCTGCGATCGTGCCGGCGATCACTCCCAGCATCACAAAGCCCAAGTTGGTGATCGAGGAAAAGCGAGTGAAGACGAAGAGCCGCAGCGTTTCCGCCATCAGCGCGTAGGCGAGGGCCAAGAGTAGACGCTGCGCGAATCTTTGCCAGCTGCGACGCCGCAGCTCGGCAGGCGACACCGTCACATCTACCAGTTCCACCGGTTGTTGTCCTGCCAGCAGCCCTACCGGAATCCACAGGATGGCCTGCATGAGTAGTGCCAGCCAATTGGTCTGGCCGGACAGCACCGCCGCAAAGGGTCTCAGTTCGATGTTACCCATGCGCTGCTTGATCGAGAGCTCACGCAGATTGATGGTGAAATCGAGTGGAATCAGCCAGTAGAGAAATACTATTCCGGCGTAGGCCCAGAGAATCCAGGTTTGACGTGCCCAGAGACCGGGAGCATGAACAAAACGACGAAGGGCGTTTGTCAGGGGCATTCCCAGCGCCAGCCAACTAATCACTCCGAGTTGGGCTCCCAGGGCTGCGGCATCAACGTCGTTTTGGCTGATCGTGCGCGGGGGAAACCATTGCTGTCCAAATTCCAAAGCTACGGCCGCGACCGTCAGAGCTCCGCCTACCACCATCGCCACCACGGCTCGAAATAGCCGCGACGATTCATCCACCGTCAGGCCGCCCATCCAGAAAAAGGCGAGTGGTATCCAGAGTAAGACCGTGGCAATTAAATCGGCACGCTCCTGCTGGAGCTGAATCCCTCGCAGCTGGATGCCGCGAAACATGGTAACCGCTTCTTCGAGTGCCAAAGGACGATAGTTGAACGGCAAAAAGCCGCCATAAACCACAAACAGGGACGTGCCGAACGCAAGCAGGAGATAGGTGGAACGACGTGGTGTGACTTGAGTCCAATCCGTGGAGCGATCCGGTGCGGCGGACCAACGGCCAGCTACCAAGGCGGTGATCCAAACCAGTCCGAAGCTGGCCAGTTGAATCACAATCAGAGTCGTCGAGAGCGTGGGATTCATACCTGGCTATCCTAGCCCAAGAGTGTTCCTTTGGGCGAGGGGTTCCAGGAGAAGCAGCGGCGCAGCAATCTAACGGCTCAGCATGCTGGCGTCTCGTGCGAAGTCATTCTTGAATTCGTAGGAATGAAATGTTTTGGCAATGTCGATCGCCAGTTCCCTCAAGAATTTATTCTCAAACTCGGCCTCAGTCGTTTCACTGACATGTTTTCCGCCGTTGACGGGAAACGAATAACCGGTGAGATGCCGCTTGTAGACCGTCTCATTTGCCTTAACGTCAAATACCGTGATAACCACATTCGCTTTACCGCGATACATGGTGGCATCTTCGTGCAGCCGATAGCCGTCCAAATCAATGCCGACCACCATTTCCGATTTGAGACCGCGGCCGATATCGCGATAGTCCATCTGATCCCAGTCGTTATTGTCGATCCAATCGACCACTCGATCTTGCCGAATCAAGTTCATTCGGGGCACTTCTTTTTTGAGGATGATTTCCACCATCTGAGCCAGTTTGGACGAGGCCGAACCAGGATCGTAATTGGACGAGTTGGCGACGCACACAACCGCCACTCGTTTGCCGGCCAGCCCGTCGAATTCTGCAGCTACTTTATCGCCCTTGATGACGTACAGCAGCTGTGAGGCCAGTCCAATACAGCCGCCGGCAGTCGGGAGCAGCAGAAGTAGCAGGAGCTTGGCGGCCACCATGATCGGTCGCGAGACCGGGACGTGGGTCCCCCAACGCCCTCTTGCCGGCACGTTGTGCGAGGTTACTTCCGGCAAGGCTGCAGCCACGTGGGGCGAATCGATTGAACGCATGGGACTTCCTTGTGCCAACGGTCAATAAAGAACGAACCGCCGGACAATAGCGACGCGGTCCCATCGCGACAAGATCAATCAATCTTCTGCGCGAAAAACCAATCGCTCGATCGCCGTGGCTTGTCCGGTCTCCGCGATGGCGGTGACGACCGTGCCACTGATCCGTACATCCCGCTTGGCGACCTCAAATTCCGATGGACGAAAGGTGAGGGTCGTTTCGAGCACGCGATCGATCCGGCGCCCCAGGATGCTCTCATGAGGACCTGTCATTCCAACATCACATTGAAACGCCGTACCTCCCGGAAAAATCTGCTCATCGGCCGTGGTCACATGGGTGTGCGTCCCCAAAACAGCTGTCACTCGTCCGTCCAAGAACCGTCCCATCGTCTGTTTGTCGCTGGTCGCCTCCGCGTGAAAGTCGAGCATGCGCAGGCGGACGTCGGCGGGGATTTCCGCCAGCACGCGCTGGGCAGCCTGAAACGGGCAATCGACCGGCCGCAAAAAGACTCGTCCCAGCAGACTGAATACCGCGACCTGAATGCCCTGAGCGGTTGTCACCACGGTCCAGCAGCGGCCAGGAGCTTCCGCGGGAAAATTGGCGGGCTTCACGATCCGCGGTTCTTGCTCCAACACCGCATAAATTTCCTTGCGACGGTAGATGTGATCACCAAGCGTGACACAGTCGACTCCGGCCGCGATCAGATCGTGATAGATCAGTGGCGTGATCCCCGAGCCCTCCGCGGCGTTCTCGCCATTGGCAATGACGAGATCGATTTGTTGGCGAGCGCGGATTTCGGCGAGGTGATGCTGGATGATTCGTCGGCCAGGTTTGCCGACGATATCGCCGATCAGCAAGATTCGTACCGGAGTGGTCATGGAAGCTACCGAGCAACTTCCACAAAACGAGCTTCGCGAACCACGGTCACCTTGATCTCGCCCGGATAAGTCAACTGCTCTTCAAATGCTTGCGCGATATCGCGACAGATCTTGGCCGCCTTCGCATCATCCGTATCCTTGGAACTCACCAGTACACGCAGCTCGCGACCCGCTTGAATCGCAAATGCTTGTTCCACTCCAGGGAATCCCTGCGCGATCGTTTCCAGTTCCTCCATGCGCTTCACGTAGCGTTCGAGCGATTCACGACGCGCACCCGGACGGGAGGCACTGCAAGCATCCGCCGTGGCGACCAGCATGGTGTAGGGATGTCGCGTGGAGATGTCGTCGTGATGGCCCAGAGCGGCATGCACCACGTCTTCCCGTTCCCCATGGCGTTTAAGCAGATCAGCCCCGATCTTGGGATGTCCACCTTCCATTTCATGATCCGCCGCCTTGCCGATATCGTGTAACAAACCGCAGCGACGAGCGAGGTCGCCGTTCAGTCCAATCATTTCGGCCATCATGCCGGTGAGAAAGGCGACTTCCACACTGTGACGCAGCACATTCTGGCTGTAACTGGTACGGAAATGCAGCCGCCCCAGCAAATAAGCTAACCGAGGGTGCAAATTCGGGATGTTGACCTCCTGAGCCGCAGCTTCCCCCTTCTTCTGAATAAACGCTTCGATCTCTTTCTGAGTTTCCGCGACTAATTCTTCAATGCGTGAAGGGTGAATGCGGCCATCGCCGATCAGTTTATTCAGCGCCAAGCGCGCGATCTCGCGCCGCACAGGATCAAAACCGCTGACGATCACGACTCCCGGCGTGTCATCGATGATAACATCCACGCCCGTCGCTTTCTCGAACGCACGAATGTTGCGCCCCTCGCGACCAATGATGCGTCCCTTCATTTCGTCACTGGGGATATCCACCGTGCTCGTCGTTGACTCTGCCGTATGTGCGGAAGCGTAACGCTGCATCGCCGTCATCAAGATTTCCCGAGCACGCTCGTCACACTGCTCCGTGACCTGACGTTCATGCTTGATCAGCCGCTGACCGACCTCCAGGGACAACTCGTCGTCCAGCAAGGACATGAGGCGCTGAGTGGCCTCGTCTTTGCTCAGCCCACTGACTTGATGTAACTGCTGCCGCTGCTGATCGACCAATCGTGCGAGCTCGTCTTGCCGCTTGGTCATCTCTTCCAATTTCTCTTTCGCGCGACGCTGGGTCGACTCGGCAATCTTCTCTTGCTTCCGCAGGTCGTCAGCCTGCTGTTCGAGCAACTCGTTACGCTTATCCAGCGATCGTTCGCGGTCACGCAACTCATCACGGCTGCGGTTCAAATCGGCTTCGGCCGCCGTCTTGATCTGGAGCGCCCTTTCCTTGATCTCCAGCTCTGCTTCGCGAACTTTGGTCGTGGCTTCACGTTCGGCACGTTCCAAGATCTCACGACCCTGGGCTTCGACATCTTGCCGTCGTAAACGATCCGAGCGGCGAATGCCAAAATAGGTTCCCGCCGCCGCCACCACGGCAGCAATCAAGGCGGAAACTATGGTGATGGGACTCACAGAATACTCCTGATTAAGCTCGTTTTTCCGGATTGCCTGCAATCCGCTATCCAAGGCCGGAAAAAACGCGATCAATCAGGTGTGCGACCGTGTGGGATACGACGTGAGGAAAGATGTCCTATTCAACACCAGACTGATCCGCGCCGCCGACCTCGTGGAAACCACCCCGGCCCAACGTCACCCGAAAAATGTTCCGGTACCAACGATTGACCCGGGTGGTCGCGATGATTACTAAACGGACACTGTCCGACGAAGGCGTCGGGCCCACGCGTTCTCCAAGGAATTCACTCCCCACTCGGTCACGCCCAGCCACGAAACCTCCATCAGACGTCGTATCCTACTCGATTACCCCGCAACTGCAACACCAGTCGAAACTTCCACCCGTATGACGCTCCCCTTCACTTCCAACGCGAACGGCCCCTTGGAGAATCCTTTCGAGCGGAGTGTGGCCGAGCACTGGCCGCCATCGCGATGGCTCGAAACCACCGTCCTGGTAGCCGTCTCGGGCGGTGCTGATAGCATCGCCCTCCTCCGCGCCCTGGTAAATATCGCCCACCAGCTTCAGTCTAAACCCCTTAAACACCTCGTGATCGCTCATTACAACCATCAACTGAGGGGTGAGGAGTCCGCTGGTGATGAGCAGTTTGTGAGGGAAATCGCCGCCCAGCTGCAGCTGCCCGTGGCTGTTGGTCGAACGGCCAGCGGCCACGACCCGTCCCTCCCAAATGCTCCGCAGCGAGCGTCCGAAGAGTCTTGGCGTGAACAGCGATATCGGTTTTTTCGGGAGGTGGCACACCAGCACGGGGCTCGATACGTCGCTCTGGCCCACTCGGCCGACGATCATGTTGAAACCGTGCTGTACCGCATCGCGCGGGGGACCGGGATTTCGGGACTGGCTGGTATTCCCCGCTATCGCGCCCTCTCGCCAGCCACCACCATCGTCCGTCCCTTGCTGCACATTTCCCGGCCACAAATCCTCGCCTATCTAACACTTCTCGGACAATCCCATCGTGAGGATCGGTCGAATCAAAGCCTGCGCTACGCCCGCAATCGGATTCGACAAAAGTTAATTCCCTGGCTCACGCGCGCCCTGAATTCTCAGGTGTCCGCCGCCGTAGGGCGACTGAGCGAGCACGCGGCGGAGTCACGCGTGATCGTCGATTACTTCTGCGATCAAGAGCTCGAACGCCTCCTCCAATCCCCCTCCTCCCCTACCCTGGTCAGGCTCCACGGAGAGGTGCTCGTGCAGGCGCCGGCAGCGGTCCTGCGGGCCCTGCTGGTCCGAATCTGGCAACGCCAGGACTGGCCGCTGCAGGCGATGAGTGATCCGCAGTGGCGGCGTCTTGCTGAGTTTTTGCGAAGCCCGGAGTTTTCGGTGTCTGCTGAACTGGCACTGCCCGCCGGTATCCGGGCGCGGCGGCTGAGTGCCAGGGAGGCAATCTTGACGAGATAGCACCCCAGTTCCCCAGTTCCGCCACGACCTTCTCATTTTTTTCTTGATTGCAACTTGCGGTTTTGTTATCTTCTAAACACCAAAACCTTCGCGGGGCACGCTGGTTTATTAGATTTTGTGTCAGGACGGGTGCGTCCTGACTCAGGACGCGCACGGTCGTGCCCAGGAAGAATAGAGGTTTCGATGCCGAATGGACAAGGATGGATTCGAGTTGCGTTGGGACTCATCTTGGCCCTCGCTGAAACGCTGCACGGTGACGCACAAACAGTGCTCCCTCCGAAGGCGAAGCCGACCACCCGTCCCGCTGAACATTCGCTCTTCGTCGGCGGCGTTGATCCGCCTCGCGGATCTCCGCCCGCAAAGCAGCGTGTCGCCACTTCATCGCCAGCGGCTGCTGGCACTCTCCCAAAAAACTCCGCCTCCTCTCGGAATGTAGCGGACTCGGTCAGTTCCACTCCGGCGCTGGTTAACAGTCTGGGGATGCGATTTCGCCGGATCTCTTACGGCACGTACTCGATGGGAAGTCCGATCTGGTGTGAGTTGGCGGATCGCGACGAGCTCATTCATGAGGTCCGCTTGACGATGCCGTTTTACCTCGGAGTCTATGAAGTCACTCAGGGCCAGTTTGCCGAGGTGATGCAGACGAATCCCAGTCATTTTCACCGGACGGCTCGTGGAGCTGCGGCCTATGAGCATCCGGTGGAGCAGGTGACGTGGTGTGAGGCCGTGGAATTCTGTCGGCGACTCTCATCGCTGACTCGCGAGCGACGGGCGGGTCGAGTTTATCGCTTGCCTACGGAGGCGGAATGGGAGTTTGCTTGCCGCAGTGGCAGTGCGGACACGTTTCATTTTGGCGAAGATGAAGCTGCTCTGGCAACGCACGCTTGGTTCGTGGGGAACACGGAAAACGGCACTCAAACTGTAGGGCTGAAAGCTTCGAATGCGTTTGGGCTGTACGACATGTACGGCAACGTTTGGGAGTGGTGTGCGGATTGGTACGGGGAGTATGAGGGGCGAGAGTTGGTGAGCCAGGATCCTCGAGGGCCCGATTGGGGAGACTATCGAGTTGTACGGGGGGGCAGTTGGCGTTCACCCCTGGAAAACTGTCGTTCAGCGGATCGCGGCTGCGAGGCTCCGGGGCGACGTTGCAATCGAGTTGGATTTCGAGTGTTATTGATGGTGGGGATGGTAGCCGAATCGGAAGCGAGTCGTTTGCTGACCCAGCAGCGTAATTTGAGCCCGGAAAACCTCAATAAGCAGGTGGGAAGCCATGAAGAGTTGTCGTCGAGATTCTTGGCGAGTTCCCGCTTTCTCTGGAGTGATCCTCGCGGCACTGGCCGTCTGGATTGGCTTCCCTAGGGTGCGATCGGTTCAGGCCGTCGATCCCGAGCCACCCGCTTGGCAGCACGCTCTCGTGCAGTGGCCCGCGAGCGGACCTGATCCTCTCATCATTCCCGCCGCGTCCTTCCCTCAGATCGGTGCTGAGGACTTCACGGTTACTAGCTGGGTTCGAGCGGACGAACGGCAGGGCTCGGTCGGCGGAACGTTAATCGGCCAGTACGATGCCGCTCGACGCCGTGGCTGGCACATTACGCTGAAAAGCTCGAGTGGCGTGACGAGTAATCAGCCACATGATCGCCAGTTGCAGTTTGGCGTGGACGATGATCGTCAGGGTGAATGGCGAGATTGCGGGCGCCCTGGAAATTCAATCTTGGGTTTCTCAATGGCGGTCCACAACGATGCACTTTACGTCGGCACGTGCGAACCTGGCGAGTCGGAAGCTGGTCGAGTTTACCGGTATGACGGCGGTCAGCGGTGGGTAGACTGTGGCGCTCCCGATCGTTCGAACAGCGTGACCAGCATGGCGGTGTATCAAAACCAGCTCTATGTGGGCACGGGAAAATATCGATTGGCCGGTTCGAGTTTGCCGGAATCGCTCAACGTCGAACGAGGCGGTCGCATATTTCGGTACGATGGACAGAAGCAATGGGAATTAGTGGGTGAGTTTGCGGAAACGGAGGCGATTGGCGGCTTGGTCGTTTTTCGGCGGCAGCTCTACGCCACATCGCTCTACAAACCGGCAGGCTTTTTTCGATACAAAGGTCAGCCGCACCACTGGCAGCAACTCGCCCTGCCTCGTCTGGCAGATCCGCAAACCAAAGAACTAGTGAATCAGCGAGTCATCGCGCTGCATGCGCACGGCGATGACTTACTGGCCAGCAGTTACGATAGTGGCCGCGTCTATCGCTATGACGATCGCGGTACGGGGCAGTGGGAGGATTGGGGCCTGCTCGGAACGAACACGCAAACGTATTCCTTCACGCGATATCAGCGCGATTTGCTGGTCGGCACGTGGCCCAGTGGTGCGGTTTTCCGCCGCATCGCTTCTGCTCCTCAAACGCCAGAAGATCGCTGGCAGTCCGTGGGGCGGTTAGGCGCAGAGTTGGAAGTGATGGGGATGATGGTGCATAACGGACGACTTTTGGCAGGCACCTTGCCACTCGCCGAGGTCTATTCTTGGGAGTCGAACGGAACGTGGCAGCGACTCATCCAACTCGACCAAACTCCAGCGGTGAAGTATCGACGCGTATGGACGATGGCGGAGTACGATTCCGCGGAGGGTGACTGTGAACTGTACTGCAGCACGCTGCCCACGGGACGCATTCATGCCTACTCGCAGGGCAAGCAAATCGCGTCTGGGCGTGCTGTGCCGGAGGGCTGGCATCATGTCGCCGCGAGTCGTTCGGGGGACCGACTAAAGCTCTACCTGGATGGTGAGTTACTTACCGAATCCCAGGCCATGGTGGGGAAACCTTACCAGCTCACCAGCACGGCACCGCTCACGCTAGCACATGGTGTGAACGGTCCATTTGCCGGCGAACTACGCGACCTGCGTCTTTATCGTCGCACGCTCTTACCCGCGGAACTCAAGCAGCTTGCCAGGCTCAAGCCCGCGATGTAGCTCCCTGGTGTTACCGGCAGGCTCGAAGCTTCGCTCGCCGTCCGCCGATGGCGAGTGGAAAGAAATCGCCGAACCAAAAAAAACAGGGGACAGCTGTCCCCTGTTTGGCTTGAACCACTCAATGGTCGCCGACTAGTGGCCGGCTTGGCCGTCAATATGTTCGGTCTTGTAACCGCCGCGTGCCATGAAGTAAAGGATGAGCAGCAGGTAGCCTGCGGCCATCGTTGCTGGCACGAGCGCGGTGACGATGAGTGCTTGTTTGCTGCCGTAGAGACGACCGGCACTCACCACGGGAGCATCGGTTTCGAGGTTCGGCTGCGCCTCTTTCTCGAACCATTCGTTCAGACCGGAAAGCTCTTTTACGTCTTCGAGTTTCCGTCCTGATTTTTCGAGTGCTGCGATGTCAGCCTTGAGAGGATCACCGGGCGTTTTGCCTTCTTCGACCAGCAAGTTGGCAACCTTCGCTCCGTCCAATCCCGAGACTTCCGGGAACCACAAGAAGCCTTTACCACCGCCGGCCTTGTAGCGAGCGAACGTTTCGGGGGCTTCCTTTTCCAGCTTGGTGGTGGCGTAGTAATCCTGCTTGTAGCCGATGCCGGGACCGCCCAGCAGACCAGCGGACAGCATCCCGACACCGCCCAGGGCACCGAGAGCCATGGCACCCCCGCGCGGGAATCGTTCGGAGGCGACACCCAGCATGGTGGGCCAGAGGAACGTCTTGCCAAAGCCGTAAACCGTGGCTGCGACAACACAGAGGATACCGCTGGTGGCATTCCCCAGCATCGTCAGACCAATCGCTCCGAGAATGCTGCTGATGAACAGCAGTCCCAGCGGCGAAATCTTGTGCACGATCGGACCGGCAAAGAATCGCAAGACGAACATCAGCCCCGAGGTCCAGATGAAGAGCCACAAGCCGTATTCTTTACTGTTGAGGATCGTGCCCGTGATGTTGGTAATCCAGCTATCCGTGCCCAATTCCACATAACCCACCAGGGCGTGCAGGACCAGCAGCATGGCAAACATCCAGTGGCCGGGGGAGAAACCGGTGCAAGCACCAAAAATTCCCAGCAATACAGCGGCCACAGCGATTCCGGTCCAGTTCGGCAAGCCGTAACCTGGCAAGAGGTCCCAGAGCCAGAAGCCGAGCAACGCAACGACCACGAGCGCCCCGAGCAAACCCACTTCGCGCAGCATGCTCGACAAGCTCACACCGGCCACACGCGCTTCCGACTTGGGGAAACGCTGTCCGACCATCATCACGCCGTAGAGAATCGTCGGCACCAAATAGGAACCAATCTGGATTTCCCAGGAAAGATTCATTTTGTTGAAGAGCAAACCGAGGAGGGCGCCAAGGATCAAACCGCCCGGCCAGCCGGCATGTAGGATGTTCAGCCAGTGCGTCTTGTTATTGGGATAGAGTGTCGCCGTGAGCGGATTAATCACCGCCTCGCACGTGCCGTTGCCGAGCGCAAACAAAAACGCTCCCCAGTACAAACACTGAAAGGTGGCATCTTTGCCCAGTGACTGATAAACGGGACCGGCGGCTAGCGTCACGACGACGGAGGCGACGTGGAGCAGCCAGGCGATTGCCATGAGGGGACCGTATCCGACCAAGTCCGCAAAGAAACTGAAGAAGATGATCGTCAAGCCAAAGCCGACCAAACCACCACCTGTGATCGCGCCCAGTTCACCCTGAGTGAAACCAAACTGGCTGCTCCAATTGCC
Source organism: Pirellulaceae bacterium (assembly GCA_044235425.1). Lineage (GTDB taxonomy): Bacteria > Planctomycetota > Planctomycetia > Pirellulales > Pirellulaceae > JBJSXJ01. Next base: position 36,347 of record JBIIHW010000011.1, read on the forward strand.
CAGAATGGCACCGCGGACCGAAAAGCCTACGCCGGCGGCAATGAGGGTAAGAAAGCTCGCGAGAAACAATCGAAATTCGTTGCCATTGGCCGGACTGCCAGCACTGGCGGTTGCCTGACTCATGCGTGGAAACTCCCTGGGTGGATCGGAATGGTCTGGAGGTGTGTGGTCGCGCACGCCTGGCGAGTTCCACCAGGTGCCGCGGGAAGCCGGAGAGTATACACGGGGAGCGGGGCAAGTAAACGCTAATCTTGCCCCGTTCCCGCAAATCCCCCGCTACCGGTTCGGCTTGACCCGTTTCGCAACCTTGCGCTAGGATGCGCTCCCCAGCCGGTGCTGGATTGAGTCATGATGTTTCAAGTCCTCTTCCCACAGGCAGCGACGGCGTATCCCCATGGAGCTACCAAGGCGACTGACGTGGTCACTGCTGGCCCTCGTGGTCGTGGCGTTCAGCCTGCGCTTGGCGGCCGGTTGGTGGTGGCAAAGTCGTTTGCCGGATGGCGAGCGATTTCGGTTTGGGGACAGCCAGAGCTACTGGGTGCTGGGGCAATGTTTCTATCGCGGTGAACCGTATGAATATGGAGCCGACAATCGAGTTTTTCGCACGCCCGGTTACCCAGCGTTGCTGGCCGCACTGTTCTGGATTCTCGGGACGGACAATCCGCCCGTAATCTGGGCGCGCGCACTCAGCGCTTGGTGCGGCACGTTGGCAGTCCTGGGCGTCGTCTGGCTAGCGGCGCAGTGGTTTGGCTGGCGCGGTGGGTTGGCGGCGGGCTGGATAGCGGCGATTCATCCCGAGGCAATCGCGCTGGGAACTTTTGTGTTGAGCGAAGCTCCGTTTTGTCCACTCATGCTGCTGCAGCTCAACGCCTGGCAAGCGGCGGCCGCTGCCAACTCGCGCTGGACCTCTTCTGGCCCAGTCTGGAGTTGGAGCGTTGTGGCGGGTGTAGCCGCAGGTTTGGCAACGCTCATGCGCCCGAGTTGGCTGCTGTTTACTCCCCTGGCGATGATGGGAGCGATGATCGGAACGGCCTGGCGATCGAAATTTCGCCGCCCCGAAAACTCGACCGCGCATCATCGTGCTGAATCCGCAACACCTTCGTTGATAACTCGCTTGACTGCTCAGCTGCCGATCGCCATCGCGACCGTGGCTGGGCTCGTGATTACCCTTGCGCCCTGGTGGTATCGCAACTACGTGTTGACGGGCGAGTTCGTCCTCACATCGCTGCAGGTGGGAGCCAGTCTGTACGATGGCATAAACCCGCAAGCGACGGGCGCGAGCGACATGCATTTCGTCCGGCCGGCGATCGAGCGGCTGCGATCCCTAGACGCTCAAGCTGCCGTGCCACCCACCGCCAGCTTCGAAGTGCGACTCGATCGCTACCTGCGCGACGAGTCCCTGGGATGGGCCCGCGAGCATCCGCGCGAAGTGCTGCAGCTAGCGGGGATCAAACTCGTGCGGATGTGGAATCTTTGGCCCAACGCCAACGAAATGGGGGGGCGAGTGGGGCGATGGGTTGTAACGATCGGATTTGTGCCGCTCGTCTTACTTACCCTCTACGGACTTTTTCGGCGCTGGGGAACACCGTGGATGGCCTGGTTGGCATTATTTCCCGCTGTCTACTTCACGCTGCTGCACGTGATCTTTGTCAGCTCGATTCGCTATCGACAGCCGGCGCTGCTACCGCTGATTGCCTGGAGTGTCGGCGGTTTGGTGACGCTGCATTATGCCGCTGAGCGACCGTGTGCGGACGGGAGGCGAGATGAGTAAAACTTCCGCCCAGGCGACGCCTACCTCACACGCGCCGACTTCCGCCGGTGCAGTGAGTGGTGCGACATCGGCCGCTGGTGCCCCTCTGTCCCCTACCCCGCCCTCTTGGACGGCACGGTGGCGCGAGAAAATTACGGAGGCTTTTCGTGAGTTAATCGTGGCGTCTCTGCTGGTGGTGGCAATTGCAGCACTCGGCTGGATCTATGTCGTGCATCATTTGGATGAGCGGATTCGAGCGGCAGCGGAATTGCGTTTACAGCAAAGTCTGCAAGGTGAGCGCTGGCGCGTCTCGGTTCAGTCCGCTCGTCGCGTGACGGGGGAAGGCATTGAACTGCGAGGCGTCCGCTTACATGACGGCGACCCGGAACTGCCGCTGGCCGAGATCGATGAGGTGCAGTTGCGCTGTGGAACGGAGCTGGCTGATCTCGTGAATCAGCAGATTCAGATCTCCGAAGTCGTCTTGAGACGACCGCGGGTGGTGGTGCGACGAGCGGTGGATGGCGCCTATCCCTGGGAGCAACTGACAAGTTTGCGGGTGGCACCCCCGGATCCCACTCAGCCGCGTTTCCCGATTCGCATCGAGGGTGGCATGTTGGTTGTGCAGTCGCCCCGCATGCCGGCCAAGTTGGCTTCGGCCACTCGCCATTCAGCTGCTACCAACCAGGCTCGTAGCAGCACCCCCGGCACGGTTCCTCGCCCGCTGGAATTGCGACAGATTCAAGGAAGTCTTCTGCAACCGCTCGGGGCGGCGAACTCGAACGGACAGTATCAACTACGGCTGGATGGTCAGGCGAGCTGGTGTGATGAATTGTCGCTGGAGATGGACTGGGAGCTGGAAACGGGCGCGGTCCAAGTCTCGGGCCAGGCAGCGGGCGTCCGCTTGGCATCCGAGCTCACTCGTGTCCTCCCGCTGGAATGGCTCGAACGGCTCGGTCGTTTCGCCGAGTTGCGAGGGGATGCGAATGTGCGTTTCGAATGTCGTCGCGAGGAAACGACGGAGCCTTGGCGCTTCGTCGTCGCGGGCGATTTGCTGGACGGTCGGTGGGAGGATCGTGAACTGCCCGCCCCGATCACCGACTTAGCTGGTCATTTTTCGTGGTCCGAGTCGGGTGGGGCGATCGAACAGTTGACAGGTCGCTGTGGTGACGCGCTGCTCGAAGCAAGTCTCCACTGCGACGGCTACACGGCGGACAGCCCGCTGCACCTGACCGCCAAGACTCGTCACTTTGATTGGAATCGAGCCTGGATTGAATTGTTGCCGAACCAGTTGCGAGCGATCTGGGAGAAGTTCGCGCCGTTAGGAAAATTTGATGCTGATCTCGACCTGCGCTATGACGGGGAGAATTGGCAGCCGGACATTGTTGTTCAGTGTCATGATGTTTCGTTTACGTACCATCGTTTCCCTTATCGATTACACGGTGGTCAGGGGGTGTGGGAGTATCGCGATGGTCGTTTGACGACGGACAATTTCCAAGCCCGGGTACGGGGTCGACCGGTCGTCTTTCATGCTGATCTGCGGAATCCGGGTGAAAATTTTACCGGAGTGTTCACGGTCGATGTCGCGCAGCCAGTTCCACTCGACGACGAACTGATGGCAGCGCTACCGGAGCAGCCGCGTACGATTGTGCGCTCGTTGCAGCCGCAGTGCGAGTGGACGGCGCGAGGCCGATTTCAGCGGATGGATCCGGCGGGACCTGTCGAACGAGCCGTGGATATCGATATTCATCGCGGCTCCGTGCAGTACACGGTCTTCCCCTATCCGCTTACTGGTATTCATGGCCAGTTGCGCTGGCGAGATGATCGCTGGGACGTGAAGGACTTAACCGGAATGAATGACAGTGCGCTGGTGGTCGCCCGCGGTGGCTGGAATACGGACCGACAGGGTGAAACCGATTTCCAGCTGGATTTAGAAGCCGCTGATTTGCCTCTGGAAGAAGAGCTCAAGCGCGCCCTGGCTGCATCGGGCCAGCGTCTCTGGAGTTCCTTGCAACCGCGCGGCACGCTCGACTATCTCACGATTGCGATTCGCAAGCCGCGGGCGGTCCGCCAGTGGTCGGTAGAGGTTTATGGTTTGAAGCGTCCGGCGGTACCGGGTAACGATGGGCGTTATATTTCGGTGCGTCCGAACTGGGCGCCCTTTCCACTGGAAAATGTCACGGGAGCCGTTCGCTATCGCGATGGCCACATCGAACTCGATGGCTTGCGCGCCGAGCATGGGCGGACCGTCATTCTCGGTCACGGCATCTGTCAGCTCGAACGCGAGGGAGGCTGGAGTGCCAGTTTGCATCGGGTGAGCGTGGATCGGTTGACGTTGGACCGAGAAACGCTGGCGGGCTTGCCGAGTGCCTGGAGCACGGGACTGGCGCGTCTGAACTGGAGTGGTCCAATCCAGGCGACCGGCTCGATCAATCTGGCGGCGCCAGCGAAAGCCGGCCAGCCAATTTCCGCCTCCTGGGATCTCAATTTAGATGTTGAGAATGGCAGTTTGAAAGTGGGCCTTCCCGTGGAGCAGATTCGGGGCGAAGTGCATTTGATTGGCCAGAGCGATGCGCAGTCAGTCACCAGTCAGGGTGAACTTCACATCGACTCGGCCGTCTGCCAGGGAGTCCAGGTTACTCAGCTACGCGGTCCCTTTCGCTTAACCCCCCAGCGACTCATCTTTGGTGACCTCTGGGCGGAGCGTGGTCGAGGAGAATTGCCTCCGCGACCCATCACGGCGCAGCTGTTTGGTGGACGAGTGGCGGGGGATGCCGTGGTGACGTTGGCCGACGAGGCGCAGGTACGAGTGCAAGCGGATATTCAGAACGTTGACCTCGGTGAACTATCGCGAGAATTTGCTCCCAAGGGACGCGATGTGATGGGGCGAGCTTTTGCGGCGGTCAAATTTGAGGGTACCAGTCGCGGACTCAACACTTGGCGCGGTGGCGGCAAGGTGACCTGTCGAGATGCCGATTTTTTTGAGGTGCCGGTGATGGCCGCGATGGTCAAAACGGCGCGTGGTTTACCAGTCGACCAAGCAGCCGCGTTTCAGTTGAGCGATGTGGATTTTCGCTTTGATGGGGAACGAGTCTATTTTGAGCGTATTGATTTCAAAGGCGATGCGGTAACCTTACGGGGTTCCGGAGAAATGTCACTCAACCGCCATGTGGATTTACAGTTCTACACGCTGATGGCACGCGATGAACTCAAGATTCCCGTCCTGGGCCCGATGCTCAACGAGGCAAGCCGGCAGATCATGGAAGTGCGCGTGACGGGGCCACTGGAAGAACCCACCGTCGACAAAAAAGTGGTGCCCGTGATTAATGAGGCTCTGCAAAAGATGTTTCCCGAGCTGACTGGTCGCGCTGGCGAGCGCAAGCCTTGGTCCAGCCGAGTTCCGGGGCCGGCCCAACTTCTCCCCCTGGGTGCTCCGCGTTAGAATCATGACCCTGTTGGTTGCTCATCATGCTCTGCTCGATTATTTGATACGAGGATCGATCATTTATGCGTTTCACGAAGATGCACGGCGCGGGCAATGATTATGTCTACGTCGACTGCTTTGCTGCCGCTCCTCCGTCCGACCCCGTGACACTCGCCCAGCGCATCAGCCATCGACATTTTGGTGTGGGTAGTGACGGCTTGATCCTGATCCGCCCTTCGCAGCAAGCGGCCGCGCGCATGCAGATGTATAACGCCGATGGCAGCGAATCGGAGATGTGCGGGAACGGACTGCGCTGCGTGGCCAAGTATGTTTACGATCATGGTCTGGTCCAAAAGACTTCCTTCGCCTTAGAAACCGGCGCGGGGATCAAACAGGTGGAGGTCGAAGTCGTGGCGGGCAAAGTGGCGCGCGTACGAGTCGACATGGGTGAGCCGATTTTGGAGCCGGCACGCATTCCCACTCGCCTGACCGGCTCACCAGTGGTCAATCAAACCTTGACAGTCGCAGGGCGTAACTTGACGGTTACCGCCGTCTCCATGGGAAATCCACATTGCATCGTCTTCGTCGAAAAAGCGACAGATGAATTGGTGCTTGGAGTCGGGCCGCAGGTGGAAACGGCCGCCGAGTTTCCGGCGCGGGTGAATGTCGAGTTTGTGGAAATCATTTCGCGGCAGGAAGTGCGTCAGCGCACCTGGGAACGTGGTTCGGGCGAGACCTGGGCTTGCGGAACGGGGGCCAGTGCGGTCTGTGTGGCGGGAGTGCTGGCGGGACGGACGGAGCGGCGCATCATCAACCATCTGCTGGGAGGCGACCTGGAGCTGCACTGGGATGAGCGGGACAATCATGTCTATATGACGGGACCCGCCACGGAAGTGTTTACCGGCGAGTGGCTTGAAGGGTAACGGCGGAGTCGCGCAAGAGCAAGGAAGCCGGTGATGCGGATTCGAAGCGAATGGTTGCGCAAGGCGGGTGGACTGCTGGTTTCCAGCCTGATTGAATCGGTCATGAGCACGCTGACGTATCGCCAAGCCAGCTACGACTTGGCGGTCGATCCAGCTCACGACGATTTTCGTGGCCCCGCGATTTTCCTGTTCTGGCACGAATTCATTCCCGTGCCGTTTTATTTGCGCCCGTTTTCTCGGATGGCGCTACTGGTGAGTCGTCATGCCGATGCGGAATGGTTGACGCAAGCGGTGCGTTATCGAGGGTTTTCCGTCGTCCGTGGCAGCTCGGCACGGGGCGGCACCGCGGCTCTGCGGGAACTCATGCGAGTGGCACAAGATTGCAATTTAGCGATCACGCCGGATGGGCCTCGCGGCCCCCGTCGCTCGCTGGCGCAAGGTCCCATCTATCTTTCTTCCGAGCTTCAAATCCCGCTCATTTTGATCGCTGTCGGCATGGATCGTCCCTGGCGACTGCCTACCTGGGACCGATTTGCGATCCCCCGACTCGGGTCGCGGTGTCGAGTGATTACGAGTCCGCGGATCCAGATTCCGCCGAATCTCGATCGCCTGAGGCTCGAGTCTTATCGTGAGTCGGTGGAGCGGTTGTTCTTGCGTTTGACGGAGGAAGCGGAAGCGTGGGCCGAATCGGGTGAGCATTGGTCCCATTCGATACCCCTGAGTTGTCGGGCGGGATCTGCTCCTTGGTATCAGTCCACGCGAGATTGGGTGGCGAGTGACAGCGGTGAACCAAGCCAGGCGGTTGATGATCGCCGTTGTGCATAAAGGCGTGTATCCATGGAAGTCGAGTCGCAGGGGAATCAGCGCGAGAGCAGTCAGCCGCTGAATGTCACGCAGATCACACAGCGGATTAAAGACATCTTGGAGGGCAGCTTTCCGGATGTCTGGGTCGCTGGTGAGATCGCTGATTACACGCAGTCACACGCTGGTCATATTTATTTTTCGCTCAAGGATTCCAAATCCACCATCCGCGCCGTGATCTGGGCTTCCACCGCTGCTCGTCTGCGTTTTCGTTTGCAAGATGGTTTGCAAGTGATTTGCCGCGGTGAGGTCAATGTTTATCCGCCGCGGGGCACGTATCAGCTTGTCATTCGTTCGTTACAGCCGCAGGGCGAAGGTGCGTTGCAGTTAGCGTTGCGGCAACTGCATCGCCGCTTGGCAGCGGAAGGATTGTTTGATGCCGCGCGGAAGCGGCCGTTGCCGCGGTTCCCACGTCGGATCGCCGTCGTGACCAGTCCCACTGGAGCCGCGATTCGTGATTTTTTAGAAGTCGCCCGGCGGCGCTGGCCAGCGCTGGAGGTGCTTGTGATACCAGCTCGAGTGCAAGGGGAAGGCGCGGCCCAAGAAATCGCTTTGGGTATCGAGATTGCCAATCAGCTGGCCGACATTCCCGATGTGGTACTCGTCACGCGCGGAGGCGGTAGTTTGGATGAACTGTGGTCGTTCAACGAAGAGATTGTTGTCCGCACGATTCATGCCTCGCGCATCCCGGTTGTGTCCGCAGTCGGGCATGAGATTGATGTTACGTTGTCCGATTTGGTTGCTGATGTGCGAGCGTTGACGCCCACCGAGGCGGCAGAGCTGATCGCGCCCTCCCGCGAAGAACTGCTGGCCGCAACTCGACAGCTTCAGCGGCGCTTGGTGGGCGGTTTGCGGCGTCGGGCGGATGAAGCACGCGCGCGACTCGCCGGACTTGAGCAGCGACGTTGTTTGCGACGTCCGACCGATCGCTTGCAAGAGTTGATGCGGCGAGTGGACGAGTGGGATTTGCGCGCCACGTCCGCTGTCCGCCGCGCTACGCGCCGCGCTCGCGAGCGGCTGCAAGGTTTACAGGGGCAATTGGAAGCGCTCAGTCCCTTGTCGATTCTCGCGCGGGGCTACAGCGTGACCTTGCGAGAGACGGGCGAACTGATTCGCGAGGCGTCCCAGGTATCTGCCGGCGAGCGCCTGGTGACTCGACTGGCCACTGGTACGATTACCAGTCGAGTGGAAGGACCGGAAAAACAATAAGCTGGTGGGCGTGTGCTACGGTAGGCCACGGCGAGCATTCACGGGGATGAGAAAGGTGAGGATGACGATGAGCGATGAAACGCAGCAGCGGGCGGCGGAACATGGTCGTGATGGGCAATCATCCCTGGCGGATGCCGCCGGAGGATCGGCGGCGGTCTCCTTTGAGGAGTCACTGGGGAAACTGGAGCAGATTGTACGCCAGCTGGAAGACGGCTCGTTGGGACTCAGCGATTCACTGGCCCGTTACGAGGAGGGTTTGAATTGTTTGCGCCGTTGTCATGAGGCTCTGGGGCAAGCCGAGCGACGTATCGAACTGCTCACGCGCGTGGACGAACGGGGTGAGGTCGAAACGGTGCCGTTCGACGAGCAGCAGATGACGCTGGAAGAAAAAGCGGCCAGTCGCGGCAAACGCCGCTCGGGTCAGTCCTGAATCTGCAGGCCGCGTCGAAGCGGTGGGCACTTAACAGGCCCCCGGCGTTGTGGCACAATCTGCGGTTTCCGTGCCGGCTCCTTGGGTGGGGCTTGGTCGTCGAATGTCAGCTTTTTTTCACGGCGAGGGGTGGTGTGGCATGACGGCGGGATTGGCGGCCGTATTTCATGAGTACGCTCAGCGCCGCCGTGCTACGGTCGAGGCGGCCCTGGACCGTTACACTCAGTTTGACGCCGATTGCCCCGAGCGTCTGCGATTGGCAATCCGTCATAGCCTACTGGCGCCCGGCAAGCGGCTGCGGCCGCTTCTGGTGTTAATGGCCGCTGAGGCGTGCGGGACAACGATTGAGCGAGCGATGCCTGCCGCTTGTGCCGTTGAAATGGTGCACACCTATTCGCTCATCCACGATGACCTGCCCGCGATGGACGATGACGACCTGAGACGTGGACTTCCTACCTGCCATGCGGTTTATGGCGAGGCGGTGGCGATTCTGGCCGGTGATGCCCTGCTCGCTCAAGCCTTTGAAGTTCTCGCTAGCGATCTGGTCGATCCCAGGCAGGCGGCGGAGTGTTGTCGAGTGTTAGGGGCGGCGGCTGGTGCGCGGGCCTTGGTGGGCGGACAGGCCGCCGACCTGGCCGCGGAAGAGACGGGTGGGGATGGCGAAGTACTAGAAGCCATTCATCGCCGCAAAACAGGAGCGTTATTTAGAGCGTCCCTGCTGATGGGTGGAGTGGTCGCTGGGGCCAGTGCTGACCAGATGGCGGATCTGGAGCGGTACGCACGCCATCTGGGGCTCGCCTTTCAGGTCGTCGACGACCTACTGGACGTCGCTGGAGATGCCGAAGTTGTGGGAAAGCGGGTCGGCAAAGATCAAGATCGTGGTAAACTCACGTTTCCTGCTTTGTGGGGTGTCGACGCCAGTCGGCGCCGCGCTGAGCAGTTGGTGGTAGATGCCGGCGAGGCGCTGACGAAATGGGGCTCGTCCGCGAACGTACTCGTTGGTCTTGCTCACTACGTCCTGGAAAGGAATCGATAGGCATGGCACAGATCTTGCCATCCATTACATCGGCCATTGATTTACATCGCTTTTCCAATCGACAATTGGAGCAAGTTGCGGATGAAATTCGGGAAGTGCTCTGTAATTTACTGTCGGAGCGCAGTGCCCACTTTGCGTCCAATCTTGGGGTTGTCGAGCTCTGCTTGGCGCTGCACAGCGTGTACGACTTTCGTCGTGACCGACTGATCTGGGACACGGGCCATCAGATCTACCCTCACAAACTGATCACCGGGCGCTACGATCGCTTTCATACGATTCGTACCAAGGGTGGTTTGATGGGCTATCCCAATCCCCACGAAAGCGAATACGACTTGTTTATGACCGGCCATGCCGGCTGCAGTGTCTCGACAGCGTTGGGGTTGAAGAGCGGCGATGATTTGATGGGTGATTCGAGCCGCCATTCGGTGGCCGTGATTGGTGACGGCGCTTTTCCTTCCGGCATCGTTTTCGAGGCACTGAATAACGCCAGCGAACTCAAAAAGAATCTGCTGGTGATTCTCAACGACAACAAAATGTCGATCTGCCCCCGCGTGGGTGGACTGGCCAGCTACCTTGACCGTCTGCGCACGAACGTGCTGTACACCGGTTTGAAGACTGAAGTGGTCCGGGTGCTGAACAACATTCCGCTCTTTGGCGATCCGGTCGAGCGATTTCTCGCGCAGATCAAAGAGGGGGTGAAGGCGGGACTGTGCGGTGGGATGATGTTCGAGGAACTTGGTTTCCGCTACATCGGGCCGATCGATGGTCATCAGATTCCCCTGTTGCGGAAGTATTTGGAGATGGTGCGGACGCTGGAGGGGCCGACGCTGCTGCACGTGGTCACGGAAAAGGGACATGGTTTTCAGCCGGCGGCCGCTGATCCCGTGTTCTTTCACACTCCGCCGGCCTTCGAAGCGGCCGACGATGGCCCTCGCCTGAAATCCTCCAGCGGCACTCCGGCGTACACGGATGTCGCTCGCGATGCCATTCGCACCGCGATGAAGCGGAGTGATCGAGTTACGGTGATGACGGCCGCGATGTGTCAGGGAAACAAGCTGGAATGTGTGCGGGAAGAGTTTCCGGAGCGATTTTTCGATACGGGTATTTGCGAATCGCACACGGTGGCGTTTGCTGCCGGGCATGCCAAAGCGGGGCTGCGGCCCATCGTCGACATTTACAGCACTTTCTTGCAGCGCAGTTTCGACCAGATTTTTCAGGAAGTTTCGCTGCAGAACCTGCCCGTCACATTCATGCTCGATCGAGCTGGATTGACGGGCCCAGACGGTCCTACGCATCACGGTGTGTTCGATCTGGCCTATATGCGGATTTTCCCGCACCTGGTCGTCATGGCCCCTGGTGACAGCCACGACTTGCGGGAGATGCTGGACTTTAGTTTGCAGCATGAATCCCCCTGCTCCATTCGCTATCCGAAGACGAATGCCGTGACGCAGGAAGGGCCGCGAGCACCGCTCCAATTAGGGCAAGCAGAAGTGTTTTCCTGGGGTCGCGACGGGGTCATCGTGTGCTGTGGTACGCTCTTGGCGAACTGCCTGAAAGCGGCAGAAAAACTGCGTCAGGAAGGACTTGATGTGGGAGTCGTTAACGCCCGCTTCGTCAAACCACTCGATACCGAAATTCTCACTCGGGCCGCACAGCAGGGAGGTTTCCTGATGACGGTGGAAGAGGGTGTGCTGGCCGGCGGTTTTGGCAGTGCCGTGCTGGAGGCGCTGGCCGAGCGTGGTCTGAACATTCCGGCGGTGCGCTGTGTGGGCATTCCCGATCGGTACGTGGGGCACGGGGAGCGTGGCGAACTGCTGGCCGAACTGGGGCTCGATGTCGACGGCATCGTGCGCACGGGGCGCGAGCTCGCTCAAAGCTTATCGCTGGAACCATCGCTTGCGGCCAAGGCGTCGCAGCCATGACCGCCGCAATGGCGTCGGGAGATGGCCTTCCAGCTTGGCGTGATCGCAGCGACACCCGCTTGCAAGTGGTTCTAGTCGGAGCCGGAGACCGGGCTGCGGTCCGGAAAGAAGCCGAGCGAATCGAGCCCCTGATTCGAGCCTCGGCGGAGCTCGTGGCGATCGACCTCGATGCCGCTCTCAATCTCGCGGAGCTCAACTTCGAACTGGCTGTCGTGCTGGGTGGTGACGGGACGATTCTGCGCGCGGCGCGGCGGATGGGTGACCGGCAGCGGCCGATCATTGGCGTGAATATGGGGAAGCTGGGGTTTTTGGCGGATCTCTCGCCGGCTCAGTTCGAAAAAGTTTGGCCGCAGGTGGCTCGGGGGGACTGCGAGTTACGGCGTCATCTGATGTTTCACGCCACGGTGACGCGCGCTGGCAGCGTGCTTCATGAAGAACTGGGGCTTAATGAAGCGGCGATTCTGCGTGGACCGCCCTTCGCGCTGCTGGACCTGGAACTTTACGTTGACGGAGAATTAGCAACTACCTATAGTTGCGACGGCTTGATCATCAGCACGCCCGTAGGTTCGACCGCTCATAGCTTATCAGCCGGCGGCCCGATTCTACGCAAAACGATGTCGGCCTTCGTCGTCTCGGCACTGAATCCTCACACGTTGACCGTGCGGCCGGTGGTGGACGATGCAGATCGAATCTTTGAAGTGCATGTGCCTAGTTGTCACGAGGCGACGGCGTTGGTGATCGACGGGCAGCTCGCCTGCCCGTTGCAGGCGGGGGATCGAGTGCGTGTGGAGCGGGCTCGATCAAGTTTCAATTTAGTCGAGGTACGGGGTCACAGTTACTATCGCACGCTCCGGGAAAAGCTGGGTTGGAGTGGGCGTCTGCGGGCGTCATCGTAGCGCAGAGTTGGCGAGTCAGGGAGGGCGAGCCGGGAGGGCTCGGTCGATCATTTTTTTGCTGGCAGGGAGGCCGTGGCGTGATAGATCATCTGCGTAGTACCAAGCGTCTGTCTGTTTTTTTGACGACCAGCGGGCTGTTGTGCGGTCTCGTGCTTGGATTAGCGACGGGGGTTCCCGAAATCTGTTCGTCGACGGCGGGAGCGCAGGAAGCGTCGGAAGCGCCTGCGAAAGCAAGCGGTCCAGATTTGACCAGCCAGTTGAAAGCGGCCTCCAAGCAGGTGGCCGGCGAGCAGACGTTTTTGCTGCAGTATCGTCCCGAGAAGGGGCAGACGATTCGCTGGAAAGTGGTGCATTTGGTGACGGTGGATACCAAAATCCGCGGTAGCGAGCAGACGGCTAAAACACGCAGCGTCTCGCAAAAAGCCTGGCGAGTGACGGATGTCGACGCCGAGGGCAATGTGACGGTTGTGCTCACGATTGAGCATGTTGATATGTGGCAAAGCTTGAGTGGTCGGCAGGAGGTGCGGTACAACAGTCGCACGGACGCTGTTCCGCCCCGCGAATATGAGGCGGTGGCGAAATCGATTGGTGTGCCGCTGGCGACCGTGACCTTCAATCGTCATGGTCGAGTGCTGAAGCGTGACAGCTCGCAGCCGCAATTTAATGCGGGTTTAGGAGAGCTAACCATTCCTCTGCCGGAGCAGCCGGTGAAGCTGGGAGCCAAGTGGAATGTGCCGGAAGAGGTGAGTGTGCGGCTGGAGGATGGCCGGGTGCAGCGCATTAAAACTCGTCTGCTCTATTCGCTGGACAAAGTGGAGACGGGAGTGGCGACGATTGGCGTGAAGACTGAGATTTTGACGCCGGTCAGCGATCCCAAAGTGCATTCACAAATCGTGCAGCGGATGACGAATGGTTCGCTGAAGTTTGATTTGGAGGCAGGCCGTTTGCTCTCCAAGCAAGTGGATCTGGATGAGACGGTGGTGGGTTTCAGCGGAGCCGACAGTGTGATGCAGTATCTGGCTCGACTGACCGAAGACGTTCAGTCGGTGGGAGATACGGAGCCTGCTGGTGAGGCAGCCGGGAAGGTGGTTGGTGAGGCAGCGGCTGGAGCGGCAGTAGAGGCGGCTGCGAAACCCGAGGCGACGACGGTTCCGCGCTAACAAGGCATTTCAGCGGTGCATAGTCTAGTCATCAATACACTGCTGGCGGTGGGCGGTACGTGGCTGATCGCGTTACCGCTGGGCGCGGTGATTGGATGGTGGCTGGCCCGAGTGGAGTTTCCGGGTCGGCGGTTGCTCGGCCTCGGCTTCTTATTCTTGCTGTTGATTCCGCTCTATTTACAAGCAGCCGGCTGGGACGCCGGACTGGGCCGCCAGGGCTGGTGGACCTATCGCACCGGAAGTGTCCGGTCCCCGTGGCTGGCCGGCTGGACGGCACTCATCGTAATCCATGCCGCGCATGCTCTTCCCTGGGTGATCGTCATCTCGATGGCCGGTTTTCGCTGGGTCGCATGCGAACTGGAGGAGGAAGCGCAACTGGAATTGTCCCTGCCGCAGATTTTCTTGACGATTGCACTCCGCCGCGCCTGGCCCGCGATACTCCTGGCGGCTACCTGGGTGCTGGCGCTCGTCAGTGGTGAAATGACCGTCACCGACCTGTATCAAGTGCGGACGTTGGCAGAAGAACTGTTCACGGGGTTTGCGCTGGGTGACAATCTGCTCCTGATCGCCCTGCATCTCTTACCGCTTGTAATTCTTTGTGCGGTGCTGATGGCGATTCTCGTACGAGCACAAGCCGCCTGGGCGCCGGCGGTGGGGGTCCGCTGGTCCGCGCAGCATCAGCGTTTACCGGCCGGTGGCGGTCGCTGGTGGCTGACGCTGAGTGTCGGGGGCCTGCTCCTTCTGCTGGCTCTGGTGCCCGTGGGCAATTTGGTCTACCAGGCGGGGCTGAGCACGCAGCGCGTGGGGGCTGACTGGCAACGCTCCTGGGAGTTCACCAAATTGCTGCAGATGGTCGGACAGACTCCCGGGAGATTTCGGGACGAGTGGTGGGGAACGGTGCGTTTGGCCACGATGACCGCGCTGCTCAGCGTGGTGTGGGGAGTGTGGGCAGCGTGGTGGAGTCGAGAGAAGGCGGTACGCTGGTGGCTGGTGGGGTGGCTGGGCGTTCTGGCGGTCGCCATTCCGGGGCCCTTATTCGCCGTGGCGCTGCTGCGAGTGCGCGATTATCTGGGGCCGACCGTGCTCGACGACTGGATAGATCAGTCGCTATTTCTGGTGGCGCTGGTGCTATCGCTGCGCGGCGTGCCTTTGGTTTGGGCAATATGCTGGTTTGCCTTTCGTTCCTTGCCCATGGCGCAGCGCGAGTTTGCGGAGGTCAGCGGAGTGGGGCCGTGGCGGCAGCTCAGTTTAGTCGTCTTGCCGCAGCGTCGCGCGGTGGTATGGGTCAGCGGCCTGCTGGCTTGGGTCTTGGCGGCGGGCGATGTAACGGTGAGTATCTTGCTGTTGCCACCCGGTGAGACGACGGTCGCTATCCGGACGTTTCAATTGGTGCACGCCGGCGTCGATGATCGTCTTGCCGGTTTGACACTCGCCACAATCTTGATGTTTGGCGGTCTCGGTGCTCTGATCCTGGTAAGCATCCAGGGCGGGACACATTGGCGGCGTGGGCGAGGAGAGCGATATGAAACGCGGTAACAGCTGGTCCGTGCCCTGGGCTTCCGGGCTCCGTCCACCATGTTCGCCTCGGCCCAGCCGTGTGCTGATGATCCGCCGTGTGCTGATGCTAGTTGGCTTCCTGATTTTCTCGGGACATCCGGTGCTGGCCGTCGACCATGTTACGGTGATGCAGGGCGAAAAGACGGTGCGCTATTCGGGCCGACTGGTGACCGAGGCGGAGGATGGTGGGCTACTGCTGCTGACGCCGGATGGTGTGTTGCATCCGTTTCAGCCTGGAGAGTACGTAGCGAAATCGTCGGACGAGCAACCGTTCAAGCCGTGGTCGCGCGAGGAGATGGAGAAACGCGTGCTGGCTGAGATGCCGGCGGGTTTCAAGGTGCATTCGACGGTGAATTATCTGATCTGTTACAACACTTCGACGGCCTATGCGCAGTGGTGTGGCTCTTTATATGAGAGACTTTACCGCGGATTTCGCAACTACTGGGAAACGCGTGGTCTGCAGCTGCGTGATCCCGAGCTTCCGCTCATCGCCATGGTCTTTGACTCGAAAATCTCCTATCTGCGCCATGTTCGGGAGGAGTTGGGCGACTCGGCCGAATCGATCGTGGGTTTCTACAGTCCACTCTCCAATCGCATCAACATGTACGATTTGACGGGCTTGGAGGGTCTCAAGCTGACCGGACAGAGGCTCTCGACGGCGGCTTTGGTCAATCAGATTCTGTCGCAACCGGCGGCGGCTCCGATGGTGGCCACGATTGTCCACGAAGCGACTCACCAGTTGGCTTACAACTGTGGTTTACAAACTCGCCTGGCCGACAATCCGGTCTGGGTGAGCGAGGGATTGGCGGTCTTTTTTGAAACGCCGGATTTGAAGAGTCCGAAAGTCTGGACGGGAATCGGCAACGTCAATCACAATCGGTTGGTGCAGTTTCGACGCAGCTCAAGCAGTCGCTCCCCGGGGGCTATCGTCCGATTAGTGCGCGACGATGAGCGATTCAAAAGCGCCAACACGACGCTCGACGCCTACGCTGAAGCGTGGGCCCTGAACTTCTTTCTGCTCCGCACTCGCAACAAGGAATATGTCACCTATTTGCGTGCCTTGTCGACGAAGGCGCCGTCGGTATTCGATACTCCGGAAGAGCGGATTGCGGCGCTGGAAGCGGCGTTCGGCGATCTCGAAAAACTGGAAATCGATTTTCTGCGTTACATGCGTAAAGTGGAATAGTGAATCATCTTGCAGCAGTTTCCATGTCTGCTGGAAGTCAGTCTGACGCACTTTTAATATGCTTTCGAGTCGACGGTGGGCCGCCGTTCTGTGTAGTTTGCTCGATTACCAGTTGTGGTCCGTCGGTTCCTTCTAGAAATTGGCATGTCGGCATCTTTGTCTCGCCCCGATTCCTCATCCGCGGCTGTGATTCAGCAAGCGATTGAACGAGCGGGTGAGCTTTTACCCGCGCAAGGTCCGATTAGCGCGTTTGTGTTCTTGAACACGTTACAAGCTCTCGAGCATCTGCCGTTCGACGAGGGATTGCAGCGTGGTGCTCGGCTGTTTAACAACCAGCCATATCTTTCCGAAGATCGATATCGCCAGGAATTGGCTCAGGGGCGAATCCGGCGTTCGGACTTGGAAGCAGTCTTGCTGGATGACCTGGGTGAGCGTGCGGATGGGATGCTGGGTTCTCTGGGAACTCGTTATGCCCTGCGCTTGAAGATGCTGTTACATCCGCTTCGGATGGGGCCCGAGCAGGAGCTGCGCTGGTTTGTCGTGGAAACGGATGCCCTCACGAAGATGCGGATTGAAACGCCGACCATTTCGCGGCTGGCGATTCTCGACGAAGCGCGACGCTGGGCACGTTCGATCTCTGTCGACAACGCGGCGCCAGCTGCCGCTGCTGCGGCCCCGGCTCGTTCGCGATCGGTCCTCGAAGAAATGTTGGCGCTGGCTTGGGATCGGCATGCACCGCGGGATCTGAACCGCTGGTCAGAGGGAGACTGGGAGCGATTTTCGTTGCAGTCGCTGTGGACAATCAGTAAACGAGCGGTCGCGGAATTGCGGGTCAGTCATCTCACTGAAGCCCCCCCGGTACGCACGCGCGATTTGCTGGTTGCCACAACGGGAGTGGATTGTGATTTGTGGGTTCATGAATTGCTGACCCGATTTATCGCGGCGTATACCGATCAAGGGCTGGCGCGGTGGGAATTGCCGGATCGCGAACAAGGTTTTTATCGGTCGTTTTTTCTGTTGTATCAGCAGAGTGGTGGGCCACCGGATCGCTGGCTGAAAAACCTTTCGGCCGAAATCAGCCGACTGCAAGCCGCTGGCCTGCAGCCGCTGGAGTCGATTGAAGAATCGTTGGTGCTACTGGGAGTGCCGGTTGAGGAGTGGGAGGAGTTCATTCAGGCGTCGGTGCTGGCGCTACGAGGCTGGGCGGGACTGCTGCGGCAGATGGAAGTACGAGCGGATCGAGTCCCGCTGCCGGTGCCCACGGGTACGCTGGTGGAGTTCCTGGCAATTCGGCTGATTCTCGATCGCTTGGCTTTTGCGGCGGGAGCGGTGGAGGCGGGTTTATCGGCCGACGATCTGCGAGCCTTACGAGCAAATTTGCGCGCGACTTGGCATGGTCAGCGTCAAGGGACGGTGGATCAACGAGCGTTCCTGGTGTTTCAGCTGGCGCAGCTGCGCGGTTGGGGACCAAGCTCTTTGCAACAATTATGTGCAACGGAGTGGAAACTGCTGCTCGACGAAATTGAATCGTTCACGTCGCTGGAAAGACGGCGGCTTCTGCATGCCGCCTACGAGCGCCGGTTTCGTATTCAAGCACTCGACGCCCTCGCTTACCGCACGGCGCGACCGGTTCGGCGAGTGGCGAAGCCGCGATTTCAGGCGGTCTTCTGTATCGATGCTCGTGAAGAGTCCTTCCGGCGTCATCTCGAAGAGATTGCGCCGGATGCGGAGACCTTTGGCGCGGCGGGATTCTATGGCGTGGCGATGTATTATCGCGGTGCTGCCGATGCCCATTTCGCGGCTCTTTGCCCGATCGTCGTGCGACCACGACACTGGGTGATCGAAGAGGTTGTGTATACGTTTGCGGAACAGAGTCGTCGACGAGCGGCGACGCGGAAGGCGCTGGGTACCGCTTCCCATCAAGTGCATGTGCGAAGTCGAAGCATGGCGAGTGGTGCGCTGTTAACGGCCGGCCTCGGCGTACTCGCCTCCGTACCGCTGGTGGCGCGCGTCCTGTTTCCGCGCACCACCGCTCGCCTGCGACGGTCCGTGGGCGAGTTTGTGAAGACGCCACCAATCACTCGCCTGCGGCTCGAACGGCTAACCGCCGAGCCTGGTCCCGAGGGAGATCAGATCGGTTATTC
The DNA here is from genome assembly GCA_044235425.1 of Pirellulaceae bacterium. Lineage (GTDB taxonomy): Bacteria > Planctomycetota > Planctomycetia > Pirellulales > Pirellulaceae > JBJSXJ01. The sequence continues at coordinate 54,842 of JBIIHW010000011.1, forward strand.
GCTGGAAGAGATGACGAACATTGGTGAGCGGATTCTGCGCGAGATTGGCTTGATCGATAGTTTCGCGCGACTGGTCTTTTTCCTCGGACATGGTTCCGCCTGTTTAAACAATCCGCATAAATCCGCGTATGACTGCGGAGCGTGCTCAGGTAGTGCGGGTGGTCCGAATGCGCGCGCCCTGGCCGCGATGCTCAACGATGGGCGTGTGCGTGAGCAGTTAGTCCAGCGAGGCATTGCCATTCCGCGCGATACCTATTTCCTCGGTGGACAGCACAATACCTGCACCGATTCGATCACCTTTTTCGATTTGGAATTGCTGCCGCGGACGCACTACACCGACTATGACCGAGCCTGGCAGACGCTGGAACAGGCCTGTGAGCGGAATGCTCACGAGCGTTGTCGACGATTTCAGTCAGCGCCTCTGAATCTGACGATCGCCGCCGCTCGACGACATGTGGAAGGGCGAGCCGAGGACTTGGCACAAACTCGTCCGGAATTTGGTAACTGCACCAACGCCATGTGCGTGGTCGGGCGGCGTGCCCGCACGCGGGACCTCTATCTCGATCGACGCTCGTTTTTGGTTTCGTATGATCCCGAGGGCGACGATGCGGAGAACACGATTCTGGCGCGGATCCTCGGTGCGGTGGTCGTTGTCTGTTCGGGCATCAATCTGCAGTACTTTTTTTCTTACATCGATTCTCCTGGCTGGGGTAGCGGCACGAAGCTGCCCCACAACGTGACGTCTCTACTGGGAGTGATGGATGGGGCGGCGAGCGATTTGCGGACAGGGCTGCCTTGGCAGGGTGTGGAGATTCATGAGCCCGTCCGCTTGCTCATGGTGATTGAAACAACGCCGGCGGCCATGGAGCGGATCATGGAGCGTAATCCCACCGTCGGCAAAATCCTCCGGAATGGCTGGATGCAACTGGTCGTACTGGATCCTCACTCCCACCAAATGATGGTCTATCAGCGAGGCGCTTTTGTGCCGTACGTGCCCGAGGCAACCGAATTACCGGCGGCGACCAGTTCCATCGAATGGTATCGAGGTCATCGGGAACACCTTCCTTTCGCCCTGATCAAAGGCAACTGAACAGAGCCCGCGGAATTACTATGCCGGAAACCAGTAACGTGTTGATTCAAGGGTTGGGACTGACGGTCTTGATCGTCCCCTTCCTCCTCCTCCTGGCGCTCGGCCTGACCACGCTCTTGGGTCGACCGATTCCCGAGCGCTGGGTGGGAAAGATGGTGCCAGCACTCATTTTCGTGGGCTTGATCGCGGCCACCACAATCCTGGGCTGGATGCTGCTGAAAAACACTCGGCGAGAAGTCATTCCGGTGGGCACTTGGGTCACGATTCCCCATTATCATTTTGCGATCAAGTTTCAGTTTGATCGGTTAAGTCTGCCGCTGGTGCTGTTGTCGTTCATTCTGTGCGGTACGATCGGTGCCTTTGCGAATCGCTACATGCATCGAGAACCCGGTTATAACCGCTTCTTTATGCTCTACTCACTGTTTCTGATGGGCATGGTGACGACTTCGCTGGCGGGTACCATTGAAACCCTGTTTGCCGGCTGGGAATTAGTCGGACTCTCCTCTGCCCTGCTGGTCGCCTTCTTTCATGAGCGGGCCGCTCCGGTACGCAATGGGCTGCGAGTCTGGGGAGTGTATCGGATTGCGGATGCCGCTTTGCTGCTGGCTTCCGTGGCACTGCATCACATGCGCGGTGAAGGTGACTTTGATGCGCTCTTGGGGTCCGGAGTGTGGCCGGACGGCCAATCGCTGGTCACGCCAGCCCAGTCGCTACTGGTGGGCGGCCTGCTGTTGTTTGCGGCTGCCGGAAAGTCCGCCTTGGTGCCATTCTCGGGCTGGTTGCCGCGAGCGATGGAAGGACCAACTCCGTCGAGTGCCGTGTTTTATGGCGCCTTGTCGGTGCATCTTGGAGCTTTCCTGCTGTTGCGAGTGAGTCCAATTATCGAGTCCTCGCCGTGGTTATCAGCGGCGGTGATCGGAGTGGGGTTGGCGACGGCGATCCTGGCGACGATGGCGGGAAGGACGCAGAGCGATATCAAGAGCGCACTCTCGTTTGCCTCGCTGGCACAGGTCGGCTTGATCGTGGTTGAGATTGGTTTGGGTTGGCATTATGTGGCCCTGACGCACATTCTCGGGCATGGTTGCCTGCGCACGTTGCAATTCGTGCGCGCCCCAACGCTGCTGCTGGATTACAAAATGATGGAAGACGCAATCGGTAGCCGCTTGCCGCAAAAACCGCTGGCTAACCAGCGGCTGGTCTCCGCCAACATGCAGCACTAGTTCTATCGCTGGGCACTGGAACGCGGCTACCTCGATTCGCTGATTTCTGACTACCTGTTGCGTCCATTTCTGGATTTCTTTCGCTGGTGTGATCGACTGGAATGCAGTTGGAACCAGCGATTGTCGGGTGTGCGGCCCGCCGAGCAGCATCCGGACGATATTCCCGGTAGTACCCTAGACGACTTGCTATGAGCGAATTGCATTTTCCCTGGTTAGAGTGTGCGGTGCTGTTGCCGCTTGTCGGAGCGATCGCGGTCCGCCGGTCGCGGTCCGAATTTGATGCCGGTCGCCGTGCGCTGATTCTGTACGGCGTCACGCTCCTCGTCGCCATCGGGGCTTGGTTGGACTTTGACCTGCTGCATGTTCATGAAGCGGATGATTTGGGGCACCTGCCAGCACTCTTGTTTCATCGCCAGTTGTTTGTGCTCGATCAACTCAGTGCCCCCCTGTTGCCGCTCGCTGCCCTACTCTACTTTCTCACCGCGATCACTCAGCCGCGCACCAAGATTCATGGTTACACCGATACGAAGAATCTGGTTTCCGAGGGACTATTGCTCGCTACGCTCTGTGGCAAAGATGATTGGACCTTGATCGCCCTGGCCATCCTGTCCGCGATTCCAGTCTATTGGGAACTCCGAGCCAGAAATCAGTCTACGCGAGTTTACCTGCTCTATACCGCGCTGTTTGCCGCCTTGTTGATTCTGGGTCAAGCGATTGTCGATTGGGAAGGCACCGCGCAAATCCACACGCTCTGGGCACTCGTGCCGCTGCTGGGCGCGATCTTCATTCGCAGTGGTATCTTTCCCTTTCATGGCTGGATGACGGATTTGTTTGAGCGGGCCTCGTTGGGAACGGCGCTGCTCCATGTGGCGCCCCTTACGGGTGCCTATCTGGCGGTGCGACTTGTCATGCCAATTGCACCCGACTGGGTGCTCCGCGGTATCGGCTGGGTCTCCCTGGTGACCGCCGTCTACGCAGGCGGTATGGCACTAGTGCAGCGAGATGGTCGACGTTTTTTCTGTTTCTTGTTTCTCAGTCACTCCGCCCTGGTTTTGGTCGGCCTGGAGGCGGTGACGCCAATCGGACTCACCGGCGCTCTGTGTGTCTGGCTAACCGTCGGAATGTCTCTGGGGGGACTCGGTTTGACGCTCCGTGCACTCGAGGCCCGGCGAGGTCGTTTGTCGCTGACCAGTTTGCAGGGGATGTACGACCACACACCCGACTTGGCTGTCAGTTTTTTATTAACGGGACTGGCGAGTGTGGGGTTTCCGGGGATGGCTGGCTTTGTCGGCGCCGAATTGTTAGTGGATGGGGTCGTCGAGGCCTATCCGCTGGTGGGAGTGACCGTCGTGATTGCCGCCGCACTGGCAGGTATCGCGATCGTCAAAGCCTACTTTGTGCTCTTCACCGGGCCCTGCCATCAGTCGTCGATCCCCCTTCATAGTCGCCCCCGGTTGCGCTGGTCGATGTTGATTTTAGTGGCCCTCGTCCTGCTCGGTGGAGTATTTCCGCAGCCGGGTGTGAAATCACGGTTTGAAGCCGCCACCGAATTGTTGCATTTGCGAGCCGAGCGCGGTCTCCGCACGTTACCCGATCCGGGCCATGAGAATGAACCCGGTGATGGCTTGGACGCTGAACAGCGCAGCGGCTAATCCGGTACCCACACCGACATGCATCAGGCCTCTCCGTCGGATGACTAACGCATCGTTCCAAAACTGGGGAACGTTGGGCCGAACCGTGCGGCTGTTCCTAATTCCCACTCGGCGGCGACTGTTTCCACAGGCCGAATAAGCTTGCGGGGCGGCGCGGGGCGAAGGTATCATTTCACGCCACGGTATTTTGCCCGCTCGACGGGCTCTCCCACCTCGATTGCAAGGAATTTCATTCATGATCGACGCTGCAAATTCAGCCTCAAACTCCGGTAATTCGCGCCGCGAATTTCTCAAAACTTCTACGGCGGCGGTCGTCGGTGGAACCGTTGTGGCCGAAATCACTCGGCCAACGACCGTTCACGCCGCTGGCAGCGATATCTTGAAAGTGGGACTCATCGGCTGCGGTGGCCGCGGTTTGGGAGCTGCCGTTAATGCGATGAACGCCGAAGATAATGTGCGACTCACCGCACTGGGGGACGCCTTTCGTGATCAAGTCGAGCACGCTCGGGGCGTCCTGTCGAAGCAAGTTGGAGCGAAGTATGCCGTTGAAGCCGATCATTGCTACGCAGGTCTAGACGCCTACCAAAAGGTGATCGATTCAGGCGTCGATGTTGTTCTGCTCTGCACCCCCACCTATTTTCGTCCCGTGCACCTACGCGCAGCGATCGATGCTGGCAAGCACGTGTTTTGTGAAAAGCCGGTCGCCGTCGATGGTCCTGGTATCCGCAGCGTGCTCGAAAGCACCCGGAAAGCCAAGGAAAAGAAACTCACCATCGTCTCCGGGCTCTGCTGGCGCTACGACTTGGGGGTGCGCGAGACAATGAAGCGCATTCAAGATGGTGAGATTGGTGATGTCGTCACCATCCAGGAAAATTACTTGACCGGCACCCTCTGGCATCGCGATCGACAACCCAACTGGACGCCAATGGAATACCAGGTTCGTAATTGGCTGTACTACACCTGGTTGTCGGGGGATCACATCGTCGAACAACACATCCATAGCCTGGATAAGGCACTCTGGTTGTACGGCGACCAAGCACCCGTCAAATGTTTTGGTTTGGGCGGCCGGCAAATGCGCGTGCAGGAGCAGTACGGCAACGCCTTCGATCACTTCGCCGTCTGTTACGAATGGGCCGACGGTCGCAAATGCTTCTCCTACACGCGACAGATGGCCGATTGTGCCAACGATGTCGAAGATTATGTGATGGGAACCAAGGGGCGCGCGGCCGTGCTACGCCATCAGATTCAGGACGCAAAAGGTGAAACCACTTGGCGTTATCGCGGTCCCAAGCCCAGCATGTACGATTACGAACATAAAGAATTGTTCGCCGGTATTCGCTCAGGGAATATCATCAACAATGGAGAATACATGGCGGCGAGTACGCTCATGGCGATCATGGGACGCGAAGCGTGCTACACCGGCCAGAATATCACGGCCGAACAGCTGTTGAAGTCGGAGGCGAGCTTAGGACCTGCGAAGGTTGAATGGGGTGCCGCGCCCACCGTCGAAATCGCTCGCCCCGGCGTAACGAAGTCGGCTTAAGACCAACAGGAAGCCACCTGATATCTTCCGTCAGGCTCGCCGAGGGATTTGATCCCTCGGCGAGCCTGTTTGCGTTTCCCAGGGCCCCTCAGAGGCTCTCGCGCAGCTCCCGGGGCCCCAGGTTCGCGGGCAAGGTCAGAGGCCGCTTCGTGGTGTGGTGCTGTTGTGCCGTGCTGTTGTGCCGTGCTGTTGTTCCGTGCTGTTGTTCCGTGCTGTTGTTCCGTGCTGTTGTTCCGTGCTGTTGTTCCGTGCTGTTGTTCCGTGCTGTTGTTCCGTGCTGTGGCCGAGGGGATGGAACCAGCGACTGAGATTCTGGCGGCGTTTTTGCTGTCAGGGTGAGTGTCGCCGAGTGGGCAGCAAACCGGCCGATCCGAGACGCCGCGTTTCGGCCGGCCTCGAGCGGCGGCGGCGCTGCCTGGCGAACGACTGCTAGCATTCTCCGCTAGCGTGCGCTACCTGGAAGTTACCAACAACTTACGGCGTCGAGCGGGAGGTGGGGGTGGCGAACTGCCGACAACTTTTCCACCCAATGGGTGGCTCGCAAAGAGCCCCGTTTCGGTCGGGCGGAAGGCAAAATTGAGCGAAATTCACGTGAATTTCGCCGGTTTTTGGACGGCCGCAAAAAAATACCGGGAGTCGATTTCGAGGAAGTTTGACAGCGGCCAGTGCTAGCTTACAATCCTCGCCGCTGAAGACGTAAGAACCCTTAGGAACTGGGCCATGGACGATACGGACATCGTGTCGGCAGTGCGAACCGCACTGATCGATAAGGTCGGATCAGATACCTTCGATCTGTGGTTTCGTGCTCCCGTCACCATGGAGTGGACCGGCGAGCAGTTGGTGGTGGTCGCTCCTACCCACTTCATTCTGGAGCGTTTGCGGCGTACGATGCGGAAGGAAATGGTCGCTGCTTGTCAGCTGGTGGTAGGCTCGGCAGTGCGGGTTGAGTTTCAGTTGGCCAATCAAGTGACACCGGCGGGAGCCGTGACGACATCGATGAACTCTCGGCTCCTCAGTTCGACGCCCGTGCGCCCCGCTGAATCGGTCAGTGGGCGTCGGCGTGCCCTGAATGACCGCGAGGCGCTAGCCAGCGCTCGACCGGCCGAGGTCTCTGGTACGACGCCTGGCGGTTTACGCGTCGTGGGGCGTGGCGGAGTGGTACCGGTGGCATCCCCGGCCCGAACGCGTTCCGAGCCGGCCCAGAATGTCGTGCAGCGTGAGACGCTAACCATCGCTCCGCGAGCCGTTCGGGACTGGCAATCCTTCGTCGTCGGTGATGCGAATCGAGTGGCGGTGGCGGCGGCTCAGCGAGTGGCCGCTCAGCCGGGCACCAACTCTCCGCTCTACCTGCATGGCTCGCATGGCTGCGGCAAAACACACCTGCTCGAAGCTTTAACCGATCTGGTACGCCGTTCCCGCAAACTCAAGCGCGTGGTATCGCTTACGGCCGAGCAGTTTACGAGTCAGTTTTTGGAGGCGCTGCAAGGTAGTGGTCTGCCGAGTTTTCGTCGCAAGTATCGTGACGTCGACATGCTGGTGATCGATGATGTGCAGTTTTTTGTTGGCAAGACGGCAACGATCAACGAGTTTCAATCCACACTCGATGCCCTCCGACGACAGGGCAAACAAGTAGTCATCGCGGCGGATCGTCCCCCGTCCGAATTACGCGGTCTGGGACCGGAATTGATTGCTCGCTTAAGCGAAGGCACCTCGTGTCAAGTTGACGTCGCCGACGTCGCGATGCGTCGTGAGATCGGCTCTCGGGCTGCTCAACGCCTTCAGCTCTCCGTTCCGGCCGATGTACTCGCCATGTTAAGCGACCAGCTCACCGGTGACGTTCGCTTTTTACTCGGTGCCATCAATCGACTGGGAGCATCGAGTGAAGCGTTAAAGCAACCGATCACGTCCGAGTTTGCTTTGTCCGTGTTAGCAGATCTCTTTCGAGCGACTCGGCGCGTCGTTCGTCTAGCCGATATTGAGCGGGCGGTTTGCAATGTCTTCGGTATTGAAACTCAAAGTCTGCAATCGGAGCGAAAGATACGCACGGTGAGTCAGCCGCGGATGCTGGCGATGTGGCTGGCTCGCAAACATACGCGAGCGGCACTTTCGGAAATCGGCAGGCACTTCGGCTTGCGCAGTCACACTTCGGTGATCTCGGCACAACGTCGTGTGGAGCGCCTAATGACCACGCGAGAGGCTAATCAGGTCCAGCGTTTGGAGTGCAGTTTCGTGGAAGCGGTGCGGCGTGTGGAGCTGCAGTTACGGACTGGAAGCTGAGCGGACGGGAAGATCATTGGAAGCGGGGCTGTTCAGCGACGATCCGAGGCGGGATGAGCAGCCAACCAAGTTTGTGCCTCGCCACTTAAGCCGCTACCCCCGCGTGGATTGTTCAATTCAAAGGTGAGGTTCAGGCGTTGATTCGGGTGGTCGGCTCGCATCACCGCGGCGTGCTCAATCCCCAGCAGGCTATAGGGACGGCGGAGCCGGCGAGCGACATAGAGGGTGGCGGCTATACAAGGCTCTGAACGCAGCTCGAATTCGCCTTTAGCCAGTTCGACCAGGCGTGTGGCATCGCCCGTGGTGCCGCTGAAGTTGATGCGTTGCAGCCGCTGCTTGGTGTCAAAGTAATAAGTGAGAGAACCGGCGAGATCGTCTGATTGGATGCCCGTTACGAGCGTCACGCGGAGTCCTTCCAGTTGGCCATCGCTGGGGATTGACGTTACGCGTGCCCAGCGCCGAGTGATTTCTGCGGTGGTCATATCGAACCGAAAGACCTCCCGAAAATCACGGACGCTGGGGCCTTCGAGACGCGGTGAGTCGGGAGATTCGGGAAGGGGTGGATAGACGTCGGCGCCTGCGTCATCCGCCGGAGACTTCTCGCCTAACTTTTCTGCCGACTTGTCACCAAACCAACTCGACCAAATACTACCAGCGGTAGACCAACTGGAGTCACTGGTTTCAGGGGCGTCGTCGGTGGCCATGCCGACCCAACTTTGCACCTCGTGCCAGGCAGATTGAGGATTCACCATCCGCAGGACAAACGGACTAGCGAGAATCAGGCTGATGATGATCCAGTTGAGGAGACGATTCATTACCGGAAATCTCGTGAAGCGAGTGGGCTTGTAACCGTGGATCCATTCATCCGAGACTGCTTCCTGTCGCGTGGAATCGGCCAGCGGTAGTGAGTGTCCGTACCCTTTGTTTCCCCAGCACGATTCTGCTTAAAAAAAAGGTTTCATGGATACGGCAGACTATGACTGGTTGGTGGGATCTGACGCGCAGGCATGGCTCCATCGCGTGGCCTCAGAGCCGACAATCACCCCGCGGCTACTGCAACGGCTGCGGCGCGATTTGAGTGTTGAGCGTGCTCGTTTGGTGGTGGAGCAAGTGGAGCTGCGACGACGAGCCCGAGACAAGTTTCAACTTGCGGATCAGCTCTTTTTCACTCGTCGCTCGCTGGAGCAGGCGACCGATGACGTGTTGGCGCGGGTCAAGGCCCATCGTTTTCCTGCGGGCACATTCGTGGTTGATATCTGCTGCGGGATCGGTGGCGATTTGATGGCCTTGGCGGAACGCGGGCCGGTGCGGGGAGTCGATCGGGATGCTCAGGTCGTGGCTCTAGCAAGGGCGAATCTCGCGGTCCTACAGCAACAGCAACAGCCGCCGACAAGTACAATCGCCGCGCTAACTGCTCGTGCCGTGCATGGATCGACAGCCAGTCCAGCCGGGGTCAGTGCAGCCGGGATCAGTGCAGCCGGGATCAGTGCAGCTGCAAGCGAGTCGTCTGTGGTCGTGGGAGAAGCGGAGTCGATGGAATGGGGGGAGAGTTGGGCCTGGCATGTGGATCCGGATCGGCGCAGTGAGGAAGGACGGACAACGCAGGTGGAGTGGTTTCAGCCGCCGCGTGATTGCCTGGAGTCGTGGATTGCAGCGGGGCGAGCGGGCGGGGTGAAGGTTGCGCCGGCGACGGACTGGACGGGCAGTTCGCAGCTTGACACGCAGGCCACTCGACCAAGTCTCGCTGCCACCGTTGTTTCTCAGGCCGGGTCGGCGGCCGCGCTGCTGGCGGGGATTGAACGCGAGTGGCTGGGGAGTCGCGGGGAGTGTCGTCAGCAGATGATCTGGACGGGTGCCGCGGCTCAGCATCCCGGGCTGAGGACGGTGACGGTCGCGGATCGTGGAGCGGCGGCACGTCGGTTGGTGGAACGTCGGGAGTCGGCGCCCGAACGAGCCAGGTCGCTGGGTGCATACTTGGTCGAAGCCCATCCGGCCGTGCTGGCGGCGCGTCTCACGGGCAGCTTGGCCTTGGAACTGGGATTACGCGAATTTCCATCGGTTCACGGATATCTTTCTGCCGATCGTTTTCTGACCGATCCACTGATCTCCTGTTATCACGTCGTGGAGCTCCTGCCGTTTGATCGACGTTTGGTCAAACAATGGTTGCGGGCGCGTCCCATCGGAACGGTGACGGTGAAAAAACGGGGCGTCGAAGTCAATCCCGAGCAGCTTGCGCGGGAGTGGTCGGGAAAGGGAGACGAGCCAGCGACCATCGTCATTTGTCGCTGGCTCGAACGCACGGTCGCGATTGCTTGTCGGCGGTCGCCTTAGAACGAGTCGGTCCCGAGGATTTTTTCTTCGACTTGATCGGCTTGCCAAGCCAGGGCGCTGAGGATGCGAGTTGTTTCCAGGGGATCGGCGGAATTCACCAGCTGGTTAGCCTGCAGCACAATAACATCCCCACTGCTTCCCGGAACGACCGCAAACGCTCCATGGACCAACTGCGTGTTGTAACGCAGCAGTTGCATGGCACTTTGATCATTCGCTGGCCCGCAGGTGGTGCTGTAGGAAATGAGCGGCTGACCGGTGGGGTCCTGTCGTCCAAGCTGAACGCTGATGACTTGTTTGCGTAACGCCCCCACGGGAATGGTGAGTTGCCACAGGTCGCCGTTTTCGACGATCGCCCAGTTATTGGACTGGGCGATCGATCGCAGCATGGCCCGTGGGTCACGGGGCGCGGCCGCCAGTCCACTCAGGTCAAGTCCCGGCATGGGAGGTGGAGTGGGACCCGCGGGCGGGACGGCATTGCCGGGCATTCCCGGAGGCGCCTGTGGTGGCATTCCACCCGGCGGCATTCCACCCGGTGGCATTCCACCCGGTGGCATATTGGGCCGTGGCGTATTCCACATGGCTTGCTGCATCATCTGCGGGAACATCATGCCAAAGCCCGCTCCGAACCCCAGGCCCATGGCATTCGCCCCGCTGGCGTTCCCCTGCTCTGCCATCTTCGCCATGCTGTTGGCCGCTTGATACATCGTAAAGGAATGCAAGTCGCCGATCGCGCCCATGCTGGAGCGGGCGTCGATCGCCTTTTGCACTTCTTCCGGTGGGGTGATCGAGTTGATGAAGAAATCGACCAGTTCCAGCCCGTATTTCGCGTAGTCCTCGGACAGTTTGACGCGTGTCGCGGCCGCGATCTCCTCGAACTTCGCCGGTAGGTCGAGCAGGCTGATGTTGGCCGTGCCGAGCACATCGGTCATTTTCGAGACGATCAAATCCTTGAGGAAGGTGGAAACGTCATCCGTTGTGTACTTGCCTTGGGTACCGACCACGGTGTTGACGAACAGAGCGGACTGCGTCACTCGAAAAGAAAACTTGCCAAAGCTGCGGAGACGTACGACGCCAAAGTCTTTATCGCGCAGCGTAACTGGTTGCTTGGTGCCCCATTTTTGATCCAGAAAAGTCTGCTTGCCAACGAAGTAGACCTGCGCCTGGAAGGGGGAACGTTCCCAAGGAATCGTGAGAATGCGAGTGATCAAGGGCACGTTGGCGGTGGTCAGCGTATGACGACCTGGGCCGAACGTATCGAGTGCTTTGCCGTCCCGAAAGAAGACCGCTTCCTGGCTTTCTTGGACGATCAGCTGGGCACCCAACTTAATGTCGGTCGAGCCTTCCGCGGGAACTCGCTGTACAAGAGTCCGACCTGTCGAATCAAAGAAATCAATGACTTCTAATCGCACCATGACTCATTACCCTGAAATTTTAAGAGTGAAAGAAGGCGAGCGGCGAGTCGCGTCAGGCCGTACCCTTGAGGATCTGCGACCGTTGACTGAATTGCTTTTCTAATGCATCGATCTTGTCGATCAATTCGGTGACGTGATCCGCCGCCGATTGCCCCGGAGCGGCGGCTGTACACCGCGGCACAAAGGCCTCAATTTGATCGGCGAGGGCCTTGTCCACTTGATAGACTTGATCCAAGTGCGCCTCGCGAATGCGGACGAATTCAAACACCGCGCTGTAACCCCGTTCGGCGGAACGGAGCTGATTGATGAACCCATCGAGTCGCCCGCGCACTCGCTCGTAGCCTGGCAGATCATCCAGTCGGACGGCGTCGACCAAGCGGCGCAGGAGCTGGTCTAACTGAGTTTTGGCTCCTTGCAGTTGTTCGGCCAGTGCTTGCCGCAAGAGATGATCGCTCTCCCGACGATACTCCTGTTCCAGATATCCACGGAAACCAGGAATCTTACGCGCGATCGATTCCAGCCAAGCGCGATCTTGAGCGTGACGAGCGGGGTCGGGCATCGGAGGTCTCCACAAATAGTGCGGAATTCATAGCAGCGATCAGAGTACCGGATTTGGCGGAAGGGTCAACCTGATTGATCTGGTCCCCAGAAGCTGGTTTTGCTACCGTCCGCCGGACTGCCGAGGAAACGGGCTGCCGCTGCGGAGCCACTTGGGTAGTCGCCAGTAGCTGTTCGTCTCGCCCGGCGGGTCTAACATCGAGGGTTTCATGGTGACTGATTTCTCCTGCGAAAATATGCCAAGTGACTTTCTAACTTCCGCTTCGTCTCCCCTTCCCGCTCGACCAAGCCGGTTGGCGGGGGGAAGGAACTGGAGCGGGCTGTTCGTACTTCTTCTCCTGCCGGGCTGCGCTGGCGGTCCTGCGGGCTTGGCCCGCTTCAATCCCTCGCTGCGCGACGAATGGAAGAAGGATGAGGCGTATGGGCATACGATGCATCAGCGGCTAGAAGAGCTTCAGGCTTGGGGCCAACAAGCCCCCCAAATGTCCGCTGAACGGCGGCGTGAAGTCGCCCAAACGATCACCACCAAGCTCGGCCAGGAGGCCAATGTTGCTCTCCTGCAGCAGTCCGCCTGGACACTTGGGCGACTGCAAATCCCCGAGGCAGATGAGGGGCTGAAATTGCTTTCCGAGCATGCGAGTGCGGAAGTGCGAACGGCCAGCTGTCTGGCCTGGCGATACCGCGGCGGAAATGAAGCGCGTGAGGCCTTGGCACGCATTCTCAACAGCGATACCGACGGCGATGTGCGTGTCGCTGCCGCTCGACAACTTGGCTACTTCCGTGATCCGGAGTCGATCGCGGCACTCGGCATCGCACTGGACGATCCCAGTCCCGCTCTGCAATATCGAGCGGTCGAATCGCTCAAGCGGATCACGGGCGAGAACTATGGCGACGACGCCGCAGCGTGGCGTGAATTTGTCGCGGGTGGACAGGCCAAGCCCGGGCCTGAACCCAGTTGGGCCGAACGCATGGTTGGTTGGTGGTGGTAGGCTGAGTGGTTCTGGGGTTCTGGGGTGTTTGTGCGGAACTAAATTTCTGTGCGAGTTGTGATCAGCGTTCTATTTGTGACGAATTCCAGCCGATAACACTTTCCGTGTCGCGTCGTTAACGCGCCTGTCTCCATTTGTGCTGGGCCGTGAAACACTCACTGGGAAGCGTTCTTCCATGAAGCGTCAGAAGTTTCGTCGTGCGGTTCTGTCGTCTGCTCTGATTTCTGCAGCTTTAACGAGCCCACTGGGAGTCGCGGCTTGGTTTGCGACGGCCGCTGCCGAGGCGCCACCAACCGCGGAGAAGAACAAGCCTACCGCGAGTGGCTCGGAATTAAGTGACAAGCAGGTGTTGCCGGCATCCGCGACCACCGATGGCACTCCCACGGGAGTGGGCGAGGAGGAGCGAGCCGCCATTGAGGACAAATCCGGCACAGACACCGGTCCCCGTGATTCTGCCGGCAATGCGGAACCTCAGCTGGACCTGAAATCGGTTCCACGTCGGCCGGGGGAAACGGGCCCTTCCTCGGATGGCGCACTGGTGACGCCGACCGAATTGCCACTCAACGTCGAAACGATGGCTCGACGCGATCGCATTCGGCGCTGCCTGAACCTGTATTACCAAGATCCTGTTTCGGTCAACGATCACAGTCCGTGGGGAATCATGCATGTGTTGATTTCGTATGGAGTGGATACCGAGATTTTCGTGGGTGAGCGGAAGGTGAATGCCATTGGTTGGCTCTGTTTCAATGGTGCCTGCCGTGGCCAACGCTTGATGTACGTCGAGGATGGGAAATTGCGAGTGCGGATTGGGCCTGGGGTGCAGGGGCATCCGGGGCAGTTTCTGGCGATGCTGGCCCAGTCGCGTGTTCGTCCCGACTATCCCATACGCGTCGACGGACGCGAATTCACCGTGGCGGATTTGATCGAATCGGAAAAGGAAACCTGCCGCGCGAAAACCGAGTTGACATTCAAGCTGATTGCTTTATCGCATTACCTCAAAACCGATGCGACTTGGAAAAATGATCTGGGCGAAGATTGGAGTATCCAGCGACTCATCAAGGAAGAGCTGGCACAGCCGGTGATTGGCGCCGCCTGCGGTGGCACTCATCGCATGACCGGCTTCAGTTATGCCGTCAACAAACGCCTCAAGATGGAAGAGTCGTTTGAGGGGCAATGGGGACGAGCCAAAAAGTTTGTGGAAGACTATCACGACTATCTGTTCAAGCTGCAGAATCCAGATGGCAGTTTCAGCACGAATTGGTTTGCAGGACGCGGTGACTGGGGCGAGGCACCGCGACGCGTGGAGACGACGGGGCACATGCTTGAGTGGCTCGTTTGTTCCTTACCCAAGGAACAGTTAGATGATCCGCGCGTGCTGCAGGCAGTTGATTTTCTCACGCGTACTTTGATCGAGGGCAAGCAGCAGCGACGCAAATTTGAAGTCGGACCGCGGGGGCACGCGCTGCATGGCCTGGCGATTTACAATGAACGCCGCTTTGGTGACAAACCTGGAAGTCGTGAATTGATCTTTGCTCGACAGCCGCGCGAGACGACAATTCGCTAAGCAGCGAGGTGGGATCACCATCATCGGATCACCATCATTCGATCACAGTCTCGCCGATAAACATGCTTTAAGTCATTGATCCTCGCCGCAAAAACTCGTACGATGCTGGCCCCTTCGGGTCGTTTGTCTACCAGACGATCGCCACTCGACTTGGGACCGCCAGTTAGCACCGTGCGGATCTGGCGCTGAACCGTTCAGAAACGTCCGGATACGTTGACTGGGAACGTGGGCATGAAGGCGAGCAAATTGGATGACAATCTGCAGAGCATGATTGCGCTCGCGCGACGACTCGCAACGTCCCGCTCCGCCGACGCACTGCTGATCTTTGTCGAATCCCCGCTGGACTGGGAAGAATTGCAGTCCGCCAGTGGCGACTTGCGACTGTTAATCGCCGCTGACGATGCGGAAGCCATTCAGGGGGCCAGTGAGGCGGAACTGCCTGCGATCCTGCTCGACTCGGCGGATACGCCCGTGGTCGAGAAACTGACGCATGCGCTGCTGGCCAGCGTGGGGCGAGAACTATTGGTGCCGGGCGCTTCGGTCGTGGCACTGTACAGTGGCTTTGAAGAAGGCCAACTGGATTCCGTCAGCTTCATTCATCTCGAAGAACATCTAGGCCGTTTGACCGCTCGCGATCTGCAGCGCATCGTCACGCACGTCCCGCTGGAGACCGTGAAAACGGTCGTCGACTTGGCGATCGAGATTGGACGTGAAGGGCGCGAGGGCAAGCCGGTCGGCACGCTCTTCGTCGTCGGTGACACGCGCCGAGTGCAGCAATATATTCATCCCGCCGGCTTCGATCCGGTGAAAGGATATAGTCGTAAGGAGCGAACTCTACGTGACTCCCGGGTACGTGAGGCGGTCAAGGAGATTGCCCCGCTGGATGGCGCGTTTATCGTTTCTCCCGATGGCGTCGTCGAGAAAGCCTGTCAGCTGATCGATGCCGCGCACGCCGATCTCACGCTCTCCAAAGGCCTTGGTTCACGTCACTGGGCGGCTGCTGCTATCTCCAAAGTCACCTCCGCGATTGCGGTCGTGGTGAGTCAGTCCAACGGTACGGTTCGTATCTTTCAGCATGGCGAAGTCATCTTGCGAATTGAACCCTACCGCCGAGCTATGAAGTGGAAGGCTAGCGACCACGATCCGCCGGCAGCCGCAGAAGGCTGAGAAAAGAATCGCGATCGGGTGACCGGACAACACGTCCGTCCGTAGCAACGTGGCAACTCGGGGTAAGTCACGTTCTAGCCGAAGGTTGAGCGGCAGACTGCCTTGATGAACTTCTTGCCCTGGCTAATGTCGCGCCTGGCTCAGTCGGTGGGACCTGTAACCGCACACCGACCGAGACCGGGTCATGGCCTTTTCCTGGTGATTTAGGAGCTGGGCGGCATCTTCACGCGGCGATTGACGTCTGTTTCCAGCACCCCAAAGACTTGCTCGTGACGCTGCACGGACATGGAGAGAGCGTAGAGCAGGCGTTTGGCCGTGAAGTAATTCATCACGATACGCTGAGAAACCTGAATGGGGCTCTTCGGTACACCCATCGGCTGCGGGTTAAGTCCGAAGTCGACGATTAATTCTTCTGGCGACCCCGTTACTCGACAAAAATTCGCATATAAGGCGGCGACGTGCGAGTCATCGACGTCGATCTGCACATTCTGCTGCACTGCGGGTGTACCTACCGGATTCTTTCCTTCTTCTGCCCCACCATCAGTTGACATCATTCCTACTCCTTCACAAGTAAACAAACCACGAACCTACTACAGTTCAAAATGAAACGTTCGACTTAGATAACGAAACACGCGCCAGCTCAAGGATCGCCAGGGTGTCGCAATTTTTCCTTTGCCGCGCATGCCGAGTTGAAAGATGAGATCATCGCGTTCGAGCGGTTCGGTACGTACCTGATAGGACGTGTGGAGCGGCCGCTGCAAGCCTTGGGCATCGGTGCGAGTGTCCAATTCACCGCCGTGCTGTACGGCGAGGGATGGCGGGCTGACTTCGAGTTTATTGTTAGCGATCTGGGTGATTTGGCTGGTAAAGATTTTTCCGGGATAGGCATCCAGTCGCATATCCACTCGATCGCCAATTTGAATCAATTCGATATCGGCCTGGTCCACCACGAGAATAGCTTCCATGCGATGAGGGTCACCGATTTGGCAGAGCAAGTCAGACTGGGTGAAATGGGCATGTGCATTCTTGGGATCGAACGGCGAGCCGGTCCAGGTCGGTAAGCGATCGGTTTGCCCACGCGGATTAGGCCGTAAGGGAGGCGATAAGACTCGGCCTGCAATCGGCGCTTGAATTGTCAACTTTGCTGCCTGTTCTTGCTTTTCGCGCAGCAGGTCGCGCAGCGAGTCGAGGGTTTCGCGTTTCGGGGCGATTTGCAAGCCGGCCGTGGGATCATACTGCCGCAAGCGTTCCAAGTTGGCAACTTCAGCTTCCGCCGCGTGCACTTGTCCTTCCAGATCGATCAGCTCTCGCTGCAAGTCCGTATTGGCGAGTTTCACCAAGGTCACGCCGGCTTCGACAGCATCCCCCGGTTTCACGCCCCACTGCACCACTTCACCCGGCACCTCCACATACACCGACTCGGCATCGGTGGTGCGAACTTCCAGTGAGCAAGTCACTCGACAGGGTAGCGGCAAAAACAGGAACAGAGCCAACGCGGTCGCCAACGTAGCGGCCGTGGCATAGACACGCGGCATTTTCACTTTGTGCATCCTCCCCGGCGTGTAAAAGAATTTTCCCAACTGCCACAGCGGCTGGACAAACAGTCCCACAATACCGGCAAAGGCAATGATCTGACCGACAATCTTCAAGCCGTAGGGTTCAAAAACCTGGTTCAAGAAATAGAGAATGGAGAACACGACCAGCCACCGATAAATGACCGCTGCGATCGTGAACATACCAAACAAAAAACGATTTTTCTGTGGCAGGAAGGGACTTTCCGGCTGCTCCAGTCCCAGGCATAAGTCGACTAGGAAACGCTTTACGACCTCGGTCGATTTCTGACGTAAGTTCGGGATTTCCGACAAGTCCATCAAGATGTAGTAACCGTCAAATCGCAGCAGTGGATTGCCATTGAAAACTACCGTACTGACACTGCAGATGAACATCACGCTCAGACAGATATGATTGAGCAGGCCTGGTTCACTGAACCACCATAGGAAGGTGGCAATCGAAGCGAGGAAGATCTCGACATACATGCCGGCGGCGCCGATGATCGCGCGCGAATACTTATTCGGCAACATCCAGGAGTCGGACACGTTGCAGTACAGTGCCGGGGTGAAGACCAGTAGCATGGCGCCCATTTCGTGAACTTCACCACCGAAATGTTTACAGGATAAACCGTGTCCAAATTCGTGCAGAATCTTCACGATCGCCATGGTGACGCCCAGGAAGATCCAATTCTCGGCCGCAAAAAATTGATGAAAGGCGGGAAGGCGGGCACGGAACGTATCGAATTCAATGCCTACCAGCAGCAAGGCGCTGAGCCCCAGCAGCAACCACACAAAAAAGAAACTCGTCGTGTAAAACCACCGCGTGCGGGGGTATAGCCAGTTCAGGAGCCGGTCGGGATCAATACCACGAAATCGTAATGAAAACAGATTGGAAAACTTACTCATCAACTCCTGACGCCGCTTCTGATCGCCACGCTGCTTGAGCTGCCGACCTTGTCCCGACGCATCCGAAATCACCAGGCCACTGCGATGCAGCATCCCGATGAACTGCTGCAAATCCTGGAATGTGATTTTTTGAGGAGTGAATTCCTCTTCGAATTGCTCTTTGATCTGCTCCATGCTGGAAACTCCATCCAGCATCCGCAAAATCGCGAACTCCTCTTCGTGAAAGCGAAAGTAATTCAGCCCTACCGGTTCCTTGATCACCCAGAACACTCGGCCGTGGTAGCGATGCTGGCGCGCAATCAGATCGGGACGCATCCGTAAGCGCACGGCACGTGACGAACTGCTGATCAAGCTGTCGGCTAAAGTTGCCATGGTGGTGAGCGGGTTACTCCGCGGCGGCGGTGGCGAGCGGTTTGATTTGGATCGTCATGGTGACATTCGACCCGGGACGCAGCAGCCAATCCCGCTCGCCGACCTGAGGATTCTTAACTTTCGCCCAGACGCGATAATCCCCACCCGGTTCAATGACCGGACTCACATAGTCCAGCTTGGCCGTGACACTGCGAGTCACACTTTTGCCTCCAATCGTCTCGGAGACCTCAATCGTGACGGGCTGATCTTCGACCTCCCGCGGCGAAAAATCGGACACATTCAGGTAGCCTTGCACCCGCACCGCATCCATTCGCACAATCCGCATGATCGACTCGCCCAGTTGCACCCAATCCCCCACATGCTTGTCGACCTCGACGATCACCGCTTTACCCGGTTCCTTGAGCCGCGCGACCACTTGGAAATTGGTCAGCTCAATCTGCGTCTGCTCCAGCAGTGCGTTCTTGCCTTCCTCAGTTAAATCCGCCACTCGATCTTCCAGTCGCGCCACATCGGTTTCCGACTTGGCACGCTCGAATTGCACCTTGAATTTACGCAGCTCCGCGTTGCTCACCACATTCCGTCGAAACAGCTCTTCGTTGACTTGGTATTCCGCTTCCTGGTACCGCGCCACATCGTCCGCTGCTTTCACCTTGGCATCGCTGGCAGCTTGTGCTTTGGCGATGCGCAGTTCCGCCTCGGCCGTCGCCTTCTTCGCCTTGGCGACCGCATCGTCAATTTGTGCCAGCACGGCCCCTTGCTCGACAATCGTGCCTTCGTCCACGTGCAGTTCCGCTAACTCCCCCGCCTGCTTGGCCGGCACCTGAATGTCCTCGATCGCCAGCACCACCGCTCGAGAAATGCGGGCGCCGCCCGGTGCCTTGGCTGTGGGAACGCCAGAACGCAGAGACGATGCGCCGCCGGTCGCTGGCTTCGTGGGTGCCTCCTGAGCGATCGCCCAGAGCGACACGGCAACTCCGCTGGTCGTCACGGCCACTGTGAGCCAGTGACGGGCGCGACGCAGCAGACGCTGGCGACTCGCCGCTTGCAGCAGCGCGGATTGTGAGGTGCTTGACCCGTGACCAACTAATGTACCACTCATGCCTGGCTATCCTTCTGTCTGCAAATCATTCCACCGCCCGACCAGCACTCAACTATCCCCCAACATCAGCTCCACGAGAACCACAGCTTCTGCACGTACTCCCAAGCCTCGTGCAGCTTCGCGTAGGCGATCGAACTGCGACCCGCACGCACGCGTGCAATCACACTGGCACCTGGCCGCAGCTCGGGCGGTAAGTCCGCTTGATCCAGCTCCACCTTGATCCGCACCGTGTGTCCTTCTTCCTCATGCATCTGCGTCGTCTCATGAATGCTCTTAACGATCCCCTTCCGCTCAGTACCCGGATCGGTAGCCAGCACGTAAGAAACCTCGAGAGCATGTTGGTCGAGCAGTTTTTGAGCCCGCTGAATGTGACCAATACGGCGCTCGGGCATGTGCAGTTCAATTTCCCAGCGGGCGTTTTCCGTCGTGTCAGCAACCGCCAGCAGCACCTGCCCACGCTCCACCGGTCGATGCAGCAACGATTTCTCGACGTCCCAGGAGAGCACCACGGTGCCCGCAATCGGACTTTTCACCGTCAGCTTCTCGCGCTTCGATTCCAATAGCTCCAGTTGCCGCTCCAAGCTCTTGATCTTCTCACGCAGCTCCGCTGCCCGTCCGGAGAGCCGCACTTTATCTGCCTCGCTGATGCGCGGCTGTAACTTGGAACGCTGCACCGAGGACTCCTCTTCGATCGACGTTCCGAGCTCTCCACTGACACGTTCAATCTCGCGCGTCAAGTCGTCGCTCGTGAGTTTAACCAGCGGCGCGCCTTCCGCGACGGCCTGGCCGTCACTGGCGAGCAGTTCCCGAACCGTTCCCGCTTCGGTAACGAATACATCGCGCTGAAGCACCGGTTGCAAACTACCTTTGGCTTGCAGATCGAAACCGGTGGGAATCAAACAAAGTGCTAACACGACCGCCAGGATCGCCCCGCCAATCGACAAGGTTTTGGGGAGCTGGCGAGCTTCCACCACCCAGCGGGCTTTACCGATCGTGCGCCAGACCGGCATCAAAAACAGATTGTTGTGCTCGAGTGCATTGGATACGGCGCGGGCCGTGTGCTCGTACACCAAGTCCACACGCGCATCCAGCACCTCACGCGGCAGATCACTATCGATCTGTTCGACGATGAGTGCCCCCATCACCTCGCGCGAATCGCGCGGATCCTTTAGCTTGTCGCGTTCATTGGCAGCCACGATCAAGCCTGGTTTGCGGAGCGGTAAGACGGTGAGCGACTTGGCGAAGGATTCATCGACATAGTCGTGGACCGCTTCCTCGAGCTGCGGCGGCATGTCGGCAGTGGAACCGGAGTACTGAAACTTCTCACCGGTACCGACGACGCGCGTGGCTAGTTCCCCCAGTTTCACGACGACGTTGGAGCGATTATCGAGTGAATCCTGGCCGCTGATCGCTTGTACAATGCAGTGACGCCCACGCTTCAGCGCTAAACTGACGCGATCGCAGCCGATGAGTCGTCGGCCCTCATTGACGATCGTGTAGGCCGTCTCCATTAAATCCAAGCTCTCATGGACCAACCGAGAAAACTGGTCGGCTTGAGCGTACAACGACTGTCGATCACTCACCTGACGCAGCTTACGCGATTTGAGCCATTCGGCGATCTGCTCGCACATCTGCTGCAAGAATTTCAGATAACCCCGCTGCGTGTTGGGAGCTGAATCGGGACGCTGGAAGATTTCGATCACCCCTTCCACCGTGCCTTCGACGAGCAGCGGATTCAGCACCAGCAGGTAGCGAGTGGGATTGCCACCCGCTCGTTCGTCCGACATGCCCGACAGGGGCGGGATGAGTTGCCCCTGGCGACTGGCGGCAATGTAGTCCAGCAGCCGCCGGTGACGAGCGGCATCGTCATTCTGCTCCAGGAGCGTATCACTGATGTTTTGCTGGTAGATGAGCTTAAGTTGGCCTTCGGCCTGCACCCAGACGGCTCCACCCACGGCCGCCAGGGCGTTGACGATACGCTGCAAGACCGCCGGGTAATACTGGTCCGGCCCCAGGTCGCTCTTCGACAACTCCGAGATTTCCCCGACGAGCGTGCGAATGTGCAGTTTTGTCTGCTCGATCGTGTCTTGATTCACGGCGGATTGATCTGACGACATGCAACTCTCCCACCCCAAGGGCGGACGCTGCCGCAACGTTGGGACGTATTTTTCTAGCCGCTGACGAAACGACCAATGGTCCTGACGACCACGGTTATTGGTATGTAACTTAAATCTATCGGCAATCGGAGGTTTGGACAATAAAACGGGCGTGGTTTATACGCGAGTGGACGCATTTTGGTTGCCGGAAATCAGCTATCAGCCGTATCCAAGTAGGGATCTTGGCCCATTTCGATCTGCATTTTTTTCCGCTGGCGTTCATGGTGCAGCAGCACAAAGCGGTCGCGCAGATGCCGGCCTTCCACGATTCGCTGTGCCTTCCGGAAGATTTTGCCCATCCCCGGCAACTCGCCCACCGATTTTTCACCGAACTCTTTCAGCCGTTCCGCCTTCTGCGGTCCATAGGCGGAGAGGACGATGTCGTCGTCCAGCGACAGGTATTGTCGTACGGAACCGGGATCGCCCTGTCGGCCGCAGCGGCCGGCCAACTGCCGGTCAATGCGTGCGGCGTCATGGAGTTCCGTGCAGACGACATGCATGCCACCGAGCTCGCGCACGCCTTCCGCCAATTTCACGTCGGTACCACGTCCCGCCATGTTGGTCGCCACCGTGACTTTGCTCGCCTGGCCAGCCAGGGTTACGATGTCCGCCTCGCGGGCCACTTCGTTCGCGTTCAGCACTTGATGTTCAATTTCGGCCGCCCGCAGCAGCTTCGAGAGATGCTCCGATTTGTCGATGGATCGAGTACCGATGAGTACGGGTCGACCGAGCCGATGCATCGCTCGGACCTCTTCGACTACCGCTGTCCACTTCTGGTCACTCGTGCCAAACACCCGGTCGGGCAAGTAGATTCGCTGCGGTGGCCGATTCGTGGGCACCGGAATCACATGCATCCGGTAGACGCGACGAAACTCCCGCGCTGAGGTACGTCCTGTTCCTGTCATCCCGGCCAGGTGCCGATAACGCAGAAACAAATCCTGCACGGTAATGCGCGCTGCTTGCCCCGTGGGCACCGTGACTTCCAGTCCCTCCTTGGCCTCCAACGCCTGATGAATTCCGTCGCGCCACTTGCGGCCCTCCGCCAAACGCCCGGTGAATTCGTCGACAATCACGATCTCACCGTCGCGCACCACATATTGCCGGTGAAGCAGGAAATCGCGACTTACCTTGATCGCGCGCTCCATGTACTCATACAAATCGATGAGTCCCACGGCGCGGAGAATTTCAGGCTGCGGGATCGACCGCAACAGCTGACGACCCTCGGCCGTTAACTCCACCTTCTTCGTGTCGTGATCGTACGTGTAATGCTCTTCTTCAATGAATCGTCCGCAGTTGGCCGAGGCCCAGGTGTAGCTGGTCGCCACTCGTTCCCGAATCTTTTCGCCCAACGAACCAATGATCAGCGGCGTACGAGCCTCGTCGATCAAAATACTGTCCGCTTCATCCACCAGACAGAAATGAGCGCCGCGCTGCACCGGCATTTCACCTCCACCAGCAAACCGAGTCTGACTGGTTTCACCGACGAAATCGTCTTGCGAATGGCCCATGCGTCGCAGCAGTAAGCGATCACGCAGGAAATCAAAACCAAATTCCTTGGCGGTGCCGTAGGTGATGTCACAGGCATACGCCTTGCGCCGCTGATCGGATTTGTCGGCTGTTTGAATGATGCCGACGGTCATGCCGAGCATTTCGTAGAGGGGCCGCATCCATTCGGCGTCACGAGCGGCCAGGTAATCATTGACCGTGGCCAGGTGAGCGCCTTTCCCGACGAGTGCGTGGAGATAGAGAGGCAAGGTGGCGGTGAGTGTTTTTCCTTCGCCCGTTTGCATTTCTGCGATGCAGCTGTTGTACAGCGCCGTGCCACCGATGATCTGCACATCGAAATGCCGCATGTTGAGCGCTCGACGACCCGCCTCCCGCACCAAAGCGTAAGCTTCCGGTAATAGGACCGACAGCTTCTCGCCACTCTTGGCACGAAACTGCAACGAGCGGCTTTGACGTCGTAAATCGGACTCCGACATCGCCCGTAACGCAGGCTCTTGCCCGGCCACCAGCGGCAGCAAGTGACTCCACTGCGCTAATCGTCGTTGTACCGGTCCACCCACCAGCGCCAGCACGCGAGCCATCGCACCGGTGGGGAGTCCATGAATCTTGCCAACGCCGCCCGACATTTCTACTGCTTCCTTGAGGACCGTAACTGTCGCAAACTTCAGAGTCTTTACTTTATCGGCACGTAACGAAATTCGCCAACGACCTGCTCACCATGAATTTCCCGATAAATCGGATTGAATCCCCATAAGCCGCTCAACCGACATAACAGGAACAGCTTACCTGCGATCGTCTTCCTGATGCCCCGGGTTGGCGAGCGGATTCTGTTAGTTTGGGTAGTTTTTGTCGCAGATCGAGTCCTTTTGTACGAATTGGCTCGATTTTACCGGCTAGGACGGCCGATCACGTTAGAGAATGATTTCGCGTTGGTCCAAGGATGCGAGTAATGACCATGAAAGCAAAATGGAAGAAGTTGGCGTTCCTGGCGGCAGCCGCGCTCTCCCCGGCAGAAATGCTCGTGGCACAGCAACCGGCTCAGCCCATTCCAACCCGAGCCGTGGCGGCGGAAGCCTTCCTGCCTCCGCTGGCCGCCGGACCAAGCTCCGTTCAGCCCGCGGTGGGTTACGATGGATCGCGCCGAGTGGCGGCGACGGGGGGGAGTCAGCCCATTCCCGTGCCGAGCGCCCCCGGTGCACTCATGCCCGGTCGGCCAGCACCCATCCCACAGCTGCCGGTACCGCCCGGTTTCGAGTCTCCGCATCTGGCTCCAGGCGACCAAGGCGGAATTCAACCAGTTGATTACCACGGGATGGAAGGTGCCAGCAACGATACACTGATCGATCGCTTCCTCGGCGGCGGCGGCTACGAACTCGGCTGGTACGGCGGCTTCGAATATCTGTTCACGTGGCAAAAGGGAGCGAGTCTGCCGGCGCTCGTGACCACCTCCACCGCCCCAGACCTGCCTGTCCTACCCGGCTCACCGCTGCTGTATGGCGATCAACAGATTGGCAATCGCCTGCTCTCGGGAGGCCGCATCACCGTCGGCAAATGGCTCGATAGCGCCGATACGCTGGGCGTCGTCGTGCGGATGCTGGCGGTTGAAGGCGATCGCAGCGGCTACTCGACGGACTCCACCGCCAATCCTGTGATCGGTCGTCCGTTTTACAACACGGATCCCCTAGTAAATGCTCCCGACGCCTTCCTCGCCGCATACCCGAACCTCACCACAGGCAATCTGCGAGTTTCCACAAACAATGATCTCCTGGCGGGCGATTTGCTGTTCCGAGTGAACGTCGACGGAGATTCTTGCAGCCGCACCGATTTGATCGGCGGTTACACCTACACGCAGCTCGACAATGGACTCTCCATTCGCTCAGTGTCGCAAGGCACCGGCACGGTGATCCCGATCGATTCGCAGATCATCGTGCAAGACACCTTCAGCACTCGCAACGAATTCAACGGTGGTACGATCGGCTTGTGGCACGAACGTAGTCGCGGCTATTGGACCGTCTCCACCCTGGGCAAAATCAGCTTCGGTGAAACGTATCAGTCGATCACGATCAACGGCACCAACCAAGCCATCGATCCGGCTGGCGGTAGCACGCTGATGCCCGGTGGCCTGCTGGCTCAACCCTCCAACATCGGTTTCCACAGTCGCCACAAGACAACCTATGTACCCGAAGTCGCCTTCAACTTGACTCGGCGAATCACCGATCGCCTCGACTTCACCATGGGCTACACCTTTATTTACTGGTCGTCGATGCTGCTCGCCGCTGATCACCTGGACAATCAGGTGAACGGCACGCAGTTCCAAGGTGGTCAGTTGGTGGGACCGGCGAATCCGGCTTTCCCTGGATTCCGTGACACCGACTACTGGCTGCATGCCATGAGCATGGGGATCAACTTCCGCTTCTAAGCGGAAGAAAATCCCCTTCGATGGGTGGGGATTCCTGAAATCACGGGTGTTCATCGCTATGATGATCGCCCATGACAAACTCGGAAAACTTCAGCTCCGTGAATTCTGCTGCTGCAGTGTCTGCGACCTCGGCCGCAGTCGGCCCTCCGGTGAATGTCCCCGCCGCGGACTGCCCCTTGGTTCTTCACGTTCGCGTCGTAACGGGACCGGGTGGTGGACCGGAAAAGACGATTCTGAATTCGCCGCGATTCCTCGGTCCCTTGGGTTATCGAGCCAAGCTGGCGTATCTGCATCCGCCGCATGATCCCGGTTTTGACCGGCTGCGCGAGCGGGCAGCGGCTCTTAATGCCGAGCTGATTTCTCTACCGGATCGTGGCGCCTTCGACTTACGCGGACTCTGGCAACTCATTCGGCTTTGTCGCCGCGAGCGAGTCGCGATCTGGCATGCTCACGACTACAAAAGCAACGTCTTCGGTTTGATCGTCCGCTGCTTTACGCGCCTCAAGCTGGTGACGACCTTGCACGGCTGGACCGACCTGACCGGTCGCATTCCGCTCTATATGAAAATTGATAAATGGTGCCTGAAGTACTACCGCAAATCGATCTGTGTGTCGGATGATCTGCGGGAGGTCTGTCTGCAGGTGGGAGTTCCGCCCGACCGCTGCGAGGTGGTCTACAATGCCATCGACACGGTCGATTATCAGCGCACCAAGACAGTCGCTCAGGCGAAGGTTGAGATGGGCGCACCGCCCGATGGGGTGCTGATCGGAGCGGTCGCTCGCCTGTCCCCGGAAAAGGCCTTCGATCGACTCATCGAAGCCACGGTCGCACTGCGTCGAGCGGGTTATCCGGTGTACCTTTGGATTGCGGGTGAAGGAGGTTGGCGACCGGACCTGGAGCGACTCATCCAACAGCTGGACTGCGGCAGCTATGTGCGGCTGTTGGGGCATATTCACGATCCAAAAACCTTCTATCAGGCACTCGATATCTTTGCGCTGAGCAGCATTCGGGAGGGCCTGCCCAACGTGGTGCTGGAGGCAATGGCTTACGGCACTCCGCTCCTAGCGACTGCCGTGAACGCGGTGCCGGTGTTGGTCGAAGACCAGCGCAGCGGCGTGCTCGTGGCGCCCGGAGATACCGCCGCACTCGAACGTGGTCTCCGTCAATTGCTGGACCATCCCGAGCAGGCGCGCAGCATGGGACTGGCCGCGAGGCAACGTGTCGAAGAAAAGTTTTCTTTCCAGCGACGTATGGAAAAGATCGCTCGGATCTATCGCGAAGTGCTTAGCGACTGAGAAGGTATCGCGCGAGTGGACGTTCGATCCAGCGATAGCTCACAAGAGCCAAACTGATCGTCCCCAGTACGACCAGCAGCAATTGCCCGCTTGGGCTGAGCTGCAGCGCTGGAGCGATTGCGGGAAACAGCATGAGTCCTGGGAGTTGCCACATGAAGAGGGAAAAGCTGGCATCGCCCAGGGGCTTCCACAAGCGCAGTGCCAAGAATTTCGCGATGGAGCCCCGGCCGGCTGCCAGATCCAACACGACAAGGTAATACAGCGGTGCGAGCGAACCATGACGCAGCACAAACCCCGGCACCTGCCGTGGAGTTTCCCCCAGCCAACCCGCCGGTATCTCCTGCGGTAGTATCTGCACTCCCAGAATCACGACCGCGGCAAGATCGCCGAGTGACAGCCATGGCTGCCCGGCCCTTGGCACGGTCGCTGCCCGCGCTGTCTGGCGGTCTTGGAATACTCGCGCCAGGAGCAGCCCCATGACAAAATGGGGTAGCCATAAAAGCGGATTGCGCATCACGAGTTCGGACCACCAGTCCTGCGGCGCTGGCTGCCCCGAGCCTCGCTTGGCCAGGTAAATCAGGGAGGGAATGAGTGACATGAGCGGTAAGAGAATTAGGGCGTTGCGCCGTTTCGTCGAGTTCCAGCGGGAGACGCGCGGAGCCAGCCAGGGAAAAACCGCATAGAAGAAGACCACGCATGACAAAGCCCAAGTCGGGAAGTTCCAGCTGAGTGCAAAGCGCGGTGACCAGGCTTGTAGCAGGCCGGCGCTCAGAAGACCGCTCACCATCACATCGCTGGCGGTCATGCCGAACTGGTTGGCCATCATGACGGTCGGTAGGGCCGCCACGACCAGCAGCAGCAAATGCAGCGGATAGATCCGAGCCGCTCGCGCTTGCCAGAATGCTCGGCTCGCTAATACCGGTTGCCCGGCGTCGTCCAGATAGAGATAGGCAAGAACGAATCCGGAAAGCAGAAAGAAGAGACTGGTGGAGCAGTAGCCGCGTTCGATCAGGCTCAGGACCGGCTGCGGCAGCGTATCAAAGATTGCGAACGTAAACGGCGTGCCTGGCATCTTGTGAAAGGCCAGGATGTGAAACAGAAAGAGCTGCAAAGCGGCTAGGAAACGCAGGCCATGCAGAGCGGGAATTTCCGGCGGGCGTGTGCGAGTTGCTGCAGGTTCACGCGCGACGGAGTCAGGATCGAGGGCGGCAGAGTTCATGCCGCAGCATGATAGCTCTGCCGACTGACCCTACCAAGAGTGATTAAGACAGGGCTGCGGCCAGTGCCGCATCCACGGCGGCAGCGTAGTTGTCACCGCCACCACCCAGGGCTGCGGCAAGCATCTCCGCCGTCCCAGACTCCTCGACACTTGGCCCTTCTCCTTCAGCCCGCTCCCCTTCCCCGGTGCCCTGCGCCACTTGGTTGAAGATGAAGTCGTTGAAGCCACCCACCACATAGCTCACCACTCGACCAGTCGTATCGATTTGATTACGAAGGCGAGCGGAATTCATGCTAATGGTGGTTTGGAAGATGCGGTTCGATGCGTCTCGCACTCGCAATACCGCCGACTGCCGGTCGGCAGCCAACGTGAACGAGCTCAGGCTGTAGCCCGTCCAACCATCGCGGAAACTGTACCAATCCAAATCCTGATTGGCCGTGTCTTGGAAGGAGAACAGGATACCACGCAAAGTTTCGGTGGTGCCATTCAGCTTCGTGGCGGTCGACGCGAGCAGGTTGTTCATCGACAAGAACGCGGAACTCAAGCTGCGTTCGCCAAAATTGTTTTCCGTATAGACGTGCTGTGAGGCGTTGATGTTTTCGTTCAGCGTCTGAGCAAAACGGAAGACGTCATTCGAGTTGACGGTAATTGGGCCACCGCCCGTCTCTCGGCCGTCAACCATGTTGGCTGGCTGAGCCTGGCGAATGAGATACTCGCCCGGTGCCAGTCCCTCAAACTGGTAGAAACCATCGCGGTTCGTCGTCACCGTGCGGGGAGCAATCGTTTGACTGGTCACGGCATTGAAACCCGTGATCGTCACATCGATGCCGGCGAGCGGAGTTTCATTGCTGCCGCGGATGCCGTCGTTGTTCAGGTCGGTGTAAACATAGCCGGAAACCGTCACGGGCACGAAGTTCAGCACGCTCACGTTCACCGTGGCTTGCGACGTCAAAGGCGTGGGAACTCCATTGGTCGTCCCGTCATCCTGAATCGTGTAAGTGAAGGAGTCTGGACCTTCGTAGCCGGTATTAGGGGTGTACACCACCGCGCCATTGACGAGCTGCACGCTCCCGTTGCTGGCGCTGCCGACAGCGATGATCGTTAGCTTTTGATTCGATTCATTCGCGGGACCGGCGATGTCGTTCGCGGTGAGTAAGCTAGCGGGATAGGTGACCGCTCCGCCATTTTTCACCGCAATTACGTCAACATTGTTGGCCGTCGGTTGATTGTTTACTTCCGTGACCGTAACCGTCACGGTCCCCGTCGCGGTCTTGAAATCGTTGGCCGCGGGCGAGCCGCTCTGGCCGTTGTCCTGCACTTCATAGGTGAACGTATCGGTGCCAAAGAAACTCGCCTTCGGTGTGTAAGTAATCACGCCACCGGTGAGCTGCACCGTGCCACCCTGGGTGGAAGTAGGCGAGACGCTGAGAATCGTCAGCGTTTGGTTCGACTCGTCTGTCGCGCCCGCTGGTCCCGGCAGGTCATTGCCGGCGAGTGTTGCGGCAGAAATCGTTACCGCCGAGTCTTCGGCAGTCGTGGCGGTATCCGCCGTGGCGATCGGAGCATCGTTGACGGGTGCCAAGTTGATCGTGACCGTGGCCGTCGACGACAGCGGGGCGGGTACACCGCCCGTCGTGCCATTATCCGTGATCTGATACGTAAATGAATCCGGACCACCATTCAGATCGTTCAAGAAGGCGGGCGGAGTGTACGTGATCTGACTGCCATTGATGGTCACCGTTCCTCCCTTGGCCGTCGTGCCGCTGGGCAGCGTAACCGTGAGCGTCTGACCGTTTTCGTTCGCTGGGCCCTTGCTGTCGTTGAGCGTTAACGTGCTGGTCGAAATCAATTTCACCGAGCCTTCGTTCGCTGCCACCGTATCCGGATCGGCCGTCGGTGCATCATTCACTTCGGACACCGTAATGCTCACCGTGGCTGTCGAGTCGAGGCCACCGTTGGCGGTACCTTCCGAGGAGTCATTAATCGTGTAGGTGAAGGATGTCGAGCCGTTGAAATCAGCCGCTGGTACGAAGTTCAAAAGGTCGCCCACTCGCGTGACCGTTCCCGTTCCAGTGGCCGGCTGGGTGAAGGACTTCAGCACGAGGGTGGCACCGGCGTTCGGTACGTCGTTTACCAGCACGTTGAATTGATTGGCGGTCGCCATATCGGTCGAGTCTTCGACGACGGTGAAACTATCGGCGAAGGCCACGGGACGCACTTTCGGCTTCACGTCCACGGTGATCGTATCCGTGTCCGTCAGCGGGGTACTGGTAAAACCGGTGGCTCCGAGGTCATTGGTGACCATCGTAATCGTGGCGGTGCCAATGAAATTGTTGAGCGGATTGGCATCTTTACGAGGAGCGTAAACCAAGCCATTGCTAAGCGTATTGTTGATCGACGTGAGCGAACCGTTGATCGTGACGCTCGTCGAACCATTACCCGTGATTTGAGCACCCTGTGCCGCGGCACTGAGCGTCAAAATACCGGCCGTCGCGGGCGTTAACGACAAGGTGACGCGAATCGAAGAAGTGCCCGCATCGATATCGCTGGTCTGAATGCGATTGCCGTTGGCGTTCGAGAACGTCAGCGAGGTCTCTTCCGTCGTGCTTTGAGCACCGGGCACAATATTCTGCGGCGCGTCATTCACCGCTCGCACGGTAATGGTGAGCGTGTCGGTATCGGTGAGCACAGGTGCCCCGTTCAAACCAGTATTTCCCAGGTCGCTGGACACCATCACGATGGTAGCCGTGCCCGTTGTGCCCGACGACGGGAAATTGGCATTCGGCGTGTAGGTCATGCCCGCCAAAGCGGCCGTGATGTTTGTTTGCGAGCCGCTGAGTTGCAGGCTGGTGGAATTGTTGCCCACCACCGTCACGCCGGTCGGACTGTCCGAGGTAAGTTGCAACACACCATTGGTGGCGGTGAGCGAGACGCTGATGTTCGCCGTGTCCGCATCGATGTCGCTCACCGAAAATGCCGTCGCACCGCTGAAGGTGAGTACGGAGTCTTCATTGATTGTCTGGGCGGTCGGAATGGAGTTCACGGGAGCGTCATTGACGGGTGTGACCGTCACATTGACCGTGGCTGTCGCAGTATTCCCCTGACCATCGCCCATCGTGTACGCGAATGATGTGGAACCAAAGAAGTTTGCAGCCGGGGTAAAGATCAAGCGGTCATCGGCAGGCGTGTTCGTACCGCGATTGTCCAGTCGTACCGAACCACCGGTCACCGTTTGCGGATAGGCGCCGATAATCTGCTTCGTACCGCCCTGATTCAGCAGGTCATTGGCCAGCACGTCAATCGTGACACCACTCGTGGTATCCTCGGCCACCGTTGCCGAATCATTCGTGGCCACCACGGCCTGAAGCACATTCACGGTCACACTGTTAAACAGAATCTGTTCGCTGGGGATGGCGGTGTTGATCCCGTGGAGCAGCACTTTGCCGGCCACGGTATCCGACGGATCGCCCGTAAACGTGGCCGTGCCCGGCCCCGTGGCAGTCACTTGAAAGTCAAATACTTGACGATTCGTACCGCTGGAGGTCACGAAGTCCGCAGCCCCTGCCTCGTTGATGATGTTCGTATTAGTGCCATCTCCGTCCTCCGCGCGAATCGTGTCCCGGTAACGGGGCGCAAACGAGAACGACCGCAAGAAGTCGGTGGGGCTCGTGGTCGAGGTACCGCTGAGCTGCGTGACGGAAACGGCCAGCGACGTCGACGTCGTGAGCATTTCCTGCACGTTAGTGTTGGCGAACTTGCCACCAAAACGGACGACAAAATTGTAGGTCTCGTCAAGGTTCGACAGGGACTTGGGCGGTGATTCCACCACCACTTCACCTGGATCAACCATGTTCAAAGCGACCAACTTATTTAGAATTGCGGTGCGCGTGCCGGCGGGATTGCTCGCATCGAAATCAATATCCGTCGTCGTCTCCGTCGCACTCGTCGAGGGGTTCCGTAGCGTCAGCTTGAACGCGCCAGTCTCGGGAGCACCGTTGATGGTGATCAGCTGATTCTCGCGTCGGTCGACGCTTACCGTTGACGAGTCATAGAGGATATCGAGGTAGGCTGCAGCTACGCCCGACGGGGCGGTGCGCAAATCCTGGGCCGAGGTACGGATGAGGAACTTCTGGCCCACCTGCACGCTCGGTGTGCCATTGACCACCGGCAGCGCCGTCCCGTCCAGTTTGACGGCGGTCAGCGTCAGGGCCACCAAATTGCCCGTCTCGCCTTCGCCGTTGAGCAAGTTGATCAGCCGCAAAGCATCTTGCGGTGTGATCCAGCTGTCGTTGTTCACGTCGAGTTTGTAGGCGGCTGATTCGGCTTCACCACCGGCAACGAGTCCGGCGCCCGTGCCACTGGCCGTTTGTGCCGAGGCGAGCAGACGCGGACCCACGCTGTTCAGGTCATTGATGACCACCAAGGCGTCGAGTGGAGTGAGCGATTGATCGAGGTCCACGTCTCCCGGGAAGCTCGGGTTATGCCAGGGATTGGCATCTGCCGCCATCATCGAGCGGGTTTCGAGTGTTTCCGAAAAGAGCCGCCGCTGTTGACGACGACGTAGACGTTCTTGAATGCTCGGGCGGAAACGGCCGTTGGTCGTGCTCATGATCAATCAGTCCCTCAATCGCAAATGAGATTGAAGCCGGTACGGGGTAAACTCCAACCTGCCATCCAACGATGGCTCGGTACGAAAACAACGTTCTCTCACTCTCCATCGGTCGCCGGGTAGGGTTACGTCGAGTTTTACTGGCAAGACTAGCCGACTATGTGACGCGATCCTGCGTCGCTGCTAGATAAGTTTCGCCAGACTTCGCGTCTTAACGCATTTTGCCAGGGCGAACCCGGATGACGACTTTTGCTACCCTATCGCGACAGCGCGAAAGCAGCAATTTTTTTGCGCGTGCTTCCCGAAAAAAACGAATCGCACTTGGTTAAACAGACAAGTCCGATGAATTTGGGAGTTGACCAGATGATCAAGGATTCTCAGCAGCCAGCGAGCGAACTTCACCATATTTGCTCACTTGCCAAACTTGCCCAGATTCAATGTCGAGTGCCGTGAGCCAGCCACCAAGAAAGCAGCCGGTGTCCAGGCAAATCAGGTGGCCGATGTTTAAGATGTTGCCTGTGCGCTGAGGCGTGTGGCCGACGACTGCGATTTTTCCCGATTGGTGCTCCATCGGAGTAAACGTCGTCAGATGCTGCCACAACGCCATCTGCTCGGGCTGTTCGGCGATGGGCTGATCGGGGACATAGTTGGCATGCACAAAGAAATGACGTTCCGTCTCATAGTACCGCCGACAATTCCGCACGAACTCCCAGTGCGATTCGGGGATGTCGGCAAAACTGCCGCCGTAGCTGATGAGCGTCTCGTTACCGCCGCATTGCTGCAGCCAGAAATCGTTGGGCTCCGGAGATTCGCGAGCACTTTGCAGCAGCACTTCATGGTTGCCAAGCAGGGTGATAACTTCGCAGTGCTGTTGCAGGGATAGAATCTGTTCGATCACGTTGCGACTGTTCGCACCGCGATCGACATAGTCACCCAGAAAAATGATTCGGTCCTCCCGCGCGGGGCGGATTTGTTCCAGCAGCACGGACAGCGCCAAGGAGCAGCCGTGGATGTCACCAATGGCAATCGTTCTCATTTAGCAAACTGTACGGCATTCACCGAATGACGAAAAGATGGTGAATGCTTTCCTCGCGGCCAGCGGGCGGCTACATTCCATAACCCGTGGATTCTGCATCTCGAACTGGTTCCGTTCGCTTCTCAACTGATTTTCGTTTATGTCTATTTTTGACACCGATGTCGCGGCTTGTCGCAATCGTCAAGCTCGTTTGTGGCAAGCCATCCAAAACCCCGCCTCGCTGGGGCTCGCAGAGCCCGCCCGGGACGTGGATCTAATCGTGGTGACGCAGGCCGAACATATTCAGTGGCTGATGGGGCCGCGCTTCAGTGGGCTGTTTCAGCCCGTGGCGGCCCTGCGTCCGGATGGCGAGTCCCTGCTGGTCGTTCCCGAACGCTGGCAGGGAGAGACGGCCGCCACGACACTCTTGCCCTACCCTGCCAAACATCTTTCCACACTGCGAAATGACCAGCGCCAAGCATCAACGGCCGTCTTGCTGGATGCACTCGGCCAGCGGCCCCCAGTGCGGCGAGTGGGGGTGGAGTTTTCGACGTTCGGGCGCTATTTCCAGGGGCCGCTGGATGTCGAATTGGTCGACCTGGAACCGCTGCTTTATCGTCTGCGACGTCGCAAAGATCCAGACGAGATCGCTCGGCAAAGACATGCCATCGCGGCCACCGGCGCCATGTATGAAACCGCCCGCCGCATCCTGCGGCCCGGACTGTCCGAAGTGGAAATGTTTGTGGAACTCCAAGCGACCGCCGTGCGATTCCTAGACGAACCACTGACCGGCACCGGGAATGATTTTCAGTGTGGCTCGCGAGGCGGCAGCCCACGCTCCGGCCGACAAGCCGCCGCCGGCGAACTCTACATCCTCGACCTCGGCCCCGCCTTTCGTGGCTACTTCGCCGACACCTGTCGTACGCTGGCCGTGACGGAGGTGAGTGTCGAGCAGCAGCGGGCCTGGGACGCCATTCAGCCTGTCTTCGACCTGGTCCAGCGTACGGTCCGCCCCGGCGTCTCCGCTCGACAACTCTTCCAGCAAGCTCAGGCCATCCTCGATCAGTCTCCTCATGGCGTATTCAATCACCATCTGGGACACGGCATCGGTCTGTTCCCGCACGAAGCGCCCCATTTGAATCCCAATTGGGATGATTACTTTGAAATTGGGGACACGTTTACGGTCGAGCCGGGCCTCTACGCGCCGGAGTTACGCGCCGGCATGCGGCTCGAAAATAACTACCTGGTGACCGCGGATGGAGTAGTACTCCTGAGCGATTTTCCACTCGAACTGCGACTGTCCTAACTCGGCAGATGACAGTGGCCGCTGATGAAGCCGCAACGCCAGCGGCTGGTTTTAGTGACAGTCGCCGCTGGACACCCACACCCGGCTCCAAAAAATCTCAGGCCTCAAAAAATCTCAGGCCTCAAGCCGTGATGACACGCCACCTGTCTGCTGTTTTTCGTCTCTGACGGCCATTCCTGACCAGCTTTTCAGAAGTTTTGGAATTGTGAAACGCAGAGGTCACCGAGTCTGAGCATGAGTCGAATGAAAATAACTGGTCGTGTCCTGCGCGGTTATTTTTGCTTTGCTAGACGCTGGGCGTGGACGTCGGCCACGGACCACATGTAGGAGTTCACGCCAGGTTTGGTCCGCAGAGCTTTATCGGCAGCAAGCGTCAGGTATTTGCGAGCCTGTGCGGCATCGCCCTGAGCTTCGAAGAACAGGCCGAGGTACAGGTGAGCGTAAAACAGGCGGCCGGCCAGGATCTCAGGCGGCGGCTCGCCGGACTGGGCATCCCGCAGCACATCCTCGGGCTGCTTTTGGCCGCGATAAAGTTCGTAGATGGTCATCATCGGCACCCGCCGATCACCTTCGATGGGCAGCATGGTAGCGCGAGCTTTCGCTACGCCCTCATCCCGCGCCAGACAGAGATATCGCCACACCGAATTTTCGACGTCCCGGTTATCGTAGGTCTGATACAGTTCGAACTGCTTGGCACCCCGAGCAAATTCACCGGCATAGTACAGTGCAATGCCGCGCTCCCACTGCGAGGGCTCGCGCCGGGGAGCGAGTTCGACGAGGCGATCAAAGTCTTTGACCGAGGCGGCGATTTCCCCACGACGAAATCGGCTGCGACCACGCCAGTAATAGGGATCAGGAGCCGTTGGTTCCTCCGCCAGCCACTCTCCCGCAATCTGCTCCAGGAGCTTTTCGTCGCCCGCTCGGTCGGCTGCCGCCAGCTGGCTACTCCACATGGCACGTTGCTCAGCGGTCGGCGGTGCCGCTCGAGCGCTGGTTGTCGCGCCACCCACCAATAGCAGACAAAACAGCTTCAGCCAGATGCGTGGGAAGAGGGCGGGTTGCGACGCCGTGTGCATGACCAAATCTCCTACGAAAGGCCGTCCTCGGCCTGGAACTAAAACTAAAACAGTATGTCCGCCGGCTGAACGGCAAGGCGCTGTCCGCCGACGGCCAGATTGTAACCAGAATAGTCCTGCCGCAACTGCGACACTTTCGCACTCAAAACGCGATTTTCTGTCACAAAATGAGACATCTCGGTCCTCGAGCGACTGATAGCGATCGCTGCTATCGATTTGTAATGCTCGGCTGAAAAGCAGAAATTGGACGTGATATTTCGACTAAATATTCGGGAATACGCTCAAGTTTCTCTATCTCGCCATGATTGGCATGTTGATTGCATCCACGGATGGTTGTTGCGTTGGTGGTCCATGACAGCTTTTTTGGCAGGCGAATTCAGCCTCCCAAGGAGGGATCCAATGTTAGTCTTAAGTCGCAAGGTGGGAGACCGTGTGCTGATTGGCGATCAAGTTACGGTCGTCGTTTCCAAGATTGCTGGCAATCGAGTGACGCTGGCGATTGAAGCTCCGGAGTCGATGCACATTATTCGTGCCGAGTTACCACAGGAGGAACGCGAACGGCTGTCGGCTCGGGGTAATCGCACGGCCACGTCCCACCGACTCACCGTAGCAGCGGCGGTTTCGAGCTTGGTGTCGAGTGCTGGGGGCAGTGCGGCAGGATCTGCTAGCACGGGTGCCGGCCCGCTGTCAGCCTATCGGTCGGCCGCGAGCGCGTCCTCACGACTCGCTCACGGCGCGTTGCAACTCGGTGATGAAGGCTTTCAGAATCGAGCGACTTGCCAGTAGCACGGGATGGTGGAGCAGGATCGTTTCAGTCGCCGCGCGACGGGCATACTTCAGCTCCGTCGGCTGACGACAGCGGCGGGCACTACGAGTGGCGAAGCCGCGAAAACCAGCATCGAACGGCAGGCGTGATTTCCAGAGTCTCGCCAGCCACGCTTCGCGACTGAACCGCTCCTCGGACTCGTTATTTGGCAGCCAACCCAGCTTGTAATAACTCGGCTCTCCCCGGTCGTGCTGAGTTGTCAGGAGCTGCAACCCGGGGAAGTTTTCAGCCCGCAATTGCGCGACCGCCTGCCGTCGTATCGCATTTTGAGAGTCCAGTTGCTCCCATTGGGGCAAGAGGACTGCGGCTTGTAATTCGCTGAGAGGGAAGGCGAGGTTTCCGCGATCGCACCAGACTTTGATTCGCTGATGGAGCTGTGCGTCGCGCGTCAAAACTGCGCCACCGCGACCAGCGGTGAGCAGTTTACTGCCGCCAAAGCTCAACACGCTGGCAGCTCCCCAGCTGCCCGCTGGCCGTCCTTGAATCGTGGCACCGGGCGTCTGGCAGGCATCTTCCACGATGGCGATGCCCCACCGTTCGCCCCACTCACAAATGGTACGCATGTCGGCCAGTGTGCCGTGCAGATGTGACACGATCACCGCGCGAGTTACGGGGCTCCGGGCGTCTTCTAATTGAGCCGGCGACAAGCACCAGGAGTCGGCTTCGAGATCGATGAGTACCGGTAGTGCTCCAATCGCCTCGATGGCGCGAAAATTCCCTGGGAAGTCGTACCCGGCCAGAATAACCTCGTCTCCCGCCCTGACGCCCACTCCGCGCAAAGCGAGTTCGACGGCGATGGTTCCCGATGAACAGACGCTGGCGTGTGCCATCTGGTGGCGCTGGGCGAGAAGTGTTTCCAATTGTTCAGCGTAGGGACCGGCGTAGCGTCCCCAAGCTCCCGAAGCGTACGCCTCGAGAAGTTGCGCGCGGACCGCTTCGTTCGCGGGTGGCCAATGGATGGCATCTACCACCTGCATCCAATCCGACGATCGCGCTACGGACTCTTTTGAATTCGACGTCGCCATCGCAGTTTCCTCGTCTACGGCTCGGACCTAAGTTCCACGCTGGTTCGCCCTTGTTCCGGCATGGATCGCCAGTGATTCCAGCGGGTGACCTGAGTTTAATGTTTTTTTCGTGCCGTTGATTTGTGTTTCCAAAATGACCGCCACGGTCTGACGGTCTGACGGTCTGACGCGGGCCTGACGGTCTCGGGATACACCCTTTTGCTCTTGACGCTGGCGTCCGCGGCGACGTACTGTTCGCCCCGCTGAAGAGTGGCGATGCGCGGCAGCGGACGCTGGAGCATCGCCGTCCTGAGGAAAGTGCTGTGGGAAGAGGGCGATTTTGGACGATCAAATGGCAGCTCGTCGACGAAGGCAACGTGCGGTGGCTGAGCCACGAATGTTGGTCCTTGCGCGCTGGTCGTCAAGACAGGCGTCCCTGCTGCTGGCTGTGATTACTGGTCTGGTGATGCTGGCCGGCTGCGCGTCGACGAACTACGTGCAAGTGCGTCGCGTGCCTAAGAATCCGCTCGCTGATCCCCTGAATCTGCTGTCGTGGAGCGGCCCCAAACCAACTCCGCGCACCGAGCAATTGCTGCGACGCTATGACTTGGCGAAGCCCAGTAAATCCAATCCGCCCGTGGCGTTGGCGAGTTTACAACGAGAAATTGCCAGCGAGCCAACACCGGAAAAAATCTATTCCTACGCCGAACTGGCCTATGTGAGTGGTCAGCGGGCGCTCGAACTGGGGCATGCCGACTCGGCGTTTGATTACTACTGCCACGCTTTGGGACACGCCTACCGCTATCTCTTCGATTCCGAAGTGGATCCGTTTCGA
Source organism: Pirellulaceae bacterium (assembly GCA_044235425.1). Lineage (GTDB taxonomy): Bacteria > Planctomycetota > Planctomycetia > Pirellulales > Pirellulaceae > JBJSXJ01. Next base: position 93,838 of record JBIIHW010000011.1, read on the forward strand.
AATCCCTACGATCCCCAGTTTCGTCAAGTATGTGATCTGTACAACGGCGCCCTGGAAGCGGTTCTGCGGTTGCTGAAAAAGAATGGCCGGCTGCGCCCGGGCGTCATTGAACGCATCGAAACCAAACGGGGTGAAGTAGAGCTAGCCATCGAACTTAAGGGCGCGTGGCGTGCGGATGAGCTGGAAAAACTGGAGTTTGCGTCGGACTATGAGGTCAAAGGACTCAGCAATCAGTACCACACCTACGGACTGGGCGTGCCGATGATCGGCGTGGGAAAGCCAATCGCTCGGGATAATCCGGCCGCTAAGTACTACCCGAAAGGCCTTTGCTACGCGATGACCGCCTTTCTGCGCGGGCCGCGGGAACTCGAACCGGAACCCGCCGACGAAGATGAGACTCCGCGGAAACGCCGCTTTGTACTCGAGCTTCACGATCCACTCACGGTGCAAGAACTACCCGTCGCCGGGCGATTGGTGCCCCTGGAAACAGACCTGAGCGTAGCCCTCGGGTATCACCTGGACCATCTGGACATCGAGCCTCAGGCGCTCGCCACCCTCGGCCTGATCTCCCCGATGGCGACCGATCCCCTCGAAGGGATCTACATGCTGGAACCCTATTCGCCTCATAAAATCCCGGTGATTATGGTGCATGGATTATGGTCCAGTCCGATGACTTGGATGGAGATGTTCAACGACCTGCGGGCATTGCCTGAAGTTCGTGATCATTACCAGTTCTGGTTCTACCTCTATCCCACCGGACAACCATTTTGGGTTTCCGCCGCTAAGTTACGCGCCGATCTGGCGGAACTCCAGCACACCGTTGCCCCTCAGCCTGAACGAACCGGGTTACCCCATACCGTGCTCGTGGGGCACAGCATGGGAGGTCTCGTCTCGTACATGCAGACCATCTACGGCGGCGATTCCATGTGGCAACTGCTCACCGACCAGCCCTTTGAAAATCTCAAGGCCGACGACGCCACTCGGCAAAAAATGCGCAATCTCATTTACTTTGAACCCCAGCCGATGATTCGCCGAGTGATCACGATTGGCACGCCGCACAAAGGCAGTGATTATGCCAATGACTACACCCGCTGGCTGGCTCGAAAACTGATCCGCTTACCCGGCATGATGGTTTCCACCGGCGAGCAACTGCTGCGCGACAACCCGTCGTACTTTCGCGATCCGGAACTGCTCACGACCACGACGAGCATTGATTCCTTGTCGTCGCAGGCGTCGATTTTTAAATTCCTCGCCGAAGCCCAACGAGCTGCCGATGTGCGCTACCACACCATCATCGGCCTCACACCCCAAAGTTCCATTCTGCCCTCACAGCCGGGGGATGGCGTCGTCAGTTTCACCAGTGCACAGCTGGCCGACAGTGAATCAGAGTTGGTAGTGGCGGCGGACCATGTGCAGGTCCACCGCCATCCCCGCTCCACACTCGAAGTACGCCGCATCTTGCTCGAACATCTCCAGGAACTTGAACGTCCCGTAGGTGCGGAAGTCATCGCTTCGCCCGACACACGGGCTGATGCGGCAACGTTAAGCCGTGAGTAGTGAATGATGGTCTACTCGCTGCATTCGGTGGAACAACCCAATGCGGATTTGGCGAGTTGATTCCGAAGCTCGCATTGTCCGACGCCCCGGAGGGGCAGCCACATACCAGCCCACGGCAACGCCGTTTCGGAACGGCGGCGGCACCGGCGATGTGCCACGGCTCCGCGAATGACGCCTCCGAAATCGCGGAGCGATGGCATTGGATAGCCAGGTGGCGTCAGCCCCTGGACCTCGGCACGAAATGAAAAAAATCGGACTGCCGGCCGTACCCGCGATGTGCCACGGCTCCACCGTTTCGAACCGCCGCCCACACCGGCGATGTGCCACGGCTCCGCAAACGAGGCCTCCGAAATCGCGGAGCGATGGCATTCGATAGCCAGGTGGCGTGAGCCCCTGGTACTCGGCACGGCCCGCTCTTCTCGATTTGTATAAAAATAATCGGAACGGCGGAGCCGTGGCATTGGTGTGGCGTCGAGCGGGACTGGCCAAGGCGGAGCCAATGTCATCGCTCCGCGATTCACAAAACGTGTTTGTGGGGTGAGTCCAGGCGTTTACACGCCTGGCTATCGAATGCCACGGCTCCGCCGTTCCGGAGTAACCAAGGAAGTCACTGCTTCGCCCGACACAAGGTCGGGTCGGGAGCTAACGTGTCGCATCGTGCAGCGAGCCGACATGTCGCACGGCTCTCCGAGCCGTTGAGCGTGAAGCTAGTGGCAACGTTTATCTCGGGTGCATGTCAGCTCGGAGAGCTGACCGACGGGAGAGCTGACCGACGGGAGAGCTGACCGACGGGAGAGCTGACCGACATGTCGCACGGCTCTCCGAGCCGTTGAGCGTGAAGCTAGTGGCAACGTTTATCTCGGGTGCATGTCAGCTCGGAGAGCTGACCGACGGGAGAGCTGACCGACATGTCGCACGCCCGCACCCACGATATACCACGGCTCCGCAAACGATGCCTCCGAAATCGCGGAGCGATGGCATTGGATAGCCAGGTGGCGTGAGTCCCTGGTACTCGGCACGGCCCGCTCTTCTCGATTTGTATAAAAAATCGGAACGGCGGAGCCGTGGCATTGGTGTGGCGTCGAGCGGGACTGGCCAAGGCGGAGCCAATGTCATCGCTCCGCGATTCCGGAGGTTTTTTATCGGGCGCACGTTCCAGGCGTTTACACGCCTGGCTATCGAATGCCACGGCTCCGCCGTTCCGAACCGCCGCCCGTACCCGCGATATGCCACGGCTCCACCGTTTCGGAACGCCGCCCGCACCGAAGAATGCCACGGCTCCGCCGTTCCGAACCGGCAACTGCGGGCCCGTAGGCCATCCGTCCGGTTATCGCTGAGCGGCCGGGCGAATAACGCCCATCGGAAAGCGGCGTTCGAGTCGTCGTAGCGGTAGAACGCGGGCTTGCGGCAGCTCGCGGGCTTGCTGCGACTCGCGGGCTTGCTGCGACTCGAACGGCAACTCCTCGTTTTCGTCCGGATCGATGAAGGAGGCGGTGACGTCGCCGTCCGCCATGCAGAGGGCAGCGAAGTCTTCCCAGACGTCGATCACCGGCGTCTCGCTGGAGGCTTGCTGGTCGCTGGCAGCCTCGCACTCAAGCAGCGTCTTTGCGGGCAGCGTCTTTGCGGGCAGCGATTCCGCTAAAGCCCGCTGGATAAGTTCGCCGCGCAGGATTCGCATTTCCGGTGGAGCTTCAATTCCCACCTGCACGGACCGCCCTTTCACTCGCAAGATCGTGATCACAATTTGGTCATTGATGCGAATCGTTTGAGACGACTGTCGAGAAAGAACTAACATGGCAAACACTCCTTTGAAGGCGAGAAATTCGCGTGAGAAACCATCCGATGAGATGTTGAGGGAGTGATGCAGAATCCGTGCCAATTACCGCCGTCGAACTCGCTTTCTGTCTGAGAAATTGCTTTAAGTAGTGTTCCCACAGTGAATTATGGTTTGCGAAATGCGGGATCGAGGAGAGTCCAAGTGGGGTGGTTGGCAGTCGACCGGCAAAAGTTGCCGAACGATCGGCAAAGATTGCCAAAGCGAGCCGAGTAGTTGAACAGCTGCAATTTCCCTAATTGGCAAACTTGGGTACATTACGGCCACAGACTCCCTGGCTTGCCCGCCGACGGATTGGCGATGCGGCAGGTCGGGGCACGGAAGTTGGTCTTTAATTCGGCTCAGTCGAAGGGTGACTCGACGGTGAATCTTGATCGCTATCTCACTCCCTATTCTCCTCCACGGACGAACTTAATCGATGTACTCCGCTACTGGGCGCAGCAGCAGCCAAACGGGCTTGCGTTTGCGTTTTCCGACGGCGAGGTGGAAGAGGGACGGTTGTTGTATTCGGAACTGGATCGTCGCGCTCGAGCGATCGGTTCGCAGCTTTCGGCACTGGGTATGCGCGGCGAACGCGCCATGCTGCTCTATCCCCCGGGACTTGATTTTGTCGCTGGCTTCTTCGGCTGCTTGTACGCCGGAGCGATGGCGGTGCCGGCCTATCCGCCGCGTAAGAACCGCAACATGGAGCGGATCCAGACGATTTCGGATGACTGCGATGCCCGCGTCGTACTCACCGTGCGCGATGTCACGGAGCGGATGAGTGAGGGGCTGCTGCAGGGTACGCCCAACCTGCAAAAGCTCAACTGGATCGCCACCGACTTGATTCCCGCCAGCGAGGGTGACGGCTGGAGTCCCCCGGATATCGATCCCAAACAGATCGCGGTGCTGCAGTACACGTCCGGTTCCACCGGAACGCCGAAGGGCGTCATGCTGTCGCATCGTAGCTTGATTGAAAACGCCATGTTGATTTGGAGTTGTTTCCAAACGACGCGCAGCGGCATGGGGTTGTCGTGGTTGCCGCTCTATCACGACATGGGCTTGGTCGGTGGCATCCTCAAGCCACTCTTCTGCGGCCGGCCAAATGTTCTTATGTCCCCGATGACCTTTTTGCAGAAACCCGTCCGCTGGCTCAAGGGCATCTCAAAATATGGCGTGACGATCAGCGGTGGGCCCAACTTTGCCTACGATCTTTGCGTGCAGAAGGTCACCGAAGAAGAAATGGAAGGGCTGGATTTAAGTCGCTGGGAGGTGGCGTACAACGGCGCCGAACCAATTCGCTCCGGTACGCTGGACGAATTCGCACGTAAATTCGCGGCCGTCGGCTTCCGCTACGATGCCTTCCTGCCCTGCTACGGCATGGCCGAAACTACCCTCATCGTTACCGGCTGTTACAAAAACGAAGCTCCGATCACGATGTCGCTGGACGGACGAGCCTTGGATGAGCATCGAGTGGTGCCTGTGGCTCGGGAACATGCCGCCGCTCGCGTGCTGGTCAGCTGCGGAAATATTTTGCCGGGCGAAGAGGTGATCGTCGTTGATCCCGAATCTTTTGACCGACTGCCAGATTACCAGGTGGGCGAGATCTGGGTGCAGAGTCCCAGTGTGGGTGGCGGCTACTGGAACAAGCCGGACATTTCTCGAGCGACATTCGAAGCGCGGCTGCGCGATGGACGAGGCCCCTTTTTGCGCACGGGTGACCTCGGCTTTATCAAGGACAAACAGCTCTACGTCACCGGACGACTCAAGGACCTCATTATCGTCCGCGGCGTGAATCGTTATCCACAAGATATCGAAATGACTGTCGAACGTTCCGATAACCGCTTGCAAGCTGGTGCGGTCGGTGCCTTCGCTGTCGATATGCAGGGACGGGAACGGTTAATCGTCGTTTCGGAAGTGGAACGCGCGCGACATAAAGATTGGAAGGATGTCATTCAGGCCATCCGTCGCAATGTGGCCGCGGAACATGATTTGCCGCCCGATGGCGTCGTCCTCGTACGCTTTGGCTCGATCCCCAAAACCTCCAGCGGCAAAATTCAGCGGCATGCCTGCCGCGAGGACTTCCTGGCGGGACGTCTGCATGTTGTCGATCAGTGGTTTGTCTGGGATACCGGCGATGCGGCCACACTCGGAAACACCGGCGGTTCCGCCACCGGTAGCGATGCGGCAGCCGAAAGCTCCGTCGATCCGAAAGTGCTCGCAGTCGTGTTCGACCATGTGCGCGCCGTCGCCAAGGAACGGGCCCGCGAGCTCGCTTTCTCCACCAACATCGTTACCGATCTGGGACTCGACTCGCTCGAACGAGTGCAGATTGCCAGCACGTTGGAAGAAACCTTCGGTGGAAGATTCCCAGAAAGCGTCTTGTCGTCGATTGAAACATGCGGCGAAGTAGCGGCCGCTATTCAGACTCACATGGGCACCGAGCCCCGATTGAATCGTGAACTGGCCAAACAGGCCGCCGGTTCGGCCTCCAAAGAGATTCCTGCCGAATGCTACGACTTCGCCCTGATGCCCGAATACCTGCGGCTGAAACAGACCATGGGCCTGCTCGACGCCACCGGCGTTCCCAACCCCTACTTCAGCGTGCACGAACGAGTGACGGCGGATACAACCTTCATCGGTGGCCGCGAATTGATCAGCTGGGCAACTTACAATTACCTCGGCATGTCCGGTGACCCAATCGTCTCCGCAGCTGCCAAACAGGCGGTTGACCAGTTCGGAACCAGCGTCTCCGCCAGCCGCCTCGTCTCCGGCGAAAAGCCGGTCCACCGGCAACTCGAACAGTCCATCGCTGAATACATTGGAGTTCAAGATTCGGTTGTCTTCGTCGGCGGTCACTCCACCAACGAAACCACCCTGGGACACCTCACCGGCCCCGGTGACCTCATTCTGCACGATTCACTCGCGCATAACAGCATCATTCAAGGTTGCATCCTCTCGGGTGCGCGTCGCCGTCCCTTTCCTCACAATGACTGGCGCGCTCTCGATGAAGTGTTGCGCGAAGTCCGGCATGAATATCGTCGAGTGATGATTGCGATTGAAGGTGTCTACAGCATGGATGGTGACTACTCCGATCTGCCACGATTTGTGGAGATTAAGGAGCGTCATAAAGCACTGCTCTTTGTCGACGAAGCGCACTCCATGGGTACCATGGGACGATCCGGTCGCGGCATGAGCGAGCACTTCGGTCTGGAAGCCGAACGAGTCGACTTATGGATGGGAACCCTGAGCAAAGCACTGGGCAGCTGCGGCGGTTACATCGCTGGGCGACGGGAATTGATCGAATACCTGAAGTACACCACTCCCGGATTCGTTTATAGCTGCGGGTTGCCTCCCAGTAACGCAGCCGCCGCCCTCGCGGCGCTGCGACTGCTCCGCGAGGAACCGCAGCGAGTCGTGCGGCTCCAACAACGCTCCCGGCTCTTCCTGGAACTGGCCAAACAGCGCGGATTGAATACCGGCTGGAGCGACGGGACACCCATCATCCCCGTCATCCTCGGCAACTCCGCGCTCGCCCTCCGTCTGTCCCGCGCCATGTTTGAACGCGGTATCAACGTTCAGCCAATCCTCTACCCAGCCGTCGAAGAAGAAAAGGCTCGTCTGCGTTTCTTCATCACCGCCAAACACACCGAAGCCCAAATTCGCAAAACCGTCGACCTGCTCGCCAACGAACTGCGCCGACTAACCAGCTAACCAGCGAACCAACTAACCAGCTAACCAGCTAACCAGCTAACCAGCTAACCAGCGAACCAACTGCCTGGCTAACCAGCGAACCAACTGGCCTGGCTAACAACTGTCCGGCTAACAACTGTCCGGCTAACAACTGGCCGGCTAACAACTGGCCGGCTAAGCTCGCCGCCGCACGCGCTCCCTCTCCGTGCCCCCCCGCCTCTCCGTGCGTAACCTCCAATTCCCCGCGTCCGCGTGCGCAATTCCCCCGCGGCTCCGTGCCCAATTCCCCTCCTACCCTGTGTCTCCGTCCGCGCCTCCCCCCTCCTCTCCCACCTCGCCGGCATCCTCGTGCACAGCTCTTCCTCCTTGCCACCGTGCCTACCCACGACCCAACGAAAAAGCCCGAAGCTGGCTGAGCCAACTTCGGGCTTCGTGCTACGCCGTCGGTTCGGATGATACCGCGAGCGTTCGATTGCGAGACACGATGGTCTCTAGTCTATTCGACGTTACCGGTTGAGCGTGACGCCGAAGGTCAGGCCCACCAGCAACAGATCTTCATCCAGGCGAGTGAAGTTGTTGCCTCGGCCAACGCCGCGAGCGTAGTCGGTCAAGTCCAAGCCCGCTCGCAATTGGAAGTCGCGAGTGACCGAGTAGGCCGCTTGGGCTCGTACCTGGAAACCGTAGACGAACTCCGAGTTGTGGCTGTCCTGACGCTGATTGCCCTTCAGTTCGAGCAGCACTTCCGAACCCGTACCGGCTCCGTCATACAACGTAGTCGTCGTGTAGTTCTGGAAGCTGAGCGACTGGAAGTTCTGCATGGCGAAGACGCGGAAGTCACTATCCAGAGTCCAGCGTGATCGTTCGGTGTACCAACGCAGACCGAGTTGACCACCCACCATGTTGTTGGTGACCTGCCAGAGGTTTTCCGACAGTCGTTCGAGGACGGCGTCATCGAGTGCGACGTTGGGATCAGGCAGCACCGGCACCGGATCACCCTCATCCGTGAAGCGATCGTAGACGTCACGTCGAGTGCGATCGCGGAACTGATTCAAGCGCATCCCAAAGTAAGGTTCCATGATGCTGCCGCGGTGCAGCGGCTCGAGGCGGAACGTCTTGTTGATGTCGAAGGCGTTCAGGCGGCCGTAATTCAAGCTGTTAACCAGATCATAGGTGCGTTCGCCCGTGACACCATCGTTACGATCCGTGGCCGGAAAGGTAGGAGCTTGCGCACCCGTTCCGCCATTTCCGCCGCCATTACCGCCACCATTATTGTTGCCGGTGTCCGGTTCGACATAGCGATTGATGCGTTCCTGCCGCACCACATTGGCCGCATTGGGCCCCTGAATCTGCATGAACGACGCACTCCACCCATGGTTGCGCTCGGTCATGTAACCCAGCTCCCAGCGATACCCATAGGTGTAGTCGCCGTCTGTGTAAGACTGCTCGTTGCGCGGTCGAGACACATAGGTCCAGACACGATCAAACGAGCCGAACCATCCCGTGTTCGGTGTCGGTTCGCCACCGTACTCAGTGAGTTCGGCCGGCGCGAAGAATTGCAGATCCGGATGAAAGTAATCCGGATCAATAAACGGTTGGAAGGTCTGTGAACGGGCCTCGGCGGCAATTAATCCCGCCACCAAGGCAACCGCCAGACACACAATAAGCTTTGTCCTCGACATGTTTTTTCGACCTCTGGCGTTCGCGGTCCGGTAAAGGTTTCCTGTCGCGCAAGGCGACCACGAGTATCATCCGTGTGGGTAGTATCGGAATTGCCTACCGTGCAAGTTGAGTAAGAACGGCAAAGCGTACCGTGAATTCCGATTGTTCTGCCCAGTCGTGGTAGCTTGGGCAGTTTGGGAAAGAAGTTGAGCGAATTCGCCCGCACTGCGGACCCTACAGCATCATCACCACGCCCTCGACCAGACTAAGTCGAGCGTAGACGTTCAAGACCTGCTCGGCGTGCTGCACCGGCGGTTCGAGTGAAATGGCGATGTGTCGGCCCCCTCGCGCCTCGCGCAGCTGATGGCTGGGGTGCTCCGCTAGTTCCAAGACCTCGCGAATCGCTTCTAAGACCGCAAGGATAAACTGAGGATCGTTCGTGCCGATGACTTTGAAGAGCACCGTGGTGGGAAACGCGTGAGTTTCATTGAGCAGGTCGATACGGCGCTGCCGCGCTTCATCGACAACTCCCTCCCGACGCGCAGCTGCCTCCCGCCCGTCATGCTCTTCGAACTGGTTCATCGTTGTCCTGCTTGGAGGGCGGCGAGCACTCGGTCCGTGATCAGTTTCACGAGTGCCTCTTGATCGAGTGCTCCAGCTGCAGCGGAAGCGGCGCCGGCCTTGGCAGCGCTGCTGCCACCACTAACACCACTCGCAGGAGGCGCCGCTGCGGCCCCTTTGGGGCTCATCGTCGGCGGTGCGGGAAATGCTTTTCGCTCCACTCCCGCCGATTGCCAGCTGTCACGGAAAACATCATTCGCGCAGATATCACAGTTCTTGTATTCTTCCGTATTGCGAGGATCCGACCAGCCCCATTTCTGTTTGAGCTCCAGCAGCTCGCGCTCCTTTTGTTCATTGAAATAATGCACGCGGCCGAGATCTTTGGCGAGCATCAGAATACGGCAATAGGCATCCAGGATTTCTGTCCACCAGTAAGCCTTCTCCACATCTTCCCCATAACTCACCGTGCCGTGATTCGCCAGGATGATCACATTGGTCTTCGAGACAAATGGCAGAATCGTGTCGGCAAAGGCCTGGCCACCGGGAGTTTCATAACGGGTGATCGGGACATCGCCGAGGAAAACTTCTACTTCGGGAAGCACACATTGCGGAATCGGTTCGCGGGCGACTGCGAAGGCGGTAGCATGCGGCGGATGACAGTGGACGACGCTCTTGATGTCTGGCCGCTGCTTGTAAATTTCCAGATGCAAAAGCGCCTCGCTAGACCGCTTCTTGCGTCCTGCCAGTTGCTTGCCCGTCATATCGACCAGGGAGATATCATCGGGAACGAGGAACCCCTTCGAGTGCATCGTGGGTGTACAGAGCACCTCGTTGTCGCCGATCCGCACCGTGATGTTGCCATCATTGGCGGCCGCGAAGCCTTTGTTGTAGAGACGTCGGCCAATTTCACAAATGTCTTGCTTGATCTTGTGCGCGTTGACAATCGCCATGATTTAGCTCTTCTTGGTTACAATATGAATTTGATCCAATATGGCCGCAGCGTACGCATCGACGGCCTTAACTTGCGGACGAAACGGCTGAGCTGCTTCGGGACCCTCGCTGATCGCGATTCGATCGCCCAGGCCCGCTCCCAGCTCATCCCACACCACGATCGATTCCGCAGCTCGCGGTCCCGTCGTTGTTAGTTCACTCAAGGACAACGGCACGACCATTCGCAGCCGAGCTCCAACAAAGGATGGATGGCAGCGATTGAGCGTTACGGTTCCCACGACTTCGCCAATACGCATCGTCTATACTCCTGCTCGCGGTGCCGCGCCGACTGTCTGTTTATCCACACTCGCCCACCGCTGCGGACAGATTCGGGGCCCATCCGCTAAAAACTGACGCACGATCGCACGCGAGGAATAAGCGGGGGTACGCTGCGGAGCGATAATCAGGAGGTTGGCGCCGATCGACTGCACCGCCGTACGCACCGCATCCACCGTCCCCGCCATGGTCGCTCGCAAGGTGGTCTGCCGATTGGCCAGCCACACCGCCGCATCCGGCTCGCTCGATAATAAGATCCCCAGTCGACCACTGCTGCTCAGGACGGCCGCCAATTCGGCAATGGCTTGCGGCAGCGGACAGGCAACCAGCGATTCGACTAGCCAGCGATCCCGCGGCCAGATCGATTGCCAATTCCGCTGTGGCACCGCCGGATCATCGCCATGAACATACAGCGTACCCAGCCTTGCAGACGCGCTACCTTCCAACGTTTTTTTGCCGCTGCGACCCACTGCAGTCGGCAAACTCGCCGCGGCACCCCCCAGCAAGGCGTCCGTGTTCGAGTCGCGCTGAAGCTCGATTCCCTGTTTGCGCAAGAGATCGAGTGCCGTGGGCGTGACCACGGCCTTGGACGGCACGATCAACTGCCGGATACCGGCCAGTCGCCCTTGCAGAGTTGCTTGAGTGATCAGTCGCTGGTCGAGTTTCCAAGCGGCCAGCTCCGGGCTCCCCGTACCACTCCCAGTCGTATCGGCAACGGGACTACTCGGTGCGGGACTACTCGGTGCGGGACTACTCGGTGCGGGACTACTCGGGGTTGCTGGCAGTACACCGACCACGCCGCCCTCACCAAGTCGGCGGATCGCTGTACCGGGCACTGTTGATACCGTTTCGGCCAGCGGCCGACTCGACGCGGGCGCGCTTGGCTGGTGCTGATTCAGTGCCGTCCCCTGCCCCGCCCCACTGACACTCGACGACGACGCCAGCTGGCTGCCGATCGCCTGGGCGATGGCTTGCACGAGAGCGTCGAGATGCGTGGCGTCGATCATGATGGAAAGCAGTTCACAAAAAAGTACGGAAAGGAATCCTTAGGAATCAATCGCCCCGATGGCGCTCCACCGCGCCGGGGCGCTTTCGACCTTCAGCCGCTCACGCACAAAGCGCCCATCACTGGAAATCATGACCAGTTCTCCGGCCCCCGCTCCGACCGCATCGATCAGGATCAGTGGGTCACCGTCGGGTGACTGTCCGTCGGCCAGCAGCGGCTGCGCGATGAGCAGTTTTTGGCCCACCAGCGACTCGTGCTTGACGGTGGCCGTCGTATGGCCGAGGACGCGCGCTAGTTGCATGGTTTGGTACGTGATGAAAACGAGTAGTAAAAAAACGAGTGATGGAAACGACGGGATCGGGTGCGAACAAAGCTTTGTTAGGAACGCGGTTTGCCCAGGATGCGCAGGTCGTCGATCATGGAACAACGACGTTCGCGCGTGAACGTCAGCGGGGTGGTAACCCCTTCACCGGTCGGGCCCGCGATCGAAAACGACAGGTAGCCTTCGCCACCCAGGCCCAGAGCGGCCATACAAGGACCGTTCTTCACGAACAGTGTCGTGTCCATGATCCGACCCATACGGGTCATGTTGCGAACATCATGCGAGTGAATGATGCTGGTGTGACGGAATCCATGCTCCGCCTCTTTTGCCTTCTCGATCGCCTCGTCCACATCGCGCACTCGCACGAACGGAACGAAGGGCATCATCTGTTCTACTCCCACAAACGGATTGCCGTAGTCGGTTTCCGCAAACAGCAGTTCGACGGACCCCGGCACGGAACGGTCGGCACCCCGGGCGAGCACGGCGGCATCTTGCCCCAAGAATTCCTTCGACGGAGCGTCATGTTTATGTTCCCCTTCGCCCACCGGAAGGATGGCACGGCGAGTGAGGGTGTCGGCTTCGCGACTGGAAAGTCGGACCGCTCCCGCACGTTCCATCGCTTGGAGCATGCGATCAAATACCGCATTGACGACGAAGACTTCCTTTTCCGCGATACAGAGCAGATTGTTGTCGAAGGAAGCGCCGGTAATGATGTTCGCCGCCGCTCGATCGAGATCGGCTGTTTCGTCGACCACGACCGGAGGGTTTCCGGGGCCAGCTACGATGGCGCGCTTGCCGCTATTGAGTGCGGCGCGAGCGACTGCAGGACCACCCGTGACGCAGATCAGTGCGATGCCGCGATGCTTGAAAATGGCGGCTGCCGATTCCAGCGTGGGCTCGGCGATGATCGTAATTAAATTGTCGATGCCCACTTCTCGGTAAATCGCTTCGTTGTAGCGCCGCACGCCCTCGGCGGCCACTTTCTTGCCGCTGGGATGCGGATTCACCACGATCGTGTTGCCACCGGCGATCATGCTGATGGCATTGCCGGTAAGCGTGGGCAGGGAGTGCGTCACGGGAGTGATGGCGCCAATCACACCAAACGGTGCATGTTCGATCACCGCCAAACCATGATCACCGCTGAATACCTCACTGCGCATGAACTCCACACCAGGAGTGCGCAAGCCCAACGTTTTGAGCTTTTCAATTTTATGAACGAGTCGACCAATCTTGGTCTCGTTCATCTCCATCGTCCCCAGTTCCACACAGTGTTCAATCGCCAGACGACGGATGATCTCAATCACTCGTCGACGATCCTCGAGCGTGCGTTCCGAGAGTTGTTCGAAGGCGTCGCGAGCGGCAGCGACGGCTTCATCCACACAGGTGAACACACCATAGCGGCCGGTAAAACGTGTACCAGCCACCACCGGTGCTCGGCCCACCTGAGCCAGCACCTGCGAAACAACGTTGCGAATCAGATCTTCGTTGATGGTCAATGACATAACTTGTTACACCGGATCTCGATGGTAAACGCAGAGTTGTGCGACATGCACTTGATCGACGATGCCGATGACGACAGCATCGATCGGCAGATTCTTGGTTTCGGGGGTGAGTCGCGCGCTGGAGCCTTGCGTCAGCAAGACGAAGTCACCTTCGCCCGCGCCTAACGTGTCGACGGCGACGAACGTTCGTCCCGTGGTCACTAAGCTTTGACGCTCATTGGGCTCCAGTCGAAACGGTTCTACGATCAGCAGTTTAAAGCCGACCATGGAGTCAACTTTTTGTGTCGAGACCAGTGAACCGGCGACTTTGGCGAGAAACATGGTTGGTTGTCCTAAGGGGCGGTGAGCACGGCCAGCGACTGCCGCGCAACAATCAGTTCCTCATTGGTTGGCACAATCCAGATTTGCGTACGGCTTGTCGCCGCCTGAATGGGACCTTCGCCGCGAGCGGTCGAGTTGCGGGTTTCATCAAGCGAGATGCCGAGATTATCCAGTTGGCCAACGACGGCTGAACGCACTCGCCAGGCGTTTTCACCAATCCCACCGGTGAAGACGATCGCATCGGCACCGTTGAGTTCCGCGAGCAAGCCACCCAGATGTCGACGGATTTCGGCCGCGAAGACATCGAGTGCGAGTTGTGCGCGAGCATGGCCCTTGTCGGCAGCTTCTTCCAAATCGCGAATATCACCACTGACGCCGCTAAGCCCCAGCAGTCCGCTCCGTTCTGCCAGCTGGTCCAGCACCTGCTCAAGACTCTGCCCCGTTCCCCGCATGATGACCGGCAGCGCGAAGGGATCGAAATCGCCCACTCGATTGTTGTGAGGCAGCCCTGATTGAGGACTCATCCCCATCGTCGTCCCCACACTCTCCAGGCCCCGAATCGCACACAAGCTATTGGATCCGCCGAGGTGACAGGAAATGACCTTGAGATCCGCGCGGCCCAGCAGTTGAGCGATCCGCTGAGCGATAAAGCGGTGGCTGGCACCATGAAACCCCCAGCGACGCACCTGAAACTTTTCCGCCCATTCATAGGGAATCGGATAGTACTTCAGATAGTCTGGAGCGGTCGCATGGAAACCGGTTTCAAAGGCGGCCACCAGGGGAATGTCGGGCAGCTTCTCCGCCAGCAATCGCATCGCATTGATATACGGAGGATTATGAGCGGGTGCGACCGAACTCATCTCTTCCATCGCTGCCAATACGTCGGCGGTCACGCGCTGCACACCACTCACTCGTCCACCATGGACCGCTTTGAATCCGATCGCCGCAACCTCTGCTGCCTCGCGCAGACAGCCGTGCTGCGAGTCGGTGAGTTGGTCCAGGCACTGGCGTACGGCGACGGCATGGTCGGGAACGTGGGCCACCAGTTCTTGTCGCCAAGAACCAATCTCCACGAAACAACGACTTTCCGCCGAACCGATTCGCTCAATTCCGCCGCGCGCCAATTGACGCTCGTCGTGCATGTCGAAAAGCCGGTACTTGAAACTGGTGGAACCTAAATTCGCGACCAGGATCTTCATGGTCTTATCCCCGCTTGGTCTGCTTGCTCGGCCCTCGCTCCCGTCGCGTTTACGACAAGAACGCGTCCATCAAGCCTTCCGCTGGTCGAGGAATGACATGGCTGCCGACAAGTTCACCGGCGGCCTGAGCCGCTTGTGCACCGGCTTCCACCGCGGCCCGCACGCTGCCCACATCCCCGCTGACAATCGTTGTTACCAGCGCGCCGCCAATGCCGATCCGGCGTTCGATCTTCACATTTGCAGCTTTCGCCATCGCATCGGTGGCTTCCACCAATCCGACCAAGCCCTTGGTCTCAATCAATCCAATTGC
Source organism: Pirellulaceae bacterium (assembly GCA_044235425.1). GTDB lineage: Bacteria > Planctomycetota > Planctomycetia > Pirellulales > Pirellulaceae > JBJSXJ01. Next base: position 109,047 of record JBIIHW010000011.1, read on the forward strand.
ACTTAACATTGATCTATCCTTCCTTCTGTTCTGCTTCACGTTAGGTTCACGTTCTTCGTCGGCTTACTCTTCGCCCGAACCCTTGCGCGGTGCACCACCACGCTTGATCGGCGGCGGCAGCACGATCGCCAGGTCCTCATGTGGACGCGGAATGACCTGCACGCTCACCACCTCGCCCACGCGACCCGCCGCCGCAGCACCCGCATCGGTCGCTGCCTTAACGGCCGCTACGTCACCCGTAACGAACGCCGACACCAAGCCGCTTCCCACTTTGTCCCAGCCCACGAACTGGACGTTCGCCGCTTTCAACATCGCGTCGGTCGCTTCCACCAAGGAAATGAATCCCTTGGTTTCGATCATGCCGAGCGCTTCCATCGTCTTTGCCATGATGAAATCTCTCCACGCTAAAAATAAAACAACCATCCCCAATCGTTGTCGATCGACGACACGCAGCGCGTGACCAGCGTCACCCCGGGCGCTCGCCGCTCAGCCAGTTCCAGCCCTGGCCAGGCACGTTAATGCTGATGCTTCGTGGAGCAGCCACAGGGAGGATCTTGTTTAAAAATCTCCACCTTGGTCGCTCCGTCCAGCCAGCAAGAATTTCCCTCGTCCGTATCAATGTGAACTTCCAGCTTGCTGGTCGCATCGGCACGCACCAGCAAATCCTCGAATACCACCGAACACTGATGGGCTTGCACTCGCAGTTTCATGAAGTCGCCGTTCTTCACGCCGTAGTACGCGGCATCCTGGTGGTTCATGTGCACATGTCGCGCCGCACGAATGACACCCCGAGTTAATTCCACCACGCCCTTGGGGCCGACGAGGACACAGCCCGGCGTGCCATCAATCTGGCCGCTATGTCGTACCGGTGCATCAATCCCCAGTGAAATCGAATCCGTAAATGCCAACTCCACCTGACTGTGCGGTCGAGTTGGTCCTAAGACGCGCACGGTCGGTAACATCCGCCGCCGCGGACCAACCACCATCACCGTCTCTTCCGCCGCATAAAAGCCGTCCTGATAAAGCGGCTTGCCGGGAGTTAACTTGGCACCCGAGCCAAACAGAATCTCCACATGCTCATCCGTCAAATGGCAATGACGAGCCGAAATGCTGACGGTGAGATTGGGGATATAGGGCGCACCGCCAGCCCCCGTCCCTGCCACGGGCGCACCCGCCAAACCACCGCTCGCTCCCCCCGCAAATACGATCTCGCGCACAATCCGCTCAATCGTCGATCGATCAAAATTGCCTGCCATACTCAGAGATCTCTTCTTGCCTTCAAAGGTGAGTTTCAAGAGGTGGCTCGGCGACGGCACCGCTGCCCGCCTCGGCCATCACAACCTGGACGCCCGCCGCCGCTAATCGCTGCTGCCACTCCACCGGTAAATCACTGTCCGTCACCAGCACGTCGGCGGCGCTGAGTTCATCCACCAGCGCCAAACTTGTGCGGCCAAACTTCGTACTGTCCGCGACCACGATCACTTCATCCGCCGCCCGCATCATCCCCCGCTCGGTCTCCACCAAGAGCAAATGGCTGTTGAAATAGCCCCGCTCATTAATCCCCGCCACGCTCAGGACGGCCCGCCGAGCGGTCAGTTCACCGAGCATGCGATCCGCATACGGCCCCAGGGAAACACCCGTCCGCGTATGAATGTAGCCACCGATAAACACCAGATCCGCAGCGTCTGTCGAAGTGAACAAATTCGCGACCGGCAGGGAGTTCGTCACCACCTGCAGCGGACGCCCCACCAGCAGCTGCGCCAGTTCGTAAGTCGTACTCCCCCCGTCCATGAGCAACGTGTCGTTGTCCTCAATAAGTCGCGCGGCAGCCCGTGCAATCTGCCGTTTCTTTTCCCAGTTGGCGGACTGTCGCTGGTCAAAATGCACAATCTTCGGGGACGGACCGGTGTAAAACACCCCGCCATGCGTCCGCTTGGCCGACCCCGCCTCCTCCAACAAGTCCAAATCACGGCGTACCGTCGATTCGGAAACCTGCAGTCGAGCTGCTAAGTCGGGCAAAGTAGCGAACCCTTGCTGTCGCACCAGCTCCAGCAACCGTCCGCGCCGCTCATCCGCGATCATGGTTGACACAAATCTCTCAAAATCACGCCATTAAATTATCGAATTTGCTCACTATGCCAGCGCTGAGTGTGGAAATCAATCACCCAGTGATGAAATTCTGTCAGGCCGGTTCATTCGCGACGACACCAATCGCTCGGGATCCCGCCACCTACCCAGAATGAATCGTCTCATCTATCGGCTTACCTGGTCTCTGTAGGTTGCCAAAACTGCGCGGCTTTCGCGAATTCCCACGCCCGCTCGCGCTGAATTTCCGCGTATCGTGAACCTGGCCGACTACAAGTTTTGCGTCGACCGCTCCGAGTGGATTGATTTTCAGGCGCTGGGACGCTGATAATGCGCCCCGCAAATCGGGCTGGAACGTCTCGTTTACCCCAGCTTCCACCTCCTCACCTCCTTGGTCCTTTGGAGTACCCCGCATGAAGACCGCCCCCGCGACCTCCCGCCGCCAATTCCTCGCTACCACCGCCGCCGCTGGTACCGCGCTGCTCGCCGCCCCCACCATCCTCACCGCTTCCAAGACTGACGGCGAGCTGATTGTGGGAGAGGGCGAGCATCGCTTTCGCGTGCGCCATGATTGGCCGCAACTGCCAGCGGAATTCTCGTGGCAGACCACCCATAACGTCGCTGTCGACAAGGCCGGCAACGTCTATGTCATTCACGAAGGACGTGCCAATCTCAAGGATCATCCGTCGATCTTTGTCTTCGATCCTCAAGGCCGTTACGTCCGCTCGTTCGGCAGCCAATTTCAAGGTGGTGGGCATGGCATCGAGATTCGCGAAGAAGGCGGCGAAGAGTTTCTCTACGTCTGCGCCTATCAGCATCTCAAAACGTTCGCAAAGATGACGCTCAAAGGTGAAAAGATCTGGCAGCAGTATGCACCCATGGACTCCGGCGTCTACGCGGTCGATGAAGATAAGAAGCCCACTGGTCAGTGGGGACGCGATCGCTTTATGCCGACCAATTTCGCTTGGATGGAGGATGGCGGTTTCCTGCTCGCCGATGGCTACGGCGCTTTCGTCATTCATCGCTATGACAAAAATGGCCAATGGCTCTCGTGCTTTGGCGGAGCTGGCAATGGTGAAGGAAAGTTCAACACTCCGCATGGACTCTGGGTCGATCGTCGCGCGGGGCGTGAACCGGCGATCGTCGTTTGCGATCGAGCGCACAACACGCTGCAAACATTCAGCCTCGATGGCAAGTATCAGCAGACGTTAAAGGGCTATGGCCTTCCCGCCAATGCTGAAACCTGGAAGAACCTGCTGGTGATTCCAGAACTGCATGCCCGCCTTACGCTACTCAATGAAAAGAACGAAGTCGTCGCTCGACTAGGCGATGACGTAGCCCGCGTCACGGGCAAGGATGGTGGGCAGATTCGCGGCGATCAGTCAAAATGGCAAGCCGGCAAGTTTGTGCATCCGCACGATGCCTGTTTCGGTCACGACGGCAGCATTTTCGTCGCTGAATGGGTGGGCACAGGCCGCGTCACCAAGTTGGAAAAACTGTCTTAAGACCACAGGAGCAGGATCCATGCGTTTTCATCGTGCGACCCATCTGCTGTTTTTCGCCATGCTCGTCGGCACGCTCGTCGGTGTCACCGGCAGTGGCCGCTCGGCCCACGCAGTTCCTCCTCCCGAGCAAACTTGGATTTGGGCGGGAGTGGCTGAAATTGACATCACGCCGCCCGAAAAATATCCGATCTCCGGTTACTATCACGAGCGACTGGCAACCGGCACGATCGATCCCCTCAAAGCCCGAGCGTTAGTCTTGCGTACCAAGCCCGCTCGCGCTTCGGAGTCTCCACCGCCCGAAACTGCGGTCGTCATCGTCTGCTGTGACCTCACCGGCATCGCGACCGATTTAGTAATGGAGGTACGCCGCCGAGTTGCTCGGGCGGTAAATGTTCCCGAATCGCAGATCATTCTCACAGGCTCGCATTCGCACACCGCTCCCGATTACTTCAAGGATCTCTATCAGTACCTGGAGAAGCCGGTCGCCGAGCGGGATGCGTCGCGCTACGCCGCGAAGCTGATTGACCGCCTGAGCCAAGTGATCCTCACGGCGAATGAACGCACGCGACCGGTGGAGCTACGGGCGGGAGCCATTCGACAAGAAACCGCCGTTTCCTTTAATCGTCGATTTGTCATGCGTGATGGTAGTCAGCGGACCTGGATGAGTCTTGAGAATCCTGAAGTCGTCCGCGCCGCTGGCCCGATCGATCCTCTCATTCAGCTCGTCGCCCTGCAGGACGTCGAGTCGCAGAAGCCATTGGCGGTCCTCTCAAATTTCGCTCTGCACCTCGATACCGTGGGCGGGACGCAGTGGAGTGCTGATTATCCGGCATTCATTGAACAGGCGGTGCGTCACAAGCTGGGACCCGATGTGATTTCCCTCTTCGGACTAGGGTGCTGCGGCGACATCAATCATGTGAATCCTGCCAGCAAGGTGCGCAATAAGACGGCCGAGATTGGCCAAGCATTAGGCGCTACCATTCAGCAAGCTCTGCCTGACCTAACCATCATCCCGCGAGCAGCTCAGCCCCACTCGGAACTGCGCGTTGCCACCGCCAAAGTTCCTGGTCGCTTCCTGGCGGTGACGGAAGAACAACTGGCTGCCGCGCGACCGCTGCTCACCGACGCGCGCAACGGTAAGGCGGTCGACTTCTTCACTCAAGTGGCTGGCTACAAGCACCTCATGATCGATCAATTGCGTCATCGCCGAACACCTGCGGAAGCCGCTCAGCTGGTTGGTTGGGGGTTGTCGCATACGCTCAGCGGAGTCGGAGAGGAGATGCCACTGGAAGTAGCGGTCGTCACCGTCGGTGCCGATTTGGCGCTAGTCTTCCTGCCTGGTGAAGTGTTCGTGGAACTGGGGCTGGCAATCAAGCAAGCGTCACCCTATCGGCAAACGCTGGTCATTGAACTGAGTAATGCTTGCGAGACGCTTTACTTGCCCACGCGAGCTGCCTTTGCGGGCGGTGGCTATGAGGTCACGAACGCAGCGCTGCAGCCCGGCACGGGTGAATTGCTCGTCGAAACCGCGGTTCGCCTGATAGGCGAATGTGCTCGGCCGAAGAAGGAATAGCAGCGTAATTCTCGACCGCCCCTTCCCTGCTCTCATCTGCCCACAAGGATTTGCTTCATGACGAACGGAGACCCTCCACCGCCACCGTCGGCTCCGTTTCCTCAGCCGCCTCCCTTTCCCCGTGTGCCGCCCGCGGAACCACCCGCTCCCGCTGCCGAAACGGTGGTGCCTCAACTGATTCAGCCCAGTGGCGCTGCGGTGACGGATACCATCGCTCGCATCCCGCAGCGCATGCGGGCTGTCCAGGCGGAGTTGCAAAAGGCCATCGTCGGTCAACAAAACAATGTCCAGGCACTGTTATATGCTCTGCTGGCCCGTGGTCACTGTTTGCTGGTCGGCGTCCCGGGGCTAGCGAAGACGATGCTCGTACAGGCGCTGGCCCGCGTCCTCAATCTGTCGTTCAAGCGAATTCAGTTCACTCCGGATTTGATGCCGGCCGACATTACCGGCACGACGATCCTCAGCCGCGAGCCAGGTGATGATCGCGCCTTCAAATTCGTTCGCGGACCAATCTTCACGCAGCTCTTGCTGGCCGATGAAATCAACCGCACCCCGCCCAAGACCCAAGCCGCGCTACTCGAGGCGATGCAGGAAAAGACGGTCACCGTTGCCGGTCAAACTTGGCCGCTGGAGGAACCTTTTTTCGTGCTGGCAACTCAAAACCCCATAGAACAGGAAGGCACTTATCCCCTGCCTGAAGCGCAGCTGGATCGGTTTCTGTTTGAATTGCCAGTGGAGTACCCCAGTTTGGAAGAAGAGCGGCGGATTGTGGCACAGCATTCCTTCACGCCGCTCGATCAGCTTTCGACGATCCTGGAGCGACACGAGATTCTGGTTTTCCGGGACGCTGTTTCGCGCATTCCGGCCGCGCCTAACGTAATTGACTACGCCGTACGCCTGACCCGTGCCACTCGCCCCGACGACCCCGCCCTGCTGCCCGAACTGCGAAAACTGATTCGCTGGGGGGCGAGTCCGCGAGCGAGTCAGAACATGTTGTTGGCCGCTCGGGCCCGTGCCGCCTGTGAAGGACGCTTCAATGTTGCCTGCGAGGACATTGCCGCCGTCGCTCCCCTGATCCTTCGGCATCGAGTGCTGCGGTCGTTCCAGGCGGAAGCCGAGGGACGCACGGTGGATGATCTGGTGGCGACAATCTTGCGAACCGTTCCCCGTTCCTAATCCTTGGGAATGACGCCCGTGAGTGTCTCTTCTACGACTCGACAGCGCTTTGATCCGCGCTTTCTCGCGACGCTCGGATCACTTGATTTGCGCGCTCGCTACCTCGTGGAAGGCTATCTCAGCGGACTGCACGAAAGTCCGTTTCATGGGTTCAGTGTCGAGTTTAGCGAGTATCGTGAATATGAACCGGGAGATGATCCACGGCATGTGGACTGGCGAGTGTTTGCCCGCAGCGAACGACTTTATATCAAGCAGTTCATGCAGGAGACGAACCTGCAGGCCTACCTGCTATGTGATACCAGTCGGTCGATGGAGTATGGTGGCAGTGCCGCCTGGGGATCGAAGCTGGACGTGGCACGCTGTTTAGCCGCGGCCCTGGCATGGCTGTTGATCAAACAAAATGACGCCGTTGGTTGGCTGGCCTTTACCAATCAGGAACCGATTCCGGACTTGGTGCGGCCTTCCCAGCGGCCCAGCCAGTATGGCACGCTGCTGCGACATCTCGAACAAGTTCGACCGCGCGTTGATTCCTGCCTTGCACCGCTCCTGCTCCACGCCGCTCGCTTGATTCAGCGCCGCAGCTTGCTCATCGTGATTTCTGATCTACTCGAACCGGCCGCCGAACTCACCCGCGCCTTGCAGGAGCTACGGTTTCGCGGCCAAGATCTACTGGTCCTGCAAGTGCTCGACCGCGATGAACTCGACTTTCCCTTTCGCGGGGATCAAGTCTTTGAGGATTTAGAAACGGGAGTGCGTCGTCGAGTTTCACCGGAAGTGGTCCGTGAGCAATATCAAAGGCGCTTGCAAGCTTTCATGCAAACGCACACGGATCAGCTGCGTGGTTTGGAAATTCAGCATGCGCTGGTGACGACCGATACGGCGCCGTGGCAAGCTATTTCCACCGTACTTCAGGAACGCAGGCGGCTGGTATGAGTTTCTCCTTTCTTTATCCGCTCTGCTGGCTCGGTGCCATCGCCCTCGCCGCACCCATCTGGTTGCATCTACGTCGTCGTAGTGAGCAGCAAGTAGTTTTGTTTTCGGCTCTGCGTTTCCTCGACGACCAGCCGCAGCCGCAAACCGCTCCGCTCCGTATTCGCCAGCCACTACTGCTCGCTCTGCGTCTTCTCGCCTTACTCGCGATTATCGCCGCTTTCGCCTGGCCCTTCATTCCCTCAGACCGCACGATCGCGGTCACGACCAGCCATGTGTATTTGCTCGATAGCACGCTTAGTAATCGAGCCGGTCAGCGCTGGCAAACTGATCGCGAGCAGCTTCTCAGCGCCATCCGCCAAGCGCCCGTGACAACACAAATCGCCGTGGTAGAACTCCGCGCAACGCCCCGCGTAATCGTGGATTGGAGCACTTCTCGCGCGGCCGCCCTGGCTGCGGTGGAGCAGCTTGAGCCAACCTACGAACGTGGCTCCTACCAAATGGCCTTTCGACTGGGCGAATCCCTGCTTGCTCGCTCACTCGGTTCCGATCATCAAATGACCTTGCTTGGTGATAGCCAGAAAAACCAATGGACCGACGAGCAGACTGGGGCGCCATTTTTGTTGCCACAACAGGTTCATTTACCCATCATCACCATGGAATCGCAGCCCAACGTGGCGCTCTTCGCGCCGCGACTGCAGCGGGTGTTCCTGGGCGATCGAACGCGGGTGGAATGCTCCGTGCGACTCGCCCGATATGGTGAATTGAAACAGGCTGAGCTACGAATCAACGTGCCAGGACAGTTCTCCGAGCAGCGTACGGTGAAATTCGACCGAGATGAAGATGAAGTACAAATTGAACTCTCCTGGGAAGCACCACCGACTGCCGGCGTGCAAGGCGAGCTGACCATCATCGCGCCCGGGGATTCACTTTCCGCTGATGATCACGTTTACTTTGGCTTGCCACCGGTGAAACCTGGTCGAGTCCTCTGCCTGGCTCGGTCTTCTTATTTGCGGGCAGCCTTGTCTCCTGATGTGATGCAAGGACGCTGGACGACCGAAGTGCGCGAGGAGCCACCCTGGGATACCAGTCAGACAACCGCATTAGCTGATGCGATCATTGTGGAAAGTCATTATTTGGCCAGGCCCGAGGCTCGCGACCTCACGCAGGAGTACTTGAGACAAGGACTTGGAGTGCTCGTACTACTCGATCAACTCAATTCGAGCGCTCTTGCCTTTCTACGTGAGCAGGGAGTGGATACGCGCTCGGTGGTCGAGCAGAGCCAAGATCCTGCCGTCCTACGCTACGTCTTTGCCGACCATCCGATTTTTCGGCCCTTTCGCTCACCCGATTTTGGCAACTTGCTCGACTTACGATTTTACCGCTATCGACGACTCGCTCTGGGGGATGCAACCCCGCTGGCGTTTTCGCAAACCGGTGATCCGCTGATGTTACAGGTGGATCGCGGTCGCGGGAGCTTACTGCTGATGGCTTTCGGGCTCGAGCGCGAAGATACCAATTGGCCCCTGCAAATCTCCTTTGTTCCCTTTCTGGATCTCTGTCTCCAACGAATTCGCGCGCAAAGCAGTTTGCCGACGGATGCGTTGCCGGGCGAAGCGTGCATTTGGACGGTCGCCGCGGAGGGCCCGCTCACTCTGCAGAGATGTACGTTGACTGCCCAAAAAGATGTCCCCAACGATCCTGTCGCAACGGCTGCGGTCCCGGATTCCGCAGTCGTCGTGCAGGCCCCGGTGGAATCGGGCCGCGTCGAGTTTACTGCCCCGGAAAAACCGGGCTTGTATTCCGTGAGTCTGGATGGCGGCAAGACCATGAGCCATCTCTTACAGGTCAATCCTGCGATCGAAGAATCGGTGCTCGCCTACGCGTCTGGTGACGAAGTTCTCGCCAGTTGGCGACGGCCGGAAGCGGAGATCCATGCAGCCCAAGCCGCGACGCAAGATTCCACCTTCGCATTGACGCGCGCGGAAATCATGCGTCAGACTGTCTGGTGGTGGTTACTGGCGGCAGGCACCGTAGCCCTCTTATTTGAGTCCTGGTGGCTGCTGCGTCCCCTGAAAGCAATTCGGAGCTGAACCGATGCACCAAGGTGTTGTGGTTGATCGACGAATCGAGCAAGCGGAACTGCGTTGGCGCTGGCGTCGCTGGTTCCGCATGACGCTTGCCCTCCTGATCCTGCTGCTCGTAGCCGTCTTGGTGATCCATGTCCTGGTGACTGTCGAATGGTTGACGAGTCGCTCATTTTATTCCGGTCTACTGGTGACCAGCTGTGTAGCAGCCGCACTGAGTTGGTTGATTGGTACGCTCTTCATCGTGCTCCGACCTGTCCCGCCCGAATGGTTGGCCGCAGCCCTCGAACGCGCTCAACCGCAGCTTGCGGATCGAGTCCATACGTCGGTCTATCTGGATGAAATGTTGCGCTCATCCCCTACCCGCGGCGTCAACCCAGCGATCGGTCCCATGCGCGAACAGGCGGACATCATGCAAAGTCTCGCTGCCAAGATCCGCGATCAGGCAGGGACGATTCTGCGCGTGCCCGCTTCGTCACCACTGTTTCCCGATGCACCCATCCTATGGCGAGTGCTACTTTTTTTGTCGTTGCTTCTCGCCGTCGATCTGTTCCTTTGGAAGGCAGAGCCCTGGAAAAAACTGAGAAGCAACACGGTTGCCGTAACACCTGTCTCACAAACCAACAACGCACTGACGATTCCGCCTCCCACAGCCGACGTGCGCGAAGAATCAGCTCCCTGGGGAGAGGTTCGCATTACTGAGCCCGGTGTGGATGTGCAGATGACCAGCCTCGATTCGCTCCTGCTGCAAATCGAAGCGACCACCAATGGCACATTGCAGTCCGTTACGTGGCACGTGGCGCGCAACGGCGGTGAGTGGCGTGCGGAACTGCTGCCCGAACCGACCGACCCTCGCTATGTCACCTATCGGCGCGAAGTGAATGCACCGCAGTGGAATCTGCGCGATTGGGATTTGGTAACCTACTACGCCGAAGCACAAACCAAGGCGGGGCAAACCTATCGCTCACGCGAATACCTGATTGAGATCGTGCCCCTGCTGGCGGATGAGCAGCGCATCTTTGCTCGCAGCGATGATTCAGCAGCCAGTGAACCAGCTGATGACAACGAGGAAACAGCGGATCCAAATGCCGCGAACTTATTTGCGGAGCTCTCGCAAGTACTGGCCGATCAGCGCGAAGTGGTACGGCAGTTGGCGGCCGAGGCAGCCGCTCATTCGAGCAGCGAGCCTTCGTTGCAAAAGGAGCCGGCAGCGAACGCACAAACGGAGCGTGAACGATTCCCAAAAGACAAACAGCGACTGCAGGCGCTGCGACAGCGCGAGCAGCAGTTGAGCGAGGCGATACGGCTGCTATCGGCGAAGCTACGAGCAAGCAGTGCGCAGTGGGATTTGCCACAAGAGGAGCAAACGAAACTCGACCAACAGCTCCGACAGTATCTCAAGCAGGCTGAACGGGCGCTGCGGAATACCGCGGAAGCACTACAACATGGATTGGTCGAAGAAGCCAAGCCGACCGCCGAGCAAGCGCTCCAGAAGATGGCAGACGCGCGTCAACATCTTTACCAGTCACTGGCACAAGCCGCCGAAAAGTCGTCCTCGGGAAATACAAACGCGGCTGCCGATCCACTCTCAAGTTCGTCGCCGCCCCCCGCGAACACAGCACGTGATCCTGTGAAACCAGATCCCGAATTGGCCGCCAAACTCACTCAGCAAATGCTGTGGGATCAGCAGCAGGCGGCCGAACGACGCGAGGGGCTGCAACGAGCACTCGAAGAACTGACGCAGCGACAGCGGCAGTTGGCCGAACAGGTGGATCCTCGTCGCCCGGATCAGATTCCTGGCCAGGCTGCCAGGCAAGAGCAAATGAATTTGGAACTGGACGAGCAGGTGGAACGTGACGCTAGCGATATGCCTTCCCTGCAAGCTGTTGCTGGTCAAAAGCAAGCTGCTCGTCAAGCGATGCGCGAGGCTGCACAGGCACTGCGTGGCGGCAGTCCACACATGAAGGAACTCTCTCAAGCGGCTGCCCAGCAGCTGCAAAAACTTACCGATGATCTGCGACAGGAAAACGAATTTGCGGATCTCGTTGATCGCCAGCAGCTAAAACAAGCCTGGAAACAGCAAGCCAAACGCTGGGACGAACTCAGCCAAAACAGCGAGCCGGCCTCCGAAAAACGACTGACCAGAGAACTGGAGACGACGCGCGAACTAAGCCAACAAACCGATCGGTTGCTCCAGCGCAGTCCGGCTACGGATGACCTACGGCCCTCAGAACCAAACCGTGCGGAGCAAAACCGTGCGGAGCAAAACCGTGCGGAGCAAAACCGTGCGGAGCAAAAGCCGGGAGAAAAACCGGGAGACGAACCATCAGAAAAACCGGAAGAAAAAAACGACGAGAAGCAGTCCGCAGATTCATTTGAACAAAAGTGGTCGTCGCTTAAAGAAAAGATTGCCGGCCAATGTGAACAGGTTGGCACGTCACCGGGAGGTACCCCTCGTAGTCAAGCAGCTGCGGAATTATCGAAGACAATCCAGGAACTTGCTCAGTCGATGGGCAGTAAGCAGTCCTCTCCGTCTCCGTCTCCATCACCATCACCATCACCATCACCATCACCATCACCATCACCATCACCAGCACCAGCACCATCTCCATCACCATCTCCATCTTCATCCCCGGGCGAAACACCATCGCCCTCTCCCGGGCCTCGCACAGGCGATCCACTCACCCGTGGTATGCGGGCTCTTGAGAGTCTCGCTCGCGATCAGGATCGCGCGGCCGATTCCGCGCCGATGCTCCAGCCCAGCCAGCAATCCCGCTTGAGACAGGATGCCAAACAAAACTTAACGCAGGGAGTGCGCGGCCGCTGGGGACAGAATGAACGTAGTGAACGAGTGGTGAAGGAGATCGGCGAGCTGCTGGATGACGAGCGAACTCGGATCGATGCAGCGGTGGTCGAACGACTTCAGCGGCAAATCCAGCAAGTGCAAACGGAGGCGACGGGCGGGCAAGATGAACGGGAACAGCCACCGAGCGGTGGAGCGTACGTGGATCCCAGTCGTCTGCCGCCCAGTTACCGCCGCTCGATCGAACGCTACTTCCAGAAACTGTCTGAGCAGAACCGATGATGCTGGAATTTGCTTGGCCCTGGGCACTCGGGTTGGGATTGCCGCTGCTGATCACGACGCTTGCCGTGACCATTTGGCAAGGCCGATCGTCTGGGCGATTCGGTGCCAGTCAATGGCTGCTGCTAGCCCTGCGCGCCATCGCATTGCTGCTTTTGATTCTCCTGCTTGCCCAGCCGATGCTGGTGCAATCTCTCGATGAGCCACAAAAGCGTCCGCAAGCGATTGTCTTGTTCGACGTGAGCGAAAGCATGTCACTGCGTGAAGCCGGTAAAACTCGCTATCAGCTAGCACTCGACTTTGCACGAACCAAACTGCTGCCAGCGCTGTCGGCAAATGATTTCGAAGTGCAGGCCATCAGCTTTGCTGAGGATGCGGAACCGAAGAGCGGACCGGAGCTGGCAGCACTGACTCCCGCAGGCAAAAAAACGAACCTCGCGCGAGCGCTTACGGTCGCGGTCTCCAGTGCTCAACGCCCTCCAGTAGCCATCTTTGCACTCACCGACGGTGCCACCAACGTTGATCAAGATCAGCGGCGCGGATTAGCGGCGATGGCCGATAGTCGAGTACCATTTGTAGGAATCGGTGTGGGAGCGGATGTCGGACCAATCACCGTCGGTATTCAGTATCTCGATGCGCCGGCCAGAGTCGCACCGAACCAAGAGTTTCGACTCGCCGTTCAGCTCGAAAGTGGCGGCGCCGGCGCACTGCCTCCACTCGAACTGCTGCTGCTACGCGATGAAAAATTGATCGAGCGAAAAACGTTGGAGCCGCAGTCGGCGGGACGTGTTTGGCGGGAGTCGTTCCCGGTCACGGAGCAGGAGCCTGGCAATCATCGCTATCGAGTGGAACTACTCCCTCCAAGCGACCATGTGGTGCGAATGCAGCAGCGGCATGCCGAAGCACAGGTGCTGGTCACCGCAGAAAAAGAACTTCGAGTTCTCTTTGTGCAAAGTGCCTTGACGTGGGATTACAAATTCCTGCGACTGGCGCTGCAGAGTGATCCGTCCATTCGCTTGGCAGGACTCAGTCGTACGTCCAATTCCTCATTTTATTATCAGGATTATGAAAGCACGGAGGCGACGAGTGGTGGACTGCCGAAACGGCTCGAGGACTTGGCACCGTACTCAGTCGTGATCCTGTCCAGCATGCGTCACAGCGATCTCACCACCGAGCAGCAGGAAATGCTCGCGCGGTACGTGAGCGAACTGGGGGGTGGCTTGCTCATGATCGGTGGCGGTGAGACGTTCGATAGTTCCTGGAAAGGATCCCCACTCGAGAAACTACTCGCCGTCCGTTTTGCGGAATCATCGGCGATGAATGGCCCACGGTTTGCCCTGAAATTATCGGAATCGGCACTGCAGCATCCAGCTTTCCAACTGGGGGGAGAGAGCGATAGTCGCAGCGCCTGGGAGAGTGTGGCGGCATTCGTCAGTTTTGCGAATGTCGACGAGGCTAAGCCGGGGGCCACGATCTGGGCGACCCATCCCAGCAGTCAGGGACCGCGCGGACCGCGCATATTGATGGCCAGTCAGCGATATGGAGCCGGACAGTCGGGCGTGATCTGCGTACAAGATTTTTGGCGCTGGCGTCTCGCCAAAGACGGTGATCCAAGACATTTCGATCGCTTCTGGCAACAGTGGCTGCGTCATCTTGCCGATTCGCAGCGCGAGAATCTCACAATCTCAATCCTCGATCAGCAACTGCGTGTGGGCGGAACGGTGAAAGTGGAAATCGGTCGTCCGCGTTCATCGCAGTCGAGCACGGGTACGAACGAGGCTCTGCCGTATGATGTATTCGTCCGCGACCCAAACGGGCAGGAACTGCTGCGTCAGTCGCTGACGTTGTCGATGGGGCAGGATATGGAATTGACCTTCAAAACTGCAGAGCCGGGTATCTACACGATTGAGGTGAGTGATCGCAGCGGGGGTGTTGTGGCGTCGCGGACGATCGAGATCCGTGACGAGAACCTGGAATGGCTGCGGCCCACACGCGTAATGGATACCTTACAGCAGTGGGCCACCCTGTCGGGCGGATTGGCAAGGAAGATCGAGCATTGTGACGACGCTCAGGAATTGGTTCGGGAGGTGATCGATCAGCGCGAGACCGTTCGTCGGCAAACACCGGATCGTGAGCCGCTGGGAATGAACGCTGGGATGCTGCTGGTGATCGCCAGTTGTCTGGCTACCGAATGGGTGCTGAGGAAACGGTGGGGGAAAGCGTGATGAACAGCAATAAGTGGAACGGCTGGAACGGCCGACAGATGCGACCGAGCAGCACGGCCATTGCTCTCAGTGTGCGCGGCATGGCCCTTTCTTGTCTGGCCGTCGTACTACTCGCGCAAACCGGTGATGCTCAGCCACCCGCGCTGAAAGCCACCAAGCCAAACGAGCCGAATGCGAATCTCACTACTTGGAACGGCCCTGCGCCTCCCACTCGACTGGCCACCTTCTTCATGGGACGGGTGCGCTACAGTCAAAACGACGGCAATGACTGTAGTGGAGTGGGAGAGAATCTGACCAAGTTGCTGGCGCAGGTCTCCACCATTGCAGTCGAGCGGGAACGGACGGTGCGTTTGCTGGATGACGACTTATTCACGACACCGTTTTTATTCATGAATGGGCATAACGATTTTCGGCTTTCGCCGGAGGAACAGCAAAATCTGCGCACGTACTTTGAACATGGTGGATTTCTCTTCAGCTCGGGCTGTTGTACGAATCCCGGTTTTCCGGCGGCCTGGCGACGAGAGTTGAGTCAATTATTTCCACAGGCGACGGTGCGCAAGTTGCCTTACGATCATCCGATCTATCGGGCATTTTACAAACAGCAGCGGATTGGCTGCTTGCATGAAGCGCGCGACATTTACCTGGAAGGATTAGTTCACGAAGGACGACTGGTGGCGGTCTTATGCGAGGATGGCCTCTGCTGTGCCTTCTCGATGGCAAATCGCTGCAATGCCGGTAAGGGCGTTAGTCCGGAAGATGGCCGTAAACTGGCACTCAATATCGCCGTCTATGCACTCACTCATTAGCCATCAATCGTGACGATCTCTGCGGTCTGTTGTTGCGTCGGTCGCTCACACTCGTTGTAATGATGCACTCGTAAACTGGAGCAGCGGCCGTTTCGCACGCTGTGAGCCAGCGATTCGATGTCACCTCGTAGGGAGAAAATGAAAACATGCAAGTTGCGTACTGGAAGAATTGGAAAAAGTGCCTCGCATTCGGCACCGTCGCCGTTGGTTTTTGGGCTGGCTCGTTCCTGCCCACCGCCGCTCTCGCACAAGACTCGAGTGTGAAAGCACCGCCCGGATTCACGGCGGTGTTCAACGGCAAGGATATGACCGGCTGGCACGGTATGCCGCATTTTGATCCACGTGAGCTAGCGAAAATGCCGGCCGCGGATCGCGACAGCAAAATCGCTCAGTGGACCGAAGATGCGAAGAAGCATTGGTCGATCAGCAAGGATGAGTTGGTCAACGATGGCGAGGGCGCTTACCTCACCACGGACAAAGAATTCGGCGATATGGAGTTCTTGATCGAATACAAGACGGTCGCGAAGGCGGATAGCGGTATCTACCTGCGTTCCAATCCACAGGTCCAGATTTGGGATTCGACCAAAGAGGGCGGCAAGTGGAACATCGGTGCGGATAAGGGATCGGGCGGTCTCTGGAACAACAGTGCCGGTGCTCCCGGTAAAGATCCACTCGTGCTCGCCGACAAGCCTTTCGGTGAATGGAACAAAGTGCGAGTGATTCAAGTTGGGGCTCGGACCACCGTCTATCTGAACGACAAACTGGTGGTTGACCATGCGATCATGGAAAACTTCTGGGATCGCAGTTCGCCACTGTTCCCCAAGGGACCGATTCAGTTGCAGACGCATGGCGGTGAGATTCGCTGGCGTAATATCTTCGTCCGCGAGATTCCAGCCGAAGAAGCTAATAAGCTGTTGGCCTCAAAGAGCGATGCTGGCTTTAAGTCAGCATTCGACGGGAAGTCGCTCGAGGGCTGGGCAGGTGCCGCCGACAATTATGAAGTCGTTGATGGTTCGATCCGCTGCAAGAAGGGCAAAGGCGGCGTGCTGCATACCAAGGACGAGTATGCCAACTTTGTCGCTCGCATCGAGTTCAAGTTACCGAAGGGTGGCAACAACGGGTTGGCGATTCGTTACCCCGGTCAGGGCGATACCGCTTACACGGGCATGTGCGAGCTGCAAGTGCTCGACAACGACGCTCCCCAGTACGCCACGCTTGATCCACGTCAGTACCACGGTTCAGCCTACGGTATGGCAGCGGCCAAACGCGGGTTCCTGCGACCAGCGGGCGAGTGGAATTTCCAGGAAGTTACGGTCACCGGCTCGAAGATCAAAGTGGAGCTCAACGGTTCCGTGATTCTCGATACGGATCTGTCGAAGATCACCGAATACATGGCCAACTCGCCGCATCCTGGTAAGGATCGCAAGAGCGGCTTCTTTGGCTTCGCCGGCCACGGTGACGCCGTCGAATTCCGCAACGTCAAGCTGAAGACGCTTGAGTAGTTGAGAAAGTCAAACTGACGCTGCCATGCTCGTCTTCATCCCGAGCATGGCAGCATCTTTGCAGCATCTTTGCAGCATCTTTGCAGCATCTTTGCAGCATCAGCGCAGCATCTTTGCAGTATCAGCGCAGCATTTTCCAGAGGAACGTGTACGATAGCGCCCACATATTGGCGGCTTGCTTATTGTCTGCAGCGCCGCCGTGGCCGCCCTCAATGTTCTCGTAATACAGCACGTCGTGCCCCTGCTCTTTCATCCGCGCCACCATTTTGCGAGCGTGACCGGGATGCACTCGGTCGTCCCGAGTTGATGTGGTAAAGAGAATCCGCGGATACTTCACGTCGCGTTTGACGTTGTGGTAGGGCGAGTAGTTTCTCAGGAATTCCCAGTCTTTCGGTTCGTCCGGATTGCCGAACTCGGCAACCCAGCTGGCGCCGGCCAGAAGCTTGTGATACCGCTGCATATCGAGCAGCGGCACTTGGCAGACGATCGCGTGGAAAAGATCGGGGCGTCGAGTGAGCATGTTGCCCATTAGCAGACCACCATTGCTACCGCCCATGATTCCCAGATGCCGCGAACTGGTGACTTTGCGTTTGATCAGATCTTCCGCCACCGCCGCAAAGTCGTCATACGCTCGATGACGATTTTCTCGCAACGCAGCTTGATGCCACTTAGGGCCAAACTCACCACCGCCTCGAATGTTCGCCACCACATACACTCCGCCCTTCTCCAGCCACGCCACTCCCGTTGTGGGCTGATAGCCCGGCAGCATCGCAATCTCAAAACCGCCATAGCCATACAGCAATGTCGGAGCGGTACCGTCGAGCGGCAGGTCGCGTCGGGACACTTGGAAATAGGGAATTGACGTACCATCTTTCGAAAGGGCTTGAAACTGTTCCACTCGCAAATCTTGCGTTGCAAAGAACGATGGGTTCTCCTTGAGCAGTTCCGTGGTTGGCTCACCAACGACACCACGGCGCAAGGTGGCTGGTGTCAGATAGCCCGCGACGGTCATGAAGTAATCGTCCGACTCTTCATCGTCGATGGCTGAAATACTGACCGTGCTAAATTCGGGAGTTCCCGGCAGTGGCTTGCGTTCCCACTTACCATCCCGACGACTCGCAACGTAGACCTGATTCCGGACGTTATCGAGCTCATTGATGAGCAGGTGATTTTTAGTGGACGCGACGGCATGCAGCGAACGTCGTTCCGTCGGTTCAAACAGCATCGTGAAGTTGCGTTTGCCACTCATGAACTCCGCAAAGTCCGTGACGATCAACGCTCCGGCGGGATAGGTTTTTCCCCCAACTTCCCAGGCACTGCGTAACTCGAGCAGCAGAAGATCGCGATGAGTGGAGAGCTGGGCGTCGGCGGGCTTTTCGATTTTGATAAGTTCCGAACCCCGGCGCAAAAAGTATTCGTCCGTCCAAAAGGTCACCGCCCGATGAATCAGGTCACGCTCATACCCAGGCGTTTGATCCCGAAAACCGCTGGCACTCACATCGCTCGCCTGGCCTTCGTAGACCGTAGCCGCTTCCTTGAGCGGTTGACCGCGTCGCCACTCTTTAACGATGCGTGGGTACCCCGAGTCGGTCATGGAGCCGGGACCAAAGTCAGTGGCGACGAAGACCGAGTTCTCATCACGCCAGGCAATTCGAGTCTTGGCTTCCGGTAATTGAAATCCGTCTTTGACGAACGTTTTTGTGCTGACATCAAACTCACGGACAACCGTGGCATCGGCACCGCCGCGCGAGAGTGAGATGAGGCACCGCTGCTGATGCGGGCGGAGAAACGCAACATTCTTCCAAACCCAGTTTTCGTTTTCGGCAGTGCCAAGGGCATCCAGGTCGAGCACGGTTTCCCATTTGGGCTCCGCTTGGCGATATTCCGCCAAGGTCGTGCGTCGCCAGAGCCCACGACGATTCTTGGCATCACGCCAAAAGTTGTAGTAGTGATCGCCGTGCTTCGAGACGAACGGAATCTTCTTGTTGGAATCCAGGATTTCGAGCAGTTTCTCACGCAGTGGTTCAAAGCCAGGAGTGCCGGACAGTTCGCCGGTGCTCTCCGAGTTGCGAGCTTTCACCCAGTCGAGCGGTCGCTCGCCAGTGACTTCCTCCAGCCACAGGTGCGGGTCAGCGGAATCCGGTTCAGCGGTATGGCCGACAAGCGTTGAAACGGTCGACATCAGGCATAGTCCCCAGGAGAAAAAAAATGCGCGAAGAACACGAGAACGACGTAAAGTTTTTAGGTGCATCGTAGAGCTCTGAAAAAATGGCAAAGTTGATCGGCAAAACAGGCTGTCGAGCCACTGGGAAAAACGCAGTCTCGGGGATCGAGAGCGCGAGGGATGGAAGTCTTTGGAAATCGCTGCGTACTTGATAGACGGTTTAGTGCGGGAATTCCAGAGTGGGTAGGGTGAACGAAGTTCGGCCGGGCTGAATCTGGGCTGCCAGGTCACTCGTTATCCGTTCGGGACTATACTAGGTCCGTAAAACCGTGAACGTCGCAGCACTCGCAGCTAAAGGCCGTTGTCTTGAACTCGTGTACCTTGTCGATCGTGATTCCCTGTTACAACGAAGAGCAGACGTTACGGCGGTGCGTGGTGGCGGTGCTGGAGGCTTTCGCGCCAGCGTCGCATATCAACTTGCAGATCATCATCGTCGACGACTGCTCGCGAGATCGCAGTCTAGAGATCGCGCGGGAACTGGCTCGCGAGCATGCTCAAGTGACCGTGCAGCACCACGAGCGGAACCAGGGTAAGGGAGCAGCCCTACGCACGGGATTTCAACACGCCACAGGTGACTTTGTGGCAATTCAAGATGCCGATTTGGAATATGATCCGCACGATTTAATTCGGCTGGTGGAACCGCTCCGCAACGGCACGGCCGACGTTGTGTATGGGTCGCGCTTCCTGACGGCGGGGCTTCATCGAGTGCTCTATTTCTGGCATTCGCTGGGGAACCGTTTTCTCACCTTTCTGTCAAACATGTTTACGGACCTGAATCTGACCGACATGGAAACCTGCTACAAGGTATTCCGCCGCGATGTTATTCAGGGGATTAAGCTACAAGAGAATCGGTTTGGGTTCGAGCCGGAGATTACCGCCAAGCTGGCTCAGCAGCGACTGCGAATCTACGAAATGGGAGTCTCCTATTTCGGACGGACGTACGCCGAAGGAAAAAAAATTGGAGTACGCGATGGATTTCGTGCGCTGTATTGCATTGTGAAATACAATGCCCATTCGGCTCCCTGGGCCCTGCAGCTACTCGTCTACACACTAATCGGTGGTACTGCGGCGCTCTTCAATCTGGCTATGTTCCTGGGTCTGCGAGCGTTAAGTGTGCCGATACTGCCAGCGGCCGTCGCGGCCTTTGCCGCCGCCGCCGTCGTGAATTACCTGCTCTGCATCTGGCTGCTGTTTCGACATCGAGCACGTTGGAATACGATCTCGGAACTCGCGATCTATCTTGGGCTGGTGGCGCTGCTGGGATTGGTCGATGGTTATCTCACTCACGCATTCGTCGCGGTGGGAATTGCGGAGGTGTTGGCGAAGTCCATCGCATCGGCGATCGGACTCGTGCTGAATTTCATCGGTCGTCGCCTGATCGTGTTTCCCGAACCCCATCGCGGACCGTGGCAACCCACCAAACGCGATAGCGGCTCGCATCCCAACTGAAGAATATCCTGTACTCATCCCTTCGCGCCTTTGCGTGAAAAAAAGAGCGCAGTCAGCTCACGCCAGAATCTCCCTCACCACGCGAGCCTCCTCGATGCCCGTCAAACGGAAATCGAGTCCTGCGTGGCGGTACGTGAGGTGGCGATGGTCGAAGCCCATCAGGTGAAGCATTGTCGCGTGGATGTCATGTACATGGACTCGGTTTTCCACCGCACGGAATCCGAAGTCGTCGGTTGAACCATAAGCGAGACCTCCTTTCACGCCGCCGCCAGCCAGCCACAGCGTGAAACCGTGATGGTTGTGATCGCGCCCGGTTGGGTTGCCGCCGCCAATCGGAATCTCAACGACCGGCGTGCGACCAAATTCCCCACCGCAAATCACGAGTGTCTCATCGAGTAGTCCGCGCTGAGCGAGATCGGTTAGCAGCGCGGCAATCGGCCCGTCGATTTCCTTACCGAGCTTGCGATGTTCAGCCGCCAGGTTGCCGTGGGAGTCCCATGGCTGTACGTCCCCGTGATAACACTGAACCACGCGTACCCCTCGTTCAATCAAACGCCTGGCGATGAGCAGTTGCCGACCATGCAGAGTGTCGGCTTGGTAGAGATTCTGCGTGGCCTGGGTCTCCTGGGAAATATCGAGTGCATCGGTCGCTTCCATTTGCATCCGGTACGCCAGTTCGAACGATTGAATTCGTGCTTCGAGATTGGCGTCTTCCCGGCGAGTGGTCTGATGTTGACGGTTGAGGCTCGCCAGTAAATCGAGTTGTCGACGCTGATCGGTCGGCAACGTGCGCGGACTTTGAATGTTCGCGAGGAGCTCCGTAACCTTCGTCTTGCGCGTGTCGAGATACGTGCCTTGATAGATGCCGGGTAAGAACGCGCTCCGCCAGTTAGAGGAGTCCGCGACGGGCAAGCCTGGGCACATGGTCACAAAGCCCGGCAGGTTTTGATTCTCACAGCCCAGGCCGTAGGTGAGCCAGGAACCGTAGCTGGGCCGCGAGAGTCGCTCGTCGCCGGTATTCATCAGCCGCATACTCTGCTCATGGTTGGGCGTGTTTGCATAGACTGATTTGATGACGCACAGTCGATCCGCATGCTGGCTGGCGGTCCGCTGAAAGATCTCGCTGCACCACAATCCGCTGGCGCCATACTGCTGGAACTGAAACGGGGAAGCGAGCGCGACGCCGGTCTCACGTTCGGTCGTAAGGTTGCCCAGCGGCAACTTCTTGCCACCCCATTTCTGTAACTCTGGTCGGTAATCCCAGGTGTCGACCTGCGATGGTCCACCGTTCAAGTAGATATGCACAATGTGCTTGGCTCGCGCGGGGAAGTGCGGGCTGCGCGGCGCCAGCGGGTTGTTGTTCGCCAGTGCGTTGTTGTTCGCCGGTGCGTTTGGCGAGTCGGCATGTAACAACGAGGGCAACGCGAGCAGTCCCAGGCCGGTGCCTACCGTTCCTAATAGATCTCGGCGGGAGAGTTGTGTCGGTATGTGCATGGGTGCATTCCCTCTAATCCACAAACATGAATTCATTACTCATGAGCAGTACCTGCGCGAGTTGTTCGAGCGAACCGCTCGCGAGGAACCGGTCGCATTCGTCGCGCTCGGTCTTCGATGGCTCACGGCCCAGCGCCAAGGCGAACAAGTGTGGCACTCGCTGTGGTGATTCCGTTCCCGCAAGCTGTTTGGCCAGCGCATCGGCGCGGGCCAGCATGAAGGGCGAGTTCAGGGCGAAGAGTGCCTGCTGGGGCACGGTCGTCATGCCACGGCGCGGAGTGCTGGTATCCGCATTCGTGAAGTCGAACGTTTGAATGATCGCAGGGAGGTTCTGGCGTTCCACAAAGGCGTAAATCGTGCGTCGTCGATTCGCATCGTCGGTGATTACCGTCGGACGACCATACATCGTCGAATCCAGCTCGCCCGTCACCGCCAGCAGCGTGTCGCGCATCTGCTCCAAGTCCAGACGACGCCGATTCGCGCGCCACAGTAGCGAGTTGCTCGGGTCGGTGCGTTGCTGACCGGTCAGCTGCTCCGATTCCGGTACCCCTGACGCTCGTTGGTAAACGCGCGAGCTCAGGATCAGTTCATGAAGCGGCTTCGTCCGCCAGCCCTGTTGGATGAAATAGTTCGCGAGGAAATCGAGCAGTTCCAGCTGGACTGGCCGCTTGGTCTGCAAACCGAAATCGCTCGGGTTCTCTACGAGTGGCTCACCGAAGTGATGCATCCAGACACGATTGACCCAGACACGGGCGGTCAGCGGATTGGTGGGTGAGGCGATGGCGTTTGCCAGATCGAGTCGACCAGATCCGTGCTCAAAGGCAGTTCGTTCCGGTTTCGAAAGGATTTCCAGGAAGCGGCGTGGCACTGGATTTCCACGTGCACTCGGGTCGCCGCGCTGGAAGATAACTGGCTCGCAAAGCACCTCCGCGTCCTGCACAATCATCGCTCGGGGAGCGGCATCCTTGTGCTTGACGGCGATCGCGTCGAGCTGCCCGAGCAGGCCACGGTAGGCGTCACCCGGTTGGCGCGACAGATAAAAGGCCACGTCTCGCGGTGGAAACCAAATCGGGCCGTCACGGCCGATGAGCAGCATGGCAAGCGGATCTTTGTCATCCACTGCGGCCCCGCCAGCTTTCCAGGCATCGCGAATGATCGTGCCATAAACCTTCGTCACGTCCGCCTTCGTGCTCGGATTGGCGGCGACGAGTCCGTCGATGATGCGTGCATCGACGCCTGCCGCTTTCCACTTGTCGGGCTTGAGTACCGGTTCACGCATCAGGTCGTGCCAGGGGCCGAAGATCGGGTCGTCGGGAAAGGCACGCCGGGCGATGAGTTGCCGCCAGCGTTTCGTGATCTGCGGCCGTAATTGATCGGGAATCAAGGAGAGGAAGAAAATCGTCGTTTCGGCAACATCGGGCTCGGTCGTCGCGACGTGGAAGAGGTAGTCCGGCGTACGCTCGCGGGCGATCTTCAGCGTCTCGTCATAGTGGCTTTGCTGTTTCTCGTTGATCTCTTTCAGCTTCGCGGCAAATTCGTCCTCGAAAGCCTGGCCGGCAGCCGTGACCGGCCCGATACGCGGGCGATCATACGGTTCAATGCTGCTGGCAAAAACGCCGTACAGAGAATAGTAGTCGGCGGTTGGAACAGGATCATACTTGTGGTCGTGACACCGGGCGCAGCTGAGGGACAGGCCGAGGAACCCACGTCCCACGACGTCGATCTGGTCGTCGATCACGTCGTGTCGATTGCTGTCAAACATGCGCCCCAGAGTCAGTAGTCCCAGCGCTGCCAGGTCGGGAGAATCGGGTGCTAAGTTGAGTTGATCGGCGGCCAGTTGCTCGCGAATGAACCGATCGAAAGGCTTGTCATCGTTGAAGGCTCGAATCACATAGTCGCGATAGGTGTAAGCGAAAGGACGAACGCGCGCGTCGCCGTACATTAAGACGCCATCTTTGGCGTCCGAGTACCGAGCGACATCTAGCCAATGCCGTCCCCAACGCTCGCCGTACTGCGGCGAGGCGAGTAGCTCCTTGACGAGCTGCGGATAGTTTTCGCGAGAAGTGGCCAGTTGCCGCTCGGTTGGCGGCAGGCCGACGAGATCAAACGTCGTGCGGCGGATGAGTGTCCGCAGGTCGGCAGGTTCGGTGGGGATGAAGTTCTGTTTACGGAGCTGACGTTCGATGAGTGCGTCGAGTGGGTTTATCCCGTCTTCCAGTTGGGGCACGGCGAGCGGCTGAAAAGCCCAGTGCTCGGCGGCTGCCTTCTCAATATTGGTGACAATCTTCTGCCCCACACGGGGATCGATGGCGCCTTGCCGAATCCAGGTGGTGAGCGCGTCCAGGTCGGCCGGGCTGAGCTTCCCACCGGATTCCTGCGGCGGCATCTGCAGTTTTTCATCGCGGTACGAGACGGCACGGATGAGCAAACTAGCAGAGGGATCACCCGGCACGATCGCCGGCCCGCGTTCCCCACCCCGCTCCCACCCACTTTTCGTATCAAGTCGCAGTTTGCCCTCGGCCACCTCTTCGCTGTGACACTCATAACAGTGCTTGACGAGCAGTGGCCGAATGCGGTCCTCAAAGAATTTCACCGCCTGCGGGTCGGGCTCCGCCAGCGCTGAAGAGCCGCTGAAAACGCCGAGCCATATCGCCGCGAGGAACGCTCTGGAATATCTCATGGCAAATCCTCCTTCGGCGATGTCATTCGGTGGGCAACTCAAGGTGCAAGAGTGGAGTTTTCGAGTTGTTCTCGAATCGTCCTCGAGTTGTTCTCGAATCGTAAACCAAAAAGACTGGTGGGACTATAGGATCTGCCCCGATGAAGCGGACAACCCGCGAGTGGCTCACCGATGAAGCGGACGCTCAGCGAGTGACTCCCAAGACAAAGGACCGCTGGGACAAAGGACATTCGTCGTGACCGAGAGCGACTTGCGTGCAGCGGCGTAATCGCTAGACTGACGCCGCTCGATACGAGCCCTCAAGGAAGTGCTTGCACGACTGGTGTCGGCCTCGGTCTTCAAAGCCGTTGGATCGTCTGTTAACCAGACGATCGGTGGGTTCGATTCCCATGCACTTCCGCCATTCGGGACGAGTGACAGACAGGTTTTACATCGACTCCCGTCGCAGCGAGAGAACATCCGGCCCGGAGGGCCAGCCACAGAACAGCCCATGGCAACGCCACGGTTGGGCACTCCCGTTGCAGCAAGAGAACGTCCGGCCCGGAGGGCCAGCCACAGAACAGCCCATGGCAACGCCACGGTTGGGCACTCCCGTTGCAGCAAGAGAACGTCCGGCCCGGAGGGCCAGCCACAGATCAGCCCATGGCAACGCCATGGGTGGGCACGGATCAAGCATTTTTTCATTCATTCAAAATGCCCGTTGGGCCGGCGTGGGCG
>JBIIHW010000085.1:0-3549 GCA_044235425.1 Pirellulaceae bacterium
CAACTGAATTTTGGTGGGTGGAAAGGTTAATGATTTCGGCTACCCATTTTTTCGGGAGCGGCTCTTCATGGCTGTTGAGCGCCCACCAACGGGCTGCTTCGTGGAAGTCTTGTGTGGCGCAATAATCTCCGGCCCAGAGTGAGGCTGGGCTGAGACTTTTCCCAAGTGGTGGGGTAGGTCGGGCATGGCTTGGCCGAGTGTGGCACTAGCGGATTGGCGGGCCCTGTATTCGCGCAGGGCTTCTTGGAGGACGCGGCTGGCGGTCCAACTTTCACCGAATTTTTGGGTGCGGCGGTCGGCTTCGGATTTGAGCCAATCGTGCACTTCGGGAGGAAGCGAGACGCTGACTTTTATGAAATTTGGTTTCTTCATGGAGCAACTAGTAACACTTTTTACTACCAATGCAAAAAAATAATTTCGCCCGCAGAGCTTGTGTTTATGGGCTTGTCAAGTGTTTTTTTATATTAGGTGAACACCCCACTTGAAATAATTTTCAACTTTTTATTGCCACTCGTTACTACCAAGTAGTAAGAACTGCCCCGTGCAAACGGCATTTGTCAAAACAAGCATCTCGGTCCCATCGGACATGCTGGCCTGGGTGAAGTCCCGGGCGATGGAGGAAGGCAATTTGCCTGTCTCTCGAATCATCACGCAGGCCATCCGCGAGAAGATGGCCCGCGAGTCGAAACCTAAAAAAGGAGGAGTGAAATGAAGCCTGGTTATTTGAAACCGAAAGAGGCGGCTGAATACCTGAGCGTGTCGGTCTCGTTAATCTATGCGCTCAAGGGGGCGGGCGTCCTCAAATTCTACAAGCTCGGCGGGGCGACCCTGCTGAAGGTCTCGGAACTGGATGCGGCGGTGAAGAAGGGAGTGCTGCCATGAGTCTCTACCACTGCTTGGCAAATAGCCCGCTCGGGCGCTTCGGAGCTTATGTGTATGCAAATTCCCGCGCCGAGGCGGAGATGGAGTTTTTCCGCGAGCATGGGGTCTTCCCGACTTTTGTGGAGCGCAAAGGGAGGACGCCGTAATGGACCACCAATTTCTGCTCTGGACCCTGCAAGCGTGCTGGGAGGCGGTGTGGGTTTTTGCGCCGGTCGTCGCGCTGGCGGCTGTGGCTTGGAGGGTCGCACGATGAGCGGCGACGGATCTTTCATGTATTTCGCCGGGAAACGCATCGAGTGGCAAATGGTCCACCCCGCATTCAAAAACACCTTTGCCTTCGGCCTGCACGGTCCCGAGCTCTGCCTGGACCTTAACGTTCACCCGCAATTTCCCACAGCCTACGAAATTGACGCGGTGCGCCGCATCATCCGCCAACGCGAGGAGGCATTGGTATGAGTGGCGAATTTGGAATCGCGCTGGCGGTGCTGACGCTGGGCTCCTGCTTTGCGAGCTACCAGATCGGCCGTTGGGAGGAAAAAGCCCGCTGGCAAAAAATGACCCGCCGCCAGCGTGAGCGGCAAGCCCGCTGGGTGGAATTTGACGACGAGGATTGAATTTATGAGCAACACACAACTCGTCCCCGTGGGGGACTTGCAGACCATGGCGGGAGCACTCGCCAAAAGCGGACTCTTCGGAGTCAAGACGGCCGACCAGGCGCTGGCACTCATGCTGGTGGCCCAGGCGGAGGGCAGGCATCCCGGCTCGGTGGCAAGTGACTACCATATCATCCAGGGGCGGGCTTCGCTGAAGTCGGACTCGATGCTGGCTCGCTTTCAGCAGGCCGGCGGGCGGGTGGAGTGGCATGACCACACGAATGAATCGGTGAGCGCCACCTTTTCCCATCCCTTGGGTGGATCGCTCCGCATCGATTGGGACATGGCCCGGGCGAAGGCCGCAGGGCTGGGCGGAAAGGACAACTGGCGTCAATACCCGAGGCAGATGCTGCGGGCCCGCGTGATCAGCGAGGGCGTGCGTGCGGTTTTTCCTGCGGTGCTCAATGGCATGTATACCCCAGAAGAGGTGGGCGAATTCCAGCCTGTGTCTCGCGTGACACTTTACGAGTCGGAGGTGCAGGCGGCGAATTCGGAGTTGCAGGCATTGCCGGCGCCGAGCATCGAGGCGGTATCGATAAACGATACTTTGCCCGACCGGCTGGAGGATTTTGCTGTGGCGTTTGCTGGCAAGGAGCGGGAGGTGGAGGCGTTCCTCGTTGCCCGCAAGCAACTCACCACGGGCCGGCCTTGGACGGACGCGGCGGAGTATTTGGAGTCTCGGGTGGCGGGGAAGATTCCTGCGTTCCTCGAGGCGGTGACGCAGTGGGCGCAGCAGAACAAGGAGGCTGAGGCTCAAGCGGCATGAAGGACCCGGCCGACCCGACCTCGGAATTCACCGACGAACTGCTTTTTCGTTGGAAGGCGGTGTCCTTTGCGGACGCGAGGTCGGGGCCGGAGGTGATCGGCTACGAGGAATCCATGGAACTCAAGCAAGCCTGCGAGGCATGGCTGCAAAAACGCGGAATCGGAACAAAAAAATTTGGAGGATTTAATTTTGGAAAAAAAACTGACCATTAGACATTCGATGCTGCCGAAGCTGGCAGCTTGCCCGAAGTATCTGCCGAAGGAGGGCCCTGCGGGTCCGGCGGCGGAGCGAGGAACCAAGATCGACGAGGCTGTGCGACTTGGGTTGAGGGGCGACCGCTCCTTGCTGGATGGATTGGCACCTGAGGACAAAGGGCCGGCAGAGTGGGCGGTCGCCCTGTTCTTGGATTACAAATGGAACGGCGAGCTGGAGACCCGCGAGGAATACCTGGCCATGCACACGCCGGGCATCGCGCATGTCGGCACGGCCGATGTGCTGAACGAAAAGATGGGCTGGGTGGGCGATCTGAAGACCGGCCAGATGCGGGATTACTACCACCAGATGGCGGCCTACGCCCTCGCCTGCATGGAGCGGCGCTTTGAGCAGGATTGGGTGGCGCATGTGGTCTATTGCGACCAGCAGAAGGTTGTGAGCTATCGGTTCGACTATGCCGAGGCGAAGCGCACCATCGAGACGCTGCTGGCTGAGGTGCGCGACCCGAACGCCCAGCCGCGGGCCTGCGACTACTGCGACTGGTGCGCCCGCAAGGATACCTGCCCCGCGGTGGTAAAGCCGGTGGAGGATGGGCTGCAAGTGGTCTATACCCCGAGGGCAACTCTCTCGGAGATGCGCGAGCGGCTTTTCGGCGACCTCCGCATGCTGGCGGATTTCGCCGGCCAGTGGAAGGCGGTGGAGAAGGAAATTGCCGAGCCTGCGTTGGAGAAAATCCGCGAACTGCTCGAGGCCGGCGAGGAGGTGCCGGGTTGGAAGGTCTCCAAGGGCCAGCCGACCGAATACTACGACGCGGACGGCATCCTTTATGTGGCCAAGAATACTTCGGCCCCGTTGGAGGGAATCATCGAGGCGCTGGGAGGCAAGATGAGCGCCACCAAATTCACCGCTTGGGCGAAGTCGCTCGGCGCGACCCCGCTGAACGCGCATGTGCGCCAGGGCAAGGCCGTCACCCGTCTCCTGCAAGACCGGAGCAAGAAACAGAAGGCACTCAATGGATAGATCATACTTCAATTC
>JBIIHW010000077.1:0-11459 GCA_044235425.1 Pirellulaceae bacterium
CCCGGGGGGTTTTTATAAATAACCCCCCCACTTATTTGGGGGGGGGGGGGGGGGGGGCGCCCCCCCCCCCCCCCCCCCCAACCCTGGATGTACCGCGCGGGGTGAGCGGCTGCGCCATCAACCCACGGCGTTGCCGTGGGCTGGTATGTGACGCCCCATCCGGGGCGGATTCACGGCTATGGGCCGCCGTTTGTCACCAATCCAATCACATACACCGAGAGAGACAGCGGCGGTCGGCACGGCTGACTTCAGGTCTCGAATAATCCTGCGAAAGCCCCACCACACTCATCGTGTCCGGTCGCTGTTACTTCGATCGAGCGAACAGCAGGCCAGGATCCTTGGCGGGCGAACCGGCCAGGCGGAACTGCCACTGGTCGGCGCCCTTGGAAATCACGTTGCCGGACATCGAGCCCTGGGATTTGCTCTCTAGAACAATCGCATCGCCCGTCGCATTCAGGTCGCCCGACAACTCGATTGCCGGCTGGTCCTTCTGCGTCGCCTTCCAGGTGAACGTCGAGTCCTCGGTGATGGTCAATTGAATCTCGGCACCATCGGCCTTCGCGATCCAAGTTCCCACCAAATCCGTCTCCGGCTCATCCTTGCCCTCCGCTGGTTCCTTCTCGGCCACCTGCGTCTCACCGGGCTTCGGCGGTTCCACGTCGGCGGGCGGAGCGAGTGCGTCGAGCATCCGCTTCGCCGTCACATCCTTGGGCTGATTTTTCACCACGGCACGCAACGCATGAATCGCCTCTTCCTTCGCGCCGGTCACCAGATAGTGATAGGCAAGCACAAACGCGGCGGCTGCGTCGGTCGGCTCGGACTGACAATGCTTCTCCAGCTTGCGCAGCTGAGCGACATAGTCATCCGTGTCGCCATAAAGGCTACTCATCGTCGTCCAGTCCATGCCGGGTGCGGCGGTGAGCAGCGAATTGAGCGACGCGGCAGCACCGCTGTAGTTGCCCAGCGCGAACAGATCCAGTGCTCGAATTTCATGCACCACCGGATCACTGGGCAGCAGCTTCAAGGCGGCATCAAAACTCGCCAAGGCCGCCTCGTATTGCCCTTCTTTGAACGAAGACAAACCGTCATCGAACTTCGCCAAACCGGGGCTCGATGCTGGTGACGGCGGCTGCGGAGCGGGTTGCTGGCCGGCCGGTGCAGGCGGCTGACCAGCAGCGGCTGGCGCTGCACTCTGAGTACTGCTGCCCCCATCCGCACTCACATAGTTATTCACGACCACCGGCTGCGAATAGTTGTAGGGTGTCGTCGCGGTGTTCGCCACATAGTAAGGGTTGTAATAAACCGGTGTGTAAGAGCTCCAACGTGTCGTCCAGACACCCAGTCCCCAGCCCACCGCGCCCCAAGCCAAGGGCGAATACCAACCGCTGTTCCAATAACCATTCCAGCAGCCGTTATACCAGTTGTAATGCGGATGAATGCAGTTGGAATGCCAGTGATCGCCCCAGTTATTGCTGCCCCAACCCCAATTGGGTCGATTGTAATAAGGCCGATCCCAACTCGGACGATTCGTAAAATTATTACCAATGTTGCTGTTGTTCCCCCAGATATTCGTGACGTTATTCTGGGTGACATTATTTTGCGTCAGGTTATTAATAATGTTGTTATTGTTCGTATTCAGAAACTGGTGATTGTCGCCCACGTGCGGCCGATTGCCACCAATCAGCGGACGGTCCGGCTTCACAGGAGCCGGTCGAGTTTCCGGTCGCAGGCCGTCCGGCCGCCCGACATTCGGACGCGTATTGTCCGGACGAACAAAATCGGGGCGATTGCCGTCGGGTCGATTAATGTTGGGGCGAGTGTTATCAGGACGCACGATGTCGGGTCGATTGCCATCCGGACGACCGATGTTCGGACGACTGTTGTCGGGGCGATCAATCGCGGGCTTCGTCAGATTCCCAAAACTAGGTCGATCCCCAGCGTTCACCCCACCGCCACCACCTCCCGGACGCGTTAAATCAGGGCGCGTTAAATCAGGACGCGTTAAATCAGGGCGCGTGACATCCGGGCGGATGAAGTCGGGCTTGTTCACATTGGGCCGAGTGACATCGGGCTTGGCGATGTCCGGGCGATTTCCGTCTGGGCGCCCCACACTGGGACGCTCGATGTTCGGCCGCGTGCTTCCCCCTGCCACTCCTGATCCCTCACCAAAAATTCCACCGGGGCTAGGCCGAGTGGTGGGCTTCACATTGCTAGGCGGCTTGATGCTGGGCTGCTGACCGCCGCCGGGCTGAGGTGCCGGACGTGTGGTAGCGACGCCACCCGGACCGGGGCTAGGCCGAGTGGCGGGAGCCAAATTGCCGCCACCTCCACCCAAAGACGGGCGATTCACGGAAGGCGAAGGCGTATTCATGTGACTTGCCGGCGCCGGTCGTGCGACCGCATTGCCTAGCGATGGTGTGCTGGGACGCGCGGCGGGCATGTTCATGCTGGGACGAGCCATACCGGCACTCGGTGCGGGACGTGCCATACCGCCGCCACCACCGCCACCCGGCCGAGTTCCTCCACCTGCCGGTCGACCACCTCCGCCACCACCAATCGATGGCTTGGCAAACGTCGGCGTGCAGGTGCTGATGATCATGGACACCGTCGCCGCCATCGCGGCCATTTTCTGCAATTTCTTATATCGCGTCATCGCTGGTATCTCCCCCCTGAAATTCAGTTTCGCCTCACCACCAACGCCCCACCCTACTTCTCGGTCGCTTTGGGCACCTGGCGAACGACGGTGACGTCAAAATCGGGAGCCCGTTCAACTCCCACCAAGCGATCGGTCCCTTTCATCGTGAATCGACTCTTGTCTTTCATCGAAATCGTGATCGTGGCCGACCCCTGCTGGCCATCGGGCAACGTGGCGGTCGACTTGAGCACCCACTCTTCGCCCACTTGAGTCCACGAGCTTTCGCCGAAGCCACCATCCGAATCAAACAGCCAAGAGCGGATCTTGCCGGCAACCGGATCGAAACCAATCCGCTGACTTGACTTCATCACGACTTTGCCTTGCTGCGTGACGTGATAATCACCGAGCAGAAAATTCTTATCTTCCGACCAGCGATAGGAAATCTTGACCACATTATCCGAACCTTCATTCAGCCAATCACCGACCAGCCATGCGAGACCTTGCAAGGTTTCATTGGCGGTGATGACCGGCGTCTCAGAAAAATCTCGCAAGGAAGCCATCTGCCATCCCGTGCTCGTCTTGGTCCAAATCGCGATGTACCGCATTTTGGCGGCGCCCTTATCCGCCGTCTCCATCGTCCGCACCCCTTCTTCAATGACGAGCGGACCTGCCGAGCGCAAGGTTTCGATGTTTGGAGTCAACTTCACACCAGGAAACTTTTCGAAGTAAGTCGTGAGCAACGCCTGGACTTCCTTCCGCCCCTGATATACCGTCCCCGACTCGTCAATGAATTCGCCTTTCGGTGAGAAAAATGCTGCTACTTCGGCGGGCTTTGCTTGGTTAAAAACCGCCGCGTACTTTCCCGCTTGCTCGCGAACTTCCGCCGGGCCTGTATCATCTTCCGCAGCCACACACGGCGTCGACGCCATTCCCAACAGCATCGCCCAGACGAGCATCACTGGTGCGGCAGCCCGGGAACCCCAGGATCGGCGCGGAGTCGTATGCTGCGGAGCAGACTTGGCTCCTAGATCAGCAGAGCAGCGAACGCGCCAGCCGCGTCCCGAAATCGATGGCCAAGTGCGGAAGAACATCTTTCACCTCACGGTCAAAAACAAAATCTCGTATGCGGAATCAAAAACAGCAGATCAGATTCGTACCAGTCAGCAAGCCCTACTTCTCAACCGAAAACTTGTGCACTGTGGTGCTTTGATACTTCTGACCTGGGTTCAGCCGAGTCGTCGGGAAGCTGGCTTGGTTCGGCGAATCTGGATAATGCTGCGTCTCTAAACAGAACGCGGCATGTTGAGGCAGGCCCGCACCACCTTCACTACCGTCGAGAAAGTTACCGCAGTAAAGCTGAATGCCGGGTTCAGTGGTGTGAATTTCCATCACGCGGCCACTCTTGGGATCCTTCACTTTGGCGGCCATCGCCAACTTGCCATCCTGCCCGCGCAGTACGAAGCAGTGATCGTACCCCTTCGTCGTATGAGGCTCTTTCTTCAGTTCCGCAATCCGCTCACCGATGGCATGAGGCTTGGTGAAGTCAAACACCGTGTCCGCCACGGAAGCCAGTTCACCCGTCGGAATTGACGTGGCGTCAATTGGCAGATACTTGTCAGCGGCCAGCGTCAATTCGTGATCCAGAATTGTGCCGGATCCCACTCCCGACAAATTCCAATAGTTGTGATTCGTAAGATTAATGACGGTGGGCTTGTCGGTCGTCGCCAAATAGTCGATCCGCAGTTCATTTTGGTTCGTGAGCGTATAGGTGACCGTCACGTCGAGCTTGCCGGGATAACCTTCATCGCCGTCGGCGCTGGTGAGCTGAAACTTCAAACCGACGCCATCATCCGACTTCACCTCCGACGCCTCCCACACCAAAGCGTCAAATCCCTTCTTGCCACCGTGCAAGTGATTGACATCGTTGTTCGTGGCAAGCTCGTATTCTTTGTCGTCCAGCTTGAATTTGCCCTTGGCGATCCGATTGCCATAGCGGCCAACCGTCGAACCGAAGTAGGGGTGGCGTTGCAAATAGCCCTCGAGCGTTGGAAAGCCAACATTGATATTCGCCAGTTTGCCATCACGATCGGGAGTCTCCAGGGACACCACCGTCGCACCGTAATTCATCATCTTCAGTACCAAGCCTTGGGCGTTGGTGAGCGTGTACAGAGAAATTGCTTGCCCTTCGGCGGTCTTACCAAAATCAGTGCGGGTGATCGACATAGCGGGCTTCGTTCCTTTTTCCGAGTTGTTCGCTTCTTTGGATTCGGTCGTCGGTGCTGCGGAGCTGGTTTCTTTAGCAGGTTCCGCGCTTTCGGTCTTTTTCGCAGGCGCCGCGGCCGTGTTCGACTGCGTCCGCGGACGCGGACCAGCTCCCCCACCACTCGACTTCTCGGCTGCCGGCGGCGCACAGCCCCACGTCAGCAAACAGCTACCCAACAACAAGATCTTGAACGTCGCCAGCGGAAAAGTTGAACGCATGTGAACCGGAGCCCTGTGATCGAGGTGCGAAATAGAATCCAAAGGCCGGGACAGAGGCTTAGCCCCCGTCCGGCAGATGAGCGGGGTATTATGACCACGCCCACTCGAGTTTGGCAAGAAACCAGCCACGTTTCGCGCGCCACTTCACCGCAGGTCAGCCCCTCGGTCAGGCCGAGACATCGCACTCGTATTGCCGCAGAGTGTGCACGAGGGCGGTGAGTTCGTCGAATTCCGCCCGCAATTCGTCTTTGAACTCGTAGTTCTGGGTGCGCCGCAGTTCGGCTCGCAGGTCGTCCAGACGCTGCTCAATCAGACGAATAATCAGGCAGACATGCTCGCGGGAAATGTCAATGAACATGCAATAACCTCCGGCTAAGACTCGCGCATCACGGGCAGCCCATTACTCCCCGAGTCCTCCCTTGAGTGCTGCAAACCAAGTGCCACCGGATTGCATTTACCCATCGAATGGAACAAACTAACTCGATCTTTTCGCATTCTAAGGTACTTAACCATGCCGCACGATCGCTCTGAGCAGGCTCCCAACATTGCTGCGAAGGACAGCAGCACAGCGGCGAATCAGCAGCCAGCATTCACCGGAACCCTCTTCGAAGTGGACATCGTCGGCTCGACGGTCGTCATCACTCCCAAAGTCCGCTTGAGCGAGTTTGATTTCGCGTTAATCGAAATCGAAGGCAAACAACTCGCGGATTGGCTGGGACAGTACACACAAGCACCGAATCTAATCGTCGATCTGCACAACTCCGACTACTTCGGCTCGTCCGCTATCGGCACCTTTGTACGCTGGTGGCGAGTGGTAAACGCTCGTGAAGGCCGGCTGGCGATGTGCAATTTATCGCCTCAAGCTGCTGAGCTGCTGCGCATCACCCAGCTCGATTCGCTGTGGCACATCACCGATGGACGCGATGCCGCGCTGCGCTGGATCGCAGCTCCCTAATGGCGACCTCTCCTCCCAGCCGCTCTCCCGATGATCGATCCCCGCTCACCCCATCCGCTCAGGGCCAAGCGGTGCCGCCCGCCGAACAAGCCGTCGCCATGAATGCCTCGGCCGATCAGACCACGGTCGGTTCGGCCTGGCAAGTTAAACCCGGCACCATCGCCCTTGTCACCTGCCTCGCCCTGGCCGCTCATTTGCTCCTGCGCTGGACTCAGTGGGGGCAAACGATCGTCTTCTCTTGGGCAGAATCATCCGTGCTGCGGGTCTCCGACTTGCCGCTCATCATGGCACTCCTCTTGGGCGGCACTCCGCTTGTCATCGGACTGTTAATCAAAATGTTTCGCGGTGAGTTCGGTTCGGACTTACTGGCGGGTTTATCGATCGTGGTCGCCGCTCTCCTGGGAGAATATCTCGCGGGGACGATGGTGGTGCTCATGCTTTCGGGTGGCGAAGCACTCGAAGCGTATGCCGTCCGACGCGCTTCCTACGTACTGGCCGCGCTGGCCAAACGTCTGCCGCATGTGGCTCACTGCCGCATCGGTGGCGAGGTGCGAGACGTCAGCCTGTCGTCGGTCCAAGTCGGTGATCTGCTTGTCGTTCTGCCCCATGAAACATGTCCTGTCGACGGCACCGTGATCGAGGGCCGGGGCCAAATGGACGAAAGCTATCTGACCGGCGAGCCGTACGTCATTGCCAAAGTACCCGGCTCCACCGTTCTATCGGGAGCGATCAACGGGATGGCGGCACTCACCATTCGAGCCGATCGCGTGGCCAGTGATTCGCGCTATGCCAAGATCATGCAGATTATGCGCGATTCCGAGCAGCGTCGTCCGCGGCTGCGACGATTGGGTGATCAACTCGGTGCCATCTACACGCCGCTCGCCGTGGCACTCGCACTGGCAGCTTGGTGGGCCAGCGGTGATGCCACGCGTTTTTTGAGTGTCCTGGTGGTTGCTACCCCCTGCCCACTGCTCATCGCGATCCCCGTCGCCATCATCGGTTCGATTTCGCTCGCCGCACGTCTCGGCATCATCATCAAAGATCCCGCCATTCTGGAGCGAATTGATCGCTGTCGCACCGCCATCTTTGACAAGACCGGCACGCTCACCTACGGGGAGCCGCGTGTGAGTGACGTGCTGGTCGTCGGCGACTTGGGCGCTGATGAACTGCTGACGATCGTCGCCAGCCTCGAACAGTATTCCAAACATCCTCTCGCCGGCGCCGTGGTCCGCGAAGCTCAGCAGCGCGCACTTAAACTGCTCGATACCCAAGCGATGGAAGAGAAGCCTGGCTACGGACTGAAGGGGATTGTCAGTGGTCGACCCGTGCGCGTGACGAGTCGCAAAGCGGTGGTGCGCGAGTTCCCCGAGTGGGAAGGACGGCTTCCGCCACGGGCCGCCGGAATGGAATGCCTACTCGTCATCGATGAGCGGCCTGCAGGTCTCATTCGTTTTCGTGACGAGCCGCGAGATGATGGCCCGAACTTCATTTCGCACTTGCGGCCTAAACATCAGTTTGGGCGCGTGATGTTAGTGTCCGGGGATCGGGAGAGTGAAGTTCGCTATTTGGCCGATCAAGTCGGGATCAACGAATTTTATTTCAGTCAAAGTCCCGAACAGAAACTGGAAATCGTCCGTCAGGAAACTCGCCTGGCCAACACGCTGTTCCTGGGCGACGGAATTAACGATGCGCCGGCCCTCACCGCCGCCACCGTGGGCATCGCCTTTGGACAGCAAAGCGATATCACAGCAGAGGCCGCTGGGGCGGTGATTATGGATAGTTCATTACGGCGAGTGGATCAGTTTTTCCACATCAGTCGGCGGATGCGGCAAATCGCCTTGCAAAGCGCCGTGGGTGGAATGACGCTGAGCGTTGTGGGGATGCTGCTGGCGGCCAGCGGCTACTTACCACCGGTGGCCGGGGCCCTCTGTCAGGAAGTCATCGACGTCCTGGCGGTGCTCAACGCCCTCCGCGCCGCCTGGCCGCCACGCAGCCTCTCCGACTTCTAAGAAATCACGCTACGTGCTGGTCTCTCCTGTCGCAGTGAACTGCGGCAGCAACAGCTGCCGCATCTGTTCAAACTTCTCCGCTAAATCACGCACCTGTGGTTCGAGCTTCGAGTTCGCGCGACTGAGCGCTTCAACCGAATCCAGGCAGCGCCCAATGAGTGTGTCATAGAGCCAGTCCGCCTGATCCTTGATCGCGGCACGCAAGTCCATGAACTCGATCAGCGGAGCGCGTACTAGGGTCGCCGGCAGACCGGCGGCATGAGACATACTTCGCAGCTCCGTGAGATGGGCCACCATTCCGAAGATCAGCAGTTCGTTGCGCACCGCGCCCTCAGGATACTCGCGAATCGCCTCCAGATTGCAATGACTCGTCAACCAGATGTTTTCGGCAGCTTCATTTTTAGAAGCCGAACCGTCGCTCGGGGCAGAACGATTATGGTGAGCCGAACCGTCGCTCGGGGTGGAACGATTCTTTGGGGCGGAGCTGTTCTGATCCACGGATGAAGGGCTGCCGGCACGCGCTGCAGCTAATTTTTTAGCTTTCGCTTTTAAGCGCCGCTTTCTCTTTTTTATTTCCTCTTTCACCGCCAGAGAAAGCTGAGGTGGGTGGGATGGCGGCGCCGCCTTGGCTTTCCCCTTACTCTTGCCCTTGATGGTGCTAAACCGAGTCTGAAGCGTTCTCAGGTCGACGACCACATGCATCATCTGAGGTTCTTCGGCCAAATCGTCATCCGTCGCCAGACTTGGTTCGAGTAATGGATCAACCTGGGGATCGACATCCGCTCCCACGTCCGTGTCAAAATCCGTGTTTTCATCACCATCCAAGTCGGATTGGGAATCGGAATCCGGATCCTGCGGTGGGTCGTCGTTCGCCGCCAACGCTCGCTGCTGACTGGAACGCTCAAACTCTGCGCGTCGAATTTCATCGCGCAACCATTGCTCGCGGGTCGCATGGCGTGAGAAGGCGAAGTCGTGATCGAAATTCGATTCATCCAGGTGACAGAACGCGGGGCCGTGTGAATCTTCGGCCATCATGCGACAGAGTGGACAATCGTGATCGACGATCGCTTGACTACCGGTCACGCCCCAAGGCTGTCGCACACGCTCCTGCTCGATCACTTGCCGTGGTGTGAGACCGTGTAGTTCCTCCTCGTCGGGTTGATCGAGCCACTCATCCCGCAGCGTCCGTAATTCCTCTGCGCAAACCATTCGATCGGTGGTCTGACGCCGGGCATTTTCGTGGTCAAGGAAGCAGAGCAGGTTGCGAATCAGGCCATACAACAGGACGCGTTCGTTCGGCCCACAGCCGCCGTAGCGATACGCGATGGAATCGGTTGGCAGCGTGGGAGGACAGTTACCCAGCATCGCCCATTGCCATTCCCGGGATTCCATGTCGGCATCAATCGCCTCCAGTTGATCCAGCAAAACCTGTCGAGGATTTTTGCCGAGCAGTTCGGGGCGTGGAGTGAGCATCCAGCGTGCATGCGCCGCGCGCACTCGATCATCAGCCGCTAACGTCTCTGGGTGATTCATCACCTCAATCAACTGCTCAGGCAAATGCTCATAGATTACCGCGCGCCAATCCAACCGCGGCACCGCCGCCCGCTCCAATCGCAACTCGGCGGCTAAATTCCGCCAATCGGTCGTCTCCTGAATCACACGCCAGTCCCGCGGCAACTCATAGTAAATGTGCAAACCGGTCGAATTTTCGCCATCGTGGTAATTCAGTTCGCCTTCCATCTCCGCTTGGAAATACCGATTCCTATCGATGGCCAGGCGAGCGGCTAAATCAATCAATAACAGCCCCGATTCGGCCGGCTCAAGACAAATTCCCTCCTCCAA
Source organism: Pirellulaceae bacterium (assembly GCA_044235425.1). Classification (GTDB taxonomy): domain Bacteria; phylum Planctomycetota; class Planctomycetia; order Pirellulales; family Pirellulaceae; genus JBJSXJ01. The sequence continues at coordinate 9,923 of JBIIHW010000077.1, forward strand.
GTTTTGCAGTATGGAACCGGCTGGACTGGGAGCAACAAATCGCCCCATCGCCACCATCAACTCCGCGATCGTCTCGGGCTCCGCTCCTAACGCCGCCCAAACAGCCTGAGCTACTCGGCCAGAAACTTTTCCCGTAATCGCACGATGACGATCTCGAACCGTCAATTGAACCATTAAGTCGCTCATGGAACTCATTTCCCTCCTCGACAGCTTCCGCCTGAACGCATCCCGCTCAGAACCCATCCGTGCAGACTAACCCTCGCTGGACAAAAGTCCCTCAATGAGTGGTCCTCGATAGATCAATCACCGCACGGTGAAACTGTCACTCTGTGAGCCCCACAAGTGAACTTGTGAGCAGTATAGGAATGTCCAGAAGAGAGACAAGGCAAAAGCAGGGAAAATAAATTTCTCTGTCAGGACGAACCGCGCGGTGCCCGGCAACCGCTGCAAAGAGACTGCTGCCGACCGCTGCGAAAGAGGCTGATCCCGACCGCTGCGGAAGAGGCTGCTCCCGACCGCTGCGGAAGAGGCTGCTCCCGACCGCTGCGAAGGGGCTGCTCCCAATCGCAGCGAAAGGAGCTGCTCCCGACCGACCCTGCGTCGGTCGAAGCGATGACTTCCGCGGTTACCGGGATTTCTTTTACGCGAAGCGACGGCGGGTAACCGAGGAAGTCGTTGCTCCGACTGGCACAGGGCCAGTCGAGAGCTACTCCCGACCGCTGCAAAGAGGCCTGCTCCCGACCGCTGCGAAAGAGGCTGCTCGCGACCGCTGCTAAGAGGCTACTCCCAATCGCTGCGAAAGGAGGCTGCTCCCGACCGACCCTGCGTCGGTCGAAGCGATGACTTCCGCGGTTACCTGGATTTCTTTTACGCGACGCGACGGCGGGTAACCGAGGAAGTCGTTGCTCCGACTGGCACAGGGCCAGTCGAGAGCTACTCCCGACCGCTGCAAAGAGGCCTGCTCCCGACCGCTGCAAAGAGGCCGCACCCGACCGCTGCGGAAGAGACTGCTTATGTCCGCTGCGAAGAGGCTGCTCCCGACCGGTGCGAGAGAGCTGCTCCCAATCGCTGCAAAGAGGCTGCTCCCGACCGACCCTGCGTCGGTCGAAGCGATGACTTCCGCGGTTACCTGGATTTCTTTTACGCGACGCGACGGCGGGTAACCAAGGAAGTCGTTGCTCCGACTGGCACAGGGCCAGTCGAGAGCTACTCCCGACCGCTGCAAAGAGGCCTGCTCCCGACCGCTGCGAAGAGGCTGCTCCCAATCGCTGCGAAAGGAGGCTGCTCCCGACCGACCCTGCGTCGGTCGAAGCGATGACTTCCGCGGTTACCTGGATTTCTTTTTCGCGACGCGACGGCTGGTAACCAAGGAAGTCGTTACTCCGACTGGCACAGGGCCAGTCAAGAGCTACTCCCGACCGCTGCGGAAGAGGCTGCTCCCGACCGCTGCGAAGAGGCTGCTCCCAATCGCAGCGAAAGGAGCTGCTCCCGACCGACCCTGCGTCGGTCGAAGCGATGACTTCCGCGGTTACCGGGA
>JBIIHW010000078.1:0-11347 GCA_044235425.1 Pirellulaceae bacterium
CTGCTCGGTCCCGCGGCCGCGATCGCCCATCCCGCTCGCGCCCTCATCCCAGTTCCCTCGTTCAATCAAGCCCGATCACCCCCAACCGGCCCCGTGCTCATGGCATGGTGCTGGTGAACGGTTACTCCGGCCCTGCGTCTCGTGGTTCGCCGTTTCCGCGGCGCAGCGCCCCCGTTGCGCGCCTTCGGGGGGACCGGGATGCCGACAGGCAGTCGTCCAAGTGCGTATGTGGGCTGCGGATCCAGCCAAATCCTCAAACCAAAGGAAAGCCAGTGAATTGATTGTGTAGCGCGACGAGGAGCGACCAAGATGGCCCACCCAATCCACTGTGATCCACGAACATTGCTAAAACAGCTCGCGATCCCGCTGGTCCAGCGGCTCTTTGAGCAACGCGGCGAGTTGCTCGACCTGCCGTGGTCCGAAATTCGCCAGAAGAAGCAGACAGCGCCGATCTATGCCGCGTGGCAACGGTTGCTCGATGACCGACGGCGCGAAGTACAGATCGTGTTCCACGAAATTCGTCCCGACGACTTTCCCCCGAGGGGTTCGCTCGTTTGCTGGAGACCGTCGAGAAGGCGCCCAGTCGCCAGAGTCTCTCGGGTCCTGACCGTGTGATCGTCTACATCCTGGCCTGCTACACCGGGTTTCGGCGGAACGAGATCGGTTCCGTGACCGCCCACTCGTTCAACTTCGACTCGGACCCGCCCACGCTGACGGTCGATGCCGGTTACTCGAAACACCGTCGCACCGACGTGATGCCGATTCGCGTCGATCTGGCCAAACGCATCCAGGATTGGATCGCGTCCAAGAAAAAGCTCGACCCGGCCAAGCCTCTGGTGAACATCGCGCTGAAGCGGACCGCCGAGATGCTCAAGAAGGACCTCGCGGCCGCTCGCGCCGCGTGGATCGCTGAAAGCCCGGACGCTGAGGAACGCCAGCGCCGCGAGAAGTCTTCGTTCCTCAAATACCTGAACGACCAGGGCCAGTACGCCGACTTCCACGCCCTCCGCAAGACGTTCATCACGAACCTGTCCCGCGCCGGCGTCTCGCCAAAGACGGCCCAGCTGCTCGCCCGCCATTCCGACATCAACCTGACGATGAACACGTACACGATGCTCGGCGTGCTCGATCAGGCGGCGGCGGTCGAGGCGTTGCCGCCCATACCAACCCCGCCAAAACTCACGGGGAGCACACCTTCCTTACCGCGTGCCCGCGTGTCGGCTTAGTTCCGATCAGTTAAGATAATCGGACAACTTGTCACTTGTTGGCAAGTACAACCGATATTTGTCCGTGTGTATGCACGAGCCGATCGAGATGGCAACACTTCGAGAGTACTTCGATACGGATTTGCGCGTTTTGACCGCACATGTGGATTGGTCCTATGGCTCGACCAGTGGGCAGACTCTTGCCAGCGTCCGGGCAAAGATCGCGTACGACTTCGACGCCAATGCCAAGTATTGGTATTTTTTTGTGCCTGAAATTGGCGACTTGGTCGAGTGTGTGTCTGCGCTTCTCAGAACACCAGAAACACTGGAATGCAGACTCAGTCCCGAAGGCGATGGTGTCCTTGTCGAAGCAGGACACTCCGAGTACTCGGAGCGACAGAGTTCGGCGACGCTGATTTTCACGAGACGCATTCATCTCTACGTCGATGCCGATCTCGGCGCGGCCACTCGACTCGAATTAACCCGTCTTGGCGAGGAGCACGGATGTTTTCTTGTTGTGAAGGATCGCGAGTACGCGAGGTGCCGAACCAAGAGTGAGCGACCTTTGGCGTTCATTTCCCATGACTCGCGCGACAAGGATGACATTGTTCGAAAGCTCGCCCTGGAACTTTTCAAAGTTATGTGTCCAGTCTGGTACGACGAGTTTTCGCTGAAGGTTGGCGACAGCCTGCGTTCAAGTATTGAACGCGGATTGACGGAAGCAAGAAAGTGCATCGTGGTGCTCTCGCCGAACTTCCTGGCCAATGAGGGCTGGGGCAGGGCTGAATTTGATTCCATATTTACCCGGGAGATCCTCGAGCGTGCAAATGTAATTCTTCCCGTGTGGCATAACGTCTCAGTGAACGACGTTTTCAATTACAGTCCGCGTCTCGCTGACAAGGTTGGCCTGATGTCGTCAATCGGCATTCCTGAACTGGCACGGAAGTTGGCCAGCGCGATCAAGTCCGAAACGTGATCTGCTTCAGCGTACAGCAGGTTGCGTGCGACTCGACGGCTTTTCAGCGGTTCGTCACGGGTATCGTGGACGAATAGATGTTCATCCCCCACCCCTTCGCCGTCGAAGAGAAAATGCTGTAGATCGATGAAGATTGCCACGTGGAATGTTGCGTTGCCCGTTTCCGAAGGCCGCCGCAAACAGTTGCGAGCATTTACTGATCGAATTGGTGCCGATGTCTGGGTTCTTACCGAGACACACGATGGTTTCACACCTGGGCATCCGTTTTCCTGCTCTTCTGCTGAAGGCCGTGATGGGGGTCATAAGCCAGGTCATCGCTGGGTTACAATTTGGTCGGCTTGCGAACTCGAACCTCTTCCTACTTCGGATGCAAGGTGCACCGTGGCCGCTCGATTGCGCCCAAAGGGCTCCAAGCCGTTTATCGTCTACGGCTGCGTACTTCCGTGGTTAGGCAGCGCATGGGAGGGACATCCAGCAAAGGGAGGCGTCGCATTCAGCGAATCACTCAAGGTCCAGTCTGCGGACTGGAAATCTTTGTCCAGCAAGTACCCTGACCACGAGTTCTTTGTTCTTGGAGACTTCAATCAGGACCTCGTCCGTCCCAAGTACTATGGCTCGCTCACGAATCGCGCCAAGCTAGAGTTGGCATTGAAGGAAGTTGGCCTTGTCGCGCTAACCGCTGGCGATGACGATCCCATCCGTCGTTGTTCTCCTCCATGCGCTTGCATTGATCACATTTGCGCCCGACGAGATTCGGCTTGGCAAGCGAATCGCCCGGAAAGGTGGCCAGATATTCCGAAGCCGAACAAGAAGCTGACGGATCACTTTGGCGTGGCAGTGTCGTTCAAGACCGGGCATTAGCTGAACTACGCCACTTGGTTGGCGATACTTCGTACGACGCCTCGTCCCCTGCCAGCATTTCTGGCAGGAAAACGGGATGACCCTCTGCCCGAGCGCAGCATTCGAGGCGTTGCCGCTGATCCCACAGACAACGGAATTGGCGCAGTCCCAGCCGCCCAGGATGTCGACTTGGGCCGCATCTTCGAGGTGCCGACAGTGGTGCCGAGACACAGGACTTTTGGTGCCGTTCCTGGTGCCGTCGACTTCGCCGCTCTACGGTTGAGTTCGCCGCAAATTGCCGCGAATTGCCACCAAGACGCGGGACTCGGCGAGCGCGGAAACTCGCGGGAATCCACGGGGAAGGCGCGCGAAAACGGCCTGTTTCCTCGGGAAAACAGGGCGTTTTGATTCAGTAGCCGAGGCGGGACTCGAACCCGCACGTCCGTAACCGGACACAGGATTTTAAGTCCTGTGCGTCTGCCATTTCGCCACTCGGCCGGCCACTGAAAGGAGTCTGCCGGATGGCGGTCAGTTCACCAGCCTCCATCCACTATCCCTTTCAGGAAGTTGCTTTTTTAACGCTCCATCGACTTCTCCGCTACTGCCTCCCCGCACGAAACTCCTGCCGGGCTCCCTCGAACCTCGCTCGGGCCTGGCCGTGACCATTAAACATCAAGCTTGCCAACTCTTTCCCCCGCGCGCCTGTTTCCTGGTTGACCTGCCACTCCCCAGCTAGCAAAATACTCAATCCGGAATTTTCCTCGCCATTGAGTCCCGCCAGATTGTCATTGGTCATTGGTCATTTGTCATTTGTCATTTGTCATTGGTCATTGGTCATTGGTCATTGGTCATTGGTCATTGGTCATTGGTCACCCGTCACCCGTCACCCGTCACCCGTCACCCGCTACCCTCCACCCTCCACCCTCCACCCGTCACCCTCCCCCCGCCCCTCCCGTCCCCGCTTTCCCGATTGAGAGCTCGCTTGCCATGAGATTTCGACTCGCTGCGTTTTGGTCGAGTTTAACGGTTGCTGCCGGCGCGATCCTGAATGGCCACTCGGTTGCACTCGCCCAGCCGGCCGTCTCCGCGGCCCTCCCAGCGGCCGTGATGCCCGGCAAAACGGTCGACGTCACCCTTACCGGTGCCAAACTCGATAACCCACTCACCGTGTGGACCAGTTTTCCTGCCAAAGTTGAAGTTAAACCGCTGCCTGCCGACGCCAAGCCGGGGCAGACGACGCGGGTGCTCAGTATCACGGCGGACCCGGCCGCTCCCATTGGTATTGGCGGACTTATGGTCGGCACTGCCGAAGGGGTCTCCGACGTCCTGCTGCTCGTCGTGGATGATCTTCCCAGCGTAGCCGATAACGGCCAAAACCAGCAGCTTGCACAGCCTCAAGAACTCACCCTGCCCAGCGCCGTGGATGGCGTCAGTGACGGACCGCGAGCGGATCATTACCGCTTTACGGCCGCCGCGGGCCAGCGACTGTCGATCGAAGTGATCGCCGGACGGCTCGCACAGGATTATGACCCTGTCCTCCGGCTGCTGGACGCCACGGGCAAGGAAATTTTGGCTGCCGATGATGATGCGGGTCTGGGTGCCGACTGCCGACTGACGCATACGTTCGCCGCCGCCGGTCCGTACATCATCGAGGTCCGCGACAATCAGTATCGCGGTGGCGGTCGTTATCGACTGCGATTGGGCGATTTTCCCCTCGTAACGACCGCTTATCCGCTGGGCGTGCAAGCGGGCACCACGGCGAAGATCGGCTTTACGGTGGCCCGCGGTGACGCTCCACCTGCCATCGATCTGCCGGTCCCGGCCGCGCCCGGCACGCGAATGGGGATTGGCGCGAAGTGGCCGGGAGCGGCCGTCTCCGGACTTGCCTCCGTCGTCCTCAGCAAATACCCGGAAGCGGTCGAAGCGGAGCCAAACAACGAACCCGGGATGGCCACTGCGGGAGTCGTTCCTGGCGGCTTTAATGGCCGACTAGAAGCTCCGGGTGATCGCGACTACTTTTCGTTCGACGCCAAGAAGGGCCAAAAGCTGTTGTTCAAGGCGATGTCCCGCTCCTTCGGTTCACCCGCACTCGTCAAATTCTTCGTGCAGAAGGCGGACGGAGCGGCGTTGGCGGAAAGTCCGGTGAGCGATGCCGATGAAGAAGCACTCGCGTTTACGGTGCCGGATGACGGTTCCTATCGACTGCTCGTTACGGACCTGCTCAAACGAGGTGCTCCCGATTTCACCTATCGCGTATCGGTGGAGCCGGTCGTTCCGTTTACGCTCGCACTGAAGCCCGACAAAGCCACTCGCTACAAGTTTCTAGCGACGAAAACAGGTGGCGCCCTGGCGATCGATGTGCCGGTCACTCGAGCTGGTTACGATGGGCCGATCACGTTGTCGGTGGAAGGACCGGGGGGAGCGTATCAGGTTTTCAATCAGGTGATTGGTGAAAAGCAGCCGGCCACGAAACTGATCGTCATGACGCCGGCCACGTTCGAGCCGGGTCAGTTAGTGCCGCTCAAGATCATCGGCAAGGCGATGATTGATGGACAGGAGGTCACTGCGACGGTGAGCACCGCGGATTTGATTCGCGTGAACCGGCCGCAGCTGGCCTATCCACCCGTGTGGCTCGATGGTGTCGTGGGATTATCGACGGCGGCTGATCAACCGCCGTTCTACACGGCGACTTTGGATCGCCCCGAAGTGGTCGTGCTGCGAACGAGTGGCCAGGGGGAGTTCAATGTGAAGCTGGAGCGGAAGAGCGACCAGTTTAAAGATCCACTGGGAGTTTTCATCACGAATGGGCCGGCCGGTTTTTCATTTGAGGTGAAGCGCAATGGCAACGGCCCACAGGAAACCTACCAGGTGATCGTGAAGGGGCCGGCTGGGGCCGCCGAGGGAAGTCATCCGATTAAGGTGGTGAGCTATGCGGAACTGGCGGGAAAAGGTCAGTCGGTAGTGTCGGCCGATCTGCCAATCAAAATCGTTTCGCCGCTGACCGTCACCATCTCGCCGGCTGGCGGACTGGTATTTGGCAACAAACAAAAGGTAAAACTAAGCGTGACGCGGTTCGCCACGGGCAATGATGCAGACAAGCAGCCAGTAGTGGTGAAGTTTAAGAAATTGCCGCCGGGAGTGACGGGGCCGGCGGAGGTGACGATTCCCGCGGATCAAGTCGCGGCGGAGGTGGAGTTGGTGGCTGCCGCCGATGCACCGGCGGGAGCGATCAATGACGTGGCCGTGACGGCGACCACGAAATTCCAAGGACAAGACATTACGGTCGAGAGTGCTCCGATCAGCGCTGCCGTAGCCAAGTAACTTCAGTTCCTGAATTTGGGAAAAGAGGACGGATCATGCGTTTCCAATTCAATCGAGTCGGTTTAGTGGTCTTGCTGGCCGGGCTGCTGCTCGCGAATCACTCCACGCTGTGCCGCGTCTGGGCGGCTGAAAAGGCGGCGGCGGTAGTTGGTTCTGATCAACTGGAGCCGATCAATCCGGGCACACCGGCGCGGATTGAAGTATTCCCCGCGCAGATCAAATTCACCGGTTCACGTCAGCAGATGCAAATGGTTGTCACGGGCTTTTACGCCGACGGCACGCTGCAAGATTTGACTCGCGTGGCTCAGTTCACGTCGTCCAATCCGGGCCTGGTGGCGATGGAAGGAACGGTGGCCAAGCCGAAAGCGGATGGCGGCGCCGAGATTGTGATTGCGGTGGGAGGACAGACCGCCAAGGTGCCGGTGACGGTCGCGGGCCAAGGGCAGCCCGATCCGGTTTCCTTCGAATATGGTGCCATGGTGGCACTCACGAAAAACGGCTGTAACTCAGGGGCTTGCCATGGGTCGCCCAGCGGCAAAGGTGGATTTCGATTGTCGCTGCGAGCATTTGATCCGGCTATCGATCAGCTCACCTTGATTCGAGAAGACTATGGTCGCCGCACGAATCCTTATCAGCCGGAGCAGAGTTTGCTGCTGACCAAGCCGATGATGAAGGTTTCACATGGCGGAGGATTGAAGCTGCGGAAAACGGATCCGGCGTTTGCGGTATTGCGAGACTGGATTGCGGAGGGATGCAAGCTGGATCCGGCAGGTGCGCCGCGCTGCGTGAAACTGGAGGTCTATCCGCCAACGGGTCGAGTCTTGAAGCGACCGGCTCACACGCAGCAATTAAGTGTGGTGGCTCATTTCTCGGACGGGTCGGTGAAAGATGTCACACCGCTGGCGTCGTTTTCCAGTTCCGACACGGAAGTGGCTTCGGTGAGTGAAGCGGGCTTGGTGGTGGGACGAGACCGAGGCGAATCGGCGATCGTGGTGCGCTATTTGGAGTTTGTGCAGAGCTGTTTCATTACGTTTGTCAAAGATGTACCCGGCTTTGCCTGGAACAATCCACCGGCGGCCAATTTTGTCGACGAACAGGTCTATGCCAAGCTGCAGCAGCTCAAGTATCTGCCGTCTGAGTTATCGACGGATGAGGAGTTCTTGCGTCGTATTTATCTGGATGTCATCGGCATTATGCCGACCGTTGAAGAATCGACTCGCTTCCTGGCCGACAAGACTCCCAACAAGCGGGCGCAGTTGATTGAGGAGCTGATGAAGCGTCCGGAGTTCGCGAAATTCTGGGCTCTCAAGTGGGGCGATCTGCTGCGGATGACGACCGGTGCAGTCGGAGGTGACGGCGTGCACAAGTATCATCGCTGGGTGCAGCGAGCGATCGAGGATAACATGCCGTACGATCAGTTTGCACGCGAACTGTTGACGGCGGCAGGTAGCACCTTGGCCAATCCGCCAGCAAACTTCTATCGCACAACAACGGATGCGAATGACTGCGTGGAGACGATTTCGCAAGTGTTTCTCGGTTCACGATTGCAGTGTGCCAAATGTCACAATCATCCGTTTGAACGCTGGACGCAAGATAACTACTACGGAATGAGTGCGTTTTTTAATCGAGTGCAAAAGAAGAAGACGCGACGCCCCGACGAATTGTTTGTGTACTCGAATGCGGCCGGCGAAGTGACTCAGCCCCGCACGGGTAAGCAGATGAAGCCCTGGGCGCCGGTGGCGGGTGAGCTTGATACGCCGGGCGATCAAGATCGTCGCATCGCGTTCGCTACGTGGCTGACCGCACGCGAGAATCCGTTCTTCGCGAAGGTCGAAGTGAATCGCATCTGGGCGCAGTTTTTTGGTCGTGGACTGGTCGATCCAATCGATGACTTCCGCGATTCGAATCCGGCCACGAATGCAGCCTTGCTGGACGCGTTGTCGAAAGATTTCGTCGCTCACAATTTCGATCGTCGACATGTAATGAAAATGATTCTGAACAGTCGCACGTATCAATCGAGTTTCCGTGCCAACGACCTGAATAAAGACGATTCAAAGTACAACTCTCACTTCCAGCCGCGGCTGCTGTCGGCCGAGCAGCTGCTGGATGCGATCTGTGCGGTGACGGACTTGCCGGAGACGTTCGGTGCGTTGCCCCCGGGCACCAAAGCCACTCAGATTCCGGCGCCTGACTTGGCGAAGAATGAGTTCTTGAAGACGTTCGGTCAGCCAGAGCGGCAAACGGTGTGTGCCTGCGAACGTACGAATGAGTCGAACTTGGGGATGGCGATTCAGTTCTTCAACGGACCGCTCATCTACGACAAGCTGCGTAATGAAAACAATCGTTTCCGCAAACTGATCAAAGCGAACAAGACCGATCAGGAGATCATCACCGAGTTGTATATGGCGGCGGTTTGCCGAGTGCCGACGGCGGCGGAGATGGAAGCGAGTGTGAAGCATATTGCCACGAAGATGGATCGTGTGGTGGCGTTTGAAGATATTTGCTGGGCACTGTTGAACACGAATGAGTTCCTCTTCCAGCACTAATTAATTGGCATAAGGAACGATCAATGTCACGATCCTGGTTGTCGCTAGGAATGGGTTTCGGCGAAGTTTTGGGGAGTGTCGTGGTGGGCTTGCTGATCAGCGCGAGTCCCCCGGGCGAACTGCGCGCGGAACCGATTAGTTTCCGGCAGAAGATTGCGCCGCTATTGGTAAACAATTGCCTCGCTTGCCATGGACCGAAGAAGGCGGAGGGGGGCTATCGAGTTGATACCTTCGAGCGACTGCTGGCGGCAGGTGAATCAAGCACGCCAGGGTTCGTCGCCAAAAACGTTGAAGGCAGTGAAGTCTATCGGCGACTCATCGCGACTGATAAAGACGAGCGGATGCCGCTGGAAGGAGATCCGCTGCCAGCTGATCAAATCGAACTGGTGAAGCAGTGGATTGCCGAGGGTGCTGCGTTCGATGGCTCAGATCCCAAAGCACAGTTGGCGACGATCATCCCGCCTCCTACGCATCCCGCGCCGCCCGAGACTTATCCGCAGACGCTGCCGATCACGGCACTGGCGTTTTCGCCTGATGGCAGTCAGTTGGTGGTAGGGGGCTACTACGAGTTAACGATATGGAATCCGGCGGATGGTCAACTGGTACGACGCATCAAGAATGTGGGGCAGCGCAGTTACGGCATCAACTTTAGCCCAGATGGAAAATGGCTGGCAGTCGCGGGCGGCACACCGGGACGGCTAGGCGAGGTGCGGCTCGTCGATTTTGCCTCGGGGAATATCGTAAATGTAGTCGGGATGACCGCCGACGTTGTGCTGGATGCGGTCTTCAGTCCCGCCAGTGATCGACTGGCCGTCGCCGCCGCAGACGGGCTCTTGCGAATCTATGAAGTGGCGACGGGCAAAGAGCAGCTGACGATCAGCAGTCATTCGGATTGGGTGCAAGCAGTGGCGTGGAGTGCAGATGGGACGAAGCTGGCATCCGCCAGTCGAGACAAGACGGCTAAAGTGTTTGATACGAAGAGCGGAGAGCTCACCGTGACCTATTCGGCTCATGGCCAGCCCGTGAAGGGAATTGCCTTCCATCCGGATGGCGCCGAGGTGTTTTCAGCGGGCGCCGACAAAAAGATTCACCGCTGGAAGGTGGCCGACGCTGCCAAGACTGCCGAAATTGGTTTTGGTGATGAGGTTTACAAGTTGCCCCAGGGCGGTGGATTTATGTTTGCAACATCGGCTGACAAAACGGTGCGTCAGTTTGATGCCAAGACGCAGAATGCGGTGCGGCAGTACGCGGGACTCACCGACTGGGCGCTCGCCGTTGCCTACCACGATGGCACGAAGCGGGTAGCCGCTGGTAGCTTTAATGGCGAAGTCCGCGTCTGGAACGCCACGGACGGTAATCCGGTAACTCAGTTCCTCGCCGCTCCGGGCCTGAAAAAGTAAATGAATGAATCGGCATCTCGTCCTTGGCCGCAATTCTCCTATCTGGCTCCAGTTGTAGCGAGGTATAGAGCCCGAGCAACTGGCGTCTGGAATCAGTTTTAGTCAACGAGTGTCTGGCACCAGTTGTAGTCAGTTGTAGAGCCCGATCAACTGGTGCCTGGCACCAGTTTTAGGGTGGGAAAGGCTCCTTTGAAGTCGTGAAACAAGCGGCTCGTGCCTTACGCCAGCTCAACTTGGGTTTCTAATGGAAGGAAACCTGCCCTTAACCAAATCGTCTGTTGCTTGTTGCCAGCCCTCTCGGCGGCATCGCGAAACCGTCGTGTCGCTGGAAGTCGCGTGTGAAAAGCACCTTACAGCGAGTCAACGAGTGTCTGGCACCAGTTGTAGTCAGTTGTAGAGCCCGATCAACTGGTGTCTGGCACCAGTTTTAGGGTGAGAAAGGCACCCTTAAAGTCGTGAAGCAAGCGGCTCGTGCCTTACGCCAGCTCAACTTGGGTTTCTAATGGAACGAAACCTGCCCTTAACCAAATCGTCTGCTGCTTGTTGCCAGCCCTCTCGGCGGCATCGCGAAACCGTCGTGTCGCTGGAAGTCTCGTGTGAAAAGCACCTTACAGCGAGTCAACGAGTGTCTGGCACCAGTTGTAGAGCCCGATCAACTGGTGTCTGGCACCAGTTTTAGGGTGAGAAAGGCACCCTTGAAGTCGTGAAACAAGCGGCTCGTACCTCGCGTCAGTTCAATTGCGCATTCGCGCAAGGCAGTTGCTAAACGAGATGGTGGCACGAGCTTGCCAGGCAGGGGCAAAGTGCTCGCCGAAGCTCTCCGTGCTTACTTTAAAGATTGCTGCAAGCCGAGCGAATGCCAAGGTGACTGCTAGGTTGGCTGCTAGTCGTCATTGCCGCTTTCCAGGGCGACGGGCAGCGATTCCAAGCTTGATTCCAACTCCCATGTCCTGCCCCTCATGGAACTGGAATTGACGAGCTCTTGAGTTAGCATAACTCTAAGGAGCTTGTTCATGAGCGAATCGATCGAACGTAAACGACGGTGTTTTTCCGACGAGC
>JBIIHW010000002.1:0-337800 GCA_044235425.1 Pirellulaceae bacterium
TTGGAAAGTCGGGCGACATTGTCGGGCGACAAAGTCGGTCCACTCTCCGAGTGGACTAGCGTCTGAGCAAAATCTCGCTATTCGATTCACGCTTACCGACTTGGAAAGTCGGGCGACAACGTCGGGCGACATTGTCGGCGACATCGTCGGTCCACTCTCCGAGTGGACTAGCGTCTGAGCAAAATCTCGCTATTCGATTCGCGCTTACCGACTTGGAAAGTCGGGCGACAACTTCGGGCGATAATGCGCAATCACGACTTGGAAAATAGTACTAATTCCCCGGTGAGCAAGCGATCATCTGTTCCACCGCCTGGAACGGTACTTCGCTACATTGGCCAAACAAGGGTAGGCGGGTGAGCTTGTTTTTCGTGAGGGCTGGGGAGGTGAGTCCGCAGAGAAAACGTGTTAGTACGCGAGGTTCACGCAAGATTTCGTATCGCTCCTGCAGGGCTTTGGCCTCTGTCCAGATCGACGGTTCGACAGACTTGACTTGCCGAGGTGGCAGGGTCACTCGCTGGCTATCCCGCAGGCACCAGTTGCAATGACCACACCGCCCTGCCTCTTCCTCGCCAAAATGTTGGCCTAGTCGAGCGACTTGGCAGCCATCATATTCAATGAACTCCACGACTTGGTGTAGTCGAGTGATCTCACTTTGCTCGCGCTGAGTCACTTTCTCAAATAAAAAGGCACTCAGTTGCTGCAGGTTGCTCGGCGTACGCAATCGCTCATAGCGGTTCCGTACGCCCAGTGTTTGCAGTTCAATCCAGCCTTGCTCGGCGAGATAATCGAGTGCGCGGATGATGCGATCGCGAGTAGAACCGATGGCGATGGCAGCAGCGGGCACATCCACCGTCATCCATGTGACCGCTTTGCGAAACTGCCCAAACAGCTTCTGCAGAAAATCTCGTCGCTCACCCTGAAAGCGTGCCAGGATCTCCGCGGAACTAATCAGCGCTCGTACCTTGTAACTGGAGTAGAACGGAGTGCCACCTGCCAGGTAGCCTTCGAGTTCTAAATAGGTGAGCAAGGTACGCACCACGAGTTGCCGAATGTCATGCCGATTCGATAGTTCGAAAAAGCTTACGTCGAGCGATGTGGGTAGAGAAAAAATCTCCGCGACGAATTGCTCCACCGCGTGCAGCGTCGGTGTGTCGCCGTAGGCGAAGTTTTCGAGCACTTGCAGATCTGCCAAGTCGATGAGCATTTCACACGTCGATGCCAATCCATCACGACCTGCGCGACCAATTTCCTGAGCGTAATTCTCTAAGCTCTTCGGCAAATTGTAGTGATAAACATACCGAATATTCGATTTGTCAATTCCCATGCCGAAGGCGATCGTCGCGACTACGATCGGATTGCCAGTCGAGAAAAACCAGTCTTGCACCGTGGCTCGCTCTTCATCTTCCATGCCCGCGTGGTAGGCACGAGCGTCGAAGCCGAGACTGGCCAGTTGGGCGGCGACGCTTTCCGCTGTCTTTTGCAGGGAGACGTAGACAATCGTGGGGCCTGCCTCACGTTCGCGCAGACGCCGCTCCAGCATGCTGTCGCGAGCGGTTGCGTCGACCGGTGTGGTCAGCAGCGTGAGATTCGGTCGATAGAAGCCGGTTCGTATCGCGCCCGAGTGATCGATGCGAAAGGCACGGCAGATATCGTCCAGCACTGGCGGAGTGGCAGTAGCGGTGAGTGCCAAGATACGCTCGGCGCGGCACTGCCCCGCGAACTCCACCAACTTCAAATAGTCAGGACGAAAGTTATGTCCCCATTCGGAAATGCAGTGAGCTTCGTCGACCGCAAACAGTGACACTCGAATCTGGCGCAGCAACTCTCGAAAACGTTCATTCTGAAAACGCTCCGGTGCCACATACAGCAGCCGCAAGTCACCCGCGCGCACTCGCTGCATCACCTCGCGATGCTGTTCCAGAGTTAGGGTGGAGTCGAGGCGCCGGGCGGCGATGCCGCGGGCCGCAAGCGCGTCGATTTGATCCTTCATGAGGGCGATGAGCGGCGAGACGACCAGCGTTACACCGGGCAACAGGAGCGCGGGAAGTTGGTAACAGAGCGATTTGCCACTGCCGGTTGGAAAGACTGCAGCCGCAGACTCACCCGCCAGTAATCGCTCGATGACCGCTTGCTGACCGGGTCGAAAGGAATGGAATCCAAAATAGTGCTGGAGGGCTTGGGCCAGCGCGGCCGGAGAATGGGCGTCCATGGAAAATCAACTCCTGCTAAACGCCCCACGCGTCATCCAGAGACTATATCGCGATCAGGGTCGTCCGACAACTACGGCGGTCGCTTGTCCTTGCGGCGTGTAATTCAAATTGAGAAAACAGTCGCCGGCGGGAGTGCTGGCCGATCGACAGATATGGACCGGGCAAGCGGGATCCGGTTCGTCGTAGTTGAGTTGTGGAAAGAGGTGTCCGTGCTGCAGTGCCGTGAGGCTGGCGATGAGTTCGACCAAGCCGCCACCAGCGCCGAGATTGCCAAAGTTGCTCTTCGCTGCCACGACCGGGACCGGATGCGCCCCAAATACTGCTTGAATCGCCTGTGCCTCCGCGCGATCACCGGCGACTGTCGAGAGTCCATGGGCATGCACGTGTCCGATTTGAGCGGGCGTGAGCTGAGCAGAGGCGAGTGATTTTTCAATCGCGATGGTGATGGCGGCTTGCAGGTCGGGTCCTTGGGCACCGCGATGTACCACGGCGGAGCCATGACCAAGGATTTCACCCAGCAAGGGCACACCGCGGGCCAGTGCCGCCGAACGCTCTTCTAGTACCAGTACCGCGGCGCCTTCGCCGAGCACCTGACCGCTGCGTCTCCGATCAAAGGGACGAGAGAGTTTCGTGGGATCAAGTGCAGCGTCTCCCGCAAACTCTTCCTGCATCACCACGTGCAGCGAGCGAATCGAATGCACGCGAGTACCTGTGGCGCCTGCCAGAATCACGTCCGCACTGTCTCGCTGAATCGTGCTGAAAGCTTCCCCCAGAGTCAGATTAGCGGAGGCCTCGCGAAGCGTAATGGAGTTGCTTGGCCCGCGCAAGTCGTTGTAAATGGCAACATGGCTGGCAGGCATGTTCGGCAGATACTTGAGCAGCCAGAGCGGGTCGATCTGGGGAATGCCATGTTCCGCCCAACGCGTGAACTGAAAAACTCCAGCTTCATCGGTGCAGGCCTTCACGGCGTCGACGTAATCATCGGGCAGAGTGATGATGTAATCCGAGCCAAACGTGACACCAGTCCGCTCGGGCTGACGAATGGCGGGGTCGAGCTGGGCGCTGACCAGAGCATGCTGAGCGGCGGCGACCCCCATCTGAATCTCGCGGCACATCACCTTGAGGCCCTTCTTGATGGTGCGCTGCAGAGTTTTTTCCAGCGGTCCGAAATCGTCAATCACGCCGGTAAAGTGAGTCGCTTGGGCGGCAACTTGAGTCGGCAGACTCGTCGCGCAAAACTGAGTGATCGGAGCGACCGCACTGCGGCCCGCCACTAACGACTCCCACAAGGCAGCTGCCGAACTCCCCAGTGGACTCACCAAACCAAGACCCGTAATAACGACGCGACGATGAGTAGTGGACACCAGACCCCTTTCACAATCAGATAACGAACCAGCAGCGAACTCCCGGCGATCGCCAGCCGGCGGCGGTCTAGAATTCTAAACAGACAAGGCGCCGGGGTCGAGTCTGCCGGATGGCAACACTCGCCATCAACCGCAGTGAGCTAGCCGGAACGGGTCGGTGAACGGGGCCAGTCCGAGCGGGTCGGTTCGAACGGGGCCAGTCCGAGCGGGGCCAGTCCGAGCGGGGCCAGTCCGAGTGGGGCCGACATGGGTTCCCAACCGGACGTGAGCGAGTGCCATCGCTGCGGGTTACGTCGTATCCAAACCACGTGCCGCCCAGCAGGACTAAATAACGCTCTCGTGGTTTGGAGTCACGACAGCAGCAGTCGCAACTAGTATCGGCCTCGGTAACTGGCCGGTGCGCTGCCGCTGGAATTGGCATTCGGGTTCAGTCCCGTGCGCAGGTCATCTTGAGCGGTGGCGACCGCTCGTGTCTGGCAATCAAGCATCAGGAGTGCGTCGGCTCGACCGGTGCCGGACTGAGCAAGATTATTGACAAAGGCGAGCGGACCGGCCGCTTCGGGAGCTGGGGATGCAACCACTCCACAACTAATCACCAGCACTTGATCCGCAGGCCAGCGAAACCGTTCATTCAACCGCCAACTCACCACCTGGGGCACCTGAATTTGTACACGCTGAAACTGCCCATTGAGACTGGGTAGGTCCAGTGGCACCGAATTCATTTTTTCGACCTGGTCAATCTGACACTTGATCACCGCATCCACCGAGCGTCCATCGAGGGAAAAGAGAGGGTTGAGTTCCAGGGAATAGCCTTCATCGATTTGACCAAGAATCGAATCGACTCCCGTCCCCAGCGGCTCTCGGGCGCGCAGCGACTTGACATAAGGCTTGGCCCGCTGACGCGCCATCGTGTGCGACTGGCCGTTGGCGATCAGGACATTGGGCGAGTTGTGTTCCCGATAATCCGCTCGACGGGATACGTCCGCCAGCAACAGAGCGGCATTTTCGCGTGAGACGAGCCAGGCATCGACACCGGGAGTTTTCACGTCGACCGGCCGCATCCAGCCACTGGCACGCGTGCGCCAGTTTGGGCTGCCCACGGTTGCCATACGCACGCTGATGACATACGAGTCGGCGCCGGAATGCACAAAGCGATCGACGATGCTGGCCACCAGCCGCTGCATCTCAGGGGTGTGATAGACGCGCAGAGTCGAAGCGTTGGCGTTGAGAATCCCCAGCGGCTCGGAAAACCAGACGTCGGTACCGGTTTCCCGCAGCACCCAGTCCACAATCGCGCGTTCGGGTTTTTCGACCCCTTTGGCACGCAGGGTATAGGGGCTGATGTCGTATTCACGCCAAATCTGACCCTGACTGTTGGGCAGCACGCCCGATCCTTTGCTCACCCGCGCCACGCCGGGCGTCGCTGGAGCGGCAGCCACGGGAACAGTCGGAGCAGTCGTGGCCGGATTGGTGGTCGTCGGATTCGTCGTGGCTGGATTCACGGCGCCAGGAGGGCTCGGAACGGTACCTGCCGTGGCTGGATTGACTGGATTGGCAGTCGTGACTGGATTGGCAGTTTGGGCGGGCAGGGACAGCGGCCACGCGAGGCACAGGATTACAAGCAGAGTTCCTCTGGTCAGATGACGACCGCCCTGGGGCCGAACCGGATAGCAGACGGACATGGCGTTGAGCCTCCTTGCTCACACCCAAACCAACAAAAAAACGCAGCCGGTCACTGCCACTCGGGTGCAACGCTTGGACCTGAGCGGGAGCGACCGGCCGCGAAGTGTAGAAAGTTCGCGCCGACCGGGCAAGAGAAATCGAGCGGTTAGTCCCACCACCAGCCGTCGGCCGGTACGTTCTTGGGAGCGGCACCGGCACGGTTCGCTTGCAGCTTGCCGTAGCTATCGGTCTTAATCTTGTCACCCTTCACCAGGCCACGAGCGTCAGCCGACACTCCACCGCTCACCCCGACCACGACATGTTTGCCATTAATCACTTTGTGATTGACGATGGACTCGACGAGCTTCGGTGCCTGGCCGAGTTCCACGGGGCAGAGTTCCGGGTTGCCCAGATAGCTCATGTGCCAGCCCACCTGGCCAGCCAAATCTTGTGAGCGGATGAGCGAGGCGACCAGGGCGAGATCGAAGACATTACGCAATTCGCCGTACACCGGATACTTGGCGGCAAGCGCGGGGAAGTGTTTGGTGAAGCTAGCCGCAAACTGTCGATTCAGCTCCTCGGCCTGCCCCGTATGGACGCGCTCACCACGCTGCGTCAGCAGTTCGTTTTCGCTTAACACCTTTACGCCTTGACCTTGCAGCTCGAACGCATCTCGCGATTCGCTGGCCTTCAGAGCGTCGTAGTTGAGGGTGAACCACCAGCGAAGAACATCGAGCGCTGGCAGGCGGCCATCCTTGCCGACTTGGATCGAGTCGAGGTAGCTGTCAACCCCGAGCACGCCGGGTTCCAGTCCCATGCCCACCAGCTTCATGCGGTAATCGGCTTCCACGATCGTCCGCGCCACGCGCGTTCGCGGATCAATGCCGAAGACGACGATATCTTGAGCCCCGACGATTTCCCGCTGTCGCTGCACCCAGCCTTCACGCTGGCTGGGCTGGAGCGGCTTTTTCGTCGTCGCTTCCACGAACTGCTTGAGCTGCGCGAGGTTTTCGTTGCGGGGATTGATCGAGCAGCCAAAGACGGCATCGCCGTCGGCGGCATTTCGTAAGAGCACGATCAGGTCGTCGAGCTGAAGAATAGGTTGACCCGTGGTGACGCTCAGCGAACGTCCTTCTTCACTGGTCGCCCAGTCGCCGGCAGGCCCGGCCACCACCAGGTCGCGCGTTTCGGGATAGATCAGAACATATTGAATTTTGCGCAGACCGGCGAGGTTGCGCATTGCTTGATCGGTCGGCTGCCCCAGCAATCGAGCGAGCTGGAGTTCGCGTTCGAGCCGGGTGAGGGAGACTTTACGGAGAGCGGTTTCCTGGCGAACGTCGCGATTGCCATCGGTGGTGGCAGCTTGGGTACGCACATTACTGAGCTTGGTGTCCGTGGCCCGGGTCGTGGCTTTCGTCATAAAGCCTTGGGCATCGACCAGCACGCCTTGAGGGAACGGTTCGACTCGCCCCACACCGCCGTCCGCTTCCCACCCCGGCTTAGGACTGCCTGTGGTCTTTTGAATGAGATCGATAAGCGACTGGAAGTCTGCCATGGCGGCACCACCCCCCGCACCGCCGGCGAGTCCGGGCATGCCAAATCCGCTCTGCCCACCGACGAAGCCGCCGTTGCTGAACGGATTACCGACGCCGCTGCGAACTTGATCATTCCCAATTCCGCGCCAAGCATTGGCAAAACCACCTCGAGCTCCGGCGCGCGCTTGGGCAGCAGCCAGCTGAGCCATCAATGCGTCGTTTTGACCGGGCACGGCCTGAGCCAGCACTCGCGCCGGGCCAAACTCGCCCGCTTCGATATGCGCCGCCACTCGACGCGCGACATCGTCTGGTTCCGCAGCCGCCAAGGCGGCGTCCCTGACGGGGCCCGGACCGACGAGGGTGAGAGCTAAGCTACCGGCAACCAGGGCGCGGCGCAGGGTGCGTCGAAAAAGCTCGCGTCCACGAGCGGGCGTGAGTCTAGCCCAAAGATGCGAAAACCGCGTAATCATGAGACGAGCTCCCAGGGGTTCGGCCGAGCGGCATGAGCGCCGTGTTGGTATTGTGTAACGTTTGTAGGATGGTTAAAAGTCGCGTAATGGTCAAGGATTATTTCAACTTGGCGATGGTTTTTCCGCAGGGGCAAACTTGGTCCAACAAGCGGCCTCGCAGCGGCTCGCGCCAGCCACTCGATCAGCCACGTAATCAGCCACTCAATCAGTCACCTCGTCGACCATCCGACCAGCCAGTCGGCTCACCACTTTGGCAGCCTCGCGACCAGCTTGCGCTCGCGCGACCGACTCCCGATTCGATCTCGCACCCACGAGCGACTCCGTTTCTCTATCGACGGCCGCCTGCTAACTGTTGCGACTTGTCGTTGAGGACGGCACGTATAGCGGCTGCGGGATTTGGTCCGAAATGGTTGGTCAAGCGTCTTGCAGCGACGGTAGGGGTGAA
This sequence comes from Pirellulaceae bacterium, assembly GCA_044235425.1. Lineage (GTDB taxonomy): Bacteria > Planctomycetota > Planctomycetia > Pirellulales > Pirellulaceae > JBJSXJ01. The sequence continues at coordinate 7,687 of JBIIHW010000002.1, forward strand.
AGCCAGCATGAGGCTGCTGATCACAGCAATTTTACTGCTCGCGGGAACTGGTCTACGGACCCCGCTGGGTGGATCAGCTGTCCGGGCTGCGGAGGAGTCGGCAGTGACAGGGCAGGAAGACGCGCCGAGGGAGGACTCGCAAAAGGAGGATTCGCAAAAGGAGGATTCGCAAAAGGAGGATTCGCAAAAGGAGGATTCGCAAAAGGAGGATTCGCAAAAGGAGGATTCGCAAAAGGAGGGGGGACGGTCCTTCAGCGGAGCGACTCGGACGCGCCTGACGAACGACCTGCGCCAGCGGTCGGTCGAAGCGCGGCTGGAGGCGCTGCGGGAAATGGCCTCATATGCCACCGATCTGACTGCAGTGCGGCTGATTGTGCAGCACGGTCTGCGGGCCTCCGAGCCGCAGGTGCAAAGTGCGGCGTTCGTTGCGCTGCGGGGAGTCCCGGGAGCATGGGGACGGGATGCGGCCGCCGTCGAAAGCTGGCTCATCGACGAACTACGGCGGGAACTGGCTGATCGCTCGCGCCGGGCCGCCGACCGCAGCGCGCTTTTGGTGGCAGCCGTAGTCGATCGGCGTACCCCATCCGCTACTCGCTCTCTGATTCAACTAATCTTGGATCGCGACGCGGCAGCGCGGGAAAGCCTGCTGCGACCCTTCCTGGAAGCGGTTGATCGAGCGGCGGTGGAGCGGGGGGACGAGGTTCGCGGGCGGCAGTTCATTGAGATGCTCGAGGGGATCGCGGCCACGCCTCTGTTTGCCGTCAGTGCGGGAGTACGCAAGTGTGTGTGTGATGCCGCCGGTCAGGTACGGTCGCCGGCCGCTCTGGGTTTCCTGATTCACCAACTGGAGCGGCTAGATGGTCAGTTGCGCCAGGAAGTGGTTGAGCAGCTGGAGCAAACGACTGGACAGCGCTGGGGGAACGACCCCGTGGCTTGGCAACGATGGTGGCGTGAGCGGGGCGAGCGGTTCGCATTTCCACTCGCCGAGGCGTCGCGCGAGCAGCGGGGATCGCGGCGAGCGGCGGCCTATTATTACGACTTGCCGCTGCAGGCGCGGCGACTCGTTTTCGTCCTGGATACGTCGAAGAGTATGGGGGCGGGTGGGACCACCAGTCGCCTGGAGCTCGCCAAGCGGGAACTAATGCGGGCGATTGAGCAGTTACCCGAGGATGCTCAGTTCAATGTCATTGTCTTTCAGTCGACGGTGGAGTCGTGGAGCGCACGGTTGGAGCTGGCGACGGCGGCCAGCAAGATTCATGCGCAGGCATTCGTAAATGGTCAGCGACCAGCCGGCCAAACGGCCACCTACGACGCACTTCAGGCCGCACTGCGACTGGGGCCGGAATTGGAATCGATTTATCTTTTGTCCGATGGGGCACCCAGTGAAGGGACGGTGATCGTACCAGCGCGAATTCTGGCCCTCATCCGCCAACAAAATGCCACTCAGCGGACACGCATTTACACGCTAGGGGCCTTCCCGGGAGCGTTGTCCGCCGGCCGGCCGGGGGTGGCCGAGGCTGCCGCTGAGGGGCAGGAGGTGCCGGTGGGCGAAGCGTTTCTCCGGTCACTCGCGGAGCAGAACTATGGTCGTTACCTGCGTTTGAAATAGGTCAGCGACTCGTGCTTAAAGCCGGCTTGGTCGAGCTCATTTTGGGATTGTCTTGACGGGCCACGAAGAGTTAGAGTTCGGTTTCAGGGAAGCGAAACTAGGACCCAAGGAGGGTGGTGTCATGTCGAGTTCTTGGCATAAAACGGCGCGGGAAGGTTTAGTCCCGGCGATCACGTCCGCTACGGCTGTCCCCGTGTCGCTCGAACCAGCCACTCGTACCTTTTTATGGCGTTCGCGCGCATGGATTGCTTTGCTGGTCCTGATTCCTGCCACGGCGGTCGCCATTTTTGCAGCTCCCCGAACCGACCTGTCGCGTTCGGAGGAGCTTGGCTGGATGGTAGCCGGCTGGCTGCTGTTTTGCCTGGGCGCAGCATTTCGCTGGTGGGGAGCGATTTATATTAGTGGACGTAAAGATAATCGGGTCGTGAGTCACGGACCCTATTCGATCGTGCGGCATCCGCTCTATTTTGGCACCTTTCTGATTACTCTGTCGGCCGCCTGCTTCCTGGCTAGTTGGTTGATGGTGCTGGCGGTTGCGGTGGCAGCCCTGGTCTATCTTGGCGTGACCCTGTCGCGTGAAGAACGCCGGTTGCTCGAGATTCATGGCGAGGCCTATCGTCGGTATATGCAGCGAGTGCCTCGCTTCTGGCCGAATTGGGGCCTTTATTATTCGCCCCGCACCCTGGAAGTGCGGCTCACCGGCCTGAGCGCCGAATTACGGCGGTCGGCGCGCTGGATGTGGGTACCATTTTTGGCCCTGCTGATCGCTCGGCTGCGCGTTGAATCCTGGTGGCCCACCTGGGGCTCTCCCTGGTAACTGGCTCTCGATCGCGGCTCCAGTTACTGCCGCAGGGCGAAGTCCCTCGGTTCAACTTGGCAGAACTGCCGAGAACTGTCACAATCGGGTGATGAAAACTCTCATCCGTGACTGCTGTGCTATTCTCCCGACGGGCCGCCAACAGACTTCCGTATTAATCGAGGATCAGCGCATTGCCTGCATTGATCCGGCGATTCACACCACCGCCGATCGGGTCGTGCCGGCACGCGGGCTGGTGTTGTTTCCGGGCGTGATTGATGACCAGGTGCACTTTCGGGAGCCGGGCTTAACCCACAAGGAAGATCTGGCATCGGCCAGCCGCGCGTGTGCCAAGGGCGGTGTGACCACGTTTTTGGAGATGCCGAATACAAAGCCGGAAACTATCACGCAGCAGCGGCTGGTGGAAAAACTAGCCCTCGCTGCCACGAAAAGTGTCGTAAATTACGGCTTTTACATGGGTGCCACGCCGGACAATATCGGCGAATTGCGGCACGCCACCCGCACGCCCGGGATCAAGATCTTCATGGGGGCCAGCACAGGGGATCTCCTGGTCGACTCGCAGGAAGCACTCGAACGAATCTTCGCCGAAACCACCCTTCCGATCTGTATTCACTGTGAAGATGAAGCGACCGTGCGTGCCAATGCGCAGCGTCTCGCCGGGATCACGGACGTCGCCGTCCATTCGCAGATACGAGATCATCAAGCCGCCATCATCGCCACTCGTCGCGCCCTCGACCTGGCCCGGCGACATCGGCATCGCTTCCACCTGCTGCATGTGTCTACCGGTGCGGAAACGGAGCTACTCTGCAACCCCGATCCGGACGGACTAATCACGGCCGAAGCCTGTCCCCATCACCTGCTCTTTAATATTGACGACTATCCGCGGCTGGGAACTTTGATTCAGATGAATCCGTCGCTGAAAACGCGTGAGGACAACGAACAGCTGTGGGCCGCGCTGACAGACGGGCGAATCCAAGTGATCGCCACCGATCACGCTCCCCACACCTGGGAGGAAAAACAGCGACCTTACCCCCAATCACCCTCTGGTCTACCGGCGGTCGAAAACTCCCTCTCGCTGCTGCTCGATCAGGCGCACCGCGGTCGCTGCACCTGGGAGCAGATTGCCCACTGGATGAGCGATGCACCGGCACGCGTGTGGGATTTGGTGCACAAAGGGCGGATCGTGGAGGGCTACGACGCCGATCTGGTGCTGGTTGATCCCCAGCAGACTCAGCTGGTTCAGCACGAGCAGCAATGGACCAAGTGTCGGTGGAGTCCTTGGTCGGGCGTGACGCTCACCGGAGTTCCCGTTCGTACTTGGGTCCGTGGTCATGAAGTCTACCGCGAAGGGGTTGTCGATGATGCACAATTGGGGAGTGAAGTGCAGTTTGACCACCAGCTTGGTGGTTACTGGCGAACTGCTGGAGTGTGAATTTAGGCAGTTTACGGAGCGGCTAACAAAGTTGTATCCGTCATCGTTACATGGCGAAGATGAAATTGCCGATAGATGATTGACTCGCGAAAGGCTACCGCCTAGACTACCGCGACTCTGGATGCTTCTTTCCTTTACACGAGCGACTTTGTTCTCATGATTTATCGGGGTCTCAAGATCACGATGATGCTGCTGGCTGCGACGAGCCTTGGGTGCTGGTCGTCAGCTTGCATGGCTGCGCTGATCACCCCGGTAGCGTTTGCCCTGCAGCCGTGCTCAGGCGGCCTGAGTTTGTACCAAGCCGCGGAGCAGGTGGCGGTCGATGGGGCGTGGGATCTGGGGAACTGCGATGGGAGTCACGATCCAGGTCCCGTTCAGCCGCGAAATGAGCGATTTGCGTGGTATGTGCCCAGCGGAACGGCAGGGGATATGGGTGGCTCGGGCGGTTTTACAATCGGTTCGTCCGTAGCGACGGCTGCTTGGTTGCCTCCAGCTGACCTGTGGAAGGGCGAGCAAGTGTTTTCCGCGATAGCGATGCAGAGCAGCGAGCTTCCAGATTGGCAGTTAGGTGGTCGCCTTTTTCGACCGCCACGGTGCAGTCGCAGGGTTGACGGTCGGTTGCTCTTTTCTGCTTGAGAAATAGTTTTAAGGAAATAAATAATGAAAAAGGTTTTGTTCGCAGTTTTGTTCGCGACGCTCGCGGCGGTGTCTAGTTTCGGTCATGCCGCTCCGATCACTTTCGGTACATTCGCCGGAGGTTCGGTGGTCACCAATGGCATCATCCGCTTTGAATATGCGAGCCATACTGGCTTCGAAACTTCCTCATCGACGACGAATGTTGGGTTAAACAACGTTGCCCCGGTCGACGGTCAGGAAGCTGGTGATGATACCATTGGGTACATTTCGACGCTGGGCATTGGTAATAGTGCCGCCATAAACGCAAGCGAGCATATTGGACGTGTTGACTCAACCATTAGCGCTGTGCGGGGCACCATCGGCGTGTTGGTTTCTATCGATAACTCGATTCTAAACTATGCCAACTACGGTATCACTTCATTCGATGTGGCACAGTCGGGGCCGGCCGGGATGGTGACAGTCCCAACTGCGTACTACTCGTTTAACTCGGCAACGGGAGTTTACTCGGATCCAGTTACCGTCCTGAATGGGACGACGGAGTTCGAAACTCCGGTTCAGTCGTTCTACCTGTTAGTCGACTACTCAAATGGTGTGGCACGCAGGTTTGAGATGAGCATCTTCACCACTTACGATGCTCCGCCTCCGGCCGGCGTACCAGAACCTACGACCCTGGCCGTTTTCGGTGGCATTGCTGCCCTCGGCTTTGTGGCGATCCGTCGCCGACGCCAAGGCTAGTTTGATTCGCGGTACCCACTGCGTTGATTAGCCGGTCTGGCTGCTGCTGCTGCTCAATAGATAAACCTGTTTAACTCCTGGAAGACCAAACTCTTCCAGGAGTTTTTTTGTAGACGGCAGAAGTTAGATGTGGCAGAGGTCGAGCATCTTCGCGGGAGACATGATGTAGCTCACGTAGAAGTCACCGAATTCTGCATAACGGGCGCTGGCTTCATCAAAGCGCATCTTGTAGACGATGTCTTTGAGAAACTGCGGATTGGCGCCCCAGAGCGTAACGCCCCATTCCCAGTCGTCGAGTCCGACGCCTACGGTAATCAATTGACTCACCCTGCCGGCGAACGCCATGCCGCTTCGAGCATGTTCAGCCATGAGTCGATTGCGGTCGGCATAAGGCATGGTGAACCAGTTCTCGCCCACCTCGCGCTTCTTGTTCATGGGGTAAAAACAGGTGGCCGGCCAGACGGGGAAATCGGGCGTCAAACGCTGGCGACGCATAAACGGCTCGCGATCCGCATACGCTTTCAGTTTTGCCTGGTAAGCGGGACTGCCAGCGGTCTCACCCTCCTCAACCAACCGCTGCCCATACTGCTCCAGCGTAGGTACATATTCGGATACCTCCGTCATCGAAACGAAGGAGTAAGTCGGAAGGATGGCGGGTCCCAGTGAACTGGCGAGGAGTGCTTGGTGAATGGCTTCGATTTTGAGCGGATCGCCATCCATCAGCATCAGGGAGAAGTCGGCTTTGTGCCCGCTGACGAGGCTGGTCTGCAGGCGACTGGTGGCGTGCGGGCCGTCGGGATCCAAGATCGAAATGATCTCTTGGCGACCACTGCTGCGGTCGGCCTGCGACATACCAGCCAGCAGGGCTCGATTCCACGTATAGTACAGGTGAGTACAGTGCCAACCTTCGGTAGGCACCAGGGAGACGGCGACGGGTTCTGTCGCAGGGGGACGACCGTGACTCATCAGCTTCCTCTTTCCATGATGGAGATCCAGGGTAGAACAGCTGCGCTAGACGAACAGACAGCTGGTCTGTCATCATATCAAAACGAGAATGACTGCCCCAGCACCGCTTTTCAGGGACTCGGAGCGAATCGATGTCAAAACGGCGGATTCTGATTCTGTTCGCACTCTTACCGCTTATCGCCGCCGTCGGGCTCGTTTTCAGAGAATTGGTTCTGGATCGGGGAGCTCTGTCCAAGGATCCGATTGACGCCGTTCAGCTGACCCTTCATCGACCTGCGGTAGATCTTACCGATGACTATGTCTCCTCGGACGCTTGTTTGAGTTGTCATCCGCGCCAGCATGCGTCCTGGTCGGCATCTTATCATCGCACGATGACGCAGTTGCCACTTGAGACCACCGTGCGCGGGAGTTTTGCGGATACTCATCTCGAATTCGACGGTCGCTCGTATGACCTCCAGCGCCGCGCCGATCAGTTCTGGGCGGTGATGAACGACCCCGATCAGCCGCTCGATCCACAATCCCCACAGCGGACTGAGATCGAGCGACCGTTGGCGCTCGTGACGGGCTCTCATCATCTGCAGCTTTACTGGTATGCGACTGGGCAATCCCGCGTACTCGGATTGTTACCCGTGCATTATTTCTTGGACGAAGAGCAGTGGTTACCAGCTCGAGCCACGTTGCTGCGACCGCCCGATGAACACTTTTCCTCGGAAACCGGTCGCTGGAATCAGCGCTGTATTCAGTGTCATGCCACGCACGGTCGCAGTCGCCCGCAGGCTGACGGCAGTCTAGATTCAGCGGTGGTCGAGTTCGGTATTTCGTGTGAAGCTTGTCATGGTCCGGGTGGCGAGCATGTGCGGCGCCGACAGGCGGATCCCGCAGCTCCCGATCAAGCACTCGTTCATCCCGCACGCCTGGACCACCAGCGCGCCTCTGAGATTTGCGGTTTATGTCACAGCTACACGTTTGCCAAGAGTACAACGAGTGAGCTGCATGAGTTATCGCATGGTTTCTCGTTTCGTCCCGGTCAGCGTCTGCAAGATTCGCTGTTTCTGATTCGGCGTGACGAGGCCTCACGCGAGCATTTGCGAAGGTTTCAAGTCGATCCTGACGTGCATTTTGAGGAGCGGTTCTGGGCGGATGGGATGGTGCGAGTGGCGGGACGTGAGTTCAATGGGATGAGCGAGTCGGCGTGTTATCAGCGTGGACAGATGTCGTGTCTCTCGTGCCATTCGATGCATCAAACTGCCTCTGATGAACGAACCCCGACCGACTGGGCCAATCGCCAGCTCCAGCCGCAGATGGATTCGGATCAAGCCTGCATTCAATGCCATGATCCGCAGCAGTATGCCAACTCCCAGCATACTCACCATGCTGATTCATCCAGTGGCAGTCGCTGTTACAACTGCCATTTACCGCATACAACCTATGGTCTGCTGCGCGTCATGCGCAGTCATCAAATTGAAATTCCACGCGCGACGACGACCAAAAAGACCGGCCGTCCCAATGGCTGCCAGCTCTGCCATCTCGATCAAACCGTGGAGTGGACGGCAGGGCATCTGCACGCCTGGTATGGGCATGAGATTCCTGAGTTCTCGGCGGATGAAAAACAAGTGGCTGCGGCGATTCGCTGGACGTTAACGGGCGATGCCGGACAGCGTGCCGTGGTGGGCTTCAATATGGGCTGGAAGCCAGCTCAGGAAGCTTCGGGCTACGACTGGCTGCCACCCTTCCTGGCGCAGCTCATGCGCGACGACTACGATGTGGTGCGCATGGTTGGTTATCGGTCGCTGCGTCAGACTCCTGGCTACGAAGATATTCGCTTCGACTTTGTCGCCCCTCCCGCTCAACGTCAGGCCGTCATCGATGAGGTGCTTGCACGGTGGGAGCGTCAGCAAGAGGAACGACGTGGGCAGCGCGGCGTGGCCAGCTCCGAGTTGCTTTTGAACGCTGAGGGCGGTTTGGATCGAGAGCGTTTTCGCCGACTGAATTTGCTCAAAAACCGTCGTCCCGTCGTCTTGCTCGAATGATCAAGGGGCGCTACGCTGGAAGCCCGTGGGGTTAACCTCGAGAAATACTGCATCATGTCACTCGAAATCTTTCACCCCATCGTTCAGGACTGGTTTCGCGATCGCTTTGGTACGCCGACGGAGCCGCAGCTGGCAGGCTGGCCCGCCATCGCCAGTGGTCAGCACACCCTCATCGCGGCCCCCACCGGTTCCGGTAAAACACTCGCCGCCTTCCTTGTCTGTCTGGATCAATTGCTGCGTCAGCAGTTAGCCGGCGAGCTACCGACGGGCACGCAAGTAATCTACATCTCGCCTCTGAAGGCTCTGAGTAATGACATTGAGCGGAATCTACAGCAGCCGCTGGAAGAGCTGGGAAAGCGAGTGGAGTTAGCGGGTTACCCGCCGCTGGCGATTCGCACGGGCGTGCGTACCGGGGATACGCCGCCCGCTGAGCGGCAGCGGATGCTGCGCCAACCGCCCCACATCCTGGTGACCACGCCCGAGTCGCTCTACCTGCTGCTCACCTCCCCCAAAGCCCGTGCCCAGCTGCAAGGGGCTCGTACCGTCATCGTCGACGAAATTCATGCGCTGGCACGCGACAAGCGAGGTTCGCACCTGACACTCACCTTGGAGCGCCTGGCACGGCTGTGCGAGCAACCGTTGGTCCGCATCGGTCTTTCGGCCACGCAGCGTCCCATGGATCGGATTGCGGCCTTCCTGGTCGGTGATGCCGCACCCGCGACGCCACCTCAGCCCTGTCAGATCGTCGACGTCGGACACGCTCGTCAACTTGATCTCGCACTGGACGTGCCTCCCCGAGAACTGGAAGCGGTCTGCAGTCATGAGCAGTGGGGCGAAGTTTACAAGCGACTGGTGCAATTGATCGAAACGCATCGGAGCACGGTCATCTTCGTCAACACTCGACGGCTGGCCGAGCGAGTATCGCATCATCTGACCGAGCTTTTGGGAGCGGAAGCGGTTGCCAGTCATCATGGCAGTTTGTCGCGTGAGATTCGCTTGTCAGCCGAACGCCGTCTCAAGGAAGGTAGTCTGCGCGCGATTGTCGCCACCGCCTCCCTCGAAATGGGACTCGATATCGGCTACATCGACCTCGTCTGTCAAATCGGCTCACCCCGCTCGATCGCTACTCTGCTGCAGCGTGTTGGGCGCTCCGGCCACTCGCTCGGCCTCATCCCCAAAGGTCGGCTCTTTCCACTCACGCGTGACGAGCTGATTGAAAGTCTGGCACTCATTCGAGCCGTTCGTCGCGGAGCCTTGGATGCCATCGAAATCCCCACTGCTCCGCTCGATATTCTCGCTCAGCAGATCGTCGCGATGGTCTCCTGCGAGGATTGGGAGGAGGAGAAGTTATGGCAGGTTTGCCAGGGGGCGTGGCCTTATCGAGAATTGCGTCGTGAGGACTTCAGCGCTGTCTTGCAAGTGCTGAGTGAAGGTTTGACGACGACCACGCGGGCGGGCGCTTTGCTGCATCGCGACCAGATTCAGGGGCGAGTGCGAGCTCGACGTGGCGCGCGACTCACCGCGCTCACATCGGGTGGAGCGATTCCCGAGGCGCCGCTTTATCGAGTGGTAACGGAATCGGAACGAACCTTCGTCGGCACGGTGGATGAACATTTTGCGATTGACAGTTCTGCTGGCGATATTTTTTTGCTGGGGACGACGAGTTGGCGGATTGCCGCGGTTCGTGGTGGTGAAGTACTCGTCAATGATGCTCAAGGCGCTCCGCCGACCGTTCCCTTTTGGTTTGGCGAGAGCAGTGGGCGCACGGTGGAGTTATCGGCGGAGGTGTCCGATTTACGACAATGGTTAGCGGATCGTGTCGAGCAGCCAACCGTGGCTGTCCAGGAACTCATCGAACAATGTGGCGCTGACGAGTGGGCTGCCGAGCAGGCGGTGCGTTACGTCCGCGCCCAGCAAGCCGCTCTGGGCACCGTGCCCACCGGCAAAGAAATTGTCTTCGAACGCTTCTTCGACGAATCGGGCGGCATGCAGCTCGTCATTCATTCACCCTACGGACATCGCATCAATCGGGCCTGGGGACTCGCCCTGCGGAAACGGTTTTGTCGCAGTTTTGATTTCGAGTTGCAGGCTGCCGCCACCGACAATGGCATTCTGTTGTCCGTGGGGCCGCAGCATAGTTTTCCCATCGAGCAACTCTTTCAGATGCTCACACCTGCCAATGGCCGCGAACTACTCGAACAAGCCGTACTCGCGCAACCTATTTTTCCCCTGCGCTGGCGCTGGAACATTTCTCGAGCACTGGCCGTACCAAGATTCCAAAGCGGACAGAAGGTGCCGTTTCATATTCAGCGTTTCCGGTCCGATGACCTGCTCGCCGCCGTCTTTCCCGCCACCGTGGGCTGCTTGGAGAATCATCATGGCGATATCGAGATTCCCGATCATGTGCTCGTCCGACAAACCATGGATGACTGTTTGCATGAAGCGCTCGATGTCGAACGCTGGCTCGACGTGCTGCGAGCGCGACAAGCAGGCCAGATCAATTTCAGCGCCTTTGACACGCGCGAACCCTCACCGTTCAGTCACGAACTGATTAATGCCAATCCCTATGCGTTTCTGGATGGAGCGGATCTGGAGGAACGACGGACCCGCGCTGTTTCTACTCGCCGTACGTTAGCCCCTGATGACCTGCGGGATTTGAGTCGCTTAGATCCCGTAGCGATCGAACAAGTAGTCGCCGAAGCTTGGCCGGTTGTGCGGAGTGCCGACGAGCTGCACGATGCCTTGTACCAAGCCGTTCTGCTGCGCGAGCATGAGTGCCGCGAGTGGAATGGCTGGTTACAGGAGCTCGCGGATCAGGGACGGGCAGCCCGCATCGGTCTGTCTGACATCGATCGCTTCTGGATTGCGGCTGAACGTTGGCCGATCGCACGGGTGCTGTTTCCCTCAGCCAGCTGCGAACCAACACTGCAATTGCCACCCGGCTTGGATCGCACCTACGAAGCTCATGAGGCTTGGACCGAGGTGCTGCGAGGGCGAGTGCCGCTGGTGGGACCTGCCACCACGCAGACACTCGCCACCCTCACCGGCCTCGATCCCGACCACGCGCAAGTCGCACTGGAAAAGCTCGAAGCAGATGGACTGGTGCTCCGAGGACGTTTTCTGGAAGGTGATGCACCGGTCGATCTGGGTGATCAGGAATTGGTGCCCACCAAGACGGCCAGTTTGCAGTGGTGTGACCGTCGCCTTCTCGCTCGCATTCACCGACTCACTCTCGATGGATTGCGGCGCCGTATCTCACCGGTCACCCCGTGCGATTTCTGGCGTTTTCTCCAGCGACATCAGCGCTTCGGTACCGGCCATCCCGCCAGCGTCCAGGGCGTACGGGATGCGCTGGCTCAGCTGGAAGGTTGCGAGCTACCTGGCGGTGCTTGGGAGCAACTCGTGCTCGCACCTCGTGTCGCCAGTTACGAACCACGCTGGCTCGATGAACTCTTTCTTGCCGGTGAGGTCACCTGGGGACGGCTGCGGCCGCCCCGCCGCGATGAAACGGATGAACCTGGGTTCGCCGCTCTTACTCGTACCATGCCCATCACCTTGACGCTGCGTGAACATCTCCCGTGGCTATTACCGACCGATCGAGAGGAATGGCCAGCCGAGGCAGCGACTCAACCCGCTCAAGTCATCCACCAGCTGCTCCAGGAATGCGGCGCACTCTTCGTTCCTGAAATCAAAATGTCCACGCGACTTGAATTGGCTCAAGTCGAGGAGTCCCTGCGCGAATTGGCAGCGGTCGGTCTGGCTTCTTCGGATTCGTTCGCAGCAGTCCGCTCCCTGGTGGCAGCGACCAGTGCGACCGCTCCACCCATCGCGATGACCGGTCCCCTGGCTACCGCCTCGGGATTGGGGCGGTGGAGCCTCTACCCTGGACCCCTGGCACGGCGATTGGCCGGAGAGCTCCAGAAACAGGATGAACAGAATCGTACCGCGGCCAGCGGAGCGATGACCGTGCCCACTCGACTGGAACGTTGGTGCTGGCTGCTGCTGCGCCGCTGGGGTGTCATCTTTCGCGATTTGGCGCTCCGCGAAACTGCCGCCCCTCCCTGGCGCGAACTCGTCCCGCTCCTGCGCCGTTTAGAACTACGCGGTGAAATTCGCGGTGGTCGCTTCATCACCGGAGTTTCTGGCGAACAGTTTGCCACCGAGCTAGCGGTGCAGCAGCTGCGGCAGGTGCGCGATGAGGTCGATGGGGATTGGCAGTTGCTGTCGGCCGCTGATCCTTTAAATCTGTTCGCGGAAATAATCCCCGGCCCAAGCATCCCAGCCACCCACAAAAACGCTCTGATCATCTGGCATGGACGCTGCGTCGCCGCACGACGTGGAGGCAAGATCGAGTTTTTTGAAGAGGTCGACGCGGCCACGCGCGAGGCCATGACCGTTGCCCTCAACCATCTACGCCGACTCGCCAAACCCGAGTCCACTACCACTACCACGCCCACGACCACGACCGGTCGGCCACTCACCATACGCAACCGCTGGGCCACGTTCTAATCGGGGCCGGCGGATGCCCAGCGTGCGCAACTCAGCGTGCGCAACTCAGCTTGCCCCGTGCGCAGCGTTACTTCGCCGCTCCGCGAGCGACGCGTTTACCGAGTGCGGCGACTTCGGCCTGGAACTGTTTGCGCAGCTCGTCGTATTTGGCGAGTTCTTTTGGGCCGGGGGCTTTGACGTAGTCCATGATAATGGCTTCGGCCGCGATGAATTCACTGGCCACGTCCGCGACTTCGGCGGCGATATCGAGCGGGATGTTGGTGACGCCATTGGCATCGCCGTGGAGCAGATCACCTTGGTGCACCATGAGTCCGCCGATGCGCACAGGCAGGCCGAGGTGCAACATGTGACAGTAGCCGTGAGAGCAAATGGTGGAACCGGTGTAGACGGGATAGCCGAGGGCCCGCACTTGTTCCAGATCACGACCCGCGCCACTGGTTACGAGTCCGGCCGAGCCGAAGGCGCGGTAGGTGGAGCACATGACTTCGCCGAACACGGCGGCTGCCGGGGGATCGTCGAGGTCCTGAAAAACGGGAATGGCGGGTCCGGGAAGTTTGGCGAACTGTTCGAGTTGTTTTTGGATGCTACCGTATGCGTCGCCGCCGGCTGGAGGTTCGTCGGAGCGAAAGGCGGCGGTACACGCGAAGCCGACCATGGGCGGCATTTCCGGGAAATTGCAACGAATGCGCGCGTCCATGTAGCCTCGATTGCGTGGCCGCACCGCGAACAGCTCAATCACATTGCAGATGGTGGGAGTATCAAAACGAGCGAGATTTCTTAGGAGCGTTGTGGTTGACATGCGGAAAAGTCCCTTGGGGAGTAATGGATGACGAGTGGTAGCGTAACAAGGATTGCGCGTGAATCCTAGTTGAGAGTCGACTGCGGCATCGTCATAATAGCGACTCGCTGGTGCCGGCCCGGTGGGGCGTGAGTGCCTGTGCCTTCTCCTGTCGTTTTTCCCATCCCATGGTTATTCGTTCGAGGCTTGTTAGCGCATGAACCAATCCGTTTCTCGTCGCCGTTTTCTCGCCCTCTCTTCCGCTGCTGCACTGGGAGCGACTTGGTTCGATGTGCCGCGTATCTTGCAGGCGGCAGACGATGCTTTCGGAGGTTTTCCGGTAGGAGTCCAGAGTTATTCGCTGCGGGAATTCAACTTCCTGGATGCCGTGCGTCACATTCAGGGATTGGGAGTTCATTACACGGAGTTCTTTGGCAAGCATCTGGCGGTGACCGCGACGGCGGACGAAATCGCCAGTACGCTGAAGGTGTTATCGGAGGCGAAGATTAAGTTGATTGCGCACGGGGTGAATGGTTTCACGAAAGATCACGAAGCCAACCGCAAGATTTTTGCGTTCGCCAAGCAGGCTGGGATTCGCAATTTAACGGCTGATCCAACTCCCGATTCGTTCGCTAGTCTGGAGAAACTGGTGGCTGAATATGATGTCCGGATTGCGATTCATAATCATGGTCCTGGGCATCGCTATGACAAGCTGGAGCAGGTGATGCAGGCCGTGAAGGAGCGGCATCCGCTGATTGGAGTTTGTGTGGATACGGGGCATGTCATTCGGACGAAGGAGGATCCGATCAAGTGGACGCGCGAGCTCGGTCCGCGCGTGTTCGCCATGCACTTGAAGGATGACATCAAGCAGGATGGTGGCTCGCAGAACGTCGTGATCGGCAAGGGCAATTTGGATGTCGTTGGTGTCTTTCGGGCACTCAAGGCCATTAAGTTCCCTGCGGACGGTGATCTATCCCTGGAATACGAAGCGAATCCCAAGAATCCGGTGGAAGAGATGCGGCAATGTATCGCGGTGGCCAAAGAAGCGATTGCCAAGGCCGTTTCGTAAGATCGAGGTGGTCGAGTGGCGTTGGGCTAGGAGTGCGGGTTTTTAGCACCGTCCGTGCGGTGTGAGTGGATAGTGATGCTTGCCAAGCGTGTGATTCCGTGTCTGGATGTTGATCGAGGTCGAGTGGTGAAGGGGACGAATTTCTTGCATCTGCGTGATGCTGGTGATCCCGTCGAAGTGGCCGCTCGCTACGAAGCCGAAGGTGCGGACGAACTGGTGTTTTTGGATATCACAGCCAGTCATGAGAGTCGAGCGATCATGATCGATGTGGTCCAGCGAACGGCCGAGCAGATTTTCATGCCGCTGACCGTGGGCGGCGGCATTCGCACTCTGGAAGACATCCGCGCCTTGCTGAATGCTGGCTCCGATAAAGTATCGATCAACTCTGCTGCCTGTCGCCGCCCAGAATTTATTTCCGAAGCGGCTCGGCGATTCGGTAGTCAATGTATTGTGGTGAACATTGATCCCAAGCGAGTGAAGTCGGCCGAGGGACGAGAGGTGTGGGAGGTGCATATCAATGGTGGCCGAGTCCCCACGGGATTGGAAGCGGTCGCTTGGGCCCGGCGGGTCGAGCAGTTAGGGGCGGGAGAGATTGTTTTGACGAGCATGGATTGTGACGGCACCAAAGATGGCTACGATTTGGAGATCACCGCCGCGGTAGCCGATGCGGTTTCGATTCCGGTTGTGGCGAGTGGTGGAGCGGGCTGTCCTGAGCATCTGGCGGATGCCGTGCTACTTGGACATGCCGATGCCGCCTTGGCTGCCAGTATTTTTCATTTTGGAGAATATACGATTCGAGAGACGAAGGAAGTGATGGCGCGGCGCGGCATACCGATGCGCATCTAAGGGATGTCCGGCGTGTTGGCGGTACTGCTTATCGATGTTCTCTGAGGTTGGTATTCAGGATGTCTGAACGATTCATGCTTCTGCGTGGACAGCTTATTTCTGATAGATTCCTTTCTAGGTTTTGAAAACGCGTTCGATTCGGATTCTGGTCCTTTACTGACTGATCTTTTCTTAGGTTCAAACAGGTCCAATCATGACAACTGCACACGAAACCGCTACGGCCAATCAATCCTCCACGGAAACAGCGGTGGTCGATCAGTTTTCGCACCGC
This sequence comes from Pirellulaceae bacterium, assembly GCA_044235425.1. Lineage (GTDB taxonomy): Bacteria > Planctomycetota > Planctomycetia > Pirellulales > Pirellulaceae > JBJSXJ01. The sequence goes on from JBIIHW010000002.1 coordinate 23,385, forward strand.
CAGCGTGATTTAGAGGTCGACAAATATTTTCGCTCGCTGGTGAAGCTTGAAGGTAGCGACTTGCACATGAAGGTAGGCCGTCCGCCGCTGGTGCGCGTACGCAACGAACTGCGTCCGCTCAATCGCCCTCCCATCGACGATGCGGAAATGACTCGTTTACTGGTGCCGCTGATGAGTGAGCGGCATCTGAAGATTTTTGAGGAGGAAGGTGGTGCCGACTTTGCTCATACCTGCGATGTCGATGGTGTACGCTGGCGTTTTCGCGTGAACTTGCTGCAGCAGATGGGTCACATGGGCCTGGTCGCTCGCCGGGTGAACAACAAGATTCCGGATTTTAAAGGTCTGTTTCTGCCGCCCGCGCTGGAAGGCTTATGCAAATTCGATCAGGGCATGATTTTGCTGGCGGGAGTGACGGGATCGGGGAAAAGTACGACCATTGCGTCGATGCTCAATTTCGTCAATCAGCAGGAGCGAGTGCATATTCTGACACTGGAGGATCCGATTGAATTCGTCTTCAGTGAAGAGAAGGCGCTGATTAATCAGCGCGAGGTGGGGGTTGACGTCAAGGATTTTAAGATCGGCATGAAGCATGCGGTGCGTCAGGACCCCGACATCATGCTCGTCGGCGAAATGCGAGACGAAGAGACGTTCATGACGGCCATTCATGCGGCCGAAACGGGACACTTGGTGTTTGGAACGATTCACGCTTCGTCCTCGCCGTCCACGATTGGTCGTATTCTGGATTTGTTCCCCGAAGAAATGCATGGTGCGATTCGCAGCGCGATCGCGTTCAACATGAAGGGAATCGTGGCTCAAAAATTGCTCCGGTCGATCAAGCCGGGAGTGCCGCGCGTGCCGACCTGCGAAGTGATGCTCTTCAATCCCACGATTCGCAAATTAATTCTGGAGGGGCAGGATCATAAGCTGCCGGATGCGATTCGTATTGGTGCCGAAGAGGGAATGCAGGATTTTACGATGAGTTTGAAGGGGCTGATTGATGATGGATTGATTGATCGGCCAACGGCGTTCGAAGTAGCTCCCAACCCCGACGCACTGAAGATGGCGCTCAAGGGTATTAACGTTTCTTCCCCAGGTATTCTGTAGTCGCATGGCCAAGAAGCAACAAGAAGAACAAAAACTGCCGCACGAGTATTTTCCGCCGGTGAGCTTTTCCGCTGCCGGACCGGACAACGCTACTCAGCAGGCAAACCTCATCACCACTCGACAGTCGCCGCTGTTTACCTTCGCAATGGCGATGGTGGCCGAATCGCTCGTGCGCCGCGCCGATGTGCTGATGCTTAACTTCACCCGCGAAGCGATGGCAGCGCGTATTCTGGTCGACGGCTTTCCGTACGATCTGAAGCCCATGGATCGGCAAACCGGTGATGGCATGCTCGCTTGCTTCAAAAAGCTGGGCAACCTCAATCCAGCTGAACGGCGATTGAAGCAGGAGGCGAAGTATGGAGTGGAATTTCAGGGGCAGAAGCTGAATCTGTTTTTCACCAGTCAGGGCGTACCGACGGGCGAGCAGGTGATTATCAAGTTCGCGTCCAAGAAGTTCCCCTTCGCCACCCTCGATGATCTCGGCATGCGCGACAAGATGCGCGATCAATTCAAACAACTCATCAATGCTCCGCAAGGTCTAATCATTTTTTCGTCGCCACCCGGTGGTGGAATGACGACGAGTTGGAAGGTGTTCTTGGAAGCGGCCGATCGGTTTGTCCGGGACTTCATTGCCGTCGAACCGAAGAACACGACGGATGAAGAGATCATCAATGTCACGTCGAACAAGTACGACGCAGCGGCGGGGCAAACACCCGATCAGGTTTTTCCACCCCTGTTGCTCAAACAGCCCGATGTGCTGGTCGTCCCGGATCTCACCAATCAAGCCACCGCACAACTGCTCTGCGATCAAGTCAACACGCAGAATAAGATGGCAATCACTCGAGTGCAGGCCAAAGAGGCGGCGGAAGCACTACTGCGAGTGCTCGCCACCTACAAGCCCTCGGCTGAATCCTACGCGCAGGCAGTGACGATGGTGGTCAATCAGCGGCTGGTACGCAAGCTCTGCGACTGCAAGCAGCCGTTCCAGCCCAGTCCGCAGCTGTTGCAGCGGCTGGGAATCCCGCCAGGCCGTGTGCAAACGATGTATCAGCAGTGGCAACCTCCACCACCCAATCCGGATCCCAAGGCGAAGCAGGAAGAGCCACAGATTTGTCAGAAGTGCAACGGCATCGGTTACTACGGACGAACTGCCATCTTCGAACTGCTAGCCGTCAATGACCAAATCCGGCAGGCACTCGTGAAGAATCCAACGCTCGATGCCATGCGGCAACTCGTTCGCCAAACCGGCACTCGAAATATGCAGGATGAAGGTATTCTGCTGCTTGTTAAAGGTGTCACGTCGTTGCCCGAGTTGCAGCGAGTGCTGAAGTAGTGAGCGCCGGCGGGTGAACGTGAAACGAAGGCGAGTGCAGCGAACATGAGTGAGTCGCGTCAGGGTTCAGGACCGGTTTTGTTTTCGGACACGGAGTCGCCGCCCGCAGCGGAACGACTACCGCTACACCGAGTCGCGTTGGGCTCTTTCCTCCTCGGCTCACTCTCCTGGCTGGCTTCTTTTCATCCTGCTATGTGGCTCGTTCCCGCCATCGGAATTGTGCTCTCGCTCGCGGCATGGCGATCGGTGAGTGGTGGGGGCGCCGAACGTCGCTTTCGTGGTCGACGACTGGCGCTCGTCGGTCTCGCGCTGAGTGTGTTCTTTTTGGCTTATGCACCGGTGCGACAAGTTTCGCGACAACAGCGGTTATATGCGGAGGCGGAGCGGGTAAGTCGCGAGTGGCTAACGCTGGTCTGCCAAGGGCAGCTGCGGGAAGCTCATCAATTACGCTTGCGCTACGATCTGCGGACGGCCGGTGACCAACCGCTCGATGAATTCTATAAGAAGCCGGAACATGAGCAGGATCTGCAAAAGTTTCGTCAGGATGACGTGGTCAAGCAGTTGTGGGGAACGGGAGAAATCGTGCTCCAGCCCACCGCGGACACGGCGAAAACACTCCCCAAGATTACACTCATCGCCAACCGCTCCGCGACCTCGACCGTGGATGGGGATGACTGGATCGTCCAACATTTTGATGTCGAGCTTCCTGCCGACGGCACCTCACGCAAGATCCCGATCTACATCGAGACGCTGCGGTTGCCGATGAATCTGACGAGCGAAGGGATCTGGATGGTCCGCGACGCAATCGTACGAAAATCGTGATCATCTTCTGCGGCAACGGTGCATATCTAGTCAGATGGCGCACACCATCCGGAACTGGAACGGCGGATCGGTGGCAGTGAACACTAGCCCGACGCGCCAGGGAGTGCCGGATGCAGTGAACACTAGCCCGACGCGCCAGGGAGTGCCGGATGCAGTGAACACTAGCCCGACGCGCCCGCGAGGGAATCTGCCGGCACTGGCCCGAAGCGCGAGTAAGGGAATAAGCTGCCCCGCCGAGACTGAAACAGCGACCTCATCCCTCGTATCCAACTACTTGCCTACAGCTCTTCTACCAGCAGGCGGTCCGGGGTCACGCGGGCATTCTGAATCGTGACAATTGAGCCGGGGCGATGACGCGCTGAGACGAACTCCACGGGTACGTAGCGGCAGGCTGTGCCGGCGACTAGGTCGGGCTGTTTTGTCGGCGGGTTTTCAATCAAGACGCGCAGTTCTCGATTCGCCACTCGCTGGAAATAATCGAGTCGTAACTGCTGCTCCAGTTCCTGCAGCTGAGCGATTCGTGCCGTCCGCCGCTCGGCACTCACTTGGTCTGACATCTCCGCCGCCGGCGTGCCGCGTCGAGCACTAAATGGGAACGAATGAATCTTGGCAAACTCGGCTCGCCGCGAAGTCTCCAGGGTGGCGGCAAAATCAGCGTCGGTTTCGCCGGGAAAACCGACGATAATATCAGTGGTTAGCGCGGGATTATCGAGCGACTTGCGCACGAGGTCACAGCGATCCAGGAAGTGTCGCACGGACCAGCGTCGTCGCATCCGACGCAATACCGCGTCCGACCCACTCTGTAAACAAATATGCAAATGTGGGCAGACTTTTTCGCCATGAGCGGCCATCACGGCAATCAACTCACGCGTAACCTCTGTCGCCTCGATGCTCGATAGACGTACTCGAAAATCACCGGGCAATTGAGCGAGTTGATCGACAAGATGAGAGAGTCGCAGCCAGTCAGACTTAGGCCGACCGATGTTACGATCCACTCCATAGTGGCCAAGATGAATACCGGTGAGGATTAGTTCACGGTAGCCGTGGTCGAGTAGTCGGCGTGCTTCGTCGAGGATGTGTTCGACCGGGCGGCTCGACATCTCTGGCCGCACATAGGGGATGATGCAGTAGCTGCAGCGAAGCAGGCAGCCATCTTGAACCTTGATGTACGCGCGGTGTCGGTTGGCGAGTCCGGAGAGTCCGGTGGGCACATCGACCACTCCGAACCGCTGCAGCAAATCAGGCAATTCACGTTTGTCGGTAATGACCTCGGCAACGCCCGGTAGTGCCGCAACTTCCGCGGGTGCTCGAGTGGCATAGCAGCCCATGACGATAATCCGCGCCTGGGGGTTCTCGCGTGCCAGCCGGCGAATCGTCTGCCGACTCTTGGCATCTCCCTCGTGCGTTACCGTACAGGTGTTAACCAAGCACAACTCGGCGGCTTCCTCAGGCGCTGCATCGCGAAAGCCGCTACGCACCAGATTCTCCCGCACGAATTCAGTTTCGTACTGGTTTACCTTACAGCCCAAAGTGACCGTTTTCAGGGTGGCGGACATACGTGGCTAGCGAGTGAAGCGAGGCGGGAACGACGGGGATGATCCCGGTGAAGAACGCTCTTGTATCGTATCGTCGAGCAGTGGCCAGTGCCATCCCGGCGACCCGGCTTCGGCTGACGCTTGACGAATGGTCGTCATCTACCGGGTCGGTTATATTACCGGTTCATGAATTGAGGGTGATTTTGAGGCCTTTTGCCGACGACAGCTCTCGGACTTGGGCGGTCAGACAATCAGGAAAACAGCGATGGAAGATATCGATCGTTATCTGGAACAAAACCGCGCCGCGTTTGAGGATTCACTTTGCGAATTGCTGTCGATTCCCAGTGTCAGTGCCGATTCGAGCTATGCGGCCGATGTGCGGCGAGGGGCGGACTGGGTGGTGCGTGAGTTTCAGGCGTTGGGATTAAAGACCGAACTGATCGAAACCTCGGGGTATCCGCTGGTCTATGCGGAATCGCCACCGGTAGCGGGTGCTCCGACCGTCCTGGTCTATGGCCATTACGACGTGCAGCCGCCCGATCCGTTGGCGGAGTGGATTTCTCCGCCGTTCACACCCACTCGCCGGAATGGCAACATTTATGCTCGCGGTGCGACCGATGACAAAGGGCAGATGCTGACGCACATCAAGAGCGCGCAGGCCTGGTTAGCGACCCGCGGTAATTTACCCGTGCAGCTTAAGTTTCTCATCGAGGGCGAAGAGGAAAGCGGCAGTCGCGGACTGTATGATTTTTTACCACAAGCGACCGAGAAGCTGGCGAGTGACATTGCGGTGATCAGCGACACGTCGCAGTTCGCACCGGGGCGACCGGCGATCACGTATGGGCTACGAGGTCTGGCCTATTTTGAATTGCGACTCACTGGGCCACGACAGGATCTGCATTCTGGTACGTTTGGCGGCGCGGTTACCAACCCGGTCAACACGCTCGCGCGACTGCTCGCCGCACTTGTTGATGATCAAGGTCGAGTGCAGGTACCGGGCTTTTACGACGACGTGTTGCCGCTGACGGAACGTGAACGCAAGCAGTTTGCGGAGTTGGGGTTTGAGCAAGCGGCCTTCGAGCAGCAGATTGGTGTGGGCGGAGTGACTGGCGAAGCGGGTTACACAACGCTGGAGCGTCGCTGGGCGCGACCGACATACGACGTCAATGGAATTTGGGGTGGATACCAAGGCGAAGGTGGCAAGACGGTATTACCCTCGAAGGCCGGTGCGAAGTTCAGTTTTCGCCTGGTGCCGCAGCAAGACCCGGCGAAAATCGCTGCCGCGCTCCAGCAGTTTCTCACGGCTCGTTGTCCGCCGGGAATCACGCTGGAACTGGTAAACATGGCGGGCTCGGGAGGCGTTGTCGTGCCGCTCGATAGTCCCTTTGTGAGTGCGGCCAGTCGAGCGATCACGCATGGCTTCGGTACTGCCCCCGTCTTCATTCGCGAAGGCGGCTCGATCCCCATCGTGGCCATGTTGCACAAATTGCTGGGCGTCGACACATTACTGTTGGGCTGGGGCTTGGACGACGACAACACGCATAGCCCGAACGAGAAATTCAGCTTGGCGGACTTCCATCGCGGAATTCGCGCGAGTGCCGCCCTCTGGCAAGAACTTTCAGGATCCCTTCATCATGCTTGATCGTAAATACATTCTCGAAAATGCCGATCTCGTCAAACAGAACTGCACTCATCGTGGAGTCGCGGTGGACGTAGATCGCTTGGTGCAGCTGGACCGCGAGCGTCGCGAGCAGTTGCAAGTGGTTGAAACCTTAAACCGACAGGCGAATGAGACGGCCAAGTCGATTGGCCAAGCGAAAGACCCTGCCGAGCGAGACGCAAGAAAAGAGCAGGGACGGCAGTTGCGCGAGCAAAAGGATGCTGTCCAAGCCGCACTTGATCAGCTCGAACAGGAATGTCGCCAACTGCAGGCGGCCATTCCCAATATGACTCACCCCGATGCTCCGGTTGGTTCCACGGACGAGTCGAACCGGGAGGTGCGGCGTGGGACGACGGCGATTCGGCAATTTGACTTTCAGCCGCTCGACCATGTCGCCCTGGGCGAAAACCTGCGGCTGATCGATTTGGACGGCGGCGCGCGGACGACGGGGCATGGTTTCTACTTTCTGAAAAACGATGCCGTGCTGCTGGAACTCGCTTTGCAGCGCTACGTGCTGGGGATTCTGGCCGACGAAGGATTCACGCTGACCACCACTCCTGATCTCGCCCAAAACAAGATTCTGGAGGGAATTGGTTTCAATCCACGCGGCCCTGAGACGCAGGTGTACAGCATCGAAAACTCGGAGCTCAGTTTAGTCGGTACGGCTGAGATCACGCTCGGTGGACTCTACAGTGGTCAAACGTTGGAAGCGGATGAGCTGCCGCTGAAACTGTGTGGGATCAGTCACTGTTTTCGCACGGAGGCGGGCGCTCACGGCCGGGCCACTCGGGGTATCTACCGAGTGCATCAGTTTACGAAAGTGGAAATGTTCGCTTACACGTTGCCCGATCAAAGTGATGCGATGCATCAGTATTTGATGGAGCTGGAGTGCCGCATTTTTGATGGGCTGGGAATTCCCTATCGAGTGATCGATACCTGTACCGGTGACTTGGGGGGACCGGCCTATCGCAAATATGATCTCGAAGCTTGGATGCCTGGGCGGGGGCAGGGCGGGGAATGGGGGGAAATCACCAGCACCTCGAATTGCACCGACTACCAAGCTCGCCGCTTGGATGTGCGGTATCGAGTGAAGGGCGAAAAGGGTACTCGTTACGCTCATACGCTCAACGGGACCGCCGTGGCGATCACGCGAGCGATCATTGCCATCTTGGAAAACTATCAGCAGGCCGATGGAACGATCGTCGTTCCGGAAGCACTGCGGGCGTGGGTTGGTAAAGAACGGATCGGTTCGTAAAGCATTATGCAGGTAAAGGGGTATCAACATGCAGACAAAAATGTGGCCGCGATGTGGCATGATGGTCCGGAAATATGCGCTCGGACTCGGCTTGGCCGCAGGGCTGGCCAGCGGTTTTAGTTTCGAGCAAATGGGCGGCCGGCAAGCGCCGTCCGTCGCCCTGGCGGGCGAAGCGGCGGTCAAAGACACACCCCTGCCACTCAAGCAAGTACGGGCCCTGGGTGAACTGCGATTTCAACGGCCGATTGTGATGACGAGTGCCGGGGATGGCAGCGATCGTCTGTTCGTTGCCTCGCAACTGGGCGTCATTCAGGTCATGAAGAATGATCCGCAGTTGAAAGAAGAGCAGATCCAGACATTTCTGGATATGTCGAGCAAGGTGCGATATGACGATAAGGAAAATGAAGAGGGCTTGCTCGGTTTTGCGTTCCATCCGCAATTCAAGAAAAATGGCCAGTTCTTTGTCTATTACACCACTCGAGAAGTTCCCCACACGTCCGTGATCTCGCGCTTCACCGTATCGGCGGATGACCCGCAGAAGGCGGATTTGAAGAGCGAACAGGAGCTCATGCGTATTCCGCAGCCGTATTGGAATCACAATGGAGGCGCGTTGGCATTTGGGCCAGACGGATTCCTCTACATCGCCCTGGGTGATGGCGGTTTAAAGGACGATCCGCACGGGCATGGTCAAAACCTGGAAACGTTGCTCGGGTCCATTCTGCGCATCGATGTTGATCATCATGATCAAGGAAAGGCGTATGCGATTCCAAAGGACAATCCTTTCATTGGCAAAGGTAAAGCTTGTCCCGAAATCTATGCCTATGGTTTCCGCAATCCATGGGGCATGAATTTTGATTCCGTGACCGGTGATTTCTGGGTGGCTGATGTGGGCCAAGATTTGTGGGAAGAGATTAATCTGGTCACTCGAGGCGGCAACTATGGCTGGAAGCTGCGCGAGGCGAAGCACAAGTTCAAGGATGGCGCCGAAGCTCGGCCTGATCTCATTGATCCCATCTGGGAATACGATCATGACGCCGGTAAGTCGATTACTGGTGGCGTTGTCTATCGTGGTCGCAAGTATCCAGAACTGGTCGGCTGCTTCCTCTACGCCGACTATGTTAGCGGTCGACTCTGGGCTCTCAAGTATGACACCAAGGCCAAGCGCGTGATTGCCAACTACGCACTGCAGGATCAGAAAATGCCGATCATCGCATTCGGTACGGATGCGCAGGGCGAAGTGCTGATCAGTGACTCCTTTGGTCAGGTCTGGACGATTGGACGCTAGGATGCAGCCGGAGCAAACGATGGTGTTGGACGAGTTAGAAGTGGCGCGACGCTTTGACCACCTGGTGGAGCTCGCGCGGGGCGCGGGACGGATCACGCTGGAGTATTTCCAGCGAGCCGATCTAGCTGTGGAACGTAAGTCCGATAATTCGCCGGTCACTGTGGCAGATCGAGCGGCCGAGCAATGGCTGCGTCAAGAGATACGGAATCGCTTTCCCACCGACGCGGTACTTGGTGAGGAATTGGGGGACATGGCGGGCGATTCGGGCTTTCGCTGGATCCTGGATCCGATCGATGGCACGAAATCATTCATCGGTGGAGTGCCTCTGTACAGCACGCTCATCGGTGTCGAATGGGCAGGGCGCAGCATCCTGGGTGTGATCTACATCCCTGGACTGGATGAAATCGTGTACGCGCGCCGTGGACAGGGAGCGTGGCACCAGCGCGGCAGTAGTCCCCCCGTCGCGGCGCGTGTCTCTTCGCGGGGAAAGCTGCGGGAAGGAATCTTCGTCACATCACAGGTGGATACGTTCGATCAGCGCAAGGCGGGTGAGGCGTTTCGCGAGCTGCAGGCTGCCAGTTACGTCACCCGCACCTGGGGCGATGCCTACGGTTATCTGTTAGTCGCCACGGGGCGTGTGGAGGTGATGGTGGATCCCAAGATGAATGTCTGGGACTGTGCCGCCTTACAGCCGATTCTCGAGGAAGCAGGCGGCACGTTCACCGACTGGCAAGGAGTTGCCACGATTTACGGCGGTGAAGCCGTGGCCACCAACGGTCACGTCTTGGATGAAGTACTGAACATCACGCGACGATTTAAGGCTTAGCCGCCTGCTCGACCTGCTTGGTAAGAATCGCTTCGAGCTCTTCCAGGCCACGATCGCGGCGAACCTCGTAATTGCCCGAGTGATACTCCAGAACTTTTCCACCAGGGGCCAGTACGAGAAACAGAGGCAACTTAGCACCGGCCACTCGGGGATCACCAATCTTCTTGAGAGCAGATCCGTCATCGCTGAGCAGTGGGTAATTGAGGTTCATGAATTGCTTGAAGCGATTGGCACTTTGCAGAGCCGCACGGCGATTGCTGGCGGCATCCGCACCACCAGCGGCGGCGTCGTAGACTGCCACACCGTAAAACTGGACTCCCTGTTTGCCAAATTTTCGCTGCAGAAAATCGAGGTAGCCGGTTTGACCATAAGGTTCTTCGAGCGGCGCATCGCGATATTCCCAGAAGTGAAGTACGGTGATTTTTCCGGGATTGGCGGTGCTGTCAAACTCAGCCCCAGCCAAGCCTGTGAGTTTCACTGACAAGGCCGAATTCGCCAGTGCTTTGTCGCGTAAGGAGGCGACTGCTCCCGAGCGATTCTTCTGATTGGAAGTATCTTGTTCGGCGGCACGCGCCACCGTGGCTAGCAGCGGGAGCTTGACGAGTTTCGCGAGCACTGGCTGTTCGGCTCGCAGCGCCGTCAGTTGTCCTTCGTTCCACTCCGTCTGCGGGCTGCGCGGGGCACGCTGAAGTTTTTCAACCAGCGCGATCAGCGTGTTGAAGCCAGAGATCGTTTCCGTCAACGAGTCACCGCTCAGCGCACGAACGTCGGTCAGTTCGAGTTTCAGGTCGTGCTCTTCTCCCTGTCCGATGAAGACTCGCTCGCGTGCGGCGAGCACCACGGGCGACTGCTGATCGACCCAAGCCGTGCGTCGCACTCCGTAGGCATTGCGAGCTTCCACTTTCCAACTGGAGCGATCACCACGCGGTTCGGCGCTGACGACCTTATGTTCCAGTTTCGCCTGTTCCCAAGCGAGATCTTTTTGCAGCGGGCTGGTCGCGGTGAGAAAGGGAAGTGGGAGGGGCACCACGCTCTTGCCATCCCCACGGTCATACAAAAGGCTGGGGCCCGGGACGTCACCGCTTTGCCAGCGGGCGTCGAGGCTGAGTTTGCCGATGCGGTCGGGCCACGACCAACTACCATGACCCTGCTCCTCCATCGTCCAATAGACCTCGGCTCCATCCCGATCAGCTTTGGCGACAAGGAGCGTGAGTTCGAACGATTTGCGACTGTCATCCGCAACACCTTTCACGGCCACCATCTGGCCGCGAAAGGTGAGGACAGAACCGGCATCGACCACCGGCGTTACCAAGCTGAGGAGACTAAGAACCCAGCACAATCCGGTGGTCGTCATGCAACATCCTTTGGTCGTCAGGGGACGACGGTTGACAGCCTATTTGGTGGGGCGAGGCAAGGTCGCAGGTGCGGCGGGAGCGGCCGTGGCAGGCACCACTTCCAGCAGTTCCAGATCGAAGATCAGCACGGCGTTGGGGGGCACGGGGCCGAAACCATCCGCTCCGTATGCCAAGTCGCTGGGCACATACAGTCGCCATTTGTCACCGACCTTCATCAGTGGCAACGCTTCCGTCCAGCCCGCAATCGCGCTGGTCACTTCAATCTCGACCGGATCATCCTCTTGCGTCGTGTCGAACACGGTACCATCGATCAAGGTGCCATGGTAGTGCGCCTTGATTTTGTCGGTCATCTTCGGACTTTTACCCGTACCCGATTTCACGACTTCATATTGCAGGCCGCTCGGTAGCGACTTGACGGTTTTCTTCTTTTTGTTTTCCGCCAGGAACGTGGCGCCGTCCTTCTTGTTGCGCTCCGCAATCAGCTGGAAACGCTCTTGCGATCGCAGTTGCATTTCCTTGTCAAACGCCTCGGCGGCGGCTCGCAGTTGAGCTTCCGAGAAGCGGGGCTTGGCACCCGAGAAGCCGTCCTTTAGGCCTTGCAGCAGCAGCTCGACGTTGATCGGCGTTTCATCTGCTTGAAAGCGTGAGGCCATGTCTAAGCCGATGGCATAGCTGGCGTAGTCGCGTGCGGTCTGTGCGTTCATGGCGGGAGCGGTTTGTCCCGGCTTGGCTGACGGCTGAGTGCCGGCGGCGGGAGTTGCGGCCGGGGCAGGCTTACCGGCGGGTAGGGCGGTGCCGCCACCGCTGCTGCCCGCAGCGCCGGTTCGCGGTGGGGCGTTCGGGGCAGCAGGAGCTGCCGTGCCACTCTTGCCAGCTCCGGATTTAGTCGCGGGTGGCAAGGTGCCCTGGGCGAACAACGAGGGCGTAACTAAGAAACCTGTGCCCAAGCACAGCACGACTGCAAGCGATCCGCGCCATTTCATGGTCGATCCTTCCTCAACTGGTGAAACCGTCGACGAAAACCCTCCTGGCTTTCGCCATGCCCGTCAAATACCCCTTGCCGGGTGTGGGCACCATAGTGAATTCCTAAACCGCTGGCGATGCCGATTTTCCGGGAAAAAGAAATCATTTTCGCTGCCAGGCCGAGTTCGGCGGAGGTCTTACCCGGGGCTCAGGATTGTGATTCCGTAAATCGCTTGGCATACTGGAGCTTCATGAACCGTTGTTTGTTCTTCTCGGGAGTTTTTTTCTATGCGATTATCCTCTGCTTTTGCCGCCCTCGTGGGGCTTCTGGTTTCCCTAGCGTCGCTCGCTTCCGCACAGGCGCAATTCGAGGAAATGATTAATCGAGTGCCCCGCGACGCCAATGCGATGGTGCTTGTTAACGGCGACAAAGTTTTTTCCAGTCCCGTGGCCAAGCGAGAAAACTGGCAGGCAAATCGTCAAAAGATGTTTGAGGCCGGATTGGCGTTCCTGCCACCCAATGCGGAGTCTGGCATCTTGGCGTCTCATTTGGATTTCGAGTTCATGTTGCCTACTTGGGAACTGGCTCTGTTTCACTCGCATCAAAATGTCACCGCCGAAGCGATCCAAAAGAAGATCGGTGGCAAGTTGGATAAGATTCTCAATCAGCCCGCCGTGGACGCACCCGGTGATGCCTACATTGTGGTGCTCAGTCCGCAAATGGTGAGTCTCTTCACGCCGCAGAATCGTCAGGTCGTAACACGCTGGCTCCGCGATTATCTCAGCGCCAAGACCGCCACGGTTTCTCCTTATCTCCAAGAAGCTTATGGGTTCGCTCAAGAGCACGGCACCCCCGTGATCCTGGCACTCGACCTGGAAGGTACCGTTAGCCCGGAGACGGCGAAGAAGGCTATCGCGCGATCGAAAACCGCAGCGGATGATAAGTCGGCGGATGTCGAGGCGATGGCGAATGTGATCGGTGGTCTCCGCGGCGTGATGCTGGGCATCACGTTCAACGAACGAGCCTACGGCAAGATTCGCGTGGACTTTGCCGACAACGCCGCTCCGCTGGCCAAGTATGGCAAAGCGTTTTTACTGCATGCCCTCGGCAACCACGGCGCAGCGATCGACGATTTCCAAAACTGGGAAGCGAAGATCGATGGCAAAATGCTGACTCTCGAAGGCCCGCTCAGTGCCAGCGGCATCATGCGGCTCTCGACGCTCTTCCAGCAGCCCATGGCGATTGCCCGTGGGAAAGCCGATGGCGACACTCCCCCGATGCCCCAAGACAAAGAAAGCCTCGTTCGAGAATCGTCTCTCACCTACTTCAAGGGCGTCAATAAGCTCATTCGAGATTTGGACGCAGATGCTCGTGATCTGAAAACGATGGGCCAGTACGCCTTGTGGATGGATCGCTATGCCACGCGCATCGACAACCTGCCCGTGGTGAATGTGGACGAGGATTTAGTGAAGTTCGGTAGCTATGCTGCCAATACGCTGCGTAGTGCCAGCGGCACGGTGCGCAATGGTCTGGCACAAGGCGATATCGCCTCCGCTAACACTCCGACCGTCTACAACAACTACAGCTACGGCGAAACCTATGGCTATGGTTATCGAGCTGGTTTGCTGGGAGGCGGCTACGTTCCTTACGGCTATTACAACAGCGTGGACGTGATTGATCAGCGTGCCACCATGGCAGCTCAATCTCGCAATCGCAGTCTCGCGGAAAACCAGGGTACCCGCGATGCTCGCAAAATCCTGCAGGACCTTAACGCCACCACCGGACAAGTGCGTCAGCAAATGTCTCAGAAATACGGTGTGGAGTTTGGTGGAAAATAACGCGACCATTTGGCAAGGGTGTGGGGAGCGCGCGGGAACGAGCGGCTCCCGTTAAACACAGTGAAACCAGTTAGGTAACCGCGGAAGTCAGCACTTCGACCGACGCTAGGTCGGGTCGTGAGCGGTCCTGATGGATGCCTCGCTCAACAACTGTTCTACTCCTTGGCGAACTTGGCGTGAGCATACCCTGGCGTGATCACGCCTTGGAGAGAGGCTCACGCCAAGGCGCAAAGCTCGCCAAGTTTTACCGATTTTTTCCCGTGGCATAGGTCTCATGCCAAATGCGTGTGTTTGGAAAAAAATCGAGAAGGTAAGTGGCATTGGGCTTGCGCCGTGCCGCTCAAAGCACCGGATGGCTGGCGCCATTCCGCTGAGAATTCATACGCCGGATGGTTGGCGCCATTCCGCTGAGAATTCATGCACCGGATGGCTGGCGCCATTCCGCTGAGAATTCATACGCCGGATGGCTTGTTACTCGTTGTCTGCGTATACGCGCGTGCTCTCTTCCTTCGAGACGGGGGTTGGGGCTTCGTCGCAGGTGAGTCGCACGCGGATGCGCGGGTCACCGGGCCGTAGCCCTTTCACCTTGATCTGATACGCGACTTGTGCGTTCGGGGCCAGTCGCGCCAGTGGTTCGATCGTGAGTTGACCGCCCCGTACTTGCACTCGTGACGGCCCTTCGCCGGACAAGGGTTCCAGTTCAGCTGGAAAGTCGATCGCTAGCTGAATGTTAGACGCGGTTCGTGAACCGCGATTCATCACTCGCAAATCGTACGTCGTTTCACTGCCCACCTCGATCGGGTCGGCGGTGTCTGCCACGGCGAATTGCAGCTCCGATAACGTTTCGACCATCACCGCCTGTTCGCTGGTATGTTCAAGATTCAGATCCCCACGGCCACTCACACGCAATCGCTGCTCACCCGGTTCTACCGGCACCACGACCACTTGGGATGTTCCCGCGACTCCCGGAGGCAATTCGGCCAGTCCCCAGGCCACGGTGTGACGCTGTGGATCGTATTGTCCTTGATGATCGGCAGAGACAAACTTCAATCCGCGTGGCAGCTGAGCGATGACTTCCAGGTTGGTGGCCGGAGCTGTACCCGGATTCGCCACACTCACCGCATACGTTGCTTGTCGATCTAAGTAACGTACTTTCGGCCCGGTCACATTTACGACCATCCGCGGCGCTTGCACTTCGACCGGCACTCGAGCTTCCGCCAAGGCCGCGGTTTCGGTGCGCGCGACGATCACATTTTGATAATTACCAGGCTTCAGTCCCTTTAACGTCAGTTCGATCCGTTTCGATTCCTGCGGGCGTAAATTGCCCACGGGATATTCCAGTTCGGGGCCAGCCGGATGCGACAGACCCGCCGGTACGACTTCTTCCAGAATAAGGTTTCGCGCGGTGCCGGTCCCTTGATTGGTGATGGTGAGTTGAATCACGATCGGCTGACCGATGAGCACCTTCGGTGGCGCGTTGTGCTCAATAGTGATTTGGGGGCGAGTGGCAACGGTGCGCACGGAAGCTAAGGACTGAAAGGTAACTTGAGCAACACTGCCGATCTCCCCTTCTTGTTCTGGGATCACGCGCAGCGACACCGTCGCTTCCTGACCCGGTTCAAGTGCTCCGACTTGCCATTGCAGCGAACCGTCGGCACCACGCGAGGCTGCCGGTGTGGTTTCGGCCAATCGAGTGCCACGGGGAATCTGGTCGTGAATGATGACCTGCTGAGCAGCCACTCGGCCCGTATTCCGCACTCGGACACCAAAGGTAGCGGGCTGACCAACTTGGATTTCGCCGGGAGCAATTTTTTCGATCGACAGCGTCGGCGTTTGAACGCCCTCAAGATGCTTCGCACCGGGCTGACCAATGGCCGGCACGGAGCGCATGTTTTCATCGAGCGTCGAGTTGCCGACGTCGGCTCCACCACTAGCAGAACCGCTCGCTTCCCCAGGAACTGCCGGGGACTCCAGAGTGCGTGGACCGGGCGCGTCGAGTCCGCGCGTGGCGGGAACTTCGGGAACGCTAGCTTCGCCGGCGGCCGCTGGAGGCACTGAGCTTGGATTGGGCATGCTACGAGAGGTGTTGCCGGGTGGCAGAGTGTTGGGAGAAAGCGACGGCACCGCTTCCTCGGGCACTCGGATCTGCTCGGCCGGGTCTGGCTGCAAGCGGCTCGGATCGACCGGTACCAGTTCCGCTGGTGGTCGCGGTGCAACACCGGGACTCTCCGCTGCTGCGGGACTGCTCGGAGTTCCAGGACTGCTCGGAGTTCCAGGACTGCTCGGAGTTCCAGGACTGCTCGGAGTTCCAGGACTGCTCGGAGTTCCCGCTGGATTCAACGTGGCTGGAGGAGTAGACGCGGGATTGGGTGGCGTTGTCGGCAACGCTGGCACTCCGGTCGGTGCTGCTGGCAGAGCGGGTAAAGAAGGGACGGAACTGGGCGTCTCCGCTGGCGTTTCGGACGATGGAATGGTGATGGGTGGCTCGGAAGCCAGAGCACCGCTGGCCGCATCAGGCGTAGCGGGCAAAGTGGGCGGCGCAGCGGATTCCGTCGGCACCGTGGGATTCGACTCCGTTTCCGCAGCTACCGGCTGAGCAAAGGATTGGACATTGGGCGAGTTCATCGTGGGCGGGCGAAAACCGCTCGGGTCCGGCACCGATCGATCCTCGGCAAACTCGGCGTCGCCCGGCTCGGTCGCTTCCGCAACCACTTCAGGCCCTGTCATGTCGGGACTTTCGGGCGCTGCGATGACAGTTCGGGACCGAGGTGCATAAGCTTGATCCTCATCCGGCTCACCGGGATCGGGAATCATCGCAATGGGATTCGCCAGCATCCCCTCAATTCGCCCTTCTGCCGCCGACACGCCAGCGTCAGCTTCTGGCTGGCCGGTTGTGAGCTCCAACTGCGCCACGGCCGCAGGATGGTTCTCGTTGGTACCAGCTTTCCACAGCTGATGAGTTGCCACACCGGCCGACCCCATGAGGCCCATGGTCGCTACGGCCAACACCCGCCGCTTTGTCACCTGCGGTCGTACCGCTCGTGCCAGACGCACGGTTGGACCAATCATTCGCAATGGATTCAGCACTTGCCAGTTCATACTCGCATTCCCAGAAAAATACGCGAGAGTTCCCGAAAATCACGAGCGTTCAGTAGCAAAAAATTGCCAGTCGTGGAAGGTCGATTTTGGGAAGCGGATGGCGCAACGGCGCAGCGAACTACAGCTCCTGGGAAGTCGTTGATAAACCGGTGGCAGGGTATAAAAAAGCGTGCTCCGGAAGGCATTCCTTCCGTGCACGCTCGATGGGTCTAATCAAAACTTCAAAGCTTCAAAACTTCAAAGCTTCAAAGCAAGTTACTTCTTGCTGGCCTGTCGGCGGCGGTACGAGTGCCATCCCAGACCGAAAATGCCTGCTCCAAAGACGAGCAGGGTCGAGGGTTCTGGAACCGTAGTGGACATTTCGCCTAAGGTGGCGAACATCCACGCCTGAGTTCCAAAGGTGTCGCCCTGCGGAGCCGTGGCTAAATTGTCGTTGATAAAAAGGATCAAGGTCGCCAGCAAGACGGTTCCACCGACGTCAGCCACGCCCTGGGGAGTTGCGCCGACGTTCACCACGCCCGTGAATTGAAGTACGTATTGCCCATCCGAATAAGGAATGTTCCCAGGCGACGGCTGAACGGAGGCCGCTTGAGCATCAAAGTAGTAGGGGGTCCCCAGCGTGTCGGTAAACTGTGCTAGTGAATTGACGAGGTACGGCGATGAGGTGCTGGAGAATGCAGCCGCAACACCAGCAAAATTCACCGTCCAACCGCCCGTGGGCTGGGGCATTGGACCCGATACTGCCGGGTAACCGAAATCGGTATCAACAGCAAGATCCTCATTTCCGATGGCGATAACAGCCGAACTCGCAGTCAATACGTCGATGCTCACCGTGTTCAGGGTTGAGCCTCCCACGATCCAGTAGGGCTCGACAGCCGCCTCGGTAAACCGTGGCGCTAATAGCGTACAACAACCGACCAACAGCAAAACGCTCGCTTGCAACGTACTACGGAATTTCCCTCGACTCATTCTATGCTCCCCAAAAACAGCTCTCTCGATCATTTACGGGTCGACCGGTCAACAGCCCAGTCTTGCATTCCCGAAATGTTGGGGCAGAGGATAGTTGATAAACTACGCGTCAGGCAAGGAGGCTTGAGGGTAAAAATTTTCCCAAAGGTGGTGCTTGATCAATTAGGGAACCTTTGGGCATTCTCGAGCGGCCAATGAACCCGATTCCCGGGCGTGATTCCCTTTCAGCCGCAAATCTCTATACTCGCTAAACCGCTCGGAAGTGTTGATGAGCGTGGTAATTAGCCTGGTAGTTTGCGTGGGGCAGCGTCGTGATTCGTAATGAACAGCAAGATGAGCGGCGCAACGAGACGACTCGGCGGATTCCTCCATCGTTGATTGTGTTTTCCGATGATTGGGGGCGGCATCCATCGAGCAGCCAGCACTTGGTGCGTGCGCTGCTGTCGCGTCACGAGGTTACCTGGATCAATACGATCGGGATGCGACCGCCGCGACTGGACTGGATCACCGTCAAACGGGGCTGGGAGAAACTCACTCACTGGCGTCCCGCCCATCGTCCGACAGATCCTGCGGCCGCCGCCAGGCGATCGAAGCTGGGCTCGCCCCCTGCCGCGATCGCCGCTCCGTCCCACAACCACGACCTCGCCTCACAGAGCCTTGCCTCACAAAGCCTTGCCTCACCGCGCGTCCTGAATCCAGTGATGTGGCCGAGCTTTCATTCGTGGTGGGGACGCGCGGTGAATCGTCGACTGCTCGAGCGGGCTGTTCGGCGCGTGATTCAAGCCAGGAGTTCCACAGCCGGCAATTTTACGACGGTGATGACCACCATCCCGATCGTGGCCGACTTGGTGGGGATGCCGGGCGTCGATCGCTGGGTCTATTACTGCGTCGATGATTTTTCGAGTTGGCCGGGTTTAGATGCACCGACGATGGATCGCATGGAGGTGCAATTGGTTTCTCGAGTTGATGCGATTGTGTCTGCCGGCGATAATCTGTCGGCACGCATGCAAAAACTGGGTCGCCAATCCACTCTGATTGATCACGGAGTGGATTTAGAGTTTTGGCAAGCAGCTCGGGAGCCAGCCCGAGCGACGGCGCGATTGGCCGATTTGCCGCGCCCCATCATCCTCTTCTGGGGACTCATCGATCGGCGCTTGGATGTCAACATGGTCCGCGCGCTCGCCGAGCGACTGACCGAGGGGACTCTGGTCTTCGTCGGACCTCAGCAAGATCCCGATCCCGCTTTGGCTACGTTCCCACGAATCCTCCAGACGGGCCCCGTCAGCTTTGAAGATTTGCCGAGCTTCGCTGCCGCGGCGGATCTCCTCGTTATGCCCTACGACGATCTCCCCGTCACTCGAGCCATGCAGCCGCTTAAACTTAAGGAATACTTGGCGACCGGAAAACCGGTCATCGTACGACGCTTGCCCGCCACTCAAGACTGGGCGGACTGCCTGGATTTGGTGAGTGACCCCGACGAGTTTGTCGGGGCTGTGCGGCTTCGGTTAGCGAGCGGTTTACCGGCGGAGCAGCAAGTGGCGCGGCAACGGCTCAGCGCCGAAGGCTGGGCGGCCAAAGCGCTGCGGCTCGAAGAGATTCTGTTTCCCGCTGACGGGGTTACCCAGCAGCCGTAGGCGAATTGTCAATTGCAGCGTCGGTCCACTCTCCGAGTGGACTTTTTGCTCTCGTCGGTCCACTCTCCGAGTGGGCTTTTTGCTCTCGTCGGTCCACTCTCCGAGTGGGCAATCCTTGCCGTGGCATCGCTTTACTAGCTTCGCGCTTACCGACTTGGAAAGTCGGGCGACACCGTCGGGCAACATTGTCGGTCCACTCTCCGAGTGGACTAGCATCTGAGCAAACTCTTGCTATTCGCTACTCGCTTACCGACTTGGAAAGTCGGGCGACAATGTCGGGCAACATTGTCGGTCCACTCTCCGAGTGGACAAGCATCTGAGCAAACTCCTGCTATTCGTTTCTCGCTTCCCGACTTGGAAAGTCGGGCGACAATGTCGGGCGACAATGTCGGGCGACAATGTCGGTCCACTCTCCGAGTGGACTAGCATCTGAGCAAACTCTTGCTATTCGCTACTCGCTGACCGACTTGGAAAGTCGGGCGACAATGTCGGGCAACATTGTCGGTCCACTCTCCGAGTGGACTAGCATCTGAGCAAACTCTTGCTATTCGCTTCTCGCTGACCGACTTGGAAAGTCGGGCGACAATGTCGGGCGACAAAGTCGGGCAACATTGTCGGTCCACTCTCCGAGTGGACTAGCATCTGAGCAAACTCCTGCTACTCGCTACTCGCCCACCGACTTGGAAAGTCGGGCGACAATGTCGGGCGACACCGTAGGGCAACATTGTCGGTCCACTCTCCGAGTGGACAAGCATCTGAGCAAACTCTTGCTATTCGCTTCTCGCTGACCGACTTGGAAAGTCGGGCGACAATGCGCTTCCCGACTTGGAAAGTCGGGTGACAGCGTCGGGCAACATTGTCGGTCCACTCTCCGAGTGGACAAGCATCTGAGCAAACTCTTGCTATTCGTTTCTCGCTGACCGACTTGGAAAGTCGGGCGACAATGCGCTGACCGACTTGGAAAGTCGGGCGACATCGTCGGGCGACATCGTCGGGCGACATCGTCGCGCGACAATGCGCTTCACGCCTTGGAAAGGCCTGCGAGTGCGGTTGTAAGTGAACTGCTATTTGCGGATGACTTTGACATGTTCGCCCGTCATGTCGTAGACCGACCAGGTGTTACCGTCTGGGCCTTGAAACGGTGCGACCTTCAAGGTGCCCTCAACTTGTATGGCGCCGGTTGCATAGTCAGCCGAGACGCCCGGCTTCACCATCACGCGAACCAAGTGATCAGCTTGTCCACCGGGACCAAACTTGCACTGCGTGTTTTGCAGCAGCACGAACTCGGTAAGGTCCTTGATCTGTGAGACACCACCATGCATATATCCAATCAAACGCACTCGCTTGCCATCCAGTTCCTTGACTCGATCGGTGAGCAGAAAATCGCGGAAGGCCATATCGGCTTGCATACCGATGTTTAAATCATCGAAGGTGATGACCTCAATGCCATCCGCGCGCCCCACCGCTCGGCGCGATGTTGATTCAATCGGTAGTGGTGTCTTGGTGGCGGGTGAGGTCGCTGCGCGATCGTCCGTGCGATTCGAGTCTGTCGACTCGGTTGAGGCCGGGGGATCCAGTGCTGGATTGCTGACGCTTGGATTCTCGACCTTTGGCGATCTTTCGCGATCGACCGATTGGATGGCAGTCTCGGAATTCGCGGTTCGGTTTTCGGCGGTGCCTTGGTTCGTCGCGGGAACAGGCCGCTGATGAAACTCACAGCCGTTCACGAGCGACAGCAGTGCCAACAAGATCCATGGCTTGGTATGCCCAGCTTTCATCGTTGACCCTCGACGGTAAGTTGTCATTCCTACTTCAGATATTCGGCGATCAGCTTATAGCAAGGCCCTTGCGAGCCATCGCGGGCGGAGACGGCGGGGTCCAAGTGGAAAGTTCCGGCCAAAGCCAGTTTGCGATAAGAATAGCGAACGGAGAGTCCGCCCACCAACTTCACCTCGATCATGTCGGTCAACTTTGGCTGACCACCGAAGCAGCAGGTGCCCATATCGGGCACGAGAATGAATCGATCGACATTTCCCTTTCGATCGACTGACGGGTGGACATAGCCCTTGAGAAACACTCGTTGCCCCTGCAGTTCAATGGCCTGAGGCGGAATTGGCATCATGGGATTTTTCTTATCGGGTGCTAAATCATTAAATGAAATCCGCTGAAAACCGTCCGGTACTTCCGTCAGGTAGACCGAGACGTGCAGTGCCGTGGCGCCGATGAGTCCCACGAGCGACAGCAACAGGCCGCAGATCGCCGATTTTTTGCCGGTTAGCTCATCCGGATAACGGCGGAGGTTTTTCAGGCCGATAACCCCAAAAATCAGTCCCAACAGCGGTAAAAAGAGCAGGGCTGGAATGAGATAGGCAAACAATCCCACGCCCGCAAAGGCAAACGATAGGACAGCCGCCTTGCTCACCGCCTGATACGCTTGGATTTGGGTGGCTTCCGCGTCACCCGCCAGACTCATCGGTTTGATACTCATGGTGCTCACTCTCCATTAGGATTTCGCCGGAGTGTTGGGAGCCGATCCGGTGGGGAATGGGAAAAACGTATTCGCCCGTTTGACCGATTCCGGATCGAGCTTTTCGAGTTCCTTGATTTTATTCTTAGCTTCCGGTAGCGGGCAGGCCCGCAGGTAATTCACGACCGGCACCTTCACCCAGCTTGTCTTTTCGTCCGCCTGCTTGAACAGATTGACAAGCTTATCCATGCTCGCCCAATCTTCCCAGCGAGCCAGATCGGGGATCACGAGGTCGGCCAGATTGGGACGATCCAGCATCAGACGCAGCGAGGCGACCACTCGTTCCTTCGGAATCACCTTCACATCGTTGCCATGAAACCGCAGCGCCATGATTGCCGCATAGGTGTCCGCATACTCGGCCTTCGCATTCTGAATGAACTGCTTTTCAACGAGTGGCAAGCCGTCGGGCCCCTTCAGGAGCAGGTAGCAGGCGATGAGTGCATCGAGTCCCGCTCGCTGCTTGCGATCCTCCGACAGAAGCATCGTCTCCAGCAGTGGTACATCTTTGTCCGACCCGCAAACCCCGAGCAGTGTCAAATAGAGACGTCGGCGACTCGTAACCACATTGGTATCCTTGATCCAGGCGACCAGTTGGTCATGATTCATCTTAGGCTTGAGTGCCTGCACGACCTCGTATGGTGACTTGGCGAATTCGTCGTAGGCATCACGAGCGAGCAGCTCGTCGGAGTTCTCCAGAAACTTCTGAAAATATTCCAGTCGTTCGGCACCCGCCTTGGGCAATTTCGGCAGTTCCGAAATGTACTTCTCGGCGACTGCCGACAGGGGCAGGGGAGTTGACCACTGAATATTTTCTGGTCCGACGCCCGTGATGAAAAACTTCTTGCCAACTTTGGCGTCACCAAAATAAACCGTCTCCACGATCGTTTTCTTGCCGAGTAGTTTTTCGCCCTTGATCACTTGGACGATCTTGAACTTCGCCTTCATCACCTCGTCGGAATCTTTCGCTCGCGGAGGAATCGATTCGAGTGTTGCGAGGACGGCGGCATCCATCGCAGTGATTTCTTCGCTCAGGGTTTGCGACTGGGCGGAGCAAAACGGGCAGGCCCATGCGAGGGCGGTTTGCTGTGCGGTGACGAACACGAGCGTGGCAAGCATCGCCAAGGTCAGCGCCCGGCGTGGCATAAGCTGCCCGACAAGTCTCGCCGATGGAGCCACAAAACGAGCGATGCGGCTCGATACCAAGTCAAAACTGTTCATTTCGAAACCTCGTAAGGGATGACTCGCAGTCAAGGAGTTCTCAGTCTGTTCTAATCGCTTAAGGAACGAGCAACATCAGTACGGTAGGCGGCAAGGGCCGGGATGAACCCTGCTCCCACCGCCAGTAAAACGAGGAGCGGCACCACCAGGGCTTCGGTTGAAATCCCGATTACCATTCTCGATGGCACTCCCAGAAGTTCAAGCAGGTCGACTGAGGGGGCCAGATCCCAAAAACGGATGGTTACACCCGTTAACGATTCGATCTTGCTGGATGCCAGCCAGTTTAACGTGTGAGCGGAAAACCAGCCAATCGCGCCCCCCATCAGTGACAACAAAACCGACTCCAGCAAAATGACGGTCATCACGGTACCACGACTGGCTCCCAGCGCTCGCATCACCGCAATCTCGTGTCGACGATCACTCATCGAATTATAGATGCTTACTAAAATGCTCACTCCGGAAACCAGGCAAATCATGATGGTCAAAATGAGTAGCAGCCGCTGAATGGGCATCACGATGAGTTCAAAAAGTCCGTAGATCTCTTGGATCGGCAATACGGCTTGTGCATAGAGTCCTTCGTTGATCACATTTTGCAAACCGGGCGCGACGGTGGGATTGGCGGTCTGCAGCAGGATCGCGGTCACTTCGCGTTCTTCCAGGGGAAGTGGTCGCTGACCACCATGCTGCTGTTCGTGTTCGGCTGCGGCTCGTGCGCGGCGCAGATTCGCATCGCGCTCCGCATCTTCCCCACTCACCTCACGTTCCGCTTCCTTGTCTCGCTCGATCGGTTTGGCGTGATCTTCCATGAGGTAAAACCCTTCCATGTTGATAAACACCGCGCGATCGTGCGGAGTACCGGAAGGTTTGAGAATGCCAACCACGGTGAACTTCTGCCCATGGCCTGCGCCCTCTGGGTCTCCGTGGGAGGTGCTGATCTGATCGCCCAGTTTTACATTTTGAGCTTGAGCCGCCGTGGCCCCTACCACCGCTTCAAAGAAACCATGTTCCTCGCTGTATGTTTGGAAATTACGCCCGGCCTGAAACTCATAGGGCTTATCCCCACTCTCGCCATGCTTTAAGCAGTCAAACATCAGCGGAGTGGTCGCGACTGCACGAAATGGACCAAAGTAATCGCCTAAACAGACCGGAATCGCTAATTTCGTGAATTGCGAGAACTTTCCGTCGCGGCCCAATTCAATCTGCCGATTGGCTGCTCGCTCGGAACCCTTCTGCAGCACCACGTCACTGACCTGCTCGCTCCAGCCGCCCGGTCCGCCCGTGGCGGCTTGAGCCAATTCCAGCAGCGCTCGACGTTCCTCATGTGCCGCTGCACGCAGGGAGTTTTGCAGATCACGATCGCGCTCCTCCTGCCCGAAAAACTCCAGATAGTATTCGTAAGGAATGTTTTCCACGGGGGAACTGAGATAGTAGACGGTGTTCAAGGTGAGTTGCAGGCGACCACCCTTGTTGGCGCCGACGATCATGTTGTAGCCGAGCGATGCGTTGCTCTGGAACGACTTTTGTACGACTCCGTGAATCGACAGCACGCTCACCACCATCATGACGCCCAGCGACATGGAGAAGGCGGTGAGCAGTGAAGCGATTCCACGCTGCTGAATACTGCGCCAGGCAATTTTCCAGAGACTCATGCCGTCGCTCCTGTTGGTGCCGCGGAAGCGACCGTGGACGCTGGTTTTTGCAGCACACGATTTAACTGTTCAAGTCGGTCGATGCGCGAAAACTGGTTGGCCACCTCCATGGAATGTGTCACCAGCAAGAGCGAAATCGACTCTTCCTGACAAGTCTGGCGAATCAAATCGATAATTCGCTGTTGGTTGGCCGGATCGATATTGGCAGTCGGTTCATCCGCCAGCAGTAACGCGGGACGATTAGCCAGCGCCCGCGCAACCGCGACACGCTGCTGTTCACCGACTGACATTTGCTTAGGGCGATGATGCAGACGGTCGCTGAGCCCCACTTTTTCCAGCAGCCAGCGGGCACGCTGGCCATCCCGTCGACCCCGCGCGAAGGTCATGCCGAGTTGCACATTTTCCAGTGCGGTGAAACCAGAGAGCAGGTTGAAGGTCTGAAACACATAGCCAATCTTTGCCGCTCGATAACGGTCTCGTCCCGCTTCCGACAGGCCCGCAATATTGACGCCGTCCAGCCGAATCGAGCCCTCGTCCACTCGGCTTATTCCCGCGATCACATGTAACAGCGTGGTCTTGCCGCAGCCGCTGCGGCCGAGCAATACCATCTGCTCACCACGCTCCAGCGCAAATGCGGGGATATCGAGAATCGGTAGCCGATCCCCGTTCGCTTCCAGATACGATTTTTTTACATCCTGCAAACGCAACACGTTGAAGACCACCTCTTCGGGTTGATACCTGAACTATCGACGTCGCAGCTGTCGGTCGATTTCTCGTTTTGTTTCCCGTGTCTTAATCGCCTCTCGCTTGTCATGCAGTTGCTTACCACGACACAAACCGAGCAGTAACTTGGCGATGCCACGCTGAGTGAAATAGAGTCGCAGAGGTACGAGCGTCAGGCCTTTTTCTTTCGACTTCGCGGCAAATTTGAGCACTTCCAAGCGATGCATCAACAGCTTCCGTAGCCGCTTCGGCTCGTGATTCCACATGCCTCCTTGGCGATATTCGGGAATGTCACAATTGACGAGCCACACCTCGCCACCTTCCACGCGTGCGTAGGATTCGTCCAGCGACACTTTGCCATGCCGCAAACTTTTCACCTCCGTGCCTCGCAGCGCCAGACCACATTCCAACGACTCCAGCACTTCATACTCATGTCGCGCGCGGCGATTCTCAGCGACGACACGTTGAATCTCGTCGTCACCGCCCTTTGATTTCGCCGCTTTGGAGACCTTCTGAGTCATGGTTGCACGCTGGCTTGGTATGGTTCCGTCACCGCTGGCGTATTCTAACCCAATTCGTTGTTTCTCACTACTTCGCCGCCGCCCCCACGTGGTAACCGACGCTCCGCCTTACCGCGGGACGACTACTGGGAGGCCGTTTTCAGCCAGCTCCACAGCACGGCGCCGACCTTCGCTAACGATTCGGGCGAACATTTGTCCGGCGTGTCCGCCTCGGTATGCCAATATGACGCTCCACCAATTCGAGGGTAATCAAAGTCGATGATATCGCAGGCGGGAATGCCGGCGATGTCATGTAAGGCGAGATGGTCGTCGCGCACCTCATGTCGCGGACGCGGTAAGAATTCGTTCACGCCAATTCGTCGAGCGGTCGCCCAGATTTCGTCCACCAGGGGACGCGTATCCTTCCAAGTCACGCTATTCACCTCCTGGTAAATCTGCAGCTGAGCGTCGCCGACCATATCCAGGAGTACACCCCAGCGATAGGGTCGTTCGCTCGGTTTCAGCTCGGCGTAGTCGGCCACGTACTGGCGGGCAAAATGTTCGGAGCCGAGGAAGAAACGGTCGCGGCGGTCGTCATAAACCAGCTCTTCACCGTCAAATAAAACCAGATCAACGCCCCAGCGAATGTTGAGTTGAGGAAGGTGTTGAGCCAATTCCATCAAGACTGCCACGCCACTCGCCCCGTCATTCGCTCCGATGAAACGCCCCTTGGGACGCTTGGCGTCACGGTCCGGATAGGGTCGCGTATCGTAGTGTGCACACAGCAGTACGCGTTCGCGTTTGGCGGGATGAAAACGAATGATGAGATTCGCCAGGGTCACCGATGCACCGGTCTCGGGATGCCGAATCTCAAACTCCTGCCGACGAAACTCGCCACCCAAAGTTTCGAAATACTTCTGCAGGAATTCCTGCTGACGCGCCATGGCCCCAGAGCCGCTGGGACGAGGGCCGAAGTCGCATAGTGTCTGCAGATACCCCATCGCACGTCGCCCCTGAATCGGCGTGGTGCGCCAATTTCCGGAGGCGCCTTTTTGACCATCCCCCGAGCTATTTACGGGTGGACGCGTCAACAGGATGATGGCCACCCCAGTGACGATCGCCAGGCAGCCAACCAGCAGATTTCGCTTGTCGAATCGCGGCATAGGAATATTCATTCGAGCTACAGGGTAAAAGGAGATCCAGCCGTACATACCACGCCCATTCGCCCACATCCTATCTTGTAGCGGCTAGGACTGGGTTTCTACAATCCCGAACCTGTTGACAGCGGCCGTGATCGGGGACCAATACACTCCCCGACGCTCCGCCTTCCCCACTCGATCAACCTTGTCGCCCGGGCAGCCCATTTCTTATGACCATTCCCACCGTGGACCAGATCACCGCCATGCAGCACGAAACGGTGACTCGCTGGCATGCTCAGCCAATCGATAATCCCTATACCGGTTTTCTGGCGGCAGCCTGCGCACAACATGCCTTTAATTTTCAGCTCTGGCATGAAGAAGATATCGCCCGCAGTCCGGATGTCGGCGACAGTCGCATCGCACAAGTCAAACGTGCGATCGATCGTTTTAATCAACAGCGAAACGATGGAATCGAAAAGCTGGATGACTTCATCACCGACGAACTAGCCAGACTGGCCATCACAACGCCCGATGGAACACCACAAAACACCGAAACACCCGGCAGCGCTGTCGATCGGTTATCGATTATGTCCCTCCGCATTTATCACATGCGTGAACAGACCGAGCGAGTGGATGTTTCCGCCGAACATCTGGAATCCGTCCGCCGTAAACTCGCCCTCTGCCAATTGCAACATGCCGACTTAAGCCGATCCCTGACAGAACTACTCGCGGACCTCTTCGCCGGTCGGAAACGTCATCGAACCTATCGTCAATTCAAAATGTACAACGACCCCGCACTCAATCCGTACCTCTATCAAAATCGCCATCGCGGATAATCTTCTCGCACCAACCGTCGCTCGCCGGGCTCCCGCAGCGCGACGCTGACTGAAAGACACCGAGGGGGCAGCGACACGGGTTTGCTGCGCACGGCGACGCGGAGCCACGAAGCTGGGGTCAGGGATGTGGTGCGGAGCTTGTATAGAAGTGGCGGACCACTTCGGCGGCGTGGTAGAGCAGCCAGCGTTGTCGAGTGTAAACAGCATGGCCGAAGGCTGAACGTAACAAGCGACCAGCCTGTTCGTAGTCGATCAAGAGCGTGCGACCTTCATCCGGAGCACGCTGTCCCGCACGCAGACGACTCCACAGATTCCCGCGAGGTAAGTCCGTCTGCAATAAACGTCCCAGCTGTGCATCCGCTCGGTGCAATCCCCAGTCGACAATCGCCGGCGGAAAATTCGAGCCAGCGATTCCGACTTGCTGAATGTAGTCTCCGCGGCGAGCGGATAGTGCGGAACGAAGCGAAAAGGGAAAACGAGTTTCCCAGGGCTCCAGCCCCGCAATCGGGCGATGGAAGAGGAAATGCAAGAGCTGAGCATAGCCTCCGGTATCCCAGCCATAACGGATTGGAGTGCCGAAGGTGACGATGTCGAGTGGGGTGTGGGTGAGGGGATGAGCGGCAGTGAGTAGTCGCTCCTTGGCACGCAGCCATGGCTGACGGAGTTCGTCGGATGTCAACTTCGACTGGTAGTAATCACGAGCGGCCTGAAAAAAACGTTCGCGATCAGCGGGCTCACTACCCAGCAGATTGGAGAGCAAGGCGAGCACATTACCTCCGTGACTGTGCCCCCAAAGCAGCAGTCTCTGGCCGGGCCTCAACTTTAACCCGCTCAGTTCATGGAACAATCTGACGGCACCATCGGCTCGCCCCAAATGATGATTGGCACTCGACCAAGTCAACATGCGCACCGGTATGCGCCGTGATAATTCGATGGGTGTACCTGACTCGTCCTGATTTATCTCTCGCTCGAACTGCTGCGCATAATCCCAGGTGTAGTTCCCAGAATCACGAACCAGCCTATCAGCCAGCCGCTTTTCATATTTACGCAGATCGTGACCGAGTGAGGACCAGCAGCGTTCGAGTAGTCGCACGATGCCGAGTGTGTCATCGCCGACGAACGTGCCGTGGATCAGGTAGATTGCCGCAACTTGATGCGCACGTAGCGTGGCACCGACAGCCGCCATGCCTCGTCGCCACTCGTCGCTTTCCCGCGCCACCGGTGCCGCGGGGTGGAGGAACTCCAGCTGTTCACGCGGCGGTGATACTCCATACCGTTGATGGCGAAAACGATTGTGATACGGCACGATAGTCTTTCACGAAAAAGCCACAGAGCTGGTCACCGTCGTTGTCACAACAGGATGTCTCGAATCACCTGCCCCTGCACGTCGGTGAGGCGGAAGTCACGACCTTGATAGCGGAAGGTCAGTCGAGTGTGATCGATCCCGAGGCAATGCAGGAGTGTGGCGTGCAAGTCATGGATATGGACAGGATCACGAGTGATATTGTAGGAGAAATCATCCGTCTCCCCCCAAGTCATACCAGGACGAACACCACCGCCTGCCAGCCAAATGGTGAAACATCGCGGATGATGATCGCGTCCATAATTTTCGGCGGTGAGTAGTCCTTGGCAATAGACCGTACGACCAAACTCGCCGCCCCAAACCACGAGCGTATCGTCGAGTAAACCACGTTGCTTGAGGTCGCGAATGAGGGCTGCGGAAGGCTGGTCTGTATCCCGACATTGACCCGTGATCTGTTTCGGCAGGTTGGTATGCTGATCCCAGCCACGATGAAAGAGCTGCACAAAACGCACTCCTCGTTCCACCAGTCGGCGAGCGAGCAGGCAGTGAGCGGCATACGAGCCGGGGCGCTTGACGTCCGGGCCATACTGCTGGAGCACGTGAGCAGGTTCTTGGGAGAAGTCGGTGAGCTCGGGTACGGACGTTTGCATTCGATAAGAGAGCTCATACTGGGCCATACGAGTGGCAATTTCAGGATCGCCTACCGTGTCCGACTGCAATTGGTTGAGTTCCGCGAGGTCATTCAGCACTCGTCGGCGCGTCTCTCTCGAGACCCCCGGTGGATTGGATAGATAGAGCACTGGATCGCCGACGGAGCGAAATTTTACGCCTTGATAGCGAGTGGGCAGGAAGCCACTACCCCAGAGTCGATCATACAGTGGCTGATCGTTTGGGTTACCGCTGCCCTGCGAAACCAGGGCGACAAAAGCAGGTAAGTTGGCGTTGTCAGTGCCCAGTCCATACGAGGCCCAAGCGCCCATACTGGGCCGTCCAGCCAATTGATTACCGGTTTGAAAAAAAGTGACCGCCGGATCATGGTTAATCGCCTGCGTATGCATCGTGCGGATGAAGCAGAGTTCGTCGGCGATGCCGGCCGTGTGCGGTAAGAGTTCGCTCACCCAGGCTCCGCTTTGACCATGTCGAGCGAAGCGATAGCGACTGGGCGCGATAGGAAAACTTTCTTGTTTGGAGGTCATGCCGGTCAGACGCTGACCTTGACGAATCGAGGCGGGCAGCTCGCTGCCCCGTCGCGATTGCAGCTGAGTTTTGTAATCAAAGAGATCCAGTTGCGAAGGAGCTCCCGATTGAAACAAATAAATAATGTGCTTTGCTCGAGCGGCGAAATGCGGGAGACCGGGTAGACCGGGCATGACGGGCGTTGCCGGAGTGATGGGCACAACTGCTGGTTCCGCAGCGAACAGCGTGCGACCACCGACCGAACGAGTAAGTCGTCCTGTGCTGCTGGAAGAATCCTGAGCCAGCAGACTGGCTAAAGCGATACCACCAAATGATCCTCCGCAGCGCTGGAGCCAGCGCCGACGTGAGTCCAGTTCCATTTGATCCGTCACAGGTCCACTCATGGCTTGTTCACCAGTTCATCAAGATTCAATAGCACGCTGGCAATGGTCGTGAAGGCCGCTAACTCGGTCGCCGACAATTGCTCATCGACGGCATATTCACCCACTTCCAATACTTTCCCAGCCGCTGCTGGATCGACTAAGTAGCGTTGTCGGTGCTCCGCCAAGCTGTGCAGCAAAATCGTCTGTTCACGAGCACGTGGTGTTCGTCCCAGCAGCAATTGAAACATGCGTGCCAGTCGCTGCTCGTCCTGTGGAGGGCATTCGCGCAGAACTCGCTGGGCCAGTACTCGGGCCGCTTCCACGAACGTCGTCTCATTAAGTAACGTGAGGGCTTGGAGTGGAGTGTTGGTGCGGGTATCGCGCACCGTGCAAGTTTCTCGTCCTGAGGCATCGAAGGTGACCATCGTGGGCGGTGCTACCGTTCGTTTCCAGTAGGTGTAGAGACTACGACGATAGAGTCCCGCGCCGTGATCTTGCGGATAGTTCGTATCGGTTGCGAGATCTTTCCAAAGATCCGCGGGTTGGTACGGTTTCACCGAAGGGCCGCCGATTTGGCTCACCAGCAGCCCACTCGCCGCTAACGCCTGATCCCGAATCATTTCGGCTGGCAGACGAAATCGAGGACCACGTGCCAGCCAGCGGTTATCCGGATCGATCTGGCGAGCAGCGGGAGTGAGGTGGGACGATTGTCGATAGGTGTCGCTGGTCACCAGCTCGCGCACCAATCGTTTCACGCTCCAGGCAAGTGCGGCCCGCTCGTTACCCCCCGGCGCCCGCAATTCGCTCGCCAGCCAGTCGAGTAGCTCGGGGTGACTAGGTGGTTCCCCCTGCGAGCCAAAATCTTCGGTGGTTTTTACCAGCCCAGTTCCAAACAGCATCTGCCACCAGCGATTCACGGCTACGCGGGCGGTCAAGGGATGGCTGGGACTGACTAGCCACTGCGCGAGCCCCAGACGATTGGTGGGAAGGGGAGTGGGAGGTGAGGCACCCAGTTGAGTTGGCACGCGACGGCCGACGACCTCGCCCGGCTTATCGTATTCGCCACGAAGCAACACATGCGCCGGTTTAGGTTCTGGCAGCTCTTGCATGACCATCACCGTAGAGATGCTATCGTCGAGTGCCCGCTGCTGGCGAATGACCTCATCAAGTTGCTGGTAGGCACGCTGAATTTCCATCGACGCGTATTCGTGCCGAAAATATTCACGCAGCTTCCGAACTTCTGCGGGTGTGCGACGGTCGGCGGCAGTTTTGATGAGGTCTGGAATTGGCACCGCACTAGCCAGTTGCTCGACATCCTTGCTGTCCAAGGCCGTCCGATAGATGCGCAGGTCATCGATCGATCCCTGAAAACCAGCTTCAGGTCCACTGCCCGCTCCGATGCGCAGAGGTTCTTTGGTAGTGATCGTTTGATTGAGCGCATCCAGTTGCACGGTGAGCAGCACGGATTGACCATTCACATAAATCCGTACGCCGGAAGCTGATCGAGAACCATCGTACGTCACGGCGACATGTTGCCAATCACCGGCCGAAATGGGATCGCGAGTTTCGACTCGTAGTGCATCATCGAGCCAACGTTTCACGAGCAAGAACTGCAGTTTTCCGCCGGAAAGTTGCCAGCAGTAGCCATCGCCTTGTGCAACGTTGGTCATTTTACTCACGATCGGCTGAACGAGGGCTGGGTTCGTCGCCGTTTTTCCGTTGGCTGTTTGTTCCTCTTGTTTGCGGACGGTTGGGTGAATCCATGCTGCGAGGGTGAAGGCATCGGTGTACCCGAAGCCGGCAACTTCACCAAGTTCCACGATGCGTGATTGCGGCACGTCAAGAGCTTGCCGAATGCGTCCTGGTGAAAATGTCAAATCGTTCAGTTTGCCGGTCGTGGTGGCATCATCGAGTGCAAAGTGAGCAACAAGATCAGCGGTTCGATTCCAATGCGGATTTAGTGGCGGCTGCGCAGGTAGTTGGCCTTGTTGAATCTGCAGTTCCCAAGCCTGCTGCTGCTTCCGCAGGGACTCTTGCCAGTGCTCTACTTGCCGTTCCGCCTCGTGACGCAAGGCCGCGAGT
This sequence comes from Pirellulaceae bacterium, assembly GCA_044235425.1. Taxonomy (GTDB): domain Bacteria; phylum Planctomycetota; class Planctomycetia; order Pirellulales; family Pirellulaceae; genus JBJSXJ01. Next base: position 56,600 of record JBIIHW010000002.1, read on the forward strand.
TGCTGCTGTTGTTCCAGCTGTAGGGCGGTGGGAGCGGGCAGGTAAGGTGGCGAGTTGCCCTCTTTAATCGCTCGACCGAATTCCGGGATACTGTTGAAGTAGGCATAGAGCGAATAGTAATCTCGCTGCGCGATTGGATCGAATTTGTGATCATGACAGCGAGCGCAGCCAAGGGTTAGTCCGAGCCAGACGGTGCCCGTTGTATCCACACGATCGATTACATATTCCACCGCGTATTCTTCGGGAATAATGCCACCTTCCGCATTGCCGCGATGATTGCGGTGAAATCCGGTGGCGATGCGCTGTTCGAGAGTGGCATTCGGAAGCAGGTCACCCGCCATCTGCTCGACGGTGAATTGATCGAAGGGCAGGTCCTGGTTGCAGGCGTCGAGTACCCAGTCGCGCCAGCGCCACATGTAACGCGGACCGTCGTTCTGATAGCCACTCGTGTCTGCATAGCGCGCTGCGTCCAGCCAGCGCGCCGCCAGTCTCTCACCCCAGCGGGGCGATGCCAAGAGTCGATCGACATAACGCTCATAGGCATCGACTTCGGTTGCACCAGGAAACTCTGCTTGCTCCTCCAGCGTCGCAGGCAAGCCGGTTAAATCGAGCGTCACTCGGCGCGCCAGTTCCTGCGGCTCAGCAGCCGGTGCAGGGGTAAGCTGCGCGGCGGGTAACCGCTGGCGGATGAAGCGGTCGATTGGGTGGCGAGCGTTTTTTTGGGGGGACGGGTCAGCGGGGATCGGTGGACGTTCAATCGGCTGATAGGCCCAGTGGCCCTGCCACGGTGCGCCGTCCGCGATCCAGCGTCGTATCAGCTCCGTCTGTGCGGCTGTGACCTGCCGTCCGGTTTGGGGTGGCGGCATACGCTCTTCCGGGTCCGTCGACAGAATGCGACGCAAAAGTTCGCTTTGGTCCGGCTTACCCGGTGCCAGTACCTGTCGCGCTCCATGAGCTCCACGCTCTTTCTGCTCTCCTGGGGCTTCATCATCCTGCAGCTGATCAAGCCGCAAATTGCCTTGCCGTTGACGTTCATCCGGACCATGACATTGAAAACAAAGATCGGAGAGTAGCGGTCGAATGTCGCGATTGAAGTGAGGAACGGGCGGTGGCGTCTGAGGGCGTTCCTGGCCCATGACAGCCTTGAGCACCGTTGGTTGGCTGGATGAGTGATCGGACAACGCCGTGCCCAGCAGTCCTGTCAGAAACAAGATGGACAGATAAGCCAGCCGCCGACTGGCGTGAATCACTTGGTGCTGATTCGCATCCGTAGGGAACTGTGACATGGGAGATCACTTTCCGGACTTCTGGGCCAGAGCCAGGATGGTTTGGAATTCAGTGGCACGTACGGGCTGAACCGACAGCCGCGAACCTTTTCGCAGCAGTTCCATCTCTCGCAGCGCAGCAATCGTTCGTAATTGATCGAGCGACAGCGGCTGAGCAAATTTGGTTTCTAACTGCAGGTCGACCATGAACCAGCGCGGAGCAGCAGGAGTTGAAGTCTCATCATAATAATGACTACGCGGGTCCCAGGAAGTGTGATCGGGATAAGACTCGCGTACCACCACGGCCACTCCCACAATCGCGGGTGGTGCGGCATTGGAGTGATAGACCAGAACACGCTGCTTCAATTTCATCTCATCGCGGAGAAAATTGCGGGCTTGATAGTTGCGCACGCCATCCCAGCAGGTTGTCTGCTGAGGCTGTCGCTGCCAATCGTCAATCGAAAACGTTTCCGGTTCGGTCTTCACTAACCAGTATTTACTCATCGCACTCTCTCGTTTTCTATCATCTCTGCCATTTCCGGCACTCTTTCAGGGCTGCTCGTTGGTATCTCGAGTGGAATGATATCGAGGCGCGAGGCAGGGGGTATTTAGGAGGGGGTATTCAGGAGGGGGAAGGCAAGGAACCAGGTGAGCTGATCGTTGTTGGCGCGCGTTCGCCCGCCAACTGGACTTCAAATTCCGTACCAGGCTGGGAGCCGCGATCACGCACTCGAATTCGACCCCGTAATCGTCGCACGAGGGTTCCTACGATGTAAAGTCCCAAACCGGTGCCCGGCTTGTCGCGTTCGAGTTCTGAGCCGAGTCGTACGAAACGACCGAAGATTTTACGACGAGCGGTGGCGGGGATTCCTCGGCCATTATCCGCTACTCGGATCTCAATCCATGCCAGCGGCAAAGGACGACAGGAGACAATCACTTGCGGTTCATGGTCGTTGGCATACTTAATGGCGTTGTCGATGAGATTACGAAAGATCATATCCAGATCGACTCGCGCCGCGCGCACGATACAGGGTTCGCCGCGCAGTTCTACCGTCTCGCTCGGCACACGATGTCGTAAACAAACCGCCTCCGCACATTCCCGCAGCAAACTCGATAACTCCACATCCTCAATTTCCTGCTCCCGCGAGACGCGTTCCAGTCGAGCGGCATCGAGCAGTTGATTGATGAGTTGATCGAGTCGTTCGACATCCTCGAGCATATATCGATGGAAATCGACGGCTTGATCGGCGGTAACCGTGCGGCGGTTGAGTGTTTGTAAATAAAGCTTGAGTGACGCCAGAGGAGATTTCAGTTCGTGAGTGACACTGTCGATGAAGTTCGACTGTCGGCGACTGAGATTGACGGATTTCACGGTGAGCGTGAGATAGAAAATCACTCCGACTAAAACGACGAGCAGCAGCAGAGCGCCGACGGGCAGGAGCGTCCAGTAGAACGTCGCCAAGCGACTATCTTGCAAAGCACCGTATACCGACAGCAACACCCAGCCGATGGTGAGTGCCACCAGCAGGATGATCATCACGACGCCGAGGATGATGGGCCAGCGAAGGGAGCGTCGTTCAAACATGCGCGAAACTCGCTACGGGCTCGATCGCCTCTTGCTGCTCAATTCGTGGACCGCATCGACCAACGCGATCACATTGTCAACGGGCGTTTGCTGATGGATTCCATGCCCCAAGTTGAAAATGTGTCCCGGTCGATTTTCAGCTTGAGCCAGAATATCAGCGGCACGCTTACGAATCTCATCGGGAGTTGACAGCAGCACGGCGGGATCGAGATTTCCCTGGACGGCACGGTCATAGCCCACCGTACGCCAGGCATCATCCAAACGCACTCGCCAATCAATTCCGATCACTCGGCCACCCGCCTGTGCCAGTAATGGCAAGAGCGCCGGATTACCGGCACCGAAATGAATGACGGGAATGTCGGGATCAAGTCCCGCAAAAATCTGCTGCATTACGGGAAGCACGTAACGTTTGTAGTCATCGGGGCCCAGGCAGCCGACCCAGGAGTCGAAAATCTGTACGGCTTGAGCACCAGCTTCGATTTGTGCCTGCAAGTATCGGGTGACGGCGCGAGCGAGTTTTTCCATCAGCGTGCGCCAAGCACCCGGATCGGTGTACATCAGCTGCTTGGTGTGCAGGTAATTGCGACTGGAGCCGCCTTCGATGATGTAGCTCGCCAGCGTGAAAGGAGCGCCAGAAAAGCCGATCACGGGAATGTCATCGGGGATCGCTGCCCGAGTTTGTCGCACGGTTTCCGGTACGAAACTCAGTTCCTGCATCGTCTCCAATTCACGCACTCGATCCACATCGCCACCGGTGCGGACTGGATTGTGAATCACGGGGCCATCCCCCTTCGTGAACTCCAGTTGCAAGCCCATCGGTTCGAGGATCGGTAGCAGGTCCGAGAAGATGATCGCGGCGTCCACACCAAGTCGTTGGACGGCCGTGGCCATCACCTCCGCGCACAGCTGCGGATTCTTGCACAACTCCAAAAATGGAACTTTGGCGCGCACCTCGCGATATTCCGCCATGTAACGGCCGGCCTGACGCATCAACCAGATTGGGGTGACTTTCGTCTGCTCACCACGACAAGCCTTCATGAATGGACTGTGAAACCAATTGGGCAGGACGAGTGTGTCGAGCGATAGTTCAGACATATTTTGAGTAATTAGTGGAGGGCGTTTGCGGGCCAGGACCGCGGCGGATTGTTCAGCCGCCGCTTGCACCATTGAACCCATTTTGGGGTGAGCAGGTTCAATGTCGACCGGTAATTCATGATCGCGGAGTGCTTCGCTGGTCGTCGGTCCGACCGACACCACCGCCATGCGCTGCAAGGCTCGCCGTAACTGGCCGCCGATGCCTCGTTGGTCCGCTTGATCCAACATGTTGACTACTTGTTGCGCCGAGGTAAACAGGACCACGTCAATTTCTTCCGCGGCGATCCGAGCGATATTCTGCCAGAGTGGCTCGGGGTCTTCCGGTAGTTCCCAACGATAAATTGCTACCGGCAGCACCACCGCTCCGCGCGCTTCCAGGCCCGCACTCAAACTGGGATTCGTCTTCCCATACTCCTGAATGGCAACCGTTTGATTGCGAATGGTGAGTTCCCGATCGATCGTTGTCAGCAGTTCGCGCCACGTGTTTGGCTCCGGCACTCGATGTCGTGCGGTAAGTCCGACCTCTTTCATGGCGGCGTAGGGTTTAGGGCCGCGGGCGATCGTGATCACATCGGCCAGGGCATCGAGAAATCGCTGTCGGTCCACATGCCGTTCAACGACCGCGAGCAACTGCCGAAAGCCAACCCCTGTCATGAAAATGACGACATCGATTCCGCCCGTAATCAACCGATGTGCAAACTCGATGGCCGAGCGTTGGTCGGCCAGCGGTACTTCGCGCATCGATGGGCTGACGAAGGGGATCCCCCCGGCGCGTTCGATCAGTCGAGCGATTTCACCCGCTTGACGACTTTCGAACGCGGCCACCCGCAAACCAGCAAAACGTGGGGAGTTTGTCGACATGATCCAATCACTCTAACTGCGCCATGGGGTCGGGGCGAGTGGGTGGAGCAGGGCAGAGGCAACTGTTACATTAATGACCCTTACCAACGGCGTTTCAGGTTTCCACCTGCCGCTTGTTGACTTACTACTCCTCGCGAAGCCTGGGAATTGTCCATGGTGGCCAACGAATTTGATGTTGTCGCAGCGGCGCTTAAGAGCGGTGGAGTCGCCGCAGCTCTGGCAGCCCTCTCACACGAACTGCGGGAAGCAAAGAAATATCATGAATTGTTTGAATCCCTGAAAATGGAGGTTCGGCATCGTATCGGCCTGCCACTGCTTTATGGTGACTCGGGCGATGAGCTTTCAGAGTCCGTGCGTAATCAATTGGAAGATGGCCTGATTGCCGCTTGTCGCGAAGTGGGCACTTGTTTGTTGAGCGAAGGGCGAGTGCGCGAGGGGTGGCTCTATCTCCGTCCCGTCGGAGACAAGCGGGCCGCCGCCGAATTGTTACGCTCCGTGGAAGCGGAAGATGACCGGGTGGAAGAGTTGATCGATGTTTGTTTGCGCGAGGCGGTGGATGTGGAGCGTGGTTTTCAACTCGTGCTCCAAAACTACGGGACCTGTAATGCCATCACCACGTTTGAATCTGAAATGCCACGACACAGTCGCGCTGATCAGCGCATCGCCGCGGAGTTGTTGCTGCGGCATCTCTACCGGGAACTCACGGCGAATGTGAAAGCGGATGTCGCTCGCCAAGAAGGCCAGACCCCCAGCGAGACAACGCTGCGTGACTTGGTGGCGGAACGCCCCTGGCTCTTCCAAGAACTTTCCTATCACGTCGATACCACGCATTTAGCGGCAGTCGTCCGCTTCGCTCGACTGCTCGATCAATCCGAACTGCTGCGCCTCGCCCTGGATCTCACCGAGTATGGTCGACGCCTGCATAGTCAGTTTCAATATGCGGGTGATGAGCCATTCGCGGAACTCTATCCTAGTCATGCACGTTTCTTTCAGGCACTCCTGAATGAGGATCGTGAAGCGTCACTCGCCTACTTTCGTCAACAAGCCGAGGCTTGTGATCCGTCTCAGAGTGGTACGGGACCGATCGAAGTGTACATCGATTTGCTTGCGCGGGTGGGACAGGCTCAGGAGGCACTTGCAGCTGCACTGCGGCTGATGCCCGGAACGACGCCAAGTCAAGGACTGGCGCCCTCGCTATTGGACCTGGCTCAGCAATCCGGACAATATGATTTAGTCGCTCAGCACTGCAAGGAGCGAGTTGATCTGTTGGGCTACACGGCTGCGTTGGTTCATGCGCAGCGCGGTGCCTAAAAGAAGAAGCACGAGTGTCGGAGGATGCGGCTGATGTCAGGAATACGCGGACTGTTCGCTGTGGCACTGGCGGTCTGGTGGTCGCTCGGATCGTTCCCGGCGGAGAAGCTGGCGGGGCCAGGGGAACAATGGCTGCGAGCCGATCAGCCGCCGCCAAATATCGTGCTCATCATGGCCGATGACTTAGGCTTCTCGGATCTCGGCTGCTATGGCAGTGAAGTGCCAACACCACACCTCGATCAACTCGCGCAGCGCGGCCTGCGCTACACCCAGTTCTATAACACCGCCCGCTGCTGGCCCACCCGTGGTTCGCTGCTGAGCGGCTACTACGCTCAGCAGATTCGTCGCGATGCACTTCCTGCGGTACCTGGGGGTGCACAGGGGGCTCGCCCCGCCTGGGCGCGATTGCTGCCGGAACAGCTGCGTGCTCGTGGTTATCGTTCGTACCATAGCGGCAAATGGCATATCGATGGTCCACGGTTGAAGGCCGGTTTCGATCGGTCGTACAGCATCGAGGATCACGACCGGCTCTTCGTTCCCAAACAACATTTAGTCGATGATAAACCCGTGCCCGCGGCGACTGCGGATGATCGCTATTACGTGACGACGGCGATTGCCGATTACGCGATCGAGCATTTGCGACAACATGCCCAAGACCAGCCCAGCCAGCCGTTTTTCTCCTATGTCGCCTTCACCGCTCCCCACTTCCCACTCAAAGCACCCGCCGCGGAAATCGCTCGCTTCCTGCGTCAGTACGACCAAGGCTGGGATGAGGTGCGGCAGCTGCGCTATGAACGTCAACGCCAAGCCGGCCTTGTGCGCACGCCGCTGGCCGCCGCAGAGCGCGACGTCGGGCCTCCTTACCCGTTTCCTGATGCCCTGAAAAAGCTCGGTCCCGGTGAAGTCAATCGCCCTCTGCCTTGGACGGAACTGACCGCGGAGCAGCGACAGTTTCAGGCCACGAAAATGGCCATTCATGCCGCGATGATCGCCTGTATGGATCGCGAAATCGGCCGGATCATCGAACAAATCAAAGCGATGAACGCCTGGGAAAATACGCTGGTGTTGTTCCTGTCCGATAATGGGGCGAGTGCCGAGATCATGGTGCGCGGAGACGGTCATGACCCAGCCGCAGCACCCGGCTCTGAAGCCTCCTTTCTCTGCCTGGGCCCGGGGTGGTCCAGTGCCGCAAATACGCCCTTCCGACGCCACAAAACCTGGGTTCATGAGGGCGGGATCGCCACGCCTCTCATCGCTCATTGGCCCCGTGGCATCACGACCGCAGGTGAATTGCGACATGCCCCCGGACATGTCATCGATGTCGTTCCCACCGTTTTGGAACTCGCCAACATCAAGCCGGCGGCTAACCTGCCCGGCAAAAGCCTGGTGTCTACCTTCGCACAGGATCGCGCGATCGCGCGCGATTACCTCTGGTGGTTACACGAAGGCAATCGAGCGTTGCGAGTCGGTGACTGGAAACTCGTGTCGCTCAAGAACAGCGACTCCTGGGAACTCTATGACCTTGCCACCGATCGTGCGGAGCAGAATAACCTTGCCTCCCACAGGCCCGATAAAGTTGCTGAATTAGAAGCTATCTGGAATAACGCTCGCGATCGCTTCACTCACGATGCTACCCAAGATGGCCTAGCGCCCAGCAAACCAGCCAATAAGAAAAAAAACTCGCAATAAGTTTCCGCACGGGGAGTGTTTCGCAGGGGCAGTATTTCGCACCGGGAGACACTCAGGTGCTGATTCATTGGAAGATATTTTTGATGTCTTCTATCCATCATCCTTCTTTTCTTCTCTCCTTCTTTTCTTCCTCCGTGCCCACCGAGTCTCTGTGCGCGACACTCTTAGTGTCCCCCATGTGCAACGTAGTGTCCCGTGCGCAACGCCGGGTTACGGCTGATCGGGACGACGGCCACCGGGGCCGCGCCCCGGGAAACCGAATGGAAATGGTGGTCGCGGGCCTTCGCCGCCACCACCCCGCCGTCCCATTTGTTCTGCGTACAACTTACGCAGTTCCCGCTGGAATCGTTCGCGTGGCATGGCATCGAGCCAATCGCGATCGGCAACGGAGAGGTCCTGGCTGTAGAAGCGTTCAAGATCCTCGGCGCTGGGTTGCCAAAGGCTAAAGAACGACCCACGAATCAGTTCATGCACACGCTCCAGTCGTTCTTCCTCTGTTTTTCGCGACTCGAGGTCACTTCGTAGAGCGGGGGAGAGTTGGGAGATGAGTTCCTGGATTTCGGTTGAGGAGGGACTCCAAGGCTTATTGGCTTCACCGCGAGTTCGCAGCGCGGACCCGATGAGCATTAATCGTCGACGACGTTCGTCCGTGATTTGATCCAGGAACTCCTTAAAGCGCGGATTCGAATTTTGCGAAAACTCGGCTTCGTGTCGGATGGCGAGTTGGTCGAGCCAATCGAGGATGATTTTTTGATCTGCTGGATCGATGCTGCGACCACCGGCTTGGCGCCGTTCATCTTCCTTTTGACGGTCTTGCTGAATCTTGCGAATTCGCGCCACTCGTTCTTCGGCTGACAAGCTTAGAAGTTCAGCTCGTTGAGCGGCTGGCAGGGTCTGTAACCACTCGTGATATCGATTCAGGATCTCCTGGAGCTTCTCTGTTTGGGGATCGATTTGCAGATCTCCATGAAACTTGCGCAGCTCGGCTTGGCGAGTAGGCGGAAGTTGCTGGAAGCGTTCCTGTTTGATGGCCAACTGCCAGAGCTCATCGGGAGCCAGTTGTTTGAGTCGCGCGCGTCGTTCCTCCAGCGATTCCTCGGCGGACGCCTGTGGGGCTTGTGCCCCGAGGCTGAAAAGAGTCATGGATAGGGTAACGGCGAGCCGTTTAGGGTGCATCGCTCGGCTCCTCATCAAACAGATGTTCCCGTTCCAGCATGCGTAAAAACTCCATGTCACCCGCTTGCAGATAGCGGTCGATGTTTTCGATGACGGGTAGGTCGGTGAGCAGTTGTTCGTCGGGTGATTTCCAAAGGTAGCTGCCGAGCCAGTAGCCGAGTGACGCGGCGACTACCACGCTGGCGATTCCCAGGAGCCAGCCGAGTCGTCGTCGGCGAGCGAGGTCGACGGTTGAGGTTTGTGCTTCTTGCTCAACATGCTGAGCGACCATTTCGATGGTGCTGCGGGCGAATTCAGTTCCGGCGCGGGCGCGTGGTAATTCATCGAGTAGATCCCAGGCGCGTTGCAATTCGCGCACGCGTGCTCGGCAGGCAGGATCATCGGCCATCCACTGCTCCACGCAGCGTGCTTGCTCAGCTGGCAACTCGCCATCCAGGTAAGCGACCAGTTGTGCTTCGTCGGGAGAAGGTGCAGGTTCGTCGGTTTTAAGGTGCGTGTTCATGGGGAGGGACGTGTTCCTTCCTGAACATACGGTTCCAGGGCTAGTCGCAGGTTTTCCCGAGCTCGCCAGAGCAAGGATTTCACGGAGGAGACGCTGAGCTCCATCGTTTTGGCAATATCCGCGTAACTCATTTCCTCATATTTGGAGAGCAGGAGTGCCATGCGCTGTTGGTCCCCCAGCGACTCGATCGCCTGCTTGACCATCTCGGTGATTTCGAGGTTATCGAGTCGTCGAGTGGGCTGTTGACCGCTGCGGGCGGTAGCGAGTTGTTCCAGCGAAAACGGGGTGGAATCGTGGGGATTACTGGCTTGCAAACGAACTTCGCGCCGGCGTGAGCGAGTGCGGAGGGCGTTGGCCGCCACGTTATGGGCAATCGTGAAAATCCACGTCGAAAACTTGGCGTCTGGCAGATAGGTCTTCCGCGCGCGATACACACGCAGAAAGACCTCCTGCGCCAGTTCCTCGGCTAAGTCCCGATCATGGACCTGATTTCCCAGGACGGCGATGAGTCGATTTTGATAGCGCAGCACCAATTCCTGGAAGGCAGCCGCTTGATCGGCTTGTACTTCGAGCATTAATCGCACGTCGGGATCGAGTGTCTCGAAGTCGCGATTTTCGGGGACTGCGCCGCTCACATCATTCATGTCATCGACCGTTTCAGGGACCGACGCATCAAACACCGGCACAAGGAAAAAGTTGCTGGCATATCCCACGCTCGTCTATCACTCAATCTTCGTCACGAGTGCCGGAGCTGCAGTGGGTGGTGTGGACCGGCGGAGCTGTCCGCAGGCGGCCTCAATCGCATCCCCCTTCCGCTGCCGAAATTGCACATTCACCCCCGCTCGTTCCAGAATCTCCCGAAATCGCTGCTGCGCCTGGGGTGTCGGCGTCTGGTAGGGGAGCCCCGCCACGGGGTTGTAGGGGATGACATTGAGCAGGGCGGTACGGCCGCGCAGAAGTGCCGCGAGTTGTCGAGCATGTTCAGGGCGATCGTTCAGCTCAGCCAGGAGCACATACTCAAACGTTAAGCGGCGCCCGGATTCTTGAAAGTAATGATCAGCGGCTTCCAGGATGGGAGCCAGACCGATCTTTCGATTCACGGGCACCAACTGGTCGCGCAGTTGATCGTTGGGAGCATGCAAGGAAACGGCTAGTTGATACTTTGCTTGCCGTGCTACCAGTCGTTCCAGCGACGCCGGCAACCCAACCGTGGAAATCGTGATGCGCCGCGGACTGATCCCGAGTCCCTGACTGTCGCTGGCCACATCCAGCGCCAGCAGCAGTGAATCCAGATTAGCTAGCGGTTCCCCCATGCCCATCACGACAATATGACTCAGCCGTTCCGTGGCAGGCAGGAGCCGCTGCAGTCGCAGGATCTGCTCAAGTATTTCGCCGGCCGTTAAGTTGCGATCCACTCCATCCAGGCCACTCGCACAAAAAACGCAGCCCATCGCACAGCCGACTTGGGTGCTGATACAGATCGACCGCCGATCGCCATCCCGCAGTAAGACACATTCGATGCGGCCGCCGTCTGGCCATTGGAGCAGCAGTTTTTCCGTGCCGTCAGCCGCTTGTAGATGACGCACAATCTGGCCTGTCCAGAGCGTGAATTCCGCTGCGAGTTGCTCGCGCAGTTGCTGGGGAAGCGCCGTGATTTGCGAAATCTCGGCGACGCGACCCTGGCAGATCGCCTGCCGAAGTTGTTGCCCACGATAACTCGGCTGACCGTGCGCTTTCATCCAGTCGCGGGCGGATGTCGGGATCAGTTCAAGCAGATGAGGCTTCATGGAGCGACTAGTTGGTGCGTGGTTCGTGGGTAGCAAGTGACGAGTTTTGGCAAAATTTCAGAGCGGCACAAAGGTGATCCGACGAGTTCTGCTAAGATACGCTCGCGGACCGGGCGAGAGCAATGCTCGCTGGCGTTCCCGTGAATCTTTCCTGCTCCTGGGTTTTCTTTATTGAGTGTACTTGTCATGGCACGTGCTCGATCAACCGCCTCATCCCCAAAATCCTCGGTGTCAGTCTCCAGCGCAGTAGTGGGACCGGAGCCGGATCTACGTCAAGCGCTACGTCTCGTCTTGGAGATGATGCCGATCTCCGGACGTAGTGGCGATGAACAGGCGATTGCGAATTATGTCGTGCAGCAGTTAACAGAGGCTGGACTGTCCGCCGATCTCATGCAGTTCGATGATGCTCATCGACACAGCCGACTACCCGGAAACTGTGGCAACCTGATTGTGCAATTGCCCGGCACGTACAAGGCTCCCCGCCGCCTGCTCACCGCACACCTCGATACGGTCCCGATCTGCGTGGGCTGTGAGCCGAAGCGAAAGGGCGGCGAGGTACGTTCTGCCAATCCGGCCACGGGATTGGGGGCGGATAATCGAGCGGGAGCGGCGGTGCTACTGAACACGCTCTTGGAGCTGCAGCGCCGCAAGTTGCCGCACCCACCGTTAACATTCTGCTGGTTCGTTCAAGAGGAAGTGGGACTCAACGGAGCCCGGCATGTGAAAAAATCACTGCTGGGAAAACCTAAGCTGGCCTTCAACTGGGATGGTGGCTCCGCTACCAAATTGACTGTTGGTGCAACCGGTGGTTACCGCATGGATATGGAAGTGCGCGGACTGGCCAGTCACGCCGGTGGTGCGCCTGAAAAGGGCGTGAGCGCAATTGCGATTGCAGCCCTCGCGATTGCCGACCTTCAGCGCGGTGGATGGCATGGGGATGTCCGTCAGGGAAATCACCGCGGTACCAGTAACGTGGGTGTGATTCAGGGAGGTGAAGCAACGAATGTCGTCACGGACTTGGTACGACTGCGAGCTGAGGCACGCAGCCATGATCCCAAATTTCGACAGAAAATCATCACTGCCATCGAACGAGCATTCACCAGTGCCGCGAAAGAAGTGCGCAGCGTTGAGGGCGTCGCTGGTAGCGTTTCCATCAACGGACGGCTGGACTATGAGGCCTTTCGACTTGATGAACGGGAGCCATGTGTGTTGGAGGCAGAGCGGGTGATGCGCGAGTTGGGAATGGAACCGATACGAGCGATTTCCAACGGCGGACTGGATGCCAATTGGCTGACGGCGCACGGGATTCCCTCCGTGACCATGGGCTGTGGTCAGGTTTCTCCTCACACCGTCGCCGAATCACTGGCAATTCCCCAGTTCGAAATGGCTTGTCGGATCGCGTTGCGACTCGCCACCGCCACGTCCTAGCCCTAGGTCCTAGCCCCACGTGCGCTCCGTCCGCCATTCGCAAGAAGGCGAACTGGTAGCATCGTCATACGCAATCGTTGGCGCCAGCAAGTAGTTGTCAGCAGGAAGTGGAAGTAGTTGCCGCGAGGAAATACGTGACGTGAATCTCGACGATGAACTCTGTCTCTGCTTTCATGTCACGCAGCGCAAAGTGCTGAACTTTTTGCGAGTGGAGAAGCCGCGGCGCGTGGGGGAGTTAAGTCATTGTCAGGGCGCGGGCACGGGCTGCGGCTGGTGCCGCCCTTTTTTGCAGAGACTCTTTGATCAGGCAATCGCTCAGGGGCAGATTCCCGCCGAGCTGCCGACGGCGGCCGATTACGCTCGCCTGCGTCAAAGCTACTTGGCTGAGAATCGCCGGCAGTCTGCTCCCAGCAAGGGCGACGAAAACGGTCCCTCTGAATCGACGTGAATGCTTCGTAATTCCGTCTTGGGCATTTCTGGAGAATTCTTGCAGCCCGCACCCTGGCGGCTGCTTGTTTCCGCTCATGGATGGTTCAGCGCACACCATTCCAACCACGGTTGATCATCGCGTTTTTCGCGCCATGCGGGGACGTAATCAAGGCACTGCCGCTGCGCTACCGTACGTGCACAGCGAAAGCAGTCTCGCCCGCAATGGTCAAGCACAAACCACCGACCGGGAAGGTAAAGACGTTCCCGTATGCTTGAAACAGAACCCTGAAATTTACTCGTCCTTGATCGGCTCTTTAACGCGCGAAACAAAGTGGTGAGTCTTGCCCGGCTGGCTCAATTCCGCGGCCTTCTGTTCCGCCTGCCGCTTTTGGCTGTAGTCGTAGAGGGCGACGCGCTTCATCGAGTAGTTGTAGACGCCCCAGTAGAGCTTGAGTCGCACTTCGGAAGGTTCTTTCGATTTGGCCTTCGACTTGCGTTTGGCTTTAGCCGCTTTCTTTTTCGGTTTTCCTTCTCCATCCTCATCTTCATCTTCGGAGTCCTCGTCGAGCTCCTCGTTTTCATCGAGCAGGCCAGCTTCTTCGGCTGCCTCGGCTTCGGCACGCAATGCTTTGCGGTTGAGGGTCTTACGAGCCATAAATCACGCCCTTCGTCAACTAGGTCGCAGGGTAAGGAAACGAAAACTTAGACGGGACATGATAATCAACGTGGGGGATTCTGAAAAGCGGCAGCAGCGGGACGGCACCCCGTTTCCCGTGCCGAGCGAGCATCGCCCTATAGTCAGTCGGGGTGGCGGGAGTATCATACAGGCCCAAGATCGGCTGACGCTGGCAACCTACTTCTCCTTATCGGGGCATTTGATCATGAAGTATCTTTCCGCCGCTCGACCCGTTGCACTCACGGCGCGCCTTCGTTCCTTCCTCAATCGCTCAGGGATCCCGTCGCTCGGGCTCCTCTTGGCGGTTTTGCTGAGCGGTTGTTCCGGGGGTAACTCGGGCGGGCAAGCGGCGGGTGGCGGGGGAGGATCTGCATCTAACGCCAGCGTCAAAAGTTACGCCGTTAACCAGTTGCCGCCGGCAAGCCTTGATCTGCCACCTCTCGATGGCGGACGACTGGAAGTTCCCACTCCAGATAAATGGGCACCGTTGAGTCAAAAGAAGGAATATGTTGTGGCGTTCCAGGTAAAGGGGCGTACCGGTTTCCCGCAAATAGTCATCACGGCGGAAGACGTCGAGCATGCGGACGTGACCAAGGAGAATGTGGCGGCGTATGCGGCCGAGGTGCAAGCGAAACTGGATGCTCAAATGGCGGCGAAACAAGTGTTGGTTCTCGAGCCCGCCAAAGCGATCGTACTGGGACGCAACGCCTACGCTCGTTATGTCCTCAAAGGGCGCAAGCAGGGCAAGGATGTGGCCACTTTAGAGCGACAAATGCTGCGCACCGTTCGCGGCGGACGACAGTACACGATTGATCTCACGGTCACCGATGACCTCACCGCCCACCGTGATCACGCGTATGCGCTCGGGGCCGGTATTCGTTTCATTGCCTCGGATGAACCTCCCGCCGGAAAATCGCCCGGTAAAGTCGAGGCTAGTGAAGCCGGAGAAGCGCCCGCTGCGGAAGCAGCAGCGGCGGAGCCGGCCGAGTCGTCCAAAAAGGGTCCATGATTGTGAAGCCAGAGGAGTTGATCCAGCGCATTCTTGAGATTGTCGCGAGTCCCACCTATCGACCGGTGAAGATTCGTGTTTTGGCGAGCAAAATTGGCTTGGAAGATTCTGAGCGTCGGTCGCTGCGAGTGACCGTTCGTAAGTTGGTACGCCAAGGGCGACTAGCTTACGGTCCCAATCATCTCATCTTGCCAGTCGCCACGCTCGACCGTCAGCCGCGTCCGCCGGGGGGAGTGGAATTCGAGGGGCCGGAGAGTGCAACTGAGTCGGTGCCGCGCGAGTCGACCCAGGCGGAATTCGAGGATTCGGAATCTCGGGATTCGGAATCTCGGGATTCGGAATCTAGCGATTCGGAATCTAGCGATTCGGAATCTAGCGATTCGGAATTTGGCGAGTCGACATCTGAGGAGACGCGGCGGTCGGGGGGATCGGGATCTGGTTCACGCAAGAAAGCCGTGCGCGGGGGTGGTGGCGAGCGGGCGGTGGTTACGGGAACCTTTCGGCGTGCGGCGGCCGGATACGGTTTTGTTCGACCTCGGGGGGCGACGAGCGGTGATCGGACGGGGGATGTTTTTGTGCCGGCGACGGCGTCCCGCGATGCCGCTTCGGGCGACTTAGTAACCGTGCGCATCGACCGCCGCTTCCGCGGTGGCCAGGAGCGCATCAGCGGTGAGATCATCGAGATTCTGGAACGGGATACCCATCGCTTTGTGGGGCGCTACTATGAGCAAGCGGGCAGTGGGTATGTACGCGTCGATGGGAATATCTTTAGTCAGCCGATCAGTGTTGGCGATGCGTCGGCGAAGTCCGCTTTTACGGACGACAAGGTTGTGATTGAGATGGTCCGTTTTCCTTCGCACTGGAGCGAGGGGGAGGCGGTGATCGTCGAGGTGTTGGGGCCGAGTGGCCAGCCGGGCGTGGATACGCTGGGGATCATTCACGAATACAACTTGCCGCTCGATTTTCCCGCCGACGTGCTGGAGGATGCGCGACGTCAGGCGGAGCGGTTTGACGAGGCCGATTTAGCGGGGCGTGAAGACTGGACAGCCGCGACGGTGATCACGATTGATCCGGTCGATGCCCGCGATTTTGACGATGCCATTTCGCTCGTGCGTTTAGAGCAAGGCCACTGGCAACTGGCGGTTCACATCGCGGATGTCGGGCATTTTGTGCCCGCTGGCAGCGCCTTGGATCGAGAGGCACGCGAGCGGGGAACGAGTGTTTATTTACCGGACCGAGTGATTCCGATGCTGCCCGAGGTGATTTCAAATCACTTGGCAAGTCTGCAGCCGCAGCAGGTCCGCTTGGCACGTACTGTGGTGATCGAGATGACGCCGGAAGGGATGCCCGTCGCCACGGATGTTCTGCGTACGGCGATTCGGAGTTGCCGTCGTTTCACGTACGAGGAAGTGGATGAGTATCTGGCTGATGCAGCGGCTTGGGAGTCGAAGCTGAGTCCTGAGGTGCATCAGCTTCTGGGGCGGATGGCGGAACTGGCCAGAACGCTGCGTGATCGCCGGCTGCGGCGCGGAGCTCTGGAGCTCACCTTGCCCGAAATCAAATTAAAAATTGATCGACGCGGTGAGGTGGAAGGGGCTTACACGGTCGTCAACACCTTCAGTCATCAGATCATTGAAGAGTTTATGTTGGCGGCCAATGAGGCGGTGGCGTCGCTTTTGCGGACCAGGGGCCGAGCGTTCCTGCGTCGCGTACACGCTTCACCCGAGCCGCGCAAATTAAAGGCACTCACGACCTTTGTGCGCGAGCTGGGGATCTCCTGTGAAAGTCTGGAGAGTCGGTTTGAAATTCAGCGGGTGATTGATGAAGTGCGGGAGCGGCCAGAGCGACAAGCGGTCAACTATGCCGTGCTGCGCAGCATGCAGAAAGCTCACTATGCTCCGATCGAAGAAGGCCACTATGCCCTTAATAGTCGCGATTACTGTCACTTCACGTCTCCCATTCGACGTTATCCCGATCTAACGGTCCATCGCTTGTTCGATCGACTGGCCAAGGGTAAGCGCAGTCCGGAATCTGACGAGGCGCTACTGTCGTTGGGTGAGCATTGTTCGGAACGAGAGCAACGAGCACAGGCGGCCGAACGGGAACTGATCAAGATCAAGCTGCTGACCTACATGTCACGGCGAATTGGACAGCAGATGGAGGCGATCGTTACGGGGGTCGAATCCTTTGGACTATTCGCGCAGGGACTACAGATTCCGGCGGAAGGTTTGCTCTCCATTCATTCGCTGCGGGATGATCACTATGACTATGATTCTACGACGCATCAGTTGGTGGGGCGCCGAGCGGGCAATGCCTATCGGCTGGGGGATGTGATTCAAGTTGAGATTGCGCGGGTGGACATTGATCGCCGCGAACTCGACTTTCGCCTCGTGGGTGGCTCACGAAAGAAAGTTTCCCATCCGCGGCCCGCTGCAAACAAAAAGAAAACTCAGGGGCGTCGTCGCCGACGGTAAGTCGGCGTCATCGCTCAGTCGGAGAGTTAAGTACGTTTGGACCAGTAAACCATCTTCTTTCTCAATCAGGAGTTTTTGTATGGATTCGTCCACAACTTCGGGAAGCTCGACGGGGTCGAGCGGATCGGTGGTTGACGCCGTGATGGTGACAGGACCGGCCGGTTCGCCAGGGGCATCCGGAGCGCCAGTGGCGGCGAATGGTCCGATGGGAGCGCCACCGCCCGTGCGCGGTCCGTTGCCACCGGGTTATGGGCCGCCGCCGGGGTATGGTCATCCGCCGGGTTATGGTTATCCGCCGGGGCCGTATGGCTATCCGCCACCGCCGCGGCAGAGCAGTGTCCTCAAGCGGCTCCTGTTTTGGGGCGGACTGGCGATGCTGGTCTTGTTCTTCGTTTCCATGGTGCGCGGCATTATGGGGATGGCTGGCGATGGCAGTGTGCCGCTGCAGGAAAAGCATGTCTCAGGGCCACGCTTCGCCAAACAAACCGTGGCTGTGATCGACCTTACCGGCGTCATCATGGAAGGCGACGGCTTCGTCAAAAAACAGATTGATCAGATTCGCGGTGATGAATCGGTGGTGGGGGTAGTGCTACGAGTGGATTCGCCTGGCGGCACGGTTACCGGCTCCGACTACATCCTGCATCATTTGAATAAACTGCGAGTGGAGCGAGAGCTGCCGCTGGTGGTGAGCATGGGCAGTATGGCGGCGAGTGGTGGTTACTATGTGTCGATGGCGGTGGGGCATCAAGAAAAGGCGATTTATGCCGAGCCGACTACGACGACTGGTTCGATCGGCGTCATTCTGCAGCATTACGATGTCAGCGAGTTGATGGCGAAGTTCAACGTGCGCGATGATTCCATCACCAGTCATCCGCGCAAGCAGATCATGAGCATGACCAAGCCGATGTCGGCCGAGGATCGTGCGATCATGCAGGCCTATGTCGACGAGTCCTTCGCGCGGTTCAAGTCGATCGTAAAAGATGGCCGAGCGAAGTTCGTGAGTGATGACGAGGCCCTCACGAAGCTGGCTACGGGTGAAATCTTCACCGCGAATCAAGCCAAGAATAATGGCTTGGTGGACGAGATCGGATTCCTGGAAGACGCGGTCGATCGCGTGATCGAGTTGGCGCGGGTCGACAAAGATAAGACTCGCGTGGTGCGTTTCCAAAAGCCTATTTCGCTGTTCGATTTCGGCGGGCTGGCCGGGCGTGCACCGAGTGGCGCGAGTGAGTTGTCACTGTTGATGGAACTGAGCGTGCCACGGGCTTATTACCTCGTGTCATCGCTACCGGGGGCCTGGAGTATGCGACGAGCGGACTGATTTGGTCGGCGCATAAAAAAACGATCTGCCGAGATCTTGCGATCCCGGCAGATCGTACGTCGTAGCCTCAGGGCAAGCGGAGCTTAGCGGACCAAGCTGCTTGCTTGAACGACCCGACGTTGGGTGTTCAGGTAAGCCGAAGGATCAACCACTGGAGCGGGAGGCTGCGGAGCAACTTCACCCTTCACAGGGGCAGCGGCAGGAGCGGCGTGACCGTCGCAGCCACAAGCTGGGCCGTGAGCGGCCTTCGCAGGAGCGGCACAGCCAGCAGCCTTTGCAGGAGCAGCACAGCCGGCAGCCTTCGCAGGACCAGCACAGCCCGTGTTGCAACCCTTGTTGCAGCCCAAGCTGGCGTTCATCGACATCAACCGATCGAGCAAGCCCGGTCGGCAGATCTGACGGCAGCCCTTCGAGGCACAGCCAGCCTTGTCGGCACCGCAGCTAGGAGCAGCGGCAGCGGCGCAGCTAGGATCAGCCGCCTTCGCAGCACAGGTCGGAGCAGCAGCGGCAGGAGCAGCACAGCCCGGGTCAGCCTTCGCGGCGCAGCTAGGAGCAGCAGCGGCACAACCCTTGTTCGCACAGCCCTTGTTACCACCACGCAGACCGCAGCCGCGGTCCGCTCCGCCCTTAGCCGAGCAGCCCTGGTCGGCACAGCCG
Source organism: Pirellulaceae bacterium (assembly GCA_044235425.1). Classification (GTDB taxonomy): domain Bacteria; phylum Planctomycetota; class Planctomycetia; order Pirellulales; family Pirellulaceae; genus JBJSXJ01. The sequence continues at coordinate 75,865 of JBIIHW010000002.1, forward strand.
GCCTTCTGGCAGCAACGCTTCGAGCCGAGCGAGTCGAGCAGGTTCTTCGAGCAGAGGTGTTGGCGTCCGCCGCCAATGTTGCAACCACCCTTGCCTGCACAGCCCTTATCGGCTCCGCAGGAAGGTGCAGCAGCGCAGCAGCTCTTGGCTGTATCAGCGCCGCAGCCGTTCATTCCGAGCATCCGGTCGAGCAGGTCGAAACCGAAGCTTTGGGTACAGAGGCCCAAGCCGAGTACCAGCGATCCAACAAAAATGTTCAACTTCATCGAGCCACATCTCCTATAGATGGACAAAGTCCGGCGTCCTCACCAAGCTGATCGTCTCAGCTGGTTTGAGCCAGTGCGGGAAGGGTGGGTCATACCCCGCAGTTCACTCGGTCTGATCGAGTCGAAGTGGTCGAGTCAATCCTTGACCCGATAAAAGTCCGCTCCACTTTCGACTCGTTACTTGCACTCCGAAGAGTGCCTGTTTGCTTCAAGTGACACTAACCCTATCGGCCCACTTTGCGAAACGCCTTGAGTGCTCGGAAACAATTTTCAGATAGGGAGTTACGACGACTTGTGGGTAATCTGTGCGCGAAGTTCCACCTAGTGAATTTGTACCGATCGTAGGATGCCCAAAAGGCCCTTTTCGCGCAGCAGTGATTGCCTCACCCGCATATCCCGATCAGGTCGACGTGTCGCTCCACCACTCGCTCTGGTAGACTTTTCCGCCTGGGCAAAATCAAAAATTTTCTGCGTCAGCCGAGAAACAGGCGATGACTCCCATGACCAGTTCCGCAGCCGCACCGCACAACGCCGACAATCGCGACAGCTTCACAGCAGTAGCCCCGTACGAGCTGGTTGATTTCATGCAATTGCCAGGAGTTGCCTGTCCGTGTGGCACCGCGCGGCGCGCATTCGCCGATGTGACCGATTTTCCCGCCACCATCCACGTCACGGAAATCTCCACCGACGCTCGGCTGCACTACCATCAGCGCATTACCGAGACGTACTACTTCCTGGAATGTCAGCCCGACGCCCAGATGCAACTCGATCAGCAGCTGATTCCCGTACGGCCTGGCATATGCATTCTGATTCGCCCCGGTACGCGTCACCGCGCCGTCGGAAAGATGCGGGTGCTGATTGTCGCTTGGCCCAAGTTCGATCCGAGTGACGAATGGTTCGACGATCCCGAGGAGGGGTGAAACCGGTTGGGAGTGCTTGCCTCTCGCCACTCGTCGTCGTATCTTGTGCCACTTGTACATAGGGCTTGTTGTTTTGCGGCCGACTGCTTCTCTCAAGACGTCGTGCCGCAATCCACAAGCTGGCAGCCATTGCTCACCGAAACCGGCGCGTCGCTTGACGCGCTCCCACCTCCGACGAGAAGTGTCATGTTGAGCCGAACAAGAATGCGAACTGTTGCTACTGTGCTGTTTGTCGTGGTCGCAGGAATTCTGCTGACCGGAGTTCCCACTCGTGGGTTGCGTTCCGGTGCTGGCGCTGCAGGAGCTGCCACCGCCGCTGAAAGTGCCCGCTCGCCGGTCAAAGCGGATCCGCTGGATTGGCCTTACTGGCGTGGTCCCGAACAAAACGGCATCAGCCGAGAGACCGGCCTGCCCGACAAATGGGACCATCGTGGGGGAGATGGCAGCAATTTAGCTTGGAAACGCACCGACTTGGGCGGTCGTAGCACCCCGGTCGTGATGAACGGCAAACTTTACACCATCGTGCGCGACAAGCCGGGGACGAAAGAAGAGGGCGAGAAGGTGGTCTGTGTGGATGCGGCCACCGGCAAGACGCAGTGGGAACACATCTTTAATGTCTGGTCGTCGGACGTGCCGGATACACGTGTCGGCTGGTCGTCGGTTGTGGCGGACCCGTCGAGTGGATTGGTGTATGCCCTGGGAGTTTGCGGGTATTTCTGCTGTCTCGATCACGAGACCGGCAAAGTGGTCTGGTCCCGCCCGCTGCACGAAGAGTTTGGCCTCCTGAGTACCTACGGTGGTCGTACCAATTTCCCGGTCGTTCACGAAGATCTGGTGATCATCAGCGCGGTGGTGATCGGTTGGGCAGAAATGGCACGACCCGCTCATCGCATCCTCGCTTTCAATAAACTAACAGGTCAGACGGTCTGGTTTACGAGCACCACTCCACTGCCCGAAGACACCACCTACAGTGCGCCGGTCATCGGACAGCTGGGTGGTCAAACGGCCCTCGTGCTGGGCTGCGGTGACGGCAAAGTGTGGGCTTTTCAGCCCCGAACGGGAGTGCCCATCTTTCAGTACCACTTCTCGCGCCGCGGTCTGAACATCCCGCCGCTGCTGGATGGCCAAAAGATCTACATGGGCCATAGTGAGGAAAATGTTAAAGGCACCGCGATGGGTGCACTGGCACTGCTCGATGGGACCCTCAAGGGGAACGTCACCGAGAAGGCGACTCAGTGGAAAGTAGAAGAGCTGGGGATCGGTAAGTCGGGCATGGTGAAGATCGGAGACCGCATTTATGCGATCGACGATGCCGCCAAGCTGTGGGTTATCGATGCGAAAACGGGTGAGAAGATTGGCAAGCGTTTTTCGTTGGGAACGGTTGGTCGCGCGAGTCTCCTTTACGCCGACGGAAAACTTTATGCCACCGAGGCGAATGGTCGCTGGTGGATTGTGAAGCCGGACGAAAAGGCGGGCGTGAAGCTGGTCGCCAAGGGGACGTTCGATCAAGGCGAAGAATGCAATGCTTCACCGATCTGCTCCCACGGTCGCATCTATATCCAGACATCGGAAGCCACTTACTGCTTTGCTGATGCTGCCAAGAAAGGCACGGCGGAGGCTCTGCCAGCACCCGCTCAGGAAAGTCCGGTCGCTGAGGATCAAACGCCGGCTCACGTCCAGATCGTGCCCTGCGAATTGCTGCTCAAGCCCGGCCAGGAACAGAAACTGACCGTTCGCCTGTTCAACGCCCGCGGACAATTCCTCAAGGAATCTCCTGCCCAATTTACCGTGGAGGGTGCGGGAGCCGTGAACGCGGAGGGTGTTTATGCCGCTCCGGCGGCGGCGGAACACGTGGCCGCTTTTGTGACTGCGAAGGTCGGCGAGTTGTCGGGGAAGGCCCGCATTCGCATTGTTCCACCGCTTCCCTGGAAGTTTGATTTCGAAGGACTCAAGGACGCTCCTATTACCTGGATCGGAGCTCGTTATCGGCACACAATGCGAGCCGTGGATGGTAACAGCGTGATGGTGAAAGTTACGACGATTCCCAAGGGCACGCGTAGTCGCTGCTGGTTCGGTCATGCCGACCTGCACGACTACACGATCCAGACCGATGTCAAAGGTTTCGTGGTCGACAAGAAAATGCCCGACATGGGGGTGATCAATCAGGGGTACACCTTGGAAATGCAGGGCGAGGCTCAGAAGTTGTTTTTGACGAGCTGGGTGCCGCACGATCATCGACACTTCCGCCGCATCGATTTCAAGTGGGAACCTGGGACCTGGTACCTCATTAAATTCCAGGTCGCCAATCAAGCGGATGGAACCGCCATCTGTCGCGGTAAAGTTTGGCCCAAGGATCAGCCCGAACCGACCGACTGGACCATCGAAATGGTGGACAGCCGGCCTAATAAAACCGGTAGCCCCGGTCTGTTTGGCAACGCCACCAACGCGGAAGTCTTCTATGACAACGTCACGGTGACCCCGAATGCAAAGTAATAACTCGAATTGGATCGCTAAGGAGAATCGCCCGATGTTGCAACACCTGAAACCTTACTTGATGATCGGCGGCGCTCTGGTCATGGGACTGATCACGTCGATCTTGCTGACCGGCTGTCAGCCGCCCCAGGCAGAGAAGAAGAGTGAGGGAGGCGGTAAGTCCGGCCCTCGCGCCGCGAGCTCGAATACCACGGGCAGCCAGACCGCCAAGCCCGACGCTGCGAAAGCGGATGACAAGAAAGCCGAAGCCTCGCCGGCAACTGACAAGAAGGCCGACGAACCTGCTGCTGACAAAAAGATGGATGACAAGAAGGCTGAGGACAAGAAGGCTGAGGACAAGAAGGCTGATGACAAGAAGGCTGATGACAAGAAGACTGAGGAAAAGAAGGCTGACGAGCCGCAGGCCGCTGCCGCGCCCGCCAAGGCGCCCGCCATCGACAAGTCCGCCAATGCGACCATCAAGGCGGGTGATTGGCCGCAGTGGGGTGGCACTTCGTTTCGTAACAACGTGCCCGTAGCGGAAAACATTCCTACCGAATGGGCTCCCGGTGATTTTGATCGCAAGACGGGGGCTTGGAAGAAAGACGATGCCAAGAACATCAAGTGGGTCAGTCAAATGGGCAGTCAGACCTACGGCAACCCCGTAATTGCCGCGGGCAAAGTTTTCGTCGGCAGCAACAACTCGGGTGGCTTCATCAAGCGTTATCCGGCGGATGTCGATCTGGGCGCGTTCATCTGCTACGACGAGAAGGATGGAAAGTTCCTCTGGCAACATTCCAGCGAAAAGTTACCGACCGGTCGCGTGCATGATTGGCCGATGCAAGGCATCTGCGCCGCCGGGCTGGTGGAAGGTCAGCGAGTTTGGTTCGTGACCAGTCGCGGTGAAGTGCGCTGCCTCGACACCGAAGGATTTTATGACGGCGAAGACGATGGTCCGGTCGTCAACGATCCCGCGCGACTCTTCGATCTGATGAAGAATGAAGATGCCGCCATGGATCAAGTTGCACCCGCCCTCGAAGCACTCAAGACCGGCAAGTTGACCGACGCGCTGCGAGCCAAGTTCACTGCAGCGGGCGCTGAGTTGCCGGCGGACGTCACGTTGAAAACGGACGAAGAGGGCAAACGCTGGTCCTTTACCGCCATGTCGGGTGGGGCGGAGCGACAGTTCCGCATCGTCCTGACTGGCCCACGACTGAGCGCCTTCAAAATCCTGGGAATTCACGACAAGGATGAGGCCGATGTGATTTGGGTCTACGACATGATGAAGGAGCTCGGCGTTTCGCAGCACAACATGTGTAACTGCTCCGTTACCACGCTCGGCGATCTGCTCTTCGTCTGCACCTCCAACGGTGTCGACGAATCGCATTTGAACATCCCGGGTCCGGACGCACCTAGTTTCATTTGCATGGACAAGAATACGGGGAAGGTTTATTGGACGGATGGCAGTCCGGGCATGAACATCCATCACGGACAGTGGTCGTCCCCGACGGTCGCGACGCTGGGTGGAGTGCCACAGGTGCTGTTTGGTGGTGGCGATGGCTGGCTCTACAGTTTCAAAGCCGACCAAGGAAAAGATGGCAAGCCGGAACTGCTCTGGAAGGCTGATCTGAATCCCAAGGAAACCGTGCTCATTCTCGGCGGCCGTGGTACTCGGAATGACATCATCGGCACGCCGGTGGTCTACGACGGTCTCGTTTATGTCGCCACCGGACAGGACCCAGAGCATGGTGAAGGTGTGGGGAATTTGTGGTGCTTCGATCCGACGAAGCGCGGGGATGTAAGTGAAACTCTGGCTGTGAACCGCGAGTCGGGGAAGACGATTCCGCACAAGCGAGTGCAAGCCGTGGAGGCGGATAAGGGTGAAGTGGCGGTTGCCAATCCCAACTCGGCCGTCGTCTGGAAGTACGCTTCCTATGATCAAAATGGTGATGGAAAGATCGATTTTGAAGAGACGATGCATCGCAGCTGCGGCACGGTCGCCATCAAGAATGATCTGCTCTTCATTGCCGACTTCAGCGGACTAGTCCACTGCGTCGATGCCAAGTCGGGCAAGGTTTACTGGACACATGACATGTTGGCCGCCGCATGGGGTTCTCCCCTGATCGTGGGCGAGCACATGTATATTGGCGACGAGGATGGCGATGTGTGCATCTTTAAAGTGAGTTCAGAAAAGCAGGAGCCTCTGTTCGAGGTGAATATGCTGAGCTCGGTCTACTCGACGCCGGTGGTAGCCAATGGCGTGCTCTATATCGCGAACAAAGACCACCTGTTCGCGATTCAAGTGGAAGCGGACGAGCAGAAATGACGAAGCGAGTGCTGGATGTGGGCAATTGTGTTCCAGATCATGCGGCCATGCGCCGCATGCTGGAACGACATTACTCGGTTGAAGTACACCAAACCCATGCCGCCGACGATACCCTCGCGGCGCTGCGCGCTGGACACTTCGACTTAGTGCTCATCAACCGAAAGCTGGATATCGATTACAGCGACGGCCTGGATATCATCCGCTTGATGAAAGCCGACCCGCATCTCACGGAGATCCCGGTCATGCTGGTGACGAATCACCCAGAGTACCAGCAGGACGCCGTTCAGGTGGGCGCCGAATTAGGCTTTGGCAAACTCGAACTGGAAGCCGAGGCCACTCACGAGCGTCTGGCCAAGTTTCTGCGCTAGGGTCGTGCTTCCATCCGATGGGATCTTAATCAGGTAATCAGATAATCAGATAATCAGATAATCAGGTAATCAGGTAATCAGGTCTGAGGATCGAGACCACGGTCCGCGACAGCGGAGCCATGGTCTCGGATACCCCGGCGTGTAAACGCCCGGGCCTGCTGTTATGCCGGGAACCGTTCCTGCAGCGATTGAACACTCATCTCTTCCTGGCGTAGCGCTTCCATCGCGCGGACACAGGCCTCACCGGCGGAGAGAGTCGTGATACAGGGCACGCCCGCTTGGACCGCCGCAGCTCGAATCTTCCCCTCATCCGTGCGCGCCCCCTTGCCACTGGGTGTGTTGATCACCAGTTTCACTTGACCATCATGGAGATAGTCGAGCAGATTGGGGCGACCTTCAGCGAGCTTCTTCACACGCGTGACGGGAATACCGGCCTCGTCTAAACGGCGAGCGGTACCATCGGTTGCCAGCAGGGGATGACCCATGTTGTGAAGTTTCTGGGCCATGGCCACCAAGCCTTCTTTGTAACGACTGGTGACACTTAAGAAGATCAAGCCTTCACGAGGCAGGACAACGCCTGCCGCCAATTGGCTCTTCGCGAACGCAATGGAAAATCGTTCGCTCACGCCCATCACCTCACCGGTGCTGCGCATTTCCGGTCCGAGGACGATGTCGACCCCGGCAAATTTGCGGAACGGGAATACGCTCTCTTTAACCGAGATATGAGCCGGACGTGGTTCTTCGGTGATGCCAAGTTCGGCGAGTGTTTGGCCGGCCATCACTTTCGCGGCGATTTTGGCAATCGGCACGCCGGTAGCCTTCGCGACAAACGGCACCGTACGACTGGCACGCGGATTCACTTCCAGCACGTAAACATTCATCTCGCCATCTTCACGCTTCACAGCGAACTGAATGTTCATCAATCCGATCACGTGCAGACGTCGCGCAAGTGCTTCCGTGGCGGCTCGAATTTCATCCAGCACCGCGCCACTTAAACTATGCGGCGGAATGGCACAGGCAGAGTCCCCCGAGTGAATACCGGCCTCCTCGATATGCTCCATCACACCCATGATGACGACCTGCTGGCCATCGGAAACGCAGTCGACATCGACTTCCGTGGCATCTTCCAGGAAGCGATCGATGAGTACCGGTTGTCCCTGTGCCACCACAAATGCCTCGGCTACGAACCGCTCGAATTGCGCGTTGTCGTAGCAAATCTCCATCGCTCGCCCACCCAGCACAAAGCTGGGACGTACCAAGGCGGGAAAACCTACCTTCACCGCCTCGCGACGAGCTTCATCCATCGTGCGCGCAATCGCGTTGGCAGGTTGTTTCAATTTGAGCTGCTCCAGCAGCAATTGAAATTTCTCACGATCTTCCGCCGCTTCGATCGTATCGACACTCGTTCCAATAATCGGCACTCCGGCGGAGTGCAGAGCACGTGACAAGTTGAGTGGCGTTTGGCCACCGAATTGCACGATCACGCCGTCCGGTTGCACGCGGTCGAAAATGTTGAGCACATCTTCCGTGGTCAGCGGCTCGAAGAACAGCAAGTCACTGGTATCGTAATCCGTGCTCACCGTCTCGGGATTGGAATTCACCATCACCGATTCAATGCCCATCTCACGCAGTGCAAAACTGGCGTGACAGCAGCAGTAATCGAATTCAATTCCCTGGCCGATTCGATTCGGGCCACCGCCTAGAATCATCACTCGCTTCTTATTCGGCTGTTTGGGCGGTGTTTCATCTTCCGATTCATACGTGGAGTAATAGTAGGGGGTGTAAGCCTCAAACTCCGCGGCACATGTATCCACCGACTTGAACGTGGCGACAATGCCACGCTCCTTGCGTTCGTGACGTACATCCAGTTCGGTCGAACTCCAGATCGTCGCCAGCTGACGATCAGAGAAGCCATTGCGCTTGGCATGTCGCAATGTTGCGGAGTCGACTTCGCGAATATCGCTGTAGCGGCGGAGTTCCGTTTCCAACTCGACGAGCTGTTCCAGTTGGTCCAGGAACCAAGGATCGATTCCCGAGAGATCATGGATCTGACTCACCGTCATCCCGGTCTTGAACGCATAGCGGATATACCAGACACGTTCATGATTCGGCGTCGACAGTTTGGCTCGAATCTCTTCCTGGCTCGGCTGATGGGCTGTGCCCCACAAATCCTTGCCGTCGCAACCAAAGCCAAACGCACCAACTTCCAGGCCCCGCAGGGCCTTCTGAAACGACTCCTTAAACGTGCGCCCAATCGCCATCGTCTCGCCGACGCTTTTCATTTGCGTTGTGAGTGTCGCATCGGCCTCGGGGAATTTCTCGAACGCAAAACGCGGAATTTTGGTGACGACATAGTCAATGGTCGGTTCAAAACAAGCTTTGGTGCGTCGAGTGATATCGTTGGCCAGTTCGTGCAGTCGATAGCCCACGGCGAGTTTGGCGGCGATTTTGGCGATCGGAAAGCCCGTTGCCTTGGACGCCAAAGCCGAAGAACGACTCACGCGGGGATTCATCTCGATCACAATCATGCGGCCCGTCTGCGGATGGACCGCAAATTGAATGTTCGAGCCACCCGTTTCCACGCCAATCTCGCGGATCACCGCTAAACTGGCATCACGCATGCGCTGGTATTCTTTGTCGGTCAGCGTTTGCGCGGGGGCGACCGTGATCGAGTCACCCGTGTGAACACCCATCGGGTCAAAGTTCTCAATCGAACAGATGATCACGACATTGTCGTCCATGTCGCGCATCACCTCCATCTCATACTCTTTCCAGCCAATAATCGACTCCTCGATCAGCACCTCCGTGATCGGTGACTGATCGAGTCCGCGCTGCACGAGCGTGTCGAATTCCTCGCGGTTGTAAGCAATCGCAGAACCGCTCCCACCGAGCGTGAAGCTGGGACGGACCACGGCCGGTAAGCCGACGATTGCCAATGCTTTACGAGCGTCTTCCAGGTTGTGAACGGTCTTGCCGCGACAGCACTCCAGTCCAATTTTCTCCATCGCCTGCTTGAACTGCTCGCGCTCTTCCGCCTTGGCAATCACCGCCGGACGAGCGCCAATCATTTCCACGCCATATTTTTCCAGCACGCCATGCTTGGCGAGGTCCATGGCCAAGTTCAAACCGGTTTGGCCCCCGAGCGTGGGGAGGATCGCACACGGCCGCTCTCGTTCGATGATCTTGGCAACGATTTCCCAAGTAAGCGGTTCGATATAGGTCCGATCCGCGGTGCTGGGGTCGGTCATAATGGTGGCCGGGTTGGAATTCACCAACACGACCTCGTACCCCTCCTCCCGGAGGGCTTTACAGGCTTGAGTCCCCGAGTAATCAAACTCGCAGGCTTGCCCAATGATGATGGGTCCGGAGCCGATCAGCAGGATTTTTCGAAGGTCGGTGCGACGAGGCACGAGGTGCTTCCTATGGGTCGGGAGGTGCGACTGACCAGCCAGAGACGATTAGATTCTCTGATTCAAATTGGGACGAAGTTATCACGTGTGCCAACCCCGATTCAAGGGGCCCAACAGCGGCGGGATCGATCTTGACCCCGTTTTCCCCAACCTCTTATATTGCTCGCCCCTGGAGATCATTCATTCGGGATGATTCACGAAGGATCTAACGCAAGGGAGTTGCGTGATGAACAGCATGGATGCGAAGGCAGTGGAACGTACCGACCGCCAGCGACAACGGTGGGCCTGGATTTTGGGTTTGCTCGCGGTCGCCGGCCTGGCGCTGGGAATGAATCGATTCTGGGGCCCAACGGCCGTCGACGCTCAAACTTCCCCGGCACGCTCGAAATCGGGGAACGCGTCCGCTCCCAGCACGCCGTCCGCAAGTCCCAGCCTGCCGGGAAAAACAGCTCCGAATGCGAGCGGCAGCAATTCGTCCAAGAGCCGTACCGTGGCGCCCGCCGCTGCCGTTTCCCCCGCTGCCTCGGGGCAGCCTGCCGCTCCCGGAAAATCAGGCCTGCAGACAACCAGCGGCAGTCCGTCCGCAGCCGCTGCGGGACGGGTTGCACCAGGACGTGCTGCTCCGGGGGGAGCATTGAATGGCCAAGCCGGGACAGACGCCACTCCTACCGACAGCGAACTCAAAATCGTGGCGCTGATCAACGGCGAACAAATCACGCGCCAGGATCTGGCTCGGGAATGTGTCTTGCGATTCGGCAAAGAGGTGTTGGAGTCGCAGGTTAATAAGCACTTGATCTATCAAGCCTGTCTGCAGCGCAACATCAAGATCTCGGAACAAGACGTCACGGATGAAATTGAACGGATTGCGAAAAAATTTGGATTGTCGACCGATCGCTGGCTGCTGCTGCTGGAACAGGAACGCGGCGTGGGACCGGTTGAATATCGCAGCGAAATCATTTGGCCAGCACTGGCCCTGAAGGCACTCTCCGCCGATCAGCTGGTCGTGGCCCAGGACGAACTGAAGAAAGCATTTGAGTCAGAGTTTGGCGAAAAAGTGCGGGTGCGCGTAATTTCGGTCAGCAGCCGCAAGCGAGCGGAGGAGCTCTGGGCGAAAGCGCAGGCCAATCCCGATGCCTTCCCCAGCATGGCCAAGGATCATTCGGAAGATCCCAGTGCCAGCGTGATGGGAGTCATCCCGCCGATTCGGAAAAATAGTGGCGTAGACAATCTGGAGAAGGCTGCCTTCAAACTGAAGCCCGGCCAGATTTCGCCTGTTGTTCAAGTTGCCAATCAATACATGATTCTGCGCTGCGAAGAGCATATCAACGCGGTCTATTTGGCTGGCGAGCAGTTACAGGCGGCTCAGAGCCAGATCACCGAAAAGATTCGTGAACAGAAAATGCGCACCGCCGCCAACGATCTGTTTAAGAAACTGCAGACCGAAGCCAAGGTGGTGAATGTCTTGAACGATGCCAATCTGCAAAAGCAACACCCCGGCGTCGCGGCCCTCATCAACAACAAGCCACTCACGATGCGCGAGCTGTCGGAAGAGTGCATTAAGCGACATGGAAAAACGGTGCTCGATGGCGAAATCAATCGCAAGATCCTGCAAATGGAACTCAAGCGACTGCATCGCACGGTGGATGATAGTGATATTCAAGAAGAGGTAGCTCGAGCCGCTGAGTCCTATGGCTACCTGAAAGAGGATAAGCGCACGCCAGATGTTGAGGGTTGGCTGAAGGCCGTTACGGAAAACGACAATACGACGATCGATGTTTATGTCCGCGATGCCGTGTGGCCGTCCGCGGCACTGAAGAAACTCATCGGAACCAACGTGCAGATCACCGAAGAGGACGTGAAGAAGGGCTTTGAAGCCAACTATGGTGAACGTGTTGAAATCATGGCGATTGTGATCAGCAACCAGCGCCAAGCACAGCAGGTTTGGGAAATGGCACGCGACAATGCCAGCGAATCGTTCTTCGGAGAACTCGCTCAGCAGTATTCAATCGAACCTGCCTCGCGTGCGAATTCCGGACGAGTGCCACCGCTGCGCCGCCATAGTGGCCAACCAGTTCTGGAAGATGCAGCGTTCAAATTGAAAGCCGGTGAATTGTCGCCAATTCTCTCCGTGGGTGACAAATTCGTGATCCTCAAATGCCTGGGGCGCACCAAGCCCGTGGTCAGCGAGCTCACCGATGAGGTGCGTCAGGAGTTGACCGGCGACCTGATCGAAAAGAAGCTGCGAGCCAGCATGAACAAGGAATTCGATCGGTTGAAGGAAGAGGCGCAAGTCGACAACTTCCTGGCCGGTTCATCCCAGCCCGGCAAGCGATCGAAAGCCTCGTCCACTCCGGATCTCAGTGGCACCCAGAACCTGGAGATCCCAACTCCACGCTCGGCGACGAAAACGCCGCCGCCACCACGAGCGGGTTCGACGAAACGTTAAGAGACGATCCGTGGATGAGTCGCGCGGCTGAAAGAGCAAAGCTGCGCACCGCGAGCTGGATGCTGTGACACGAGAAAAGCCTGATGAGGCCCGCCAGATGGATCCCCTGTTTTCCGTAGCTGATCAGATTGTACTGGTGACTGGTGGCAGTCGAGGGATCGGGCGAGCGATTGCTCAAGGCTTCGTGGATCGCGGGGCTCAGGTGGTGATCGTGGGACGCGATGCGTCAGCACTGAATTCCGCGGCTGAGGAAATGAACAGTCGCCAAGCTGGCACGCCCGCCTCAAGACCTCGTCGCGACGTTGTCCGGCCAATCGTCTGTGATGTGGCGAAAAACCGCGAGATCGAGCAGCTGGTGGAGTTTGTAATCGCGGAGTATGGCCGTATCGACACGCTGGTCAACGTGGCCGGCGTAAATCGTCGTAAAGCCGTACTGGATGTCACCGAAGACGATTATGACTATGTGCTCGACATCAACCTCAAAGGTTCGTTTTTCATGTGTCGAGCAGTCGGGCGACACATGGTTGAGCGCGGAGCGGGTTGTCAGATCAACATTGCATCTCTGAACTCCGATCGACCCTTGAAAAATGTGTTGCCATACGCGATGAGCAAGGCTGGAATCGCTCATTTGACCCGCGGCTTGGCGGTGGAGTGGAGCGGTCGCGGCGTGCGAGTGAATGCCATTGCCCCCGGCTTCATCCTCACCGATCTGACTCGCAAGCTCTGGTCCGACCCGGTCATGCAAGCTTGGGGCGACGCCAATACGCCTCAGCGTCGTCTCGGACAGCCCGAGGATATGGTCGGCGCAGCGATCTTTCTCGCCTCCCAGGCCTCGGCGTTCATGACCGGTCAAACCATCTATGTCGACGGCGGATTCACCGCCGGCTGGGCTTGGCCCATTCCCGCCTCGGGCGGTCAGTAACCGACGGCTCGATCGGTACCCTCTTGGTTGGTCATCAGTCCACCATGCCCCGTGATTTTCGCGGAACAGCATCTCCTCCTGAACGCTGGAGACCGGGCGATCGAAGAGTTCGGCTCCGCTCGTTCCCCAGAGCATCTTGGCGTTTGACCTGATCAGCAAAATGAGGTCGTTCGCGATACAGCGCACATTCTCTCGTAATCAGAATCACAGCACGTACTTGCCTGACGTCCACTGATTTCTGGTTTCTTCAAGCTGTGAGTTTATCCCGATGCGAGTATTACTAGCGGATCCGAATGCCGTCGCACGAAATCAATTGACCGAGCTGCTCCAAGACCGCGGGCATGAAGTTCTGCTGGTCGAGGAGGCGAATGAATGTCTGGAATTCCTGCAAAGTATGCAGCCTGATTTGCTGCTTCTCGAGTCCCGGTTACCAGACTACGGCAGTGCCCAAGTGTTGAATCAACTGCGTCATGAGCGCTCGTTCATCACGCTCCCTGTAATACTCGTGTCCGATGATATTTCCCTCTTCGATCCACGCGCCTATCCCAATCTTGTCGGCTGGATTCGTAAGCCCTTTCGACTCTCCGACCTGCTCGTGATGATGGATTATTCCAAGACTCAATGGCCCGGCCACAAGAAACAGTCTGTGGCTCCACAACGCTAGCTGTGATTTAAAAATGTTGAGTATGTGATCGGTTGCCCTCATGGTTATTCGATTCAGGCTTAGATGAATAAGTTGGTGTGGAGTATGGAATAATCGGCCCCACCCATGTGGTCTCGATAGGCGTCTGATTAATGCGTATTGATTTTTCATGTTAACAACAGAAAAAGTCTTTCATTCAAGAGGGAATCGAGCCCGGATGGTGATCTTTCACACATGCTGATGCGGAATTTTGTGTCCCCGCGAATGGGGTGTTTGATGGCAAGGTTCATGTTGGGGGCGGTGATCGTTTATGTCGGTTTTAACGGTCGATGCGGCAGCTATCGAGGTGGTTTTGCGGCAGTAAAGTCAGCTCGTCTTGCGCAGCTTGCCTTACTGGCACGGGAAGTGCATCGCTGAAGGCCGTGCGTCTGGCGTAGGTTTACCAGTCAATAGTGGTGATTGGGTTCAGTGCTAACTGCTAAAGGTTTTAGAGGAATGTTTATAGTAAATGCGGGGTGTTAAAGAATGGTTTTTGCTTGATGTAATATTGGCGAAATACACCATCAAATAGCCTTGGATTAGCTGTAGGATTGGTTGTGTAAAATATATAAAGAAGTAAAAATTTTCTGAGTATTTGTTAATGTTTTGTTGCTCGTGATATGTGTAAAAAATCAGGGCATTCACCATGTAAGAAAGAATGGATGAGGCGGTTATGAATTACAGGCAATCAAGTATGGAATCCGTTGATATTACCTCGATGGAACGGGGCGGGGTGAAGGTGGATGTACTGGCAGCCCATGATCGCCAGCAAGATACCGAACTTGCACGATTGCAGACGGAGTTGGTTCAGCTTGTCGATACCACTCGTAATGAGATTGGACGAGAGTTGCACGATAGCGTTCAGCAGCAACTCACCGGCTTGCATTTACTGGCACATGAGCTCGCCGAATCGATTAAGTCTGCTCCTGGTCAGGGCACTACCCAGGACACCGCGGCTCAGGATGACATTGCCACCAAAGCCACTCGCATTGCCCGCGGCATTGGGCTGGCACTCAATGAAATCCATGAATTAGCGCGAGGCTTAGTGCCGTCCCTGATCACTCCCGATTCTCTGCCAGCGGCTTTGGCCGAGCTGGCCCAAAGCATTAGTCAACGGGCACACATCAAAGGGGGACGCAGGTTCAATACGAGTCCCAAGCTGGAACGTATCACCTGTCGCTTTCAAGCACTGGCAACTCAGGATGTCGCCGATAGTCGCACCGCGACTCATCTCTATCGCATCGCGCAAGAAGCTGTGACGAACGCCATTAAACATGGTAAGTGCAGTCGGATTGAGATTCTGTTTGAGCAGCGCGGCGGTCAATTTCGCCTGGAAGTGCGCGACGATGGGCTGGGCATTGATCGACGCTATGTGTCGGGCAACGGACAGTCGGCGACGGATCGCAACAAGCTGGGAATGAAAAGTATGGCTTACCGTGCCGGCGCGATCGGCGGCACTTTACTTGTCGACAGACCGGCCGGCGGCGGTACCCGAGTCTGTTGTTTGGTTCCTCAAACCGCCGAAACAGGGGAGTGATTTAGGATGAATTCGTTGGGAAAACTTTCCGCTTTTAAGAAGGCCCAGATTCTTATCGTGGATGATCATCCGATCGTCCGCGAGGGTCTGACTCGCTGCTTGGAGGCCGATCATGATTTAGCGGTATGTGGAGCGGCCAGCACCGTCGAAGAAGCGATCCAATGCCTTAAACGTAGCGCCTGTGATTTGGCACTCGTCGATATCCAACTCGGTGAAACCTCAGGACTTGACCTCATCAAAGATATCGCCAATTCCTACCCCACCGTGAAGTCACTCGTCCTCTCCAGCTACGACGACTCGGTGTACGCGGAACGGGCGCTACGTGCTGGCGCAGCGGGATATATCAACAAACGTCACGGGCCCGATGTTGTGAACAAGGCAATCCGCACCGTCCTGCAAGGCCAACGCTACCTCAGTCCGGAAATGACGCAGCGCGTGGTCGATATGGCTTATCATGGAAAGCGGCATACCGAAGACCCGATGCAGCGGCTAAGTGATCGAGAGCTGGAAGTCCTGGAACTGATCGGTCAAGGACATACCTCCAGCGCAATCGCAAACCGGTTGTTCCTGAGTATCCATACGATTGATTCCCATCGCGAGAACATCCGCCGCAAATTGGGACTCAAAAACGGCAACGAACTCATGAAACGCGCTTTTCAGTGGGTGCTCACTCGCAGCTAGCGATGCGGAGCTGCACAAACTCAGGCCACGGCTGGTACGGGCTTGAGTTTGTGCTCTTTATCACCGGGCACTGGGTGCGACAGGCAACTTGATCGTGAAGGCGGTGCCGCGCCCAACGGTACTTTCGACACGAATCCGCCCTTGATGAGCTTCAATGATGGTACGGCAACTCGAAAGCCCCAGGCCTGTGCCACCCTTGCCACTCTCATCGGGACCATGTTTCGTGGTGTAATAGGCATCAAAAATGCGCGGCAGTTGTTCAGCGGAAATGCCGCTGCCCGTGTCACGTACCACCAGATCGACCATCTTACTTGCGGCATCATATTCCAGCTTCAGTGTCAAAGTGCCGCCAGCGTTCATGGCCTGTCGAGCATTGATGATCAAATTCAGAATGACTTGCTGGATTTGGTTCCCGTTCGCCCAGACCTCTGGTACCGACTGAAATTGCTTCTCTAAGGTAATCCGATGCTTCATCAACTCGCGCTCCAGCAGCACCAGAGAATCTTCGAGTAGTCGAGTGAGGTCGGTCGCTTCCAGGCCGGTGGAGCGATTGCGAGCCATCCCCAGTACGGACTGAGTTACCTTCGCGGCACGCTGACCGGCCGCGAGGATTTTTTCCAAAGCTTTATCTCGAGTGGGTTGATCTTTATGACGCAAGCCAAGCTGGGCATAGTTGATGATGGTCATCAACAAGTTGTTGAATTCATGCGTGGTGGTACTGAGTAGTTCCCCCAGTGCGGCCATCCGTTGAGCCTGAGCTAATTGAGCGCGCAGGAGTTCGACCGTCGACTCGCTTTCGGACTCAACGGCTGCTCGACCCACACCACGTCGCGAACCACCGCGCCCCGCACGACTCGAAACACTCGGGGTGCCCGTGGTGCGCAGACCCGTAACCGCTGGTCGCGGCTCGCCTTCCATCGGTCCCAGCCCCGTCATCATGTCCGTCATGGATCCATGGTTCCTTTCTGCTACGACTCCTCTTCTATCCCATCGACGAAATGACCTGGGACACTAAAGCCCCACTCGCTACAATCCCGCCGCTCGTCCAGAAATCGCTGCGACCAGCGGCTGGCTGGCGAGGGACAAAGAGGAGTGCCGTGGATGCATACGGTTGAAATACTGGAAGTTGCGCTACACTTCTGCGAACGATTGGGATATCGAGTGCGGCAGGAATACTTGGGTGATGTGCCCGGCGGAGGCTGTCTGCTCCGTGGCCAAAAATGGCTGTTCCTCGACCTCTCCCTGAACGCCAACGAGCAATTGGGAGTCGTCCTGGAAACTTTGCGTAAAGACCCCAGTTTGTCGCAGTTCACTCCACCACGCTGCCTGCGCAGTTTACTCAGTCAGCGATCTGCAGCCGCGTGAGCCGTTCGTCATTTCGGGCCATATAAGACACTCTTCTTCGGCTGTTCGATGTTGGATAGTCGTGCTTTCAGTTCGTGCAGGATTTGCTGCTCCAGCGAACTGTCGCGACCTAAACAGATCCAGCCCAGCGAATCGGTGCGACCATTCGAAGTCAGCTCCGGACGACTCACCGAACTGTCGTAGCGATCACCCGCCGCCGAATTGCTGATGGTGACCGTCGATTGCTCCGGCTGAGCGACATCTTCCAGTTCCTTGATGACTTGCACTTCCACCCAGGAACCACTTTGAGTGGGAATAACGCGCGCGATGGCATAGCGGCGGATCGATTGGAGCGAGCTGAGCTTGCGTTCAAAACCCGGTGTTGAGTCTCGGTACCAGGGTTCCAGTACTGTCGCTCCCGGCGTCGGCAGCGTGTCGATGCGGCCTTCCGTGAGCACTCCCCCCGTCTCCTGCACACGCTGCTCCCGTTCAATCCGAAAATAATCATCCAACTCATCAACCAGCTGATTCCAGACAAACTCCCGGTCTGTGATCGGAATCAACAGTGGATTAGGAAGCCCGTCCTTGGTTGTCCCCGAGATGCGTGCCGGACCGAATAGCGGCGCGAAATGCAGCCCACATCCCGTTAATGCCAGGAGCAGTCCACAAATGCCGGCCAGTCGTGTCGTCCGCTGGATCACCATACTCACTCAATCTTCATCCCTCTGTTCGGGCGGCCTCGCGCCGCCGTTCCGCGCGGAGTGTCCCGAAAGTTTCCCTCGCAGGCAAGACCAATAAAAGCCCCGTGTCTCCCGTGGGCAACCTCCGTCCGTGTCCCCCGTGGGCAACCGTATTCTCTGGTTCTTTCCGTGCGAGCGAGACCTTATACTTGCCCGGCTAGCTTCGCATCCCTCCCTCCCTCCGTTCCGCATGGCGCACTCCTATGTTGCCCGACGATCTTTGTCCCCAATCGCCCAAACCGCTCAGCCTACCCACTCAGCCTCATTCCCCGGCGATTTATCCCACGAGTGTCTGGGAGTGTCGCGACCCGGAGCAGGCGGCACGCCTGTTGGCGGGTGATTTACCCGGTTATGTCTATCAGCGAGACGGGCATCCCAATGCCGACCAATTTGCGGCCAAGTGTGCCGAATTGCATGGAGCCGAACGAGCGATCATCACCGCCTCGGGTATGTCGGCATTATCGGTGGCGGTCTTATCGCAGTTGCAGCAGGGTGATCACTTGGTGGTCAGCAATCGGCTTTATGGTCGCAGCCTGCTTTTGTTTGGCGGTGAATGTCCACGGCTAGGAATTCCCTGTAGTGTGGTCGATACCGGGGATTTGTCAGCCGTGCGACGAGCGATGACCGAACGCACTCGGCTGATCGTTGTTGAGACGCTGGCCAACCCACTGCTACAGGTAGCGGACATTGCCGGACTGGCGGAGATCGCTCGGCAGTCGGGAGCTCAATTGCTGGTTGACAACACCTTTGCCTCACCCGCACTTTGTCGACCGCTGGAACTGGGCGCCGACTGGGTGATGGAGAGTGTCAGCAAGATGATGAATGGTCACAGCGACATCATGCTCGGGATGTTAGCGGGGTCGGCGGCAAGATGGCAGCGAGTGCCATTGGTGACAGCTGCCTGGGGCCTGGCCAGCAGTCCGTTTGATTGCTGGCTGGCATTACGCGGACTGGCAACCTTGGCGGTGCGTATGGAACGCGCCTGTGCGAATGCACTGCAAGTGGCTCATTATTTATCCAGTCAAGTGGAAGTGGCGCGAGTGGATTATCCGGGACTGATTAACCATCCGCATCATGAGCTAGCTCAGCGGCAATTGACGCGAGGTTTCGGTTCGATTGTCGCCTTTCATTTGCCTGGGGGGACAGCGGCCGCCGAGCGATTCATTCGAGGTGCTCGACGCATCCCGTTCTGTCCTAGTTTGGGCGAGGTTGCCACGACACTGAGTCATCCTGAATCAACGAGTCATCGCGGGCTGACTGCTGCGGAGCGTGCGGAGCTGGGGATTAGTGGTGGCACGATTCGTCTGTCCGTGGGAATTGAATCACTGGACTACATTGTGGATTCGCTAGCCGAGGGCCTGGCTGCCACTACCACCTGAAACCTTTCGTTAAACGCAGATAAATTTAATTCCGATCGTGGTGGCCAAGAGTGAGAGGAGAAGAGGATGAGTTACCGAGATTTTCGTGATCGATTGAGAACGGTGCAGTTGGTGCCGATCACGGCGTATGCGGCGGATGGTTCGCTGGCCTTGGAGCAAATGCGGCAATTGATTCAGCGTCTCTTTTCCGCTGGTGTGCGCTGCTTCATTCCGTGTGCAGGCAGTGCGGAATTTGATTGCTTATCATGGCGGGAAATCCTGTCGGTGATCGAATTGGTGCGTTCGGTCGTCGGTGATCGAGCGGCGGTGATGGCGCCTCTCGGACGGCAGCTGCATGAGACGTTGCAGTTTGGTCGCGACGCGCTGCAGGCGGGTGCCGACTGTGCCTTAATCATGCCACTCACGTTCCCCTACGTCTCCCAGGCGGGGGCCAAGGATTACTATCGCGCGGTGCTGGACGAACTGGACGCCCCGCTGCTGATCTATAAGAAATCAGAAACGCCCAGCGATGAATTGTTATTGGAGTTGGCGGAGCATCCACGACTGGTGGGAGTGAAGTATGCGGTGAATGACATGACTGCCTTTCAGCGAGTTGTCCGGGCGGACCAAGGGCGTATTGATTGGTACTGCGGATCAGCGGAGCGATTCGCTCCCTACTTCATGCTGGCGGGGGCGCCCGGGTACACGAGTGGTGCGGGCAACTTGGTGCCGCGTCTCACCCTTGCCATGCATGCCGCCCTGGCCGCCGGACGGTGGGAAGAGGGGATGCGATTGCAGAAGCTGATTGTGCCGATCGAAGAATATCGGGCTCGAGCGGGCAATTCTTATAACATTACCTTTCTCAAGTATGCCATTCGCCATACCGGCTTAGACTTTGGGGGGCCGCGACCACCCAATCGGCAGCTAACGGCGGCAGAGCGAGCTGAGGTCGATACGTTGATGCCGGGAATTCTGGCGGCCGAGGCGGCAGCATGAGTCAGCTCTTTGCCGGAGACGACAAACAAATGGGCTGCGGACCGCTGCTGACGAGTCCCGATCCGGAGTTGGCCCGGGCGGCGTTTCGTCAAAAGCCAAAGTTATTGACTGACAAAGTCATGTCGGTCCGTGAGGCGATCGAGCGGTTCGTGAAGTCGGGTGATTATCT
This sequence comes from Pirellulaceae bacterium, assembly GCA_044235425.1. Lineage (GTDB taxonomy): Bacteria > Planctomycetota > Planctomycetia > Pirellulales > Pirellulaceae > JBJSXJ01. The sequence goes on from JBIIHW010000002.1 coordinate 96,502, forward strand.
GGCGTCGGGTGGTTTTGGTGGTAATCGAATTGCCACCGCTCTGTTGCATGAAATTGTGCGACAGAATCCCCAGCGACTAGGTTTTGCTGGTCACACCGCGACGCATGATTTTCAAATTCTGTGTGCCGGAAATGATTTGGGCCGTGGTCAACTGCTCGCTCGGTGTGACGTGGCATACATCGTGGGGCTAGAAGTACGAGGTCTTTCCCCACATGCTCGGCGCGTGGTGGAGAGTGGCCAAGTGGAATTGTGTGAGTGGACCAATTACGCGTTGGCGGTGCGACTGCAGGCCGCCGCCATGGGAGTGCCTTTTCTGCCTCTGCGCAGCATGGCGGGTACCGACACCGCTCAGTATAGTGCCGCTCGACAAATCACTTGTCCCTTCACGGGGTTGCCTTTAATCGCCGTGCCGGCTTTGTGGCCAGATGTCGCGGTTATTCATGTGCACGAAGCGGATCCATTTGGTAATTGCCGAATTCGCGGCACCTCGGTTGCCGATTGGCAGCTCGCTCGCGCAGCCAAGAAACTGATTATCAGTTGCGAGCGTTTAATCACGAATGAGGAAATACGTCGCGATCCAACGGCCACAGTCATCCCGTTTTATTGTGTCGATGCGGTGTGTGAAGTTCCGCTAGGTAGCTATCCGGGAAACATGCCGTATGAGTACTATTCGGACGAAGAGCATTTACGCGAGTGGCTGGAGGTGGAGGCGGACGTCGATCAGTATCGTCGTTTTCTCGATCAGCACTTGTTTGGCGCAACAAACTTTGAGGATTATTTGGAGCGTTCGGGAGGCCGTCGTCGGCTCGCTGCACTGCGACGACTGGAATTGAATCCCGCCGACTAAGTCGACTTTTAATTTTTCAGTATCAATTCCTATCGGGGACATCAAAGACATGGAACTGGCAGAAATGAAATGGAGTGAGGTGGATCGCTTGTCGCGTGATACACCCGTGGTCATTCCCGTGGCAGCGTTGGAACAGCATGGGCGGCATATGCCGGTCTTTACCGACAGCATGCTTCTGGGCGAAGTGATGCGTCGGACCAAATTGGAATTGGCGAGTGAAGTATTATTCGCGCCGCTGATGTGGCTGGGAAACTCCGAACATCACCTTGACTTTCCCGGCACCATGACCGCGTCGCCGCGCGTCTATCTCGACCTGCTGCGCGATATGGCCGAGAACTTTCTGTTTCATGGATTTCGGCGAGTGGTGCTGATCAATGGCCATGGAGGCAACATTATCCCGGCACAGCAGGCCTATTTTGAATTGCGGCAAAAATATCGCGCGCGTCAGGATCTACTGCTGCTTACAACGACTTATTGGACGTTAGGTGGCCAGCCTCAGCAGACCGACCCGTCGATCAAACAGACGCAAATGGGACATGCCTGCGAGTGGGAGACGTCCATGATGTTGCGGATCGCTCCACACTTGGTCGGTGATCTCCAGCAAACTCAACCAATCGAATTCGGTCGTGCATTTTCGCCGGCACATCGAGCTTGGATCACGAAGGATCGCACGGAGCCAGGACACATTGGTGATCCGCGCTACGCATCGGCTGAGAAGGGCGAGGTATTGTTTCAAGTCTTTACCGCTGACGTTGTGGCATTGATGCGCCGAGTGATCAGCTGGGACGGCCAGAACTGGGATGCTTAATTCATGACGAATTCCACTGCGCCATCATCGAGTCCATCAGCCTATCTCAAGTGGTCGGTTTGCGGGATGTTGTTGCTCGCTCTGGTCCTGAATTACATGGACCGGCAAACGCTGTCGCTCACCATTACGGCGATCGAGGGCGAGATCCATACCAATAGCGCTCAATATGGTCGCTTGGAAAAAGTCTTTGGTTATGCTTTTGCGTTCGGCGGTTTATTTTGGGGACTGATGGCCGATCGGATGAGTGTTCGGTGGCTTTATCCCGTGGCGCTGCTGGGCTGGTCACTGGCGGGATTAGCAACTGGTTACGCCGACCGCTTAGGTGGTTTCATCACGCCCCTGCTCGGGGCGATTTGTGATACGGAAAAACTGGCGATGACGAGTGATCCGGAGGTCCTCCCGTCGTATCTGGGATTTCTTGTCTGCCGTATCGTGCTTGGTTTTTTCGAAGCAGGTCAGTGGCCGTGTGCACTCGTTACGACGCAGCGCCTGTTGGAGGCGAGTGATCGTTCGTTGGGAAATAGTATTTTGCAAAGCGGAGCCTCGCTTGGCGCGATTCTGACTCCAATCGTAGTCTCGCTCTTTGCACCGCCGATTTCGAGCGGAGAAGCGGCAACCGCAGCGGCTGCCACCGCTGATGCGGTCTCCTATGTTGGCTGGTGGCGCATGCCCTACGTTGTCATTGGAGCACTGGGAGTGTTTTGGATCGCCCCGTGGCTCATTCTGACCCGCGGCCTCAGTCTCGCTCGGCCCGCCACCCATAGCCCGATGGCGACGGATGACGGAGGTGGAAAACAATCAGAATTTGATATTCTTCGTTTCATGCGTCGCTATCTGGCTTTGATTGTGACCGTGATCGCGATCAATATGACCTGGCAGTACTTTCGAGTTTGGCTGCCGAAGATGCTGGAGCAGTTTCACAAGTATCAACCGAGCGAGGTGCGCTGGTTCGTCATTGCCTACTATATTGCGACGGACGTGGGCTGTATTTGTGCGGGAGCTGCGGTGAAGTGGTTAAGTGTGCGTCAGTGGAATGTGCATCGCGCGCGACTGCTGGTGTACACGGTCTGTGCTGCGATTACGGCGCTAAGCACGGTAGCTGCCTCGTTACCCAAAGGCTATCCACTTTTGGCCGTCCTCATTCTGATCGGATTCGGTGCTCTGGGACTATTTCCCAACTACTACTCATTCGCACAGGAATTGTCGCGGCGGCATCAAGGTAAGGTGAGTGGCTCGCTGGGCTTCATCACCTGGATCGTAACATCCGAGATGCAAGAGCTAGTTGGCAAAGCGGTCGATAAGACAGGCTCTTACACGGACGCTGTGTTTTACATTGGCCTCGTCCCACTCCTTGGTAGCCTGGCAATTTTTCTGCTCTGGGGATCTGACCGAGATTCGCAGAGCACGTCGCAATTGGCAGCTGAAAAGGCCTAGTGCAGGCATTCAATTCGATGGAATTGGAATAAGATCCAGTCTCATTGAATCACGACTCTAGCTGATCGCCTGCAGGCATTTTTGCATGTAAGCCATGCTGTCGCGCGCGAGTGCTTCAACACCGGGCGCATAGTCGAATACCTCAACGGAGACCCAGCCGTCGTAATTCACATCACGCAGTGCGGTGAAGATCGGGACGAAGTCCATGTCACCCATGCCGGGTCCTCGACGATTGGGATCATTCGCGTGAAAGTGGTGCAGCCACGGGGCGAATTCACGGATGAGCTTCGGCACAGGTTCTACTTCTGTTGACATCGCCTTCACATCCAGATGCAGGCGAATGTGAGGTGAGTTGACCATTTGAATGAGCTCACGACCGAGAGCGGCCGTGCGCAGAAAATCGCCTTCCTGCGGTCCTAGCGGTTCGACGGCCAGTGTCACCTGACACTCTTCCAAGACTGGTAAGGCTTGCTGCAACACGTCGGCGGCATATTTCATCGCCTGCTCATGCGCGACACCAGGCAGCAGATTGCGCTGTTGCGGCGAGCCGAGAACCATGAGCGATCCGCCCAGATCACGGCAGAGCCGGGCGAGTTCGCCCAGGTAGTCCGCCGTCCGTCGCCGGACTTCCTCGTCGGGCGTGGTGAGGTAAAAACCTTGAGTCTTCGCCAGCAGCCAATGGAGACCGATGGTCTGTAAATCGGCGGCTGCCACCTGTTTTCGAATTTCAGCACGACGCCCCGAACTGATCTCACGCACATCAGTGGCTATGGTAAATGGCGCGAACTCCAGACCCGTGTAACCACAGTCCCGGGCGAACGCAAACGCCTTTTCAAAAGGCCAGTCCAAAAACGTCTCGTTGCAAATTGCAAACTTCATCGTTTACCTCAAGCTGAAGATTCCGCCGTCGTGGGGAACTGCTGATCTGTTCCCCCATGAAATCTACCACCATGAAATCTACAGGAACGAAACGAACGTCACGATGATGAAGAGCGGGATCAGCACGCAGCCACTGAAGGCCATGTAACCAAAGAAGCTGGGCATCTTCACTCCGTTTTCTTCGGCAATCGCCTTGACCATGAAATTGGGTCCGTTGCCGATATAGGTGTTCGCGCCCATGAAGACCGCACCACAACTAATCGCGGCCAGCAGATCCACTCCGAGCTCCCCTTTGCCAATCAGTTCCTTCAGGTAATTGCCTTCGGTGGCAATCCCTTCCATGCCACTTGCCGTGGCTGCGAAGGTGAGATAGGTCGGCGCATTGTCCAGGAAGCTCGATAAGATCCCCGAGGCCCAGAAGAACTGCCAGGGGTGTTTCAGACCGAACCCTAGTCCCAGCACCGTCCGCTCGCCTTGCCCCCAAGCATTGAGAATCTCGAGTGCTGGGGCCATCGTGATGAAGATGCCGGAGAAGAGCACCGCCACTTCGATGATCGGACCAAAACCAAATTTGTTCTTTTTGTGGTTTTCGGCAGAGGTCAGAAAATAGGCGGCAACCGTCAGTCCCGCCATGCAGAGTTCCGCCAGTCCGAACGACCAGCCGAAGTGACCTGAGCAGAAAATCGTCACCACCACACCGAGCAGGAAGAGCACGTTGAGTCCACCGTGAATGCGGAGTGGTTCGTGCTGCTGCACCATCTCCAATTGATCACCCGGCAAATCCTTGTCTTCGCGATTGAGGATGATCTGATCGACGATATTGAAAATCACCAGGAGGGCGATGTTCACAATTAGCCATTCTTTCCACAAGGCGAAGGTCCAGGTGAACGGCACGCCTTTGAGGAATCCGAGGAACAGCGGGGGATCTCCCAGCGGCGTAAGTAGTCCGCCGCAGTTCGAGACGGCAAAGATAAAGAAGACCACAATATGTGCTTTGCGAGTGCGAATGCGGTTGGCCCGCAGCAGCGGTCGTATGAGGACCATCGAAGCCCCTGTCGTACCGATAAAGTTTGCCAGCACCGCGCCGATACCCAGCACCAGGGTATTAATGAGCGGAGTGCCCGAGAGTGACCCTTGGATGTAGATGCCTCCGCTGATTACGAACAGCGACGAGAGCAGAATCATGAAGGAGACGTATTCTTTGACTTTGTCAACCGCGACATGCTGCCCATGTGGGCCGCAAGCGGCGAGCAGATAGATAGCGATTGGAATTGCCAGGATCGCCACGATGATTCCCTTGTTGCGATTGTGTTCCCACCAATGACCGCAGACGAGCGGCATGATGGCAATGCAGAGGAGTAATAGCGCAAAGGGCAGAATCGTGATCAGGGGCATGGTGGCGCCCAGCGATTCTGTCGCCTCACCCCCCGCTGCCCAAGCGGGCGTTGCCATCCCCGTGAGGAAGCCCGTGAGTGCCCACGCTGGCCAGCGACGTTGAACCAATTCTCGAATCACGCTCTTCTCCCTTAGCCAAAACGGACCAACCGAACCGAGAAAACAGTCACCCGGAAAACCGAGCGCGGAATTATGGTAACAAGGCCTCCCGCCGTCGACAATTCGCGGGTGCGCGACAGTTGGGGCATTTTTTCGAGCGGAAATGCCGGCTTTCGCGGTGGTCATCGCCCTCGGCGGCGCCGTCCATCGTCAGCGGACTTCCCTTTCGAGCGCCTCCAAAAATCCGTCTCTGGGCGGCGTAAAAAAAGTGGCGAAAAATGATTCGCTTTGCGGTATACTCCGTCACTTCGAAAACCAGCGGCCACTGCCTCTGCTTAGCAGCCACGCCGTTCGCTCCACACCTCCCGCCTCACCTCCCTAGCCTGACACTCGCCTTACCATGAAGAACTTCCTTATCTCTCGCCGTGCCTCTCGCTTTGCCGTTTGCGTTGCTGCTGCTCTGGGGCTGCTGACCTTTGTTGGTCGTGGGACGAGTACTTCGGGGTGGGGGGCGAGTGGTTGTCGAGCGGATGAGAACTGGAATCAGTATCGAGGTCCGCGAGGAGATGGGTCCGCGTTATCGACCAAGCTTCCAACGCAGTGGAGCGAGACGCAGAATATACGCTGGAAAGTACCACTCGAGGGAAAGGCCTGGTCGTCGCCGGTGGTCTGGAAGTCGCAAATCTGGCTCACCAATGCCACGGCCGATGGTCGTCAGTTGTCCGCGGTGGCAATTGATCGCGAGACGGGAAAGATCGAAAAAAACATTCCTGTGTTTGCGATTGAGAAGCCGCAGTTCTGCATTGAAAAGAACAGCTATGCCTCGTCCACGCCAGTCATCGAAGAGGGACGCTTGTATGTCCATTATGGGGTGCACGGGACGGCATGTCTGGATACTGCCACCGGTAAGACGCTTTGGAGTCGTCAGGATTTGCCGTGCAATCATCATCGTGGAGCGGCCTCGTCGCCCATCCTGCATGAGCAACTGCTGATCCTCACGTTTGACGGCTTCGATGTGCAATACCTGGTGGCACTCGATAAGCGGACTGGGGAGACCGTCTGGAAGACAGACCGAGCGATCAAGTACGACAGCGACAATGGCGATATCAAAAAGGCTTATGCCACTCCAACGATCATCGCGGTCGCGGGACGTCCACAATTGATTGCACCGAGTGCTGGAGCGTCGATGGCTTATGATCCAGCGACCGGCAAGGAGCTTTGGCGCGTGCGCTGTGGGGGAATGAATGTGGCCGCTCGACCGCTCTTTGGAAATGGTCTGGTCTATATGACGACCGCTGATGGCGGTTTCAAAATGTTTGCCACGAAACCCGAGGGGAGTGGCGATGTCACGGAAACCCATGTGGCTTGGAAGCAAGGCAAGGGTATCCCCAAGTATTCGTCTCAGATTCTGCTGGACGGTCTGCTGTACATGGGCAGCGAAGGTGGCGTGCTGACCTGTATCGATGCTGCCACGGGGGATGTCGTTTGGCAGGAACGAGTCGGCGGCGTGTTTACGGCGAGTCCACTCGTCGCTGGTGGGCGAGTTTATTTTTTCAGTGAAGATGGCAATACCACGGTGATCAAAGCAGGACGCACGTTTGAAGCCATCGCCACGAATAAACTGAGCGATGGTTGCATGGCGTCGCCAGCGGTCGCGGGTGATGCCCTGCTGATTCGCACGACCAAGGGACTTTACCGCATCGAACCATGATTTGAATGATCGAGAGGAGATACGCAGATGGTGAAGAATCGTCGTCAGTTTTTACAGCAGAGTGTGGCGGCTGGGGCAGCCGGAGTAGCGGCTGCTTACTTTGTGCCTCGATCGGCCTTTGGTGCGAATGATCGAGTGAATACCGCGCATATTGGAGTGCGCAATCAGGGCATGGGAAACCTGAAAGCGTTTATCAATCAAGCGGTTGCCATCTGTGATGTCGATCGTGAAGTGCTCGGCAAAGCGGTGGAGTCGGTGGAAAAGACGGGACGCAAATGCGATGGGGTGGAGGATTATCGTCGGCTGCTCGATCGTAAGGATATCGATGCCGTGGTGATTACGACGCCCGATCATTGGCATGCCTTGATGACAATTCACGCCTGCCAAGCGGGCAAGGACGTCTATTGCGAAAAGCCACTCTCGCTGACGATTTCCGAGGGTCGCAAGATGGTCCAGGCAGCGCGGCAGCATCAGCGGATCGTCCAAACAGGATCGCAGCAGCGGAGTGATCAACGGTTTCGACGGGCCTGCGAACTCGTACGCTCCGGACGCATCGGCAAGCTGCAAACAATTCTCGTCGGAATCCCTGGTCCTAATCATCCTGGTGAGCCGGTTGCGGATGCCATGCCGCCGGCCAATTTGAACTACGATCTGTGGCTCGGACCAGCTCCCCAGCGTCCCTACAACGTGAAGCGAGTGCACTACAACTTTCGTTTCTTCTGGGATTATTCTGGCGGGCAGATGACCAATTTCGGCGCTCATCACATCGACATCGCTCACTGGGGAATGGGCTGTGACGACAGCGGCCCGCTGGCCGTTGAAGGCACCGCCGAGTTTCATCCGATGAAGTGGCATGAGGTCTCCGAGAAATGTCGAGTCACCTATCGTTATCCGAATGATGTCACCATGATTGTCGGCCAGAAGCAGCCCGATATTCCGGACGGTGCGACGTTTATCGGCAGTCGCGGAAAAATCCACGTGACGCGTGGCAAGCTTGTAGCGGACCCCGCCGAGATCGCGACAGAGGAGTTGGGCGCCGACGCAGTACATTTGTATGAAAGTAAAAATCATCACCAGAATTTTCTGGAATGTATTCGCTCGCGAAAGCTACCCATTTGTGATGTCGAGACTGGACATCGCAGCGCCACCGCTTGCCACTTGGGCAACATTGCGATTCGGACTGGGAAGGCCTTGAAGTGGGATGCAGCTGCCGAAAAATTTATCGGTGACGATGCGGCCAACGCCATGCTTGAGCGCCCTTATCGTGGTGGATATGAGTTGAGCTAAGCATGCAGCGTCGACAATTTATCCAAGGCTGTATTCTGATGGCACTCGATAATTCCTGGGACGCTGCCGATGCGGTGTTGCGAGCGGCAGTTGCTGCCGGCAAGGTGCGCGCGGCGAGTCTTTACGTGCGACGTCGCCAAGAGACGTTCCAGCGGGCATACGGGGAAGGGATCACTCCCGATTCGATGTTCCTGTTGGGATCGATCTCCAAGCCAATCGCCGTTTTGCCGCTGTTGAAGCTAATCGATCAGCGTGAGTGTCAATTGGATGATCGCTTGGCAAAGTTTTTGCCAGAGTTTACGGGCGAGGGACGGGAGCGGGTAACGTTACGTCATCTGCTCACCCATACGTCTGGATTGCCAGACCAGTTGCCCCACAACGATCAACTGCGGCGCAAGCAGTCAGCTCTCGATGATTTCGTGGCGGGTTCCCATCAGGTGCCGCTCGCGTTCACTCCAGGTTCGAAATTTCTGTATTCGAGCATGGGGATTCTCTTAGCGACTCGCGTGTCGGAGCGGATAACGGGACTGGAAATTCGTCGCTTGGTGCAGCAGTCCGCGTTCGATCCGCTGCGAATGCATCATTCAGCGCAGGGGCTTGGTAAGTTCACATTGACCGAGATGGTGCCCTGTCAAACCGAGTTTGCAGCACCGGAGGCGGGAGGTGGCGATCCAGCGGCGAAGTCGTGGGACTGGAACAGCAAATACTGGCGAGAGCTGGGAGCACCGTGGGGTGGCACGCACGCCTCCGCCAGCGACGTGGCAACCTTTCTGCTCGACCTGGTAAGCCCAGAGCCACGGGTGTTGTCACGTGCCATGTGCCAACTTGTGCGCTCCAATCAGAATGCGGCTGGCATCACACCGCGAGGGCTAGGCTTGGGGGTCGGCAGCGGAGCAGGAAGTGCGGGATGTTCAGCGGAAACGTTTGGTCACACCGGTTCCACCGGCACGATTGCCTGGTGTGACCCCGCAGCGGAAACGACGTGCGTTATTCTCACGTCGTTACCCGCTCGAGCTGTTACCCCTCATCCGCGCGACGTAGCCGCGGAGGCGATCGCACGGACGCTGCTGCGTTCCGGCTGATGACTTATCCCGATGCCATCACTCGGGCTGAACTTTTTGGCGTCCGTTGGCAAATCTCTACTTTTCAATTTTCAGCAGTTCGACCAGGAAGTGCAGCGTCGCACCACCGGGAATTACGCTGCCCGCACCGCGATCGCCATAGCCGAGTGCCGCGGGAATTTCGAGCTCGATGAGGCCACCCTCGCCAACCTGCTGCATGCCTTCGGTCCAGCCAGGAATCACTTGATTCAAGCCGAACGAAATCGGTTCACGACGTTGGTAGGAACTGTCGAAGACTTTGCCGTTATCGAGCCAGCCGTGGTAGTTCACTCGCACTTTGCTGGTGGCCTTCGGCATTTCGCCCGTGCCCTTGCGCAGAACGCGATACTTCAATCCCGTCTTCGTTGTCGTGAACGTCTTCGGGGCATTCGCGTCGACCTTGCCAATCCCGTCGGGCATCTTCGGCAGGGGAACTTCTTTCGCTGCATCCTTTGAATCCTGAGCGCTCACTGATACCTCCATCGTGAAAACTAAAAGTCCAACCCAAAACAACGGGCGAATCATTCGTGACCACATAATCACTCTCCTACCACGAAACGGGAACAAGACAAAGACAAGGACGACAGGCTCGGAAGTATGTCGCATCGAACACTTTGAGAAAAGACGGGGATCGCATTCGTCCAGGGTGCGGCGACCATTCTGGTTGTCAAATCGAGCTCCACAGGGCAAGCGATCCCGAGAAAACAAAATCTCTATGTGGCGATGGATTATATTCATTTGTTCGGTTCCTCGACCGATCCGATGATCCTGGGGTCGGCGGATAGAACTGCATGAAATTGCCACTGAACACCCCCCACCGACTGCTCCCAGGAATTCCAGTGAACTACTGGGCTGCAGATCTCGCCGCTCGCTGGTCTTATCTCGATTTAAGTGATGCCGCGATTCGCGGTGGTCAAATGGAGAACGTCACCTTCGGTCTGAATTGGTATGTCAATGCGTACTGCAAGTGCGTTTTCAACTATGTGCACTCTTGGGCCGACTCGCGTCCCATTCGCAACGGAGCCTTCGTCGGCAACGATTTCCTGCGCTCCGAAACGAATGGATTTGGCTTGCGATGCCAAGTTGATTTCTAACTCGTCCACCCTAGAATGAGGCACGATTTAGTCAGGGGCGTGTCCTCACCTGTCGCTCGAATCCGCGCGTGGGGGAGCTACCGCCCCGTGGCCTCGTGAGCTGGATCGGGACACGCTCAAGACGGTCGCGGCTGGGGCAGTTCCCGAGTGAGTGATTGGGGTGTGGCTTGAGGATCTTGGCAACTGGTGGCGCGGGGTACGTCGGCTCGCATTCTGTGCGCTGGCTAGAGCGAGCTGGGCATGAAGTCTGGGTTTACGATAATCTTTCCCGCGGACATCGGCAGTTCGCCAAGCCTGATCGCTTGATTGTGGGCGATCTGTCTGATCAGGAGCGACTGAGTCAAACGCTCGCTCAGCACCAAATCGACGTGGTGATTCATTTCGCTGCATTCGCGCTGGTCAGCGAAAGCATGTCGGACCCAGCGCTCTACTATCGCAATAATACGCTCGGCTCTTTCTCACTACTTGAAGCGATGCGACAAGCGGGGGTAACGCGGATCGTCATATCTAGCACCACGGCGGTGTTCGGGAATGCCGAGCGAGTGCCGATTGTGGAGGACGAGCCCAAACAGCCTTGTAATCCTTATGGTCAAAGTAAATTGATGGTCGAACAGCTGCTCGCCGAATACGCTCGCGCGTACGGTATGGCGGCGACCGCTTTTCGCTTCTTCAATGCAGCCGGTGCCACTCCTCATCTAGACTGTGGCGAATGGCATGATCCGGAGACGCATTTGATTCCGATCGTGCTGAGTGTCGCCCAAGGACATCGCTCGCAGATGACCATCTTCGGCAACGACTATCCCACTCCGGATGGAACCTGTGTGCGCGATTATGTTCACGTCGACGATCTGGCAGCTGCTCATTTAGCCGCTCTGGAGCGACTGCGCCCCGGTGTTTTTCAGTCCTATAACCTCGGCATCGGTCGGGGATACTCGAACCTGGAGGTGGTTGAGGCGTGTCGCCGAGTGACGGGTAAGGAGATTCCCATCACGTTTGGTCCGCGTCGGGCCGGTGATCCACCCACGCTGATTGCCGACTCCACTCGCGCACGTCGCGAGTTGCAATGGCAGCCCGCATACACCGACCTCGACGCCATCGTGGCGACTGCCTGGGCTTGGCATCAAAAGCATCCTGAGTCGTTGATGCTTGGCCGTTAGCGCAGGAGCACACCGGCGTAACCCACTACTCGGCTCGTGTCCCCCGAAACGTCGGCGCTAGTCGCGTAGCCCACTTGTTCGCAGTGTGTGAGTCCGCCGAGTTGCCGGAGTGTCTCCATCACGATGACTGCCGGAATCATTCCGCACATGCTGATGTCGTGCTCACGCACAATGTCGAATAGTTTCTGTGGATCGAGCGTCTGCATGGCGCTGAGGGCAATGTGATCGAGTCGTCGATTTTCGGCATCGTTCGCGAAGTGATTCATGTCGCTGGAGATGAGCAGTAGAGGTCGCGGCTGGAGTGATTGGAGGACGCGGGCGAGTCCGGTGGCAAACGTGCGACATTGTTCGAACGTGGCTGCACCGAGCGCCAAACCGACCACGCGAGACTGCGGTGCCAGAAGCGACAAAAACGGCAGCTCGATCTCAATCGCATGCTCACGTTCATGTGCCGCAGCATCCAGTTGCAGTCCTGGAATGTTCGCGACCAGTTCCCGCGCCAGTGTTGCATCCGAGCGTACGGAGCACCCGGGTAGTGACCAGATTTCATGGGGTGCTACGGCCCAGGGTACGCCCAGCCGAGTGTGTTTGGGGCCGATCACGATTATCTGCTCCGGGAATTCCAAGCGGTTCAGCACCGCAGCGGCTAGCTGTCCGGAGTAGATCAGGCCAGCATGCGGGACCATCGCGGCGGGCCAGGCTTCCGCCCAGCGCTGACTTTTCGCCAGCAACTGCAGACTCATTTGTCGTAGTTCCCACGGATCGCTTGGATAGAACATGCCAGCGACGGCGGGTGGTCGAGTGAGCGGGGCGTGGAGGGGATCGGCGCGATTGTCAGTCGCTGCCGGTTCGTTCGTCGCCAGCACAGCCGATATGAGTGGCCCGCCGAACTCCAGCGACTCGAAGGTCTGCAGCTGAGTGTGCGGATCTTCCCAAGCATTCGCTGGTAAACCGGCCTTGCGGCCCACCTGCTGCAAAAAAGTTTCTGCGTTCCACTGCTGTTCGGTCGCTACACTCGGCAGCAGCAGCCCCGCCAGATTCCCGCGCTGGATGCGCAGTCCATGGCGTCCCACCTGAACGCCGGCCAGCCGCTCCACGCGATTTGACCCCAGCGTGCGAAAGCTGTGTAAGAGATTCAGGTCAAGCGACAGATGCGGAAGTTCTTCCAGTTTGAGTGGTGGAAAACGGCGGTCTTGAGTTGCGGTATAGCGAGCCGCTTCGGTGACGGCAGTGGATAGAGGCATCGGTTGTCCGAGCGCTCCACAGCAGGCTCGCAGTCGCCCTTCACGTTTGAGCGTCACAAAAGCGCCGTAGACGGTTTGTTCGCCAACACTCGCGAAGGGATCGCTGGTTGGTGGCCGAGTGCCGCCACCGATCGCTTCGGCCACCAGACGACTCGCCGTCTCCCGCAACTGTTCGCGCTGGGCGGTAGTCAGAAGAGCCAGTTCCGCAGCCACCGCATTCGCAGTGCCTGGATTCGCAGTGCCTGGATTCGCAGTGCCTGGATTAGGTACGCCTGATTGGGCCGATGATGGAGCCGAGGCGGCGGAGTCACGAGCGGTGCCTACGACCGATCCGGTAAGGATCGAGGAGGTTTTTTGGGGAGGTGTGGTCACGGAAGTTGAGGGGGGCTGAGAGGGAGATATTTTGGGGAGCAGATTTTCGGGAGGAACGACGGCGAAGGGGCGCATATCGATCGGTTGTCGTTGTCGACCCCAGTGGCCGGGGCTCGCTTCAAAGTGACCAGCAACGATGTGACCGCACGACCGGCACCGATTGCCATCCAACTGATAACGCCCTAGATCATACCAGTCGCGTTCAATCACCCTGATGCCACAATGCGGACAATAGGTACTTTGATGAGCGACATCATGTACGTTGCCCGTGTAGACATACTTCAGTCCCGCCTCTTTTGCGATGGCATATGCCGTCAGCAAAGTTGATAGGGGGGTGTTGGGTAAATCGAGCATACGGAAGTCGGGATGAAACGCTGAAAAATGCACTGGCACTTCATCACCGCAATGCTGCAGAATCCAGTCGCACATCTGCCGCAATTCGTGAGGCGCATCATTCGTTTGCGGAATGACCAGGTTCGTGATTTCCAACCAGGTGTTCGTTTCCCGCTTGATCCACTCCAACGTCTCGAGCACGGGCTGTAAATGCGAGTAGGTCACATGCGTATAGAAGTGTTCGGTGAAACCCTTCAGGTCCACATTCGCCGCATCCATGTACTCGAAGAATTTCGGCCGTGCGGCCGGTGAGATATAGCCGGCGGTGACGGCTACATTTTTGATGCCAACTGCGCGACAAGCTTTTGCCGTATCGATCGCGTACTCGGCCCAAATCACCGGATCATTGTAGGTGTAGGCCACACTGCGACACTCGTAATACTGTGCCGCGCGGGCGATGGCGTCTGGAGTTGCCGACTCGCTTAGTCGTTCCACTTCACGCGACTTGGAGATGTCCCAGTTCTGACAGAATTTACAGCCGAGATTGCAACCCGCCGTGCCAAAGGACAACACGCTGGTACCCGGCAGAAAATGATTCAGCGGTTTTTTTTCGATGGGGTCGATGCAAAAGCCGGTGCTGCGACCGTAGGTGGTGAGTACCATTTCGCCCGCCACATTTTGACGCACGAAACAAAACCCTCGATCGCCAGGTTTGAGATGACATTCGCGAGGGCAGAGGTCACAAACGATTCGCCCTTCAGCAGCATCTTCATGCCACCAGCCACCCGCCCACGCTCCAGCCGAAAGCCAGCCGGTAGCGGGAGGATCAATGACGGTGCGAGCCATGGAAAGGTCTCCTTTGGACTCGATGTTAGCAGCTCATCGCCCCGCTATGGTATCCCGAATTCCACGACCCCCAACTCCCGTTCAGCCTGATCCAGGTGACGCACACAATCCTGGAAATGGCGGATCCGCGGTATGCGATCGTGACAGGATAGTGGTGGTTAGTTTACTCGGAGAGTGGACTATCGATGGCCCAACGATGTCGCCCGACTTTCCAAGTCGGTAAGCGCGAATTGAAACGCAGGAGGTTGCTCGGATACATGTCCACTCGGAGAGTAGACCGACGATGGACCGACGGTGAGTGGACCGACGGTTACGCGGTGGTTGTTGGAGGCGTTAGTCCCAAAACGAGCGGCTCTGGGTCGTTCGTCACGACGGCACCAAACAGGGTGTGGGCACTCACCTCGTAAATCGCGACTTCTGCGAACTGACCAACTTGTCGCTGATGACCATCAAACACCACGATCCGATCACAGGTCGTGCGACCAGTCATCTGACAAAGATCCCCACTCAGTCCTTGTCGTAATTGCCATTCGCTCGGGCCTTCGACCAGCACTTCCACGCGTTCCCCGAGGAATTGTTCGTTGAGTTCCTCGCAGATGGAATTCTGCAGCGCGAGCAATTCATTATTGCGGAACTGTTTGACCTCATAGGGAACATCATCGGGCATGCGATCTGCTGCTTTCGTGCCAGCTCGTTCGCTGTATTTAAAAATGAAGCTGTTCTTGAAGCGGCATTCGCGGGCCAGATCCATGGTGAGCTGGAAATCGTGATCAGTTTCACCACAAAACCCAACAATGAAATCACTCGTCACCGCCGCCTCGGGCACCTGCGTGCGAATTCGTCCCATCATTTCGCGATAGTCCTCGACCGTATAACCGCGTTTCATTCGCTCCAGGATCGGATTCGAGCCGCTTTGGGCGGGCACGTGCAGATAGGGACAGACTTTCGGCAAATGATGGACCGCCGACAACAAATCGTCCGTCATGTCTTTGGGATAATTCGTTACGAATTTGAGTCGCTTGATGGCATCGATGTCGTGTAGTTGTTCGAGTAGATCCGAAAGGCGTGTGACGCGATCCCCATCTCGATAACGATAGCTATTCACAGTTTGGCCGAGCAGGGTTATTTCCAGGCAGCCTTGATCGGCGAGTGCGCGAGCTTCCGCGAGAATCTGCTCGGGAGGCCGTCCCTGCTCGGGGCCACGAGTCATCGGCACCACGCAGTAGGTGCAAAACTTATCGCAGCCAATTTGAATACGCAGATAAGCCTGGAAGGGAGTGGGGCGCATGGAGGGATCGCGCAGTGGGTCGAAGGTTTCATGCGTGCGACGAATCTCATCCGCCGTACCGTCCTTGCGTCCCAGACTCACGGCCATCTGACGACCAGACCCCGACTCAATCTCTCGCAACAGATCTGGAATGCGCTGCAACTGTCCGGGTCCTACAACCAGGTCGACAAACGGTGCCCGTTCGAAAATCAGTTTTTGATCTTTTTGTGCCATGCAGCCCATCACCCCTACAATTTTTTGGGGATGTTTCTGCTTGAACGCACGTAAGCGCCCGAGCGCACTGTAGGTTTTGTTTTCCGACTGCTCACGGACGCTGCAGGTGTTGAACAGAATCGTATCGGCAGTGGGTAGCTCGCGTGTCAGCTCGTAGCCATGCTGACGCAAGCTGGCAACGACC
Source organism: Pirellulaceae bacterium (assembly GCA_044235425.1). GTDB lineage: Bacteria > Planctomycetota > Planctomycetia > Pirellulales > Pirellulaceae > JBJSXJ01. Next base: position 112,793 of record JBIIHW010000002.1, read on the forward strand.
ATTTCGCTATCGAGCACATTCATCTGACAACCGACGGTTTCAATGTAAAGACGCTTCATGGTTCATTCTCCGCGACGTTCGGCGGTTGTTGTTTCTTGGGCGACGGGCGGTTTGCCCAGTCGCTGTCCCACTTGCACGGGATGACCGCGCAGGAATTCGGCTACTTCCATCGATCGCTTTGACGCCGGCTGAAGACGCTCGATTCGCAGCGCACCAGCACCGGTCGCGACCCACAGCTGAGTTTGATCGGCACGCACAATTGCACCTGGTGCTGGCGTCGCGTCGCCAGCTGGCAGCGGTTCTTCAGCAACCTGCTGCAGGATCAGCCGCAGCCATTCACCCTTGGGGTTCAGCCAGTCGGTGTAAGCACCCGGCCATGGCTGAAACGCTCGAATTTGATTACGGATCTGGCGTGCCGATTGATTCCAATCGATCAATCCTAGGGCTTTGCTGAGTCGGGGCGCTTTACTGGCTTGTGCGCCATCCTGAGGCTGGCCGAGTGGCGAGGTGCCGTCCCATTGAGCAAGCTTGTCGATCGCTTCCAGGACAGCGGGCACACCGAGCTGTGCCAGACGCGGCTCTAAATCGGCGGCGGTTTCTTGAGGATCAATCGCGGTACGACGGAGTGTTAAAATCGGTCCACCATCCAGCAGCGGCGTCATGTGAATCACCGCGACGCCCGTTTCCGAATCTCCGTGATAGACCGCCCATTGAACTGGTGCGGCACCTCGGTAACGTGGCAACAGTGAGCCATGCAGGTTGATGCCGCCCAGTCGAGTGGTGGCCAGTGTTGCGGAACTGAGGATCTGCCCGTAATCACACACCACCAAAAGATCCGCTTGCCACTGTGTGAGCCAGCTGCGCGACTCATCCGTGTTGATGCTCTGCGGATCATAAACCGCTAACCCACGTGACTCGGCGACTTGCCGCATCGGATTCACCGGCACCACAACACGTCGCTGATTTGGTGGCGCGGGTCGAGTGACCAGGGCCACCACCTCATGCGAGGAGTCCAGCAGGGATTCCAAGGTTGGAACGGCAAAGGGCCCCGTTCCCATCATCACGAGACGCATGATCGATCTAGTTTCCTCGGGTAGAAGATGATTCTAAAGCTGGTTGCTCAAGCACAATACCGAGTCTCCCAAAGTCGACGCTGCTGGGCGAGTGTTTCGTCACTGGAAATCTCACCGGCAGAACAGCGGCTGCGATAGTCCACCTCAAACTGCTCCACGGCAGGCTGCACTTTCGCTCGGGCCTCCTCGTCCATGCGATCGATGAACAGGGTGCCATCGAGGTGGTCGAGTTCATGTTGGATGACTCGGGCCATCATGCCCGACATGTCGGCGATGATTTCTTTGCCCGACAAATCGTAGGCGTTGATGCGCACCTGTTTGGGGCGAACCACCGGACCATATAATCCCGGCAAGCTCAAACAGCCCTCTTCCATCTCGCAGGTGAGTTTCGGTTTAGTCACCACGGGATTGATGAAGACCAGCTCCTCGCCTTTCCCCTTTTCTGCCTCCAGGTTCACGATGAACAGTCGCAGGGGTAGATTGACTTGAGGTGCCGCCAGCCCAATTCCCCGAGCGGCATACATTAGGTCAAACATTTGGGCGACGAGTTCTTTGAATTGCTGGTCCACTCGCCGCACCGTCTTCGCCACCTCCCGCAAACCTACATGGGGGTAGTGAACAATCCGCAGGGCAGGGGATTCGGTCGACTGGTTCATCGAGTGACTTTACTGGTCAGAGAGGTGGCTATCGATTGGGCTTTGCAAGCCCCATTAGTATAGGCACCTAAGCTCGAAATCGTCAGGGGCGCTACGCTAGATGACGAATTGTGCGCGAACTGCCTACAATAAAACGAAACCGCTTGATCACAATCCCATCTGGCAGCCGGCGATGAACTCTTCGACCATCCAGCCCCACACCGACTCAGATCCTGGCGACCTGCTCTCGCCGGCACTCCCGGAGCAGGGTGTCTCGTGGTTGCTATCGCTGGTGGCCCACATGCTGCTGTTTCTTATCGCCGCGATCCTCTGGGCGGCACCTCCCCGCGGAGCTGCAACTCAAGCCGATCGCACGGGTGGCATTGTGCTGGTCGATCTGAGTGAAAGCCAGCCGCAGTATGAGCTGCTCGACGAATCCGCCTCGGAACTCGATCCGCTCACCCAGTTCGCCGACCCAAACTCCAGCCCGCCCGCAGATGCGGATTTCCCTTCGGCGACTACGCCGCAGGACAGCCCACAGGCAAACTCGGTTGCTGCCGCACGTGGCTTGCCGGGCCCCGAGGCCGCGCCGGTCCAGGCCAGTCGGCTGCTGCCGACGCGGGAGTCAGAAACGGGAACGCTCAAGGCGAGCGGCGGTGGAGTTCCCGGTGCGACAGAACTTTTGGGCTCCGCGACGGTCCCCGGGGCCACTCGTCCCGGCGGTAAGGGACTGGGTAAAGCGGCCCAAACCTACCTCTTCGGTGTTCCCGGAACCGGACGTCAGTTCTTGTATGTCTTCGATCGCTCGTCGAGTATGACGGCCTTTAGCGGACGGCCCTTCACTGCCGCTAAACGCGAACTTGCAAAAAGCCTCCGCCATCTCGAAAGCACTCATCAGTTTCAAATCATCTTTTACAACCATCGCACAATCGTTTACAACCCGCTCTATCCGCAGCCACCACGCATGATGTTCGGCAGCGATGATAACAAACAACGCGCGGAGCAATGGGCACGCGGTTTATCGGCCGACGGTGGCACGGACCATATGGCTGCTCTTAAACTTGCGCTGGGACTGGGACCCGACGTCGTGTTCTTTCTCACCGATGCCGACGATCCGCAATTGACCGAAGGTGAACTCGCGAAGATCACGCGCCTGAATCGTGGCTCGGTCATTAATACGATCGAGTTTGGCAGTGGCCCATCCCGCGGTGGTAACTTTCTGGTGCGCCTGGCGAAACTGAACGGTGGCCAGCACGCCTACGTCGACGTAACGCAATTACCGGCCGATGAATAACCCCTCCCATACGCCCTGCCAAGTGGAAATGCAGATGAGTGGAAATGCAGATGAGTGAACAGACATGACCACTACCGCATGCAATGCTTATCGTTCGATCATGCTCAGCGTGATGTCGGCGCTTTTGAGCACGCTTTTGAGCACGCTTTTGAGCACGCTTTTGAGCACGCTTTTGACTGCCGTGCCTGCGGTCAGCTTTGCCGATACGGTTACGGTGGCGACGGGCAAAGAGGGACGTGGTCGAGTCACGCGGACGGGACGAATCGTGGAATTCACAGGCGAGTCGCTGCGACTTGTTCATGATGGACAGCGGGATGAAATGATTCCCGCCGCGCGCGTCGTACGCTTTGAAATCGATTGGCCCGCAGGCTACTCGACCGCCCAATCTCACTTTCGCCAAGGCGACTACCCCGCAGCACTCGATCTCTTCCGACAAGCTGCTAAACAGGAATCGCGTGATTGGGTGCGGCAGCGTCTGCAAGCGCGAGCGTGTGAATGCTATCGGGAGCTGGGAGACTGGCCGCGAGCCGCTGACCTGTTTTTGAAACTCTATCAAGCGGACAGGAAAACCGCGGAACTGGGAGTGATCCCTCTGCGGTGGTCGCTGTTATCTGCCGCGGCGAATACGTCGCCGCCGGAACTGGGGAACGCGGCACTGCAGCTGGCGCGCGACTGGCTGCGGAATTCGCTAGAGCCGGCCGAGCGGCTGCTGGCTGCCAGCTGGCTGCTCGACAGTGAGCTGCGCGACGATGCCCTTGAAGCCCTCACGGCACTCGCCAAACAATCAGTTGACGGCGATTCTCGTCTGCGACAGCTGGCGGTTGCGCAGCTATGGCGTGCGCGAGCGGCGAGTGCCAAGACGGAGGATCTTGAGTTGTGGGAACGGCAACTGGCGGGCTTTGACGACGTGGTGCGAGCGGGCCCGTATTTGGTTTTGGCGGAGAGCTGGTCGCAACAGAAGCAGTCCCAGCGTGCGGCTTGGAATTATCTGCGTCTGCCGACCTTATTTCCGGAACAGCAGGCACTCGTTCGATATGCTCTGCAGCAAGCCGCTCAGGAATTGGATGCACTGGGTCAGTCGGCTGCGGCCGCTCGACTGCGAACCGAAGCTAACCCACCGGCGAAACCATCGCGGAATTGAATCAGACGGGAACTGAGAACAGCATGATGAATTTCTATTTGTGGGCCCAAGCAGCAGCCGCGACCGCCTCCTCGGCGCCGGGAGAAACGAAGCCTCCCGATACCTTTCTCCGCATTGTGTTTTCCGGTGGTCCGATTGGCATCGCGATCATGCTCGTCCTTATTCTCACCTCGATGACCGCACTTTATTTGATCATCGAGCAGTCGTTGCTGCTGCGGCGTAGCCGCATCTTGCCGCCGACACTGGGTAATCGAGTGCGTCAGGCCTTGGAGGCGGGGCGTCGTGGGGAGGCCGAGCAAGCTTGTCAGTCGATGCCGAGTTTTCTGGCGTTCATCCTCTTGCAGGGATTGTCGGAGCTGGAGAGTGGCTGGGAGGCGGTTGAAAAAGCGTTGGAAGATGCACTCGCGGAGCAATCGGCGCGGCTGTTTCGACGTGTGGAGTATCTGTCGGTGCTGGCAAATCTCGCACCGATGTTGGGCCTGCTCGGTACCGTCGTTGGGATGGTGCTTTGCTTTCGCGAGGTAGCCAATACGCAGGGTAATGCCGGTGCGGCTCAGTTGGCCGAAGGTATCTATCAAGCGCTCGTGACGACCGTCGCCGGACTGATGATTGCGATTCCCAGTCTGGCGGCGTTCGCCTTGCTGCGCAATCGAGTGGATCAGTTTGTGGCGGAAGCGGCCTATCTCGCGCAGCAAGCATTCGCGCCGTGCAAACGCAAACGCGCCGCGGGACGATTCGCGATCGCATCCGCCAGTACCGCGAACGCTTCCACCCTGACACCGACTGGTCCCGCTGCTCCGTCACCTTCCACTGCTTCGCCAGCATCTGCTCCGCCAGCATCGTCTATGCCGCCGCCGGCGCCGCGGCGCCGGGGAGAGGGAGGAGTGGGATGAGAGTTCCGAGCGTCTATGGTCGAGCGGAGGTGGGCATCAACATGACGCCTCTGATCGACATCGTGTTTCAGTTACTCATTTTTTTCCTCGTATCGAGCCATCTCGCACGACAGGAAACGCAATTGCCGCTACCGCTGCCGACATCGCAATCAGGAATCGAAGAGGAAGCAGCGGAAGGTGTCTCCCGGATCACCGTGAATCTGCTGGCAGATGGAACGGTGCGACTGGCAGGACACAAGCTACAGGCGAGTGAACTGGTGGAGCGACTGAAGCAACTGCGTACCACGGTTGATCCGTCGACGGAGCTGCGCGTGCGTGGTGATCGGTTGGTGCCCTACGAATATGTGGAACCGATTTTGCAAGGCTGTGCCGCAGCAGGATGGTCGCGAGTGACATTCGCGGTGCGAGAGCCGGAAGGGAAAGTCAGTCCAATCCCCTGAGCGGATGACTACCGAGAGTTTGCGATTCATGCAATTACCATCATCCATCACTCGCCGTCGTTCCAGCTTGGAGCTACAGATGACGCCACTCATTGACGTCGTCTTTTTGCTCTTGGTGTTTTTCGTCTGGACGGCCAGTTTTCAATCCCCAGAGCGCTGGTTACCGGGATCCGTTTCGTCCGCCCGCTTAACTCCCGAAGCGGGACCTCTCACCGCCCGTGAGCCGCCGCCACCGGAAGCGGATTTTGAGCGAGTGGTCGTGAGGTTGCGGTGGAGTGATGGTGAGGTTCTCTGGTTGGTGAATGATCAGCCGTATGCGAATCGAACCCTTGTCGAGCAGCAGCTGATTACGATCGCGCGCATCGCGCCGGCTGTTCCAGTGGTCTTACATCCGGACAAACAAGTGCCGCTCGGCGTCGTCATCGACGCCTACGATGCCGCTCGTCGCTGTGGATTTCAGCGAGTGCATTTTGCAGCCCAGCGTCGAGAGTCGTCATGAGCACCAACGGACTTGCCGGTGACCGATTGAGGGATCGTGTATGGCGATCAGCTCGTGGCTTTCTGCTGCTCATCTGCATGGCCAGTTTGATGCTCGGGCTTGTTCGCGAGCAGCAAACGTTCGCGCAATCGCCCGCAAGTGAATCTGAAGTGCGCTATCTTGTTGGCCTGCGAAGTCGTCAGTTATTCGAGCTAGCCGAATCATATTGTCAGCATCGCTACGAGTCGGGCGGCACGTCGGCAGGGGCTCGCGGCGCCGTGGCAGTCGAGTGGATTCGCACGTTGACGGCTCATGCTTTGACCGTACCGGAAGCGGACCGCGCGGCCCTTTTACAACAGGCTCATGAAATTGCTCGTCGATTCGCAACTGAGTATCGCGATCATAGTCAGACGCTGGTAGTTCGCGCTCAAGATGCACTGGCCGATTTCGCCGCAGGTGAATTGGCGCGACAGGAAATGGAAGTACGTGAGCAGGTCTCAACTCGTGGGAATGAGGAGCCGCGACCGTCCCAGCCAGCGACTTCTTCAGGGCCGGCACCAGTATCCCGCGTACCGAGTCCGGTTGAGTCGTCGGCGCTGAAGTTAAGTCGTCAGGCGGTGCGTGCACTGGAGCAACTTGATCAGGAGCTCACACAGCTTTTACCACAGCGTTTTCGCCGACCGGCCACCGCTGCGGACGAATGGACAGCGGAAGAGTTAGCCGGGCTGCAGCATCAGCTGAGACTGCAGGCGGCGCGTGCCTTACGCAATATGGCGCTTTGCTATGCAGCGGGTAGCGACGATCGCTTGTCCACGCTGAATCGAGCGCTGCAGTTTCTCGACAAGTCTCTGAACCAGATTGCCGGTGATGATCCGCTGGCACTGCCACTGCAGCTCGAACGAATCGCCGCGTTACGCCTACTTGGCAAATATGAAATCGCCTTGCGTTCGCTCGAACCGATTTCCAGCGCCGAGCGATCCGCGAAGGAGGTGGGAGATGTATTGGCCGAGCGAGCTCGCTGCTGGTTAGCGCAAGGGGAGCTCGAACAGGTGCAGCGAGTTCTGCAAAGTGTGCCGAGTGAATTGGAATTGCAATCGCCGGAGTTGGCGTTGGCGCGGCTCGAGTATTTGATTGCCCGCTGGCGCGCTACCAGTCGTCAAAAGCAAAGCGAAGAGGCAACTCAGTGGCAGGAGCAGGCCAGTGACCAGTTGCAAAAAATCGAACAGGAGCAGGAGTCCTATTGGCGACAACGCGGCGAGCTGCTGCTGGTGACAGCTGGAGCTGAGGGCGGCTCGGTTAGCTCCTCGGTCTTAGCGCGTACCGCTGATCGACTCTATCGCGAAGGGCGCTGGGAGGAGTCGGTGCAGGAATATGATCGGGCTGCCGTGACAGCGCGACGCGAAGCGAAGTCGACCGCCAGGAACCCCCGGCTCGGCGGCGCTCAGTCGACAGCGGATGCCGCATTTCAACTGGCTTATCGAGCGGCGCTGGTGCTGCAGGAAAATAAACGACATCTCGCCGCCGCGCAGCGCCTTGAACAGGAATCGCTCGGCGCACCTCAGCATCCCGATTCCCCCTCCGCTCATCTGCAGGCAGCGTGGAATTGGGCTCAGCAGCTGCGCGAATCATCCACCGACGAACGCGCTCATCTGCGAGTGTCATACGTAAAATGTCTGGAAACGCAGGTAAGTCAGTGGCCCGACCATGAGACAGCGAATCAGGCGCGTGCTTGGCTGGCCGTGTATCGCGAAGAAAGCGGGGAGTTGACATCCGCACTCGATGGCTATGCGTCGATCACGGTCAGCTCTCCGTTATATGAGACGGCGCTGCGAGGCATTGCACGTGTGCAGCAGCGGCTGTGGGCGAACGCACGGCATGAAAACCAATCAACCAGCGCCAAGGAGCGAATGGATGCCGCTCAGTTCTTTACGGAAGTTGCTCGTCGAGCGGTCCGTGCGCCTGAGGATTTTTACCGAGAAAATCTAGCAGGCGTGCGCTATGTCGCCGCGATTACCGCAGCACAGTATCTCCTTCAGGCACCAGCGGTGGATTATCGATTGATCGAGGAACTTGTTCGGCCGCTGGCTGAGTCATCGGCAGTTGAATCATCCTCAAGCGCACCACCCGCCAGCGAAACAGCGCCGCCAGAGACATCTCGGCCAGAGGCAGCGCTAGAAGAAACATCGTCGGGCGTGGCAGCTTCCGCACGAGCGACTCTCCAGTCGCTGCTCATTGTCGCTTTGGCGGGTCAGCCCAATCGCATCGATGAGGCGCGAACGCTGCTGCGCCAATCACTCGCCGCGGCGACCAATGCCCCCGGCGCTCGGAACTCGGAGGGCCAAGCCAATGCGGATGCTCAGGGAAACAAGGAATTAGCTGGTGAGTCGCTACTGTTGATCTTGGGGCAACTTGAACAGATCAGTCGTGCGGCAGCACCCGGCCAACGAATGGCGCTTGCGCGTCTGCAGCTGGAACTACTCGAACCCACCGCAATCCGAAGTTTGACAGCTGACGACCGGCTGCAAGCGCGGCTGGAGCGACAACGAGCGGCCGTGCTGGCCACGGCCGGTGAGCGAGCCGCAGCGATCACAGAGTTGCAAAAAATTCTGGCGGAGAAGCCCACGGACGGGGACGCTCGCGAACAACTGGCGGATCTCTGGCTAAGCGGCCATGAGAGGGCGGACTGGCAGCTGGCTTTGGGGGAGTATCGCAAGATTGCAGCGGGCTCAAAACCACGAACTGCGCGCTGGTATCGAGCGAAGCTGGGGGTAGTGCGAGCGCAGGTGAAAACAGGGGACGCCGCCGGGGCTCGGCAACTGATCGAATTCCTTCGCGCCACCCCCCCCGGTCTTGCTGGCACTGCGTATGAAGCCGCATTCGAGCAGTTGCTGCGCGACCTTCCGAGGAAGGATTGAGGCGGGAGGCTGGAGGCTGGAGGCGGGAGGCGGGAGGCTGGAGGCTGGAGGCTGGAGGCTGGAGGCTGGGGGCTGGAGGCGGGAGGCGGGAGGCAAGGATGTTCGCGCACGGAGCACATGGTCCTCAACGGCGGAGCCGTGGCATTCGATAGCCAGGCGTGTAAACGCCTGGAAATGTTTTCAAGGCGATCGCCGAATCGCGGAGCGATGGCATTGATTTCACCATGGCGAGTCGTTCATTCCACAGGTGATTTCCATCCGTGGGGGCCCATCTCCAAACAGGTTCCCATGTTTTTGAATCACTCCAATGGCACCTCACCGGTCGGCGCTGGCGAGGTTGGGCGGTAACATATCGTCCTCTTCGGAGGACGGACCTGGCAGGGCCCGTCTCGTTCCCATGCTGATTTGTTTCGTAGCATGTTTTTCCGGTTCACTGTTTTTTCGGATTTGTGTCGGGCAGGAGGTGGCCATGAGTGGTAAACCAAAAAATGCAATCCAACCAACTCGGCAAGAGGATTATCCCGAGTGGTATCAGCAGGTGATTAAAGCGGCCGATTTGGCGGAGAACTCGGATGTCCGCGGCTGCATGGTCATCAAGCCCTGGGGCTACTCCATTTGGGAGAACATGCAGCAAGCTCTTGATCGCATGTTCAAGGACACGGGTCATCAGAACGCGTACTTTCCGCTGTTCATACCGATGAGTTACCTGCAAAAGGAGGCCGAGCACGTCGAAGGCTTTGCCAAAGAATGTGCGGTGGTCACTCATCATCGTCTGGAACCAGGTCCTGACGGTAAGCTTGCACCAGCCGGTAAGCTGGAGGAGCCGTACATCGTGCGGCCGACGAGCGAAACGATCATCGGCGCGACGTATGCCAAGTGGGTTGAATCGTATCGGGATCTGCCCATTTTGATCAATCAGTGGGCCAACGTGGTGCGCTGGGAATTACGCACTCGTCTGTTTCTGCGGACTGCGGAGTTTCTTTGGCAGGAGGGGCATACGGCGCATGCAACGGAAGCCGAAGCACTCGAGGAAACTCGCAAGATGCTCGATGTCTACGCTGACTTTGCCGAAAACTGGATGGCGATGCCAGTCGTGAAGGGGGAGAAGACGGCGGGCGAGCGATTTCCGGGCGCGGTCACCACGATGTCGATCGAGGCGATGATGCAGGATCGTAAAGCGCTGCAGGCGGGTACTTCGCACTTTTTGGGGCAGAATTTTTCGAAGGCTCAGGGGATTCGCTTTCAGGATAAAAACGGCCAAGAGGCATACGCGTGGACCACTTCCTGGGGCGTCTCTACTCGCTTGGTCGGCGCCCTGATCATGACTCATAGCGATGATGATGGACTGGTGTTGCCGCCGAAACTGGCGCCGCAGCATGTCGTCATTCTGCCCATCTATCGCGATGAGGCCGATCGAGCTGCGGTGCTGGAATATGTGCAGCAGCTGCGGCGCGAATTGCAGGGGCGCAGTTATCACGGCAGTCCGATTCGCGTGATGATTGATGATCGGGATCTGCGCGGTGGCGAGAAGAACTGGCAGCACATTAAGAAGGGCGTACCGCTGCGAATTGAAGTTGGTCCCAAAGACATTGCCAAGAACGCGGTCTTTCTGGCGCGACGCGATACCGGCGAGAAGCAAAGTGTGCCGCGTGAAGCGGTTGCTGATACCGTCGAACGACTACTAGGTGAAATGCAAAGTGGACTCTTCGAACGGGCTCGAGTGCTGCGGGACTCGAATACGCATGTCATCAAGAGCTTGGATGAGTTCCATTCATTCTTTAAGGTGAACCAAGAGGATTCAGGAGAGATCCACGGTGGGTTTGCGGTGAGTCATTTTGTGGATGAACCGGCCGTGCAAGAGATGCTCAAGGCGATGAAGGTCACGATTCGCTGCGTGCCTTACTCGGTGGAGCAGACGCCGGGCAACTGCATCTTCACGGGGAAGCCGACCTCGAGCGTCGCGGTGTTCGCGAAGGCGTACTAAGAGGAGTGAGATTGTGGGTGACGTGCGACTTCCTGAACCTGTTTTGGCAGTCGCTGCCGTCTTCAGTCGTTATGACGACGCGTTCGAGTGGGCGCGGCGGCGCTGTGCGGCGATGTGGGGACCGATCGTGCTGGCGAGCGAGCCGATCGAATTTCGCGAAACGCCCTATTATGAACGGACGATGGGCGAGGGAATTCGGAAGTGCCTTTGGGCCTTCGAGCGGCTTATCGACCCTGCTCGGCTGGTGGACTACAAACTGCAAGCGAACGACTGGGAAGAGGAATATCGCCGCGAGTCGAACTGGCCCGAGCCGCGTCCGTTGAACATTGATCCGGGGTACCTGACCGAGGCCAAACTGGTACTGGGAACAACCAAGGATCGCGATCATCGCTTGTATCTTGATCGCGGAATTTATGCGGAAAATACGCTGTTTTTCCAGCGTGGCGAGTGGCGATCGCGGGACTGGACGTATCCCGATTATCGCCGCTCGGATTATCATGAGTTCTTCACTCGCTGCCGCGATTACCTGCGAGCGCGTTATGGCCGACCGTAATTGAGTCGAAATGGCTATGTGAATGACTGGAAGGCACCAGAGGGGAATGTTGGGATGGCCGCTTCGCTGCATATCTGGTTACTAACGGCTGCGCTTCCCGCCTTCTTGATTGCTTGGCTGATGACATTTGTGGTGCGACGATTTGCGGTTCGGTGGGGGCTGATCGATCTTCCTGCTGCGCGAAAAGTGCACACCAGCCCCACGCCACTCGGTGGCGGCTTGGCAATTTGGTGTGGAGTGATTGCGACGTTTGGACTGGGAGAACTCGCGCTGGTCATCGTCAGTAGCAATTCCTGGTGGGAGCAGTTCTTGCCGGCAGCCGTTGTTCCACATTTGGCTGGTTTACGACAGCAGACATTGGGCTTGTGGGGGCTCCTGGGCTGCGGCACGGTGCTGGCGGGCTTAGGGTTAATGGATGATCGGCGCGGCCTGCCCTGGCAAGCGCGACTTACGATTCAGTTTGCCGTGGCGGCGGTCTGTGTTTATTGGCAAGGGCTACGACTGACGGCTTTCATCGGTGTGCCACTGATCACCGGAGTGCTATCGATTCTGTGGATCGTGGCACTCATCAACTCCTTCAATATGCTCGACAATATGGATGCCTTGTCGGCGGGAATCGGCACCATCTCCGCTGGCATGTTGGTCGCGGTGTTGCTGTTATCACCGGACCCTGCGACGCAGCGACCGCAGTGGTTCGTGGCCGGCTATCTGATTGTGCTGGTGGGCGCGCTCTTGGGATTTCTGTGGCACAACAAACCACCTGCAAAAATCTTCATGGGAGATGCGGGAAGCTATTTTCTCGGCTTTCATATCGCGACCGGTACGCTGCTGGCGACCTATGCCAGTTACGCTTCGGATCGACCGCACGCCGTGCTCGCGCCACTGTGCGTCATGGCCGTGCCGCTTTACGACATGATCTCCGTTATCTGGATTCGGTTACGCGAGGGGCGCAGTCCGTTTCAGGCGGATAAATGTCACTTCTCGCATCGACTCGTCGATCTCGGGCTTACCAAGCCGCAGGCGGTACTCACGATTTATCTGCTCACCATCACGTGCGGGCTGGCGGCGTTACTATTACATCGAGTGGATGTGGTGGGAGGAGTATTAATTATCATCTTGATTATCTCTGTATTGACCTTGATTGCGATTCTGGAATCGACCGCGCGTAGAAAGCTCAGTTCGTGACAACGCAGGCGAAAAGCGAGGTGGTGCGAAACGGACCGCGTGGTGGTCTGCTCGGACTCGCCGCGCTCATCGTCGCGTGGCCACTGGTGCCGTCCGAAGCCGTCGCCATGGGCGGCGGTGTCCTGCTCATTCTCTGGACGCTCACTCTCACCCTGATCGCCGCGATAGTGGGTTGGCGACGCGGTGAGCGGGGTATGCTTTGCAGCCCAGTCGATCTGCTGCTCGGCGCCTTCTTTCTACTGTTTGTCGTCAGTGGAATTCAGGCGATCGCAGGGGGGCATGGTCGGTCGATTCTGAATGTGGTCTGGCAATGGCTAGCCATGGGACTGCTCTGGTTGCTGGTCCGTGAGTGGCTACGTAGTGCGGTGGTACGGCGAGCGACGATTGTGGTGCTGCTGGCGATGGCCGCGGGCCTTTCGAGCCTTGGGTTCTATCAAGTGCTGGTGACGATGCCGCGTGATCGAGCGGCATTTGAGCGAGACCCTGAGGGAAGTTTACAAGCCGCTGGAATCGTCGCGCCCGTTGGATCGCCGCTGCGAGCACAGTATGAGGATCGATTGCGTAGTCGAGAGCCGCTGGCGACATTCGCGTTGACGAATTCTCTCGCCGGTTTCTTAGTTCCCTGGTTGCTGGTGGCGACACTCTTCATCGTCGCTCCCGAGATGTCCGCTACCTCAGGAGGGACACAATCGTTTACGACGCGGATAAGAGCTGGTGCGCTGATTTTGGTAGTCGTAATTGGTGCCTGTTTGCTGATTACCAAGAGTCGCAGTGGTTACGTGGCGACGTTGGTTGGAATGAGTGGGATTGCGGGCTGGCTGTTAGGTGCTCCGTGGAGTGGCTGGTTTTCCGTACGCCAGTCGCGAGATGTTGGGGCCCGGGATGATGCGTCCCATCCTCAGCGGGAGGCAGTGATCTCTCGTGGCCAACTGGCAATCGCGCTCAGCGTGGCGGCAATGCTGCTTGTGCTGCTCGTCGGCGTAATGGTCCGATTCGGGTTGCTTGACATTCAGGTTTTGACCGAGGCGCGTAAGTCGCTGGGATATCGCGGGGAATATTGGATAGCCACCTGGGCCATGATTCAGGATCATCCCTGGTGGGGCTGTGGGCCGGGAAATTTTCAGGATTTCTATGCCGCTTATAAGTTGCCACAGGCAAGTGAAATGATTGCCGATCCGCATAATTTTCTTTTAGAAATTGCGGCGCTGGCAGGACTGCCAGCGGCCATCGTGTGGCTCGTGACGCTCGCCACTTACAGTTGGCAGGTGCTCCGCGGTCATCCGGAACGAGAAGCGTCGGCGACGCCTGCCACTCGTGGGCAGGAACAGGTGCAACCACTGCTGGCGAGGTCGAGGGCTACGAAGTCTGCTGGAACCGTGGCGTCGGGCGCTGTGGCGGCTGCGGCCAGGGTGGCGGCTGCCGAGCGGTGGCTGATTTATGGTGGAGCGGTTGGTGGGTTGCCGCTGGCCTATCTGGCGGCGCTGCTGATGGGAATGACGGTCGACGAGGGAGTCTGGCTGGTCGGTTTGCCCGCAGCTGGACTCGTGGTCTGGCTCTTCGATCCCTGGGTGCGAGCGGGCGAAGTTCCTCGGCGGCTGCTCATTCTGCCGCTGCTTGCACTCGGTATCCATCTGCTGGCAGCGGGTGGGATTGGATTTGCGGGTGTATCGCTGACGTGGTGGGTTTTAGGAGCACTCCTGCTCAGCTCACGGGAACTTCCCGCTGCGGGCTCAAACCTGTCATCAACGTCGCCACGAGAAACGGCTCTGTCCTGGTTCGCTGCTCCACGATTAGCTTGGGGCGTACTGGGCGGAGTCACGGCAATTCTCCTGGCGATCTTCACGCTGACGATGTATCGTCCGCTGCTGACGGGGCGAGTGGCGCTGGAGAGGGGCGACCAGGCATGGTTGAGTGGTCAGGCCGCTGAGGCGGGAGCTTGGTATTTGGCCGCGCAGGCGGAGGATCGCTGGAACGCGGAACCGTGGGTGCGGTTGGCAGGCTGGCATCAGCGTGCTTGGAATGATGCTCGCCGCGAGCAAGACTGGAGTGATTTATTGGCCGCTGCCGCTCAGGTGGATCGACTTCATGGACGATCGCAGCAGGTTTGCTCGGAGATGAGTTCGATGTTTCGGGGTGCTTACCGAGCGACGGATCGTCGAGAGGCACTTGACCAGGCGATTTATTGGGCCGAGCGAGCGGTCGGTAATTTCCCCAACGGAGCTCTCGTTCACGCACGCTTGGCCCAACTCTATCATTGGCGTGGGGATCATCAGTTGGCGCGAAGCGAAGCGGAGACGGCTTTGCGGCTGGACGAGCTCAATCCACACCAAGAACAAAAACTGGCTCGCCAACCCGACACGCCGGATTTGCAGTCGCTGGTTGGAGAAAACAGGTTAAACTAGCCTAGGCGATGGATTCACAGGCGCCGGTTGCTGATGGGAATCATTCAGCGAGATCGAAGTCGACGAGCGAGGTGAGTTAACATGAAAGCGATCGTGGTAATTGCCATCATGACAATCCTTGGTGCCACCACAGGGCTGTTGGTCACCAGGACCGAATTCTCGGGTGTCAAAGAACGCTTCGTGGCCAACAATGGCTCGAATCATTACGAGGAGCGGATTGGCGCGGTGGCACAGGGCGTAGGTGTTACGCTTGAGCCCACAGCCGGTGCGAAAGTGGTGGTGGTGAACGGCGAAATTCATCGCTTTGGAGTGATGGAAAAGAACGGCAAGATGCAGCATGCGTTTCTAGTCAAGAATGAAGGCACGGTGCCTTTGCGACTGGAGAGTGGCGGCACGTCGTGTCCCGCCTGTACGGTGAGCGAGTTGCCGAAGAATGTGTTGCAACCGGGCGAGACAATGCCGGTCACAGTGCAATTCACGGGCAATATGCCGGATTACGAGTATCGCAAGGAAGCGTACATTAAGACGAGTGATCCGAATCGGCGAGTGCTTATGCTGGTCGTGCAGGGACAAGTGCTGCAGACACTGCGCGTGCAACCTGAGGATATTTCGATTGAAAGCGTACCGGCATCGGAAGGCGCGACGCGTCGCTTCTATCTGCTAGTCACCAAGGATCGGCCAGTCGAGATTTTGAGTCATGAGTTCGTCCTGGCCGACAATGCGGAATTCTTCGATGTGCAATATCGACCAGCGACGAAAGAAGAGTTGTCGAAGCATCAGACGGCATTCCACGGATATGTCGCTGACTTGACTATCAAGCCCGGTTTGCCACTCGGCGGAATGCAGCAGACGCTGCGTTTCAAGACGAATTGGGAAGAGATCAGCGAGGTGAATGTGCCGATCCAGGGAACGGTCACGAGTGACATCTCGTTGCTGGGCAGCAAAAGTTTCGAAGAGAAGAACAGTCTCTTAAAAATCGGGATTGTAAAGCAAGGCACGGAGACCAAGGTGACGGTACCCCTGGTGGTTCGTGGACCACTGCGAAACGACGTGCAGTTTAAGGTGGCCCGTGTGGAGCCAGAGGGATCGCTGGTAGTCAGCATCGGTGAACCGAAGGTGGTAGGCGAGGGAGCGGTCGTGATGCGAACGCTGACCGTTACCGTGCCTGCAGACAGTCCTCCGGTGAGTCGTTTTGGTGGAGTCGACCTATCGGATTACGGGAAGATTGTGCTAGAAACCACGCACCCGGATGCCAAGGAGCTTCGGTTGCTGGTCCGTTTTGCGGTCCAGGCAAAGACGTCGGAATGAAGGCGGAGTCACGGAAGGAGCCCCAGCGATGAATCACCAGCAATGGCCGTTCCTGAGATCACAGCTTGTTCGCGCCGCTCACCTCATGCGCGCCGTTCGATCCGCTCGACGTATTCGACCGACGATCGCAGTTCTACTGAGCTGCATGGCGACCGTGATTTTGGTTGGCTGTTATGAGCCAGCGATCGGTTTACTGGTGGCACCGCCGGCTGCTTCGGTGGCGAAAGAGGAACCTGGAAAGATTCGCTTGCCACTATTCACCGGCTGGGAGAAGCCCGCCCTGACGATTGTCGTGTCGGGTCGTCAAAACGGCTACATCGAGCCCTGTGGCTGTGCGGGGCTCACCAATCAAAAAGGTGGCATGGCACGACGGTATACGCTCATTCGGCAGTTGGAGGAGCGGGGCTGGCCCGTCGTACCAGTCGACGTCGGTAATCAAATCAAACGCTTTGGTCGCCAGTCCGAGATCAAGTTTCAGATTGCTTATGAAGCGCTGAAGAAAATGGGATATCAGGCGATTGGTCTGGGGCCCGACGATCTACGTTTGTCGTCGGGGGAGCTGTTCGCGTCGATCACCGAGGAGCCTTCTCGATTTGTATCTGCGAATGTGGCGGTGCTGGATCGTGATGCGACGCCGCGTTTTAGAATCGTCGAGCAGGGTGGAATGAAGATTGGTGTGACGTCGGTGTTGGCCGACGAATTGCGGGCTAAGCTGCAGGGGGAAGAGATTATCACGGAGGCCGCGGAGAAGGGGTTGCAAGTCGCGGCCGCTGCTCTGGCCAAAGCCGGCTGCGATTTGCAGGTGCTGATGGTGTCGGGGACGCTCCCAGAAACGCGTGCGATTGCGAAACGCTTTCCCCAATTCCAACTGATTATCACCGCGGGTGGCGGCGAGGAGCCGGAGATGGAGCCGGAGGTGGTAGCGGGTACGAGCAATTGGATTGTGCAAGTCGGCGGCAAGGGAATGTTTGCGGGCGTCATTGGCGTCTGGAAAGATGCTAAACGAACTCGAAAGTATCAGCGCGTGCCGCTGGACGATCGGTTTGCCGATTCGCCCGAAATGCTGGCTCTGCTGGAGGCTTACCAAGATCAATTGGAATCGGCGGGGCTCGATGAGCTAGTGCGACCACTGGCTCACCCCAGCGGCGCGACATTTGTGGGCACTGATGCGTGTGCTGAGTGCCACACGAAGGCGATGGCCGTTTGGAAAGATTCGCCGCATGCACATGCAACTGATTCGCTCGTTCAGCCGCAGGAACGTGGAACGATACCGCGACACCATGATCCCGAATGCCTAAGCTGTCATGTCACCGGCTGGGATCCACAGCGCTTCGTACCATTCAAATCAGGCTATGAGTCGCTCAAAGCCACGCCGCAGCTCAAACAAAGTGGCTGCGAGAATTGCCATGGACCAGGCTCGGCACATGTCACCGCGGAGCGGCAAGCCACGAAGTCAGAGGCTGCAAAGTCCGGTGCTGCAAAATCCGGTACTGCAAAACCCGGTGCAACGCCGGTCAGTGACGCGCAGCGTCAAAGGCTGCGTCTTTCCATGCAACTGCCGCTCGCGAAAGCCCGTCAGAGATGCTTGGAGTGTCACGACATGGATAACAGTCCGGCATTTCACAAGGATGGAGCGTTCGAAGAGTATTGGGAACAAGTCGCGCACCCGGGCAAAGATTGAAACGTTCCCCACTGAAAGCATTTGATGGCCGTTATTGAAATTGCTGGACTGACCAAGTCCTACCGCGTGTATCAGAAGAACGAAGGTCTGGCAGCGTCGCTGCGCGGCTTGTGGCGACGCGAATATCGCGAGGTCGAGGCGGTTCGAGCGATCGATTTGCAAGTAGAGCAGGGTGAGTTCGTGGCGTTTCTGGGACCCAATGGGGCCGGCAAAACGACTACCTTGAAACTGCTGTCGGGCGTGATTAATCCGACGAGCGGTTCGGCGCGGGTGATGGGCTTTGTACCGTGGAAACGCGAGAATGCTTACCGTCGACGCTTTGCCTTAGTCATGGGGCAAAAAAATCAGCTCTGGTGGGACCTGCCCGCTCAAGAATCCTTTCGGCTGCATCAGCAGATCTATCGGATCGATCGACAGGATTTCGATCGCACGCTGGGCGAACTCTGTGAATTGCTCGATATCGGCCGACTGCTGAAGCAGCCCGTACGCGAGTTGTCGCTGGGTGAACGGATGAAGATGGAGTTGTCCGCGGCGCTCCTGCATTCACCCGATGTGTTGTTTCTCGATGAGCCGACGATTGGCTTGGATGTCGTCGCTCAACATAACATTCAGCAATTTCTGAAACGTTATCAAGAAGAGCGTCGAATCACGATCCTGCTCACCAGCCATTACATGAAAGATGTGGCGGCGCTTTGTCAGCGAGTGGTCATCATTGCTCAAGGTCGAATTCACTACGATGGGTCGCTAGCTGGGATTGTGGATCGCTTCAGCGGCTACAAAATCGTGACCTTACAGTTTGCCGAACAGACTCAGGCTGAGAGTGTGCCCAGTGACTTGGGGCAGTTGGGAGAGGTGATCGAGGTGCGGTCACCGCGGGTGAAGATTCGCATTGAGAGGACGGCGATTCCGAAAATCCTGGCCACTATTCTCTCACGCTACTCGATCGAAGATGTGGCCGTCGAGGATCCGCCGCTTGAGCAAGTCATCGCCGAAGTCTTCAGCCAGGTTGGTGAAGCCGCAAAAAACTCCGCAGACACTCAGCGCTGAGCCATCGATCATGTATGCCAAACTGCAAACCTGGTGGACGATTCTGAGGATCTGCCTCGAAGAACGCCTCGTCTATCGCGCCGATTTCGCCATGGGCACACTCATGCGATTTCTGCCGATCATCACGCAGATTTTTTTGTGGTTTGCGGTATTTGAGGCGAGTGGCAAGGAGGAACTGGCGGGATACCGCTATGAAGCATTTGTGGCCTACTACCTGCTGACGATGATCAGTCGCGCCTTTAGCAGCATGCCAGGCTTGGCTTCGGGAATCGCCCGTCAAGTGCGCGAAGGCGAGATCAAAAAATATCTCATCCAGCCCGTCGATATGCTCGGCTTTCTTCTGCTCGCTCGCATCGCTCACAAACTGGCCTATTATGCCGTGGCAATTGCTCCGTTTGCGCTGGTCTTTTTTCTTTGTCGCAATTACTTCGTCGATTTACCCGCGACCGCGGCTACTCATTCGATCGTCACGGCATTGGCCTTTGTGGCATCCCTGCTGCTGAGCTTCATCTTAGGATTTTTTCTGGAGGCGACGCTGGGACTCATGGGCTTCTGGTTTCTGGAAGTCAGCTCGCTGTTGTTTGTCTATATGCTGTTCAACTTCTTTCTTTCTGGTCACATGTTTCCCCTGGATATGCTGAATGAGCCCTGGCATTCGCTGGTCGCTTGGTCACCGCTGCAGTATCTGGCCTACTTTCCCGCGGCGGTGTTTTTGGGGAAGTACGAGAGTGAGTCGCTGGGGCGAGCACTGTTGCTGGAGGTCTGCTGGGTTCTGTTTTTCATGGTGGCCGCGCGCGTGTTACTGCAACGAGGGATTCGGCAGTACAGCGGTTATGGAGGTTAAGAAGAGCGGATGACAGCACCGGGTCCCTCTTATCTGCAGGTCTTCTTCACATTCGCGCGCAACAGTTTGGTGCGCGACATGACGTTTCGTTTGAATTTTGTCATTGAGTGCATTTCGAGTCTGTCTTGGGCTTTGATGAATCTTGGTTTCTACATCATCATTTTCCAGCACACGGATCAGATTGGTCGAGCGAGTGGTTGGGGGCAGTACGAGTTCTTCGTGTTTCTCAGCACCACGATGCTCGTCAACAGCATCGTGCAAACATTTTTCATGCCCAATTGCGAAGAGTTCAGCGAACTCATCCGTACCGGGCGCTTAGACTTTGCGTTACTCAAACCCATCGACACTCAGTTTTTGATTTCGCTCCAGAAAGTGGATTGGTCGTCGCTCTCCAATTTCGTTTTGGGACTTGGACTCCTGGGATACAGTTTGCTGGTGATGACGCAGCGCGCTGAGCAGCCGCTACAGCTCAGCGGCTCGATTCTGTTTATCTATCCACTCTATGTGCTTTGCGGAGTGGCAATTCTGTATAGCGTGATGATTACGTTATCGGCGACTAGTATCTGGATGGGACGCAATCAGACGCTTTATGACTTCTGGTTCTACATCACCAACTTCTCGCGCTATCCCATGGAAATCTACGCTGGACGTTGGGGTTCGCCGCTGCGGATGGTCTTCACATACCTACTACCCGTGCTCATCGTGGTGAACGTTCCTGCCCGGCTCCTCGCACAACCACTGCATCCTGAAAATTTTTCGTTGGCGTTGTTTGCAGTCCTTGCGACCATCACGAGCGTGCTGGTATCGCGGCGAGTATTCCTGTTGGCTCTAAATCGCTATCGTAGTGCTAGTTCGTAGTAAACTTGTTGCGCTCTGTGGGCGGCAGACAACGCGTTGGGCATGACGTGACGGCCATGATGACAGCATCGCAGATTGATTGTGGGTGAGTTGATGTTGGACTATTTACGACTTTGTCGACTGCCGAACGTCTTCACAGCGATGGCCGACATCCTCATGGGATATGCCTTCGTGCAGCAGGGAATGGCCTTTCCTGACTGGGGCACATTGGCGGCGCGAGTATTGCTGCTCCTGGCCTCCGCGGCACTCTACACCTCCGGCATGGTGCTCAATGACGTCTACGATCTGGAGATTGATCGAGTGGAGCGTCCGCAGCGACCTTTGCCTGCGGGACGAATCGATTCGCGCTGGGCGAGTCAACTTGGTTATACGCTGTTGATTGGTGGAGTGTTGGCAGCGGGAGCGGCGATGTTTGCAGGGCCCCATCAAGCGGCACTTGCTTGGCGTAGCGGCGCGGTGGCATTGCTGCTGGCAATTTGCATCGTCGGCTACGACGCGGGACTTAAACGCACCTGGTTGGGTCCGATCAGCATGGGTAGTTGTCGTTTTTTCAACGTGCTGCTGGGAATGAGTCTTGCTGCGCACGTGGATACCGCTCACCTCTGGCGACTGGGATACGAGCCAGCTCAGCTCATGGTCGCCGCCGGAGTGGGTACGTACATCGTCGGTGTTACCTGGTTTGCGCGTACGGAGGCCGAGACGAGTAATCGCCTGCCGCTGATCTTGTCGATCTTCGTCATGGCCGCCGGGTTTCTGCTCATTGCATTTTATCCGCGGTGGGGTGGGGAATATGGACGAGTGGCATTGCCCAGGGCCGAGATGTTTTGGCCGGCACTGCTCAGCATGCTGTTTCTGCCGATCGCCAAGCGATGTCTGGCAGCGGTGATGAATCCCACACCGCAGCGCGTGCAGGCGGCGATCAAGAATTGCATCGCCTCCCTGATTATTCTCGACGCTTCCATCTGTTTGGCGGCCGGCTCGCGTGAATGGGCGTTGGTAACCGTCGCGTTGATCGTACCGATGCTGCTGCTAGGACGCTGGGTTTACTCCACCTGATGTCGATCGATTTTCTTTAAAAAAAAGCTGTACTGTGAAACTGGGTTACAACACAAACGGTTTGGCTCATCACGATCCCGAGCAGGGCTTGGAACTGCTCGCCGAACTCGGCTACCGCAGCATCGCGCTGACACTGGATCATGGCTGGTTGAATCCCTACAGCGACGATTTTCGTCGGCAACTGGCTCGTATTGCACGCTGTTTGCAGCGTTATCAATTCGCAAGTGTGATTGAGACAGGTGCGCGTTTTTTGCTTGATCCACGCCGTAAACATGAACCGACCTTAGTCTCACCCGCGCGGGACGCGCGAGCGGTGCGAGTCGATTTTTTATGTCGAGCGATTGATATCGCGAGCGAGCTGGGCAGTGACTGCGTCTCGTTTTGGTCGGGGGTCGTACACGACGGGGCCAGTCGCGCAGCGGCGATGGAACGTCTGTTGGAATCGATCCTGCCGGTGGTGGAGTATGCGAGGCAGCGGCAAGTGACGATTGGATTTGAACCAGAGCCCGGAATGCTCATCGACACGATGGCCCGTTTTGATGAGTTACAAGCGAACGTCGCGGCATCTCATTTTCAGTTGACGCTGGATCTCGGTCATCTGCATTGTCAGCGTGAGGTTCCGGTTGCGGACTTTATTCGCCGCTACGGACAGCAAATCGTGAATACTCATCTGGAAGATATGAAAGCGGGAGTCCACGAGCATCTGATGTTTGGCGAAGGTGAAATGGAGTTTCGGGAACCACTTGCGGCACTCGCGGAGGTGCATTATCGGGGTGGACTGCATGTGGAACTAAGTCGACACAGTCATGACGCGGTGAATGCCGCGCGCCGCGCCTACCAGTTCCTCACGGAGGCTCAGCGGGCCACGTCGTAATTGCCGGTGCCGAATGGTACCTGTTATTGCCCCCGTCTCATTTGCCCCTCGTCTCATTTTCCCCCGTCTCATTTGCCCCTCGTCTCATTTGCCCCTCGTCTCATTGCCCCTCGTCAGCCGGAGGATCTCTGGCCTACAATCGTGAGCTCGCTGACGAGAGGGCCGGGTTGGTCGGCTTTCCAGCGAGCGGTGGCGAGCAAGGAACAGAGTGGGGCCAGGAATGTCGCGACGATTCATTCAGGAGTTGACCGAGCAGGAAGCAATTGATGAAGTGTTTCTGCTGTCGGATAAACAGCAGCGTACGAATCGCCAGGGCAGCATGTATCTGCAATTGCGGTTGACCGATCGCTCCGGAACACTTACCGGCATGCTCTGGAACGCAACCGATGCGGTGGCTGATGGCTTCGAAGCGGGTGATTATGTACGCATTCGCGGGACCACTCAAAATTACAACAACTCGCTGCAGATGATCGTCCGGCATGTGGAACGAGTGCCCAGCGAAGAGGTTACCGAAAGTGATTTCACAACCATTGATTCGGCGCACATTGAGCGGCAAACGGAGCGACTGCGAAATCATTTACAAGGACTGCGGAATCGCTACCTGAGAGCGCTGGCCGAAAGTTTCCTGCTGGATCAGTCACTGGTGGCTTTGCTGACCTCTGCGCCCGCCGGCATCAAGAACCATCATGCTTATCGAGGTGGATTACTCGACCATGTCGTCAATATGCTCGATGTCGCTCAGGCGATTTCCCCGAGCTATCCACAGCTTGATCTCGATCTGCTCAAGATCGGCATCTTCTTGCACGATCTCGGTAAGGTCAAAGAGCTCTCTTTTGAGCGGGAGTTCAGCTACAGCGATGAAGGGCAATTGATCGGCCACATTGTGCTAGGCGTGGAGTTATTAAACGAGAAGATGCGGGAGACAGAGCAGAGTCTGGGCGAGGACATACCGGAGGAATTGCGGCTGCGAGTCAAGCACATGGTCGTGAGTCATCATGGGCAATATGAGTTTGGCAGCCCCACGTTGCCCATGACACTGGAAGCGATCGCCTTGCACTTCCTGGACAACCTCGATGCACGTATGCAGAGTGCAGGACTGCTTCTGCGCGAGGATGTCAGTGGCGACAGTCGCTGGACCAGTTACCAAGCGAATGTCGGCCGCAAACTTTTTAAGGGTGGCTATTAGAGGCGTGCGTACAAAACGCGACTCATCCGAAGAAGGCCTGCGCGAGCTTGTTTGGATTGCCTGCGGAGTCTGAATCGCAGGCAATCCCGAGTATGGAAGCGTTCAAGTTTTTCTCAAGCGCAAGCATTGGCTGAGCATTAGCTCGGCAAGACTTCGAAAATCGCTTCGACCTCTACCGCAGCACCGGTGGGTAGATTGGCGAAGCCGAGGGCGCTGCGAGCATGATAGCCGTCGGTTTCTTTGCCGAAGATTTCATGGAGCAGATCGGAGCAGCCGTTGATGACGAGATGCTGATCGGTGAATTCCAGTGTGGAGTTGACGCAGCCCAGGACCTTGATCACGCGCAGGCCGTTCAGCGTGCCGTGGCAATCCCACACGGATTGCAGAATCTTGACGGCGCATTGCCGCGCTGCTTCATAACCTTGAGCGACAGTCATGTTGGCGCCGAGTTTTCCCTTCAGGTCGCTGACGTGGCCGGAGGTGAGCAGTTGCGAGCCACTGCGAATACAGAGGTTCAAATAACCCTTCTCCGTCTTTTTGGTAAACGTGATGCCCGCTGCTTCCGCTCGTTGTTGTGCTGTCATGATTAGCTTTCGTCTGAGGTGACATCTGAGGTGACATTGGTTTCGCCGTAAAAGGTACGGCGAGGATCAATAAAAATCCACATGGCGGCCGCCATCAAGAACGCACAGCTATAGACGCCGAAGAGTGTCGACCAGCCGAAGTTGTCCTTAATTTGAGCGCCAATATAGGGCTGAAAAGCGTTTCCCATGTTGCCAATGGTATTGATGAGTCCTGCGGCGACACCGGCGTAGCGTCCACCGATATCGACGATCGTCGCCCAATTCGCACCTTGTCCAAAATCGTGAGCCACTTCGGCCAGGCACAAGAGCACGATCGCTTGAGTGGGGGTTTTCACGAACGGAATGAAAGCCATCGCCAGTGCGGCCATTACGTAGCCAGACATGGGAAAGATGGCTCGTGTCCATTTGTTTGCTTTACCATATTTCGCTACCAGCCAATTGCAGAGTGCGCCTCCGATGAGGCAGGAGATGCCGCCAAAGAAGAGAGGCAAAGCGCCTTTCCAGTTTACGTTCACGGCTGGTCTGGTTGGCTGTGCGGGCTGTGGATCTAGGGCGACCGCCGGGGCTGTCTCTGCTTGAGGTTTTGAAGGTGCCTTCACCGCCGCCGATACGGAACGTTGCACTTTCTCGGCCGCGGGATCATCGGTAGCGGTACGCGCTACCTGAGCAGTCTCGATTTCTTTCAAATACTTAGGCATCCAGCTGGCGAAAAAAGACCAGCCGAAGCTGCCGCAGAGGTAGAGGATACCGAGGGCGATAAGGCTGCGATTGGTGAGTAGTTTGCCCCACAAGTGGCTCGGCATGCCATGGCCTTGTTCCGCTGGTGGAGCGCCGCGTGTGATCAGCTCCAATTCCTCGGCGTTAACAGAAGCCTTCTCGGAGGGATGATCACGAAACCAAGCGTAGAAGCAGATGCACCAGAGCACTCCCACCAGTCCCGCAGCCCAGAAGCTGAGACGCCAGGCGGCTTGTTCCGCCAGGAATCCCAGTCCGGGAAGCTGGCGGACCGTGTCACGGAACGTATTGGAACTGAAAGCGACCATCAGCAAGCCAAAGATTGGATAGGAAAACGCTCCACCCCAGCGAGCCAGCATCCAGAGCAATCCGCCGGCGCGAGGACGAGATGCGACAGGCAGCCATTGTGATTGAATGCGTGCCATGTTGGGAAACGCACCCGCCTCTCCGGCGCCAAACAAAAAGCGACAGGTAATGAGCGACCAGAAACCGCGGGCAACCCCCGATAACGCTGTGAAGAACGACCAGCCCAATACGATGCGCGTGAGCGTCACTCGCGGACCATACTTGTCGCCCATCCAACCCGCAGGTAATTCGAACAGAGCATACGACAACCAGAAGGCGCCCATGATAAGTCCCATTTGGCTGCTCGTCAGATTGAGATCTTTCTCAATGTACTGAGTCGCTTCGGCGATGCAGATGCGATCGAAATAAGTGAGGAAGGCGAGGAACCCCAGAAAGGTCATGACGATATGCCGAACACCGGTGGGACGATTCTGCATCACGGGTGTGGTTCCTTGTGGAGTGGGGGCGAGCCCGTACGGCGGGGTAGGCGAGCGGTATTCGTTGGATAACACTCTGCGGGGCGGCATTATAACGGTCCGCAAATCAAAGCGAAGTAGCGCGGCGATTCTTTTTCGTGCATGTTACAATCCCTCGCCAGTTTCAGCGGACGGTCGTCCTCGGGCCACCGCCCCGCTTGACTTAGAGGTAAAAACAATCGGGATCAACAGGGTGCGTGTTCATGGGTGATGCTGAACCACCACAAGTGCGCGAGTTTCGGGTAACGTTACCAATCGATCGACCGGGAAGCTCGGCACCGATTCCGCGCGACTCTATCCGGTCTTCCTCACCCGCGGACGAGCGGTCGATGCAGGCCGTGCATGCGGCGGCTACTGGAGCCGATGCGGCGCCGACAATGGTACGTTTGCTATCGCTCGACGCCTACCGCGGCTTCATCATGATGGCGATGGCCTCGGCTGGACTCGGCTTTACTCAACTTGCCAACAACGAAAACGTCATCCATCAATTTGGCAACTCAATCTTCGGAAAGGTCTGGCGGTTACTGATTCAGTCGCTGGGGTATCAGTTTGAACATGTGGCCTGGGTGGGCTGTTCGTTCTGGGATTTGATTCAGCCTTCTTTCATGTTCATGGTGGGCGTGGCGATGCCGTTTTCAAATCTTCGTCGCCAGTCACTCGGGCATGCACCGGGATGGCGCTGGCTGCATGTGTTGTGGCGTTCACTGGCGCTGGTGGCACTCGGTATCTTCTTATCCAGCACGAACGCGCCGCTGACAAACTTCACGTTCGTCAACGTCCTCACCCAAATCGGCCTGGGCTATTTCTTTCTCTTCTATTTGAGTGATCGATGTAATCCTCAGCAGAAACTTTGGGTGCTGTTGGCGCGTCAAGGATTGGTAGCCGGTGTGATTCTTACTCTGTACTGGTCCTGGTTTGCCGTCTTCTCCCATACCCACACAGAGACGGAGATTCTAAAAACCGTGATCGTACAACAGGCTGGCGAACAGGAATTCAACGGCACGAATACCTTTCGAGGATTTGCGAAGCGTTGGAACAAGCACACAAATGCAGCGGCTGATTTTGATCGGCAGTTTCTCAATCTGTTTCCTCGCAGCGGCGATGAGATCGGGGGATGGAAGTTTTGGTTTAATGCTGGAGGCTATCAGACCACGAATTTCATTCCGTCACTGGCTACCATGATTCTTGGATTGATGGCCGGCACCGTACTTTGTAACTCTGTGCTGGGATCGTTACAAAAGCTACGCTTTCTTATTTGGGGCGGTATCGTCTGTTTCGCGCTGGTGCTGCCCTTTGACACCATGATTTGGCCCGACCTAGTGCCGCGGCTTCTGGGACAATACACCATTTGTCCGACGATCAAACGCATTTGGACGCCCACCTGGACGCTCTTCAGTGGTGGTTGGACGTTTTTCATTTTGGCCGCGTTTTATTGGGTGATTGATATTCGTGGATATCGCAAGTGGTCATGGCCGCTGGTAGTCGTCGGGATGAATTCCATCGCCATGTATGTGATGTCCCAGCTCAGTCGCCCCTTTTTGAAGTCGGCGCTGAAAACCCATTTCACCACGATCGATACGATGTTCGGCTGGAAACAGGGACTCGTCTACACCTCGCTCGGTGACCAAGGCCCATACGCTCCATTCTTGGAGCGCTGTTTGATCCTGTTCCTTCTTTGGTGCGTTTGTTATTGGATGTATCGGCGAAAACTATTCATTCGGATTTAGGTTGGTTAGTGTCCAGTGACCAAGAGGAAGTTTTTCATGCGAACGAGTAACATTCAGCAGCGTATTGGTCAGCGAGAGGTTTCGAACCGGCGGCCGTGGCAGCTGGTTGTGTTGGCGATCATAACCGTGCTACTCGCTAATCATGGAGCGAACGCTCAAGAGGCGGACAAGACTTTGGCGCCGGCGGCGGTTCGCCTTTGGCCACAAGGCGCTCCCGGCGCGGTTGGAAATGAAGAGGCAGACCAGCCGGATATTCGCGTCTACCTGCCTGCTGCCGATAAAGCGACGGGCGCTGCCGTGGTGATCTGCCCCGGCGGTGGCTATGGAATTCTGGCATATGACCACGAGGGGCATCAAGTGGCGCGCTGGCTCAATACGATCGGCGTGGCCGGAGTCGTGCTGAAGTATCGCCTCGCACCGCGCTATCGTCATCCCGCACCGCTGGCCGATCTGCAGCGGGCCATTCGTACCCTCCGTGCCCAGTCGCAGAACTGGCATCTAGATCCGCGACGAGTGGGTGTGATGGGATTCTCGGCGGGTGGCCATCTCGCCTCCACTGCCGCGACCCATTTTGATGCCGGTCAGAGCGACGCCGCCGATCCTGTCGATCGGTTGAGCTGCCGCCCTGATTTCGCCGTGCTCTGTTATCCCGTCATCTCTTTCACCGAGTCCTTCGGGCATGCGGGATCCAAAAGAAATCTACTCGGCCCCGATCCTGATCCAAAGCTTGTCGAGTCCTTATCGAATGAACGGCAGGTGACGGAACAGACACCACCGACATTCCTGTTCCACACCGCAGATGACACCGGTGTACCGCCCGAAAACAGCTTGGCATTTTTTGCGGCATTGCGACGAGCGAAAGTGCCTTGTGAACTGCATCTGTACGAAGTTGGGCCACATGGAGTAGGGCTGTCGCCCGCCGATCCCGCCACCTTCGGCTGGAAGGATCGACTCGCAGATTGGCTGCGAGCCCGTGGCATCTTATCCGCCACAACGCGAGCAGCTGTGCAGGGCAGCGTCACCGTCGCGGGTACGCCACTGCGCTGGGGAATGATCGCCTTTCAAACCGACGATCCACGGCAACCACTCGCTTGGACCATGGTCTCGAGTGGTCGCTTCAGCATCCCAGCCCATCGCGGACCTGCCGTGGGATTGAATCGAGTGACGCTCATCAATCTAGGGTCGGTCGAGCCGCGACCGACCATTCCTGACCACCATGTGGTGCCAGGAAAAGTCGAATCGACGATTCAAGCTGGTATGAATGATCTGCAGCTAAGCTGGCCCAGTCTGAAATGAACTCGGCGAAAACTGGCCGTGGATGTCTGATTCAACAAGATGAATCATTCATCAGCCACACAGCGCTAGCGTCAGCCACAAAGCGCTAGCGTCAGCCACAAAGCGCTAGTGTCAGCTACACAGCGCTAGTGTCAGCCACACAGCGCTAGTGTCAGCCACACAGCGCTAGTGTCAGCCACACAGCGCTAGCGTCAGCTACAAAGCGCTAGTGTCAGCCACACAGCGCTAGTGTCTAGTTTTGCGGTCCTTACCAGGGGGAGCGTACGGGGGCTACGCCAAACTGACGAGTGTGACTGGGCCACAGCGGTGTGCCGTAGAAACCAGTGCCCTGATATTCCAGTCCTTCCGCACCGCCATTGGTCCCGAAGGGCCGACGAAACTGCGGGTAGATTGGACGCACGGTCGATTGGGCTACGCCCCAGCTCCATTCGGCCGACGAATTCGCCTGTGGCGGAACCACCAGCGGAACCGGATAGCCAGAAGCCGTGTGCTGATATTCCGTATGCCATGCCATGCGGCGCGCTTGACGGTTGGCGTTTAGCTCAGCGTGACGAGGATGGCCGGCCGTCGCCATCGTGGTCGTCAACAGAACGAACGCTGCGATCGCCAGTGTCAGGAGTGAGAAAGTCCGTTTCATGATCAATTCATCCGTAATCGGGACAAGTTCAAGGTAATAGGATCGAGGGTTGTCAGGTTGTTACCGGATTGCGTCGCAGTAGGAACCGGATGTTAGCGCGGAAGGCGTAGGAACTGGTGAACGTGAGACACCGTGCCTTTGAAGGGCGGTGCATACCAGTGCACGCTGGCGCGGGTGAAGCCGCGGCCATCGTCATATTCACGATGATAGGTGCGATGATGTGGATACATGAACTCATGTGGCATGAGCGGTTGATAGGTGATGTAGGTATGTCCGACGTGCTGGGGAATCGGTCCCGGCGAGACATACAGCTGAGCACCCTGAGGACTGCAGTTGGAGCCCGCAAAGTAGTTGTAGAACAGGTCTGGTTGCCCGTAGTAGTACGGTTTGCAGCTGGCATCGTCCGTGATCTGGCCATGCAGTCGACTACCAATACCCGCTCCATAAGGATACCGCCCGGCCGCTCCGCGACCGTTCAGAACTGGGGCGACATGTCCGTGACCCAAATGACCGTGACCCAAATGAGCAGCTCCGGCCTGCAGTCGGCTACGCACGCCGGCCGTTCCTGCATAGTCGCCGGATTCCGAGATCACTTCGGCTTCGTCGCCGCTCACGACCTTGGGTTCGTCGCCAGCTCGAGCCACGCTGGAGTTGGTTAGCGTGTGAGAGAAGAACAGCGCACTGCCGGCCACAGCCAGCAAGGCAGTGAATCGGCGTAACCGACGGAAATCGCAACGCATCGCGGTGCTCCTTGAATGATTCGACCGAGTCGCAGTCGAGGGGGAGAGAGCGCGAAGCTGCGGCCCCCGGGGGCCGCACGTTGCGAGTTCCCTCTCGACGTGAATTGGCGGGTTAAGCGTAGTTTAGGTAGGCCAGGGAACTGGCGTCCCCTTGGTAATTATCTTGTCGGCAGATCGATTTCCGCCGGTGAACCTTTGTTTTCCCAAAATGGCAATCTTACCCAGTCTGCCAGTTCTAGCGTCCTAACCGACTGGGAGCCGGTCGGCAAAGTCGCTATAATCCCTGCTGTTTAGCACGATGAACGCATCGCTCGCTGGCATTCACCCGTCGGTAACGGAGTACCTACGTTGTCTCAGCAAAAGAAATCATCCTCTGATCAAGCCGCAGCCGCCGCTGATTTGGACTCGGAACAGGCAGCTTCAGATCCGGCAGCTCAAGATCATGAGCCCCAGGACTCGGGCACTGCCAACCGTGGGCCGGCGACTGGGCGTGGTGAATCGCGCCGGCGCGTGACAGCCGAGTCGATGGCGGCCAAGCAGCGAGATATTTCGGTGAGCGAGTTCTTTGCCAAGAACCGCCATCTGCTCGGGTTTGACAATCCGCGTAAAGCGCTGCTGACGACGGTGAAGGAAGCGGTCGACAATTCGCTCGATGCCTGCGAAGAAGCGGGAATTGTTCCGGAGATTTGGGTGTCAATTGAGCCGACGGGCAATAACCGGTTCAAAGTTGGGGTGCAGGATAATGGTCCTGGCATCGTGAAAAAACAGATTCCGCTCATCTTCGGCAAGCTGCTGTATGGCTCAAAGTTTCATCGGCTGCGGATGAGTCGTGGTCAGCAGGGGATTGGCATCAGTGCGGCGGGGATGTACGGCATGCTGACGACGGGCAAGCCGGTGCGCATTATTTCCAAAACGTCGCCGCGTAAGCCGGCTCACTATTTCGAGCTGCAGATTGACACGAAACGTAATTTGCCCGAGATCATCAACGGCAAGGGCGAGGGGGAAGATATTCCGGCGGGCGAAAAGGGGCACAAATATATTGCGGATCGCGGTATCGATTGGGTCGCTCACTATCCTGCCGTGACCAAGACCAAAGCCTCCGCTGCTACCAGCACCACCAGCAGCTCCACTGATACCGCAGATGCCGCCGCCGCTTCCACCACCGCGGCTGCTCCGCGTTTAGGTCCTGAAGTGAAGAGTGGCACGCGAGTCACTATTGAACTGGAAGGTCGTTACATTCGTGGTCGTGGCAGTGTGGATGAATACCTGGAGCAGACGGCGATTGCCAATCCGCATGTGACGATTCACTATCGCGACGCGGATGGGGAGGAGACAACCTACAGTCGTTCAACGGAAACCTTGCCGCCCGAGCCCAAGGAAATCAAGCCTCATCCATACGGCGTGGAGTTGGGGCGATTGGTGACGATGCTCAAGGACACCCCAGCGGGAACGATCAGTCAGTTTTTGACGGAGTCATTTTCGCGGGTGACGTCGAGCGTGGCGCGCACGGTCTGTGAAGCGGCCAAGATCAGCACTCGGGCGAATCCCAAGCGGATCGGTCGTCAGGAAGCCGATTCGCTCTATCAAGCAATTCAAACCACTCGCATTAGTTCACCGGCCACGGACTGTTTGGTACCGATTGGTGAGCCGTTGATCTTGAAGGGCTTACATCAGGTTGTACCGGGCGAGTTTTATTGTGCGGCCACACGGCCACCAGCGGTTTATCGCGGTAATCCGTTTCTGATCGAGGTAGGACTGGCTTACGGTGGTTCGAGCACCGCGCAAAAAGTGACGCTCGAAGCACTCACCGAATTATTATTGGAAAGCGATGCGCGGACGCTGCGGCAATTCCTGCTGAACACGTTCGATGGCATCGGCAGTGATGCGGCGGAGAAGATTCTGAACGTTGCCAAAATGGGCACTCGTCAAAGTCCTGCACGGATGAAAAAAGATGAAATCGCTCAGCTGCATTCGGCGATGAAGAATGTAAATTTCAGCGATGGACAGACGATGCAGGTGTTGCGGTATGCGAATCGAGTGCCGCTGCAGTTTCAGCCAGCAGCCTGCGCGATTACGCAGTCGGTGATTGCCAATAACTGGCGTTCTTACGGGTTGCATCAGTCACGCGGTCAGTTACCTCACGGACCCATCACGGTGATGGTGCATGTGGCGAGTGTATGGGTGCCTTTTACGAGTGAATCGAAAGAGGCGATTGCTGCTTATCCTGAAATTCAAAAAGAGTTGCGACTGGGTTTGCAGGCGGTTGGCCGCAAGTTGGCACTTTATTTAAATCGTCGTAATCGAGTGAAGCAGGAGGGCGAGCGACGTTCGATCTTCCTGCGTTATTTGGGTGAGGTGGCGCAGGCGGTAGGCACGATCCAAGACCTGGATGACAAACATCGCAGCTCGTTGTACGAGCGCCTGCTGCATGTTGCCAAACGCAAAACGGCAGAGGCCGACACTCGATTT
This sequence comes from Pirellulaceae bacterium, assembly GCA_044235425.1. GTDB lineage: Bacteria > Planctomycetota > Planctomycetia > Pirellulales > Pirellulaceae > JBJSXJ01. Next base: position 145,649 of record JBIIHW010000002.1, read on the forward strand.
GATGATCGAGGTAACAAGAAGGTGGAGTCGGAGGAGGATTTCGGCGACAACGTGTTGATTGTCGGCGAGTCATCAGATTCAGTTTAACTTGGTTGGTTCCATGGCGAAGAAATCCAGTAAAGCAAGTTCCGCGTCCGGTAAGGTTTCTGACAAAGACAAACGCACGATGGGAGCTCTCCGTGACTTGGCCACGCAGGTGGTTGAATTTGCGGAGCGCAGTCGCGCGCCGCACATGGATATCCCCTCCCGCTCGCTCTCGAACGTGCGCTTCAATCAGTCGCGCAAAATCATTGAGATGGGAGGTGGATCAAACCGCCGCGAACTTTTCAACTTGTCGCAGGCGAAGAGTTTCATGCAGACTGTGCTCGTGGCGTCCGGCTGCAAACAGCTGATCGAGCAGGGGAAATCGACGAGTATCCGAGGTCTTTACTATTTGCTGAAGCATACGATTGAAGGCACGTCGGAGGAGACATTTTCTGATCAGGCCGAAAGTGATCCGATCATCGAAGATGTGGAGGTGATGCTGGATGCGCTGCGCGAAGAACTCCACCTCTACGCACAGAAGCGCGGTGAAATGGTCGGCAAGATTACGCTGGTTGATAAAGGCGACGAAATTGATTGCTCCCGGATGGGCTCCGGAGGTTACGGCATTCCCTCGATTGTCGAACCAGACATTATTCAATTCAAGAAATGCGATGCGGACTTCATTCTGCATGTGGAAAAAGATACGGTTTGGCAGCGTTTCAATGAGGACCGGTTCTGGGAAAAGAACCGCTGTATTTTGACTCATGGAAGCGGGCAGCCACCCCGTGGTGTGCGGCGCATGCTCAATCGTCTCCACGACGAACTGCAGCTGCCCATTTACTGCCTGCTCGACAATGATCCCTGGGGTTACTACATCTACAGTGTGATCAAGCAAGGATCGATTAACCTGGCTTATGAGTCCCGGCGTATGGCCATCCCCAATGCGCGTTTTTTGGGACTGCGTAGCAGCGACTTTCAGCGCTGCAAGCTAAGTAACAGCGTGCAGATCAAATTGAATGAACAGGATATCAAGCGTGCACAACAGATCGCTCAGTATCCCTGGTTTGCCAACAAAAAAGCGTGGCAAAAAGAAATTGATCTGATGCTCAAAAACAACTTCAAGCTGGAAGTCGAAGCGCTCATCAGCAAGGACATCAGCTACGTCACCGAAACGTACGTCCCCGAGCGGTTAGAGGAAGGCGACTTCCTCGACTAGTTCCGGATCATTGGGAAATGAGTGCTCGAGCAGGTTCATATTGTGGATTCTGCTGCAAGGCTCGTTGAGTCCAGCGAGCGGCATCGCCGGGTTCACCGAATTCCAGGGCAATCTGGGCGAGTTCCACGGAGATCGCTGGATCATCGGCGTGTGCTCCTGCGATTTCGGTTAAGTTCTTCACTCGGCGACTGGCGCGCCGCGCTTCGATCGCAAATTTGAATGCGGCTTCGGCTTCCTGATGACGACCCAAGGCCGCGAGCGCAGCGGCATAAGTGTAGTTCAGTTCGCTGCTGCGCGGCATGATGGCCCGAGCTCGTGCAGTCCATTGCAGTGATTTCTCGTAATTACCATCCATCAACTCCACACTTCCCAGCTCTGCCATCGCTCCTAAATTCGGACGTGGCTGCTCGACCAGTGGCTCGAGCGTCTGGCGAGCGGCTTGGGTGTTGCCCACCATGCGCTGGCAGTGCGAGAGGCCGACACGAGCTTGGGGTTCGGTGAGGGGGTTGCGGAGTGCGATGGCATAGTAGCTGCCGGCCTCGACGTACTCATGCGTACGAGTGAGTTGCACGGCCAATTCGAGCGCCGCTTGAGGATGGTCCGGCTGCAGTCGCAGCGCCTCGCGAAACTCATCGCGGGCCTTACTCGGCCAGCCGATATCGCGCTGCAAGATCCCCAGCAGATAATGGGGCTGTGCATCTTGCGGTGCCTCTGTTTGCCACCGTTCCACAATCTCTACTGCCTCATTTACTCGGCCGGTCACGAGCAAGCCGATGGCGAACGCTTCATGCACTACAACAGATTCCTCAGCAGGTTCCGTCACCAGTTGACGATAGTAAGCCTGATAGCCGCGCAATTCACCTAGTTGCGCCTGGAGCAGCAGTTGTTCTCGTAGCACCGCAAGATCGTTCCCGCCCGCGCGCTGAGCTAGTTCCAGTTGACGCTGACAGTCTGCGATTCGACCTTGCTGGCGAGCCAGTCGAGCGCGCAGCAGCAATGTATTGGTTGTCACTCCAAAATATCGCTCGGTTTGGTTGAGCCAGCGTGCGGCAGAAACGAAGTCTTTTCGGAGGAGTGCTTGCCGCGCAAGCGATTGAGTCCATGGACCACCACGCCACCAGCCGAGCAATAGCAGCAGCGTCGGCAGGGCGACGAGGAGAAACCAGCGTTGTCGAGAGGACACTTTCACGGGTAGCCGAATTCCTGCAGGTCAACGAAGGAGGAGGGAACAGCAGGGGGCTCCCAGCTATGAAAAGAAATGGCCGGGAATCACCTGGCATCAGTGCGATGCATTATAGTAAGAGCGACTGAGGGGGTCCAAAGGTGATTCGTATGCTCACACTCGATTCGTCATCGATTCGCTGCTGGCACCAAGCCAAACCGCTGGTTCTGCTGCTAGTCAGCTTGACCTTGGCGACCGCTTGCACGTCTCGGTCGCAAAGTGGACCAGCGGTTATCTCGGTTGTGAACCTCGAGGCCCAGCATTCCTTGCCACCCTGGACCCCTGCGGAAGTAGCGCGGATCGAGCAGCAGGTGGAGTCCTTCTGCGGTAATTGCCATGCCACTCCGCGCCCCGATATTTTTCCGCGCGACGCCTGGCCAGAGGAAATCCAGCGCGGATTCGGTTTGTACTTTGAGTCTCGTCGCACCGATTTGGAAGTTCCTCGAATGGTCGATGTGGTGCGTTACTATCGTGAGCGAGCTCCGGAGACATTCGAGATCCCCATTCCGGAGAAGACGATCGCCAAGTCGCCCGTGCGTTGGCGGCCAGCCGCGGGAGAACTGGGGGAAAAGCTGCTCTTGCCGTCGACGAGCAATTTGTTGTGGGTACCACCCGGCGATGGGCGACCAGCGCGAATCTTGAGTGGTGACATGCGACTGGGCGATGTACGGCAAGTGACGTTGTCCGGACAGCAGGTGATCGAGCCGCAACTGCTCGCCAAGTTCGCCCACATTGCTCACCTGGAAGTGATCGATCTTGATCGAGATGGAGGCGATGATTTCCTGGTGGCGGAACTGGGTAGTTTTGAACCAGCGGATCAGTCGGGTGGCAAGGTCATGTGGTTACGCTGGGACGAGCAGCAGCGGCGTCACGAGCCGTTCGAACTGGCAGCGGGCTTGGGGCGCGTCGCAGATGTACGTGCGGCTGACTTCGATCAGGATGGTGATCTTGACTTAGTTGTCGCTGAATTTGGCTGGCATCGTACGGGCCAGATCCAGGTCTTGTGGAATGAACGATGCACCGCCAGTGAGCAGAAGTTTCGTCGGCAGGTGATTGATCCCACTCCCGGCGCGATCCATGTTCCCACCTGTGACCTTAACCAGGATGGCCGGCCTGATTTTGTGGCTCTCATCAGTCAAGAGAAAGAGGCCGTGGTAGCTTATTTGGGGCTAACGGATGGCACGTTCCAGCGCCAGTTATTGTGGCAAGCGAATGATCCGTCCTACGGTTCTAGTGGCCTAGAACTCGCCGATCTCGATCGAGACGGTGACCTCGATGTGCTATTCACCAACGGTGACACGTTCGACAACATGCACATCAAGCCCTATCACGGCGTTCAGATTCTCTGGAATGACGGGCAACTTGCATTTCGCCATCAGTTTTTAGCGGCGATGCCAGGAGCGTATCGAGCGTTGGCAGGAGATGTGGATGCGGATGGCGACATCGATATCGTCGTCTCGGCGTTTCTGCCACAAGAGCCACTCACCGTATTCGATGCTACGCAGCATCATTCACTGGTCTGGCTGGAGCGAGCGTCAAATGGAGATTATCAGCGACATGTTTTAGAGCAGGGTAATTTCAACCATGCTACGATCGTGCTCGCCGATTGTGATTCCGACGGTGATCTGGATTTGGTGGTAGGTGAGTTTCCACGAGCCGGTGACTCGCCTTATCCACGGTTTCGATTCTGGTGGAATGAAGGATTAGGACATGATCGCTGAACGATGTAGGGTCTGGAAAAATTCACGTGCCTTGTTGCACTGCAGTTCAATTGATCGAGCTTGCCGGAGTATCCTTCGATGCAGCAGGATTCTGATGCTTGCAGCAGTACTGCAATTGGTGGGTGGTATTCCGGGCTGGGATGATTCAGCCGATTCATGCAGCTGGGGATTGAACCTGTTTGGTGTGCGAACGGTCGTGGCCGCACCACTGCGTGCCGGTGCCGCAAAAATCGACATCACGCATGAAGAGTCCGGGCCAGTCAACGATCGACTCTACGCACGCGCGCTGGTCATTAAGGACGACACTCAAACACTTGTGCTGGTCAGTGTCGACGCCGTCGCGATCGGCGAGATCGGTCCGATTCGCAACGACTATCTGGGAAAGGTGCGCACCGCACTGGCCGAGCAAGCTGGCATCAAGGCTCATCAAATCCTTATTAATGCCAGTCATTGCCACGGCATCGTTTGTGGGGATGTGGCCGAGCGAACGGTGAAGGCTGTGAACGAGGCACTTGCCAATCTAGAGCCGGTGCGAGTGGGAACGGGTGTTGGTCATGAAGACCGAATCTCGGAAAATCGTCGTCTGAAACTGAAGAGTGGTCGTGAGGCGGATGTGCGTCATGCCTATTCCTTGCCACCAGACGAAGAAGTCGAAGCGGTCGGACCGATTGATCCTGAGATCGGGATTTTGCGAGTGGACACGCTGGAGGGGCGTAATAAAGCGGTGCTCTACCAGTTCGCCTGTCATCCGATCCAGGGAGTGCCGACCGGAGGTAACACGGCGGACATCACCGGTTTCTCGTCCAAAGTGATCGAAGAGAATTTGAGTGATGGAGCGATCGCGCTATTTTGGCAAGGATGTGGCGGCGATATTAATCCGATCATGTACAAGCAAGTAGATCAGCCACGCGATGCCGAGACGCTAGGTAATCTTCTCGGCCTCAGTACGCTACGTGCATTTCGCAAAATCAAATGCCAGGATCATGCTGCACTCAAAGTATTTGCTGAGCAGCTTGAGTTACCGCGAGCCGATTTGGCTCAGCGAATCATTACTCTGCAAGCTGAGCAAATGGAATTGCTGGCGTCACTCAAAGGTACCAGTTTAAATCTCAAGACGTTTTTGCCCTTGATGATCAAGTACAACCTCACGAGTGAATATCCCGCGTTTTACTCGCATCGCTATCTACATGAGAAACAGCTTGGACGAGGTGATCTGGAAAAGCTGGATGCGGACAATCGTCGTAATATCGAAGCCTATATTCGAAACATCCTCGTGATGGAGCAGTTGACGCGAGTGCAGACGAACTTGGCACTGCTGAAGATGCATCATGCGCAAAACCTGGAAGCGGGTAAGCGGACGATTGATGTGGAGGTTTCAGGAGTCCGAGTGGGCGAGTTCGTGTTGGTGACGTTCCCTGGCGAGTTAACGGTGCGAATTGGCCTCAACATCAAAAAGTCGTCGCCCTATCCGCGTACGTTTGTCTCCGGCTACACGAATGGCTACATCTACTATGCTCCCACGGACGAACAGCTACAGAATGTGGGGAATGCCCAGGAGGATAGCGATACGCTCTTGGCCGCACCTTGGCAAAAGATATTCGAGGCCAAAGTTGCTGACCTACTGAAGAAGCTCGATTAAACGATTCTAATTAGTTCACCAGTTGGGCGGAGATTTAGAGGGCACGGAGGCACGGAACGGTGAACGTTCTTTCGCTGAATTCTGCGTCTGAGTGTCGGCACGTGAAACTAATCAGTGTCTCTCGGTGCCGTAGTGTTCGGCGTGCTGCGCTGTCGTTCAAACGCCTGGCGGTAAAAAGCCCAGTGACGATCGCCTAGGGCGTTCACCGTTTTCAGTGGGTTGTGATCAACGCCTGCGAGTGCCGTCCAAGTGTGGGGAATCTTCAATTGTTCAAGGTATTCATGAAACGCTCGATTATTGGCGAACGTTTCATCTTGCTCGCCGCATACGACTCGAATAAGTGATCCGGAGCTAAGTTTGGCGGCATTCAGTTCAGCGAAACGACGGGGACTGACAGATCGAAAGTACTCTTGATCTCCACCGTAAACTCGCTGCAGGACCTCGGCTGCACGTTGTCGACCGGCGCGCGGTGTTTGGATGAGTTCTGGCTGCAACGGTCCACCTCCCATGATCGAAATCGCACCAAATAACTCGGTGTATTTGAATCCCAGTCGAGCGGCGCCGTAGCCACCCATGCTGTAGCCATCGAGCAGTCGACCCTGGCGATTGCTGATCGTGCGATAGGTGGCATCGATGTGAGGGATCAGGTCTTGAACGATGACAGTCTCCAGCGGCATCGAGCCATCTTTCCAATCCACGTACATGCCTTCGACTAAGCCATTGACGAAGACCACCAAGCAGGGCGGTGTTTTACCGGCTTCGATAGCGGCAGTAAACAGCTCCGCTACTTTAGGAATTCCTGGCAGGCCGCCGCCGGAGCCGTGCAGCCAGTAGACTACCGGAAATCGACGCTGCGATTCCTTTTCATAGCTGGTGGGTCGATAGAGGTGATAGCTTACGTCTGACTTTGCGGTCGGGCTGGAAAATCGATGGTAGGAAACCTGTGGGGCCCGCACTTCAGCGGTAGTCCAGGCAGGTTTCGTTCCCGTCTCCGCGGCAGCCTCTCGGATGGGTGACTTCGCGGTCCAAGCGATACTCGCAATCAGTGGCGACAGCAGAACCGCAATGGCAATTCGTTTCATGGCGACGATTCCTTACAGGAGCATCGAGCTGGTTAAGAAGCAGATTCCGAACGACTCTCAAAGGCTGCTTGGCGTTCGCGTAAACGATCTAAGATCACTCGGACTACAGGTTGCCGGCTGGCATTCACAGCGAGTAGCTTTTCGGCGAGTGCGATGGCGTCGGCCAGTGCTTGTTTGGCTCTCTCTGGACGACGAAACTGCACGTGGAATTCGACAAGCTGCACTTTGGTTAGAAGCAGATTGATGGCATAGAGCGGGATGTCAGGAAACCGCTCGACTAATCCCTGCTGGATAGCGATGGCTTGTTGGAGCTTGGCGATGCCTCCTTCCGCGCGTTCCAGTTGTCGTTCCAGGGGAGATTCACTTGTGGTTGGTGTCTTCCAGGCAGCTCGGACTAGCAGTGATGCGTGCAGTGTTTGATATTCCGGTACCAGCGGGTATTGGCCGAGCACCTCTTGGATAAGTTTCAACGCTTCTTCGAGTCGATGGCCATCACCGGCAGACGACGTGAGACTACCAGCATACAAGCTGGCGAGTTCGTATTTCAGCAGTGCCGAAGCGGGAGTCTCGTCAAGAAGGGCACGTAGAATTGCCGTGGCTTTGGCGAGTGACGAATCGAAGTCGGGCTGTTTGCCGAGCATTCGACTTAGTCGCATGCGATCGCGATAACAGCGGGCAAGATCGAGTTGATACTGTGTCACTCCCGGATCCTCGGCTGTCAACCCTTCAAGTAATTGAATCGCTTCGGCGTTGTAAGCTAAGTCACGTTCACGACGAGTGTTGATTGGATTTGAAGCCAGCGGACCAAAGGCTGGAGGACGATCGAAAGAGATCGACGGTCGTCGTCGGCGATCATTTAAATTTCGCTCTAAGGCCAAACGGGAACCGCCACTGCCCAGGCTCGTCAGAGAGGAAGCCAGAGCATAGCGGCCATGCGCGGATGCGGCAAACTCCGGGAAGTCTCGCAACACTTCGCGCAGTCGTTCCATGTCTCCTTGGGCCTTGGTGAATTGATCACGACGCACCGCAAGTCGAATCAGTTCATCACGAACCTTGAACTCCTCTCGCAGCAATCGATGCCTGTTATGATCCATGTCCGGTAAACTTCGAATCGCCTCGAATTCAGCGAGACCCGTGCTGAGCGATCGAGCTGCTTGCTCATATTTACCGATGCGGTGTTCAATTTCGCCGACTCGTCGTCGAGCGATAGCCGCCTCCAGTCGCAGGTCGGTCGCATTTTCGGCGGCAAATCGTTCGAAGAAAAGTTGTAACGAGTTCAGGAGATCGACGTCGGCCTGCGAGAGTACGGCATCCGTAAAGCCGAGCGAATCAAGTTCCGCTTGTTCGAGATCTTGCAGTTCTAAGCTGCGTCCTCGAGCGGCGATGTTGTCGGTGATCGTATTGAAGGCCTCAAGAGCAAGGGTCAGATTTCTCGCGGCGCGGCGACTCGCAGACTCCGCCTGCTGCAGCGCGACGGTGCGTTCTTGCAGGCTGGTAGCGGTGGCTTGATGGGCGATTCGGAGTTCAGCGAGTGTCGCACGCTGTTGTCGGTTCCAGATTCCCAGCAGGGTTACAATCAGCAGCAGCGCCGCGAAGAGCGTAGTCGTGAGCCCGGCGATGGCTGGATTGCGACGTCCCCAGCGCAGAGCGACTTCCAGCGGCGAAGCCCGCCGGGCCAGAATGGGACGATCGTCCAGCAGTCGTTGCAGGTCATCCTGCAGGTCGCGCGCCTGCTGATAACGCCTCTCAGGCTCAGCCGCCGTCGCCTGGAGCACAATCGTTTGCAGGTCACGTGGTAGGAGTTTCTGTTCGGTGGGAGTAAATTCGAGATGGGTGAGTGGTGGGGAATGCAGCAGACGACGCTTGGGCGCTGCGATCGCAGGTCGCAGAGTCAGTAGTTCAAATAGCGTTAAGCCCAAACTGTAAATATCGCTGCGTGAGTCGGCGTGGCCGGTCAGCTGCTCAGGTGCCATGTAGCGCAGAGTTCCCAATACTTCGCCAGATTGGGTTTGACTATCGAGGTCCGAGCGATGAGCTAAGCCGAAGTCCGCGACCCAGATCGTTCCGGTGTGGTCGAGCAGTAAATTGCCGGGCTTAATGTCGCGATGTAGCACACCGGATTGGTGCGCGTAATCGAGAGCCGAGGCGACTTGGGCGATGAGTCGACAGATCTGGCGCTGATAGTCGCGTGGCACAGTCGGGAGGGAACTAAGGATGGTGGCCGAAACGGTCGTGGACTCCGTGGTGGCCGGACCCTTGCGGGCTTGTAGCGCTTCGATCACCTGCGCCAACGTCGGTCCCTCGATTAACTGCATCGCGTAGTAGAGCAAACCGTGGTCTTCACCCGAGCCGTAGACGGGCACAATATTGGTGTGATGGAGACTGGCCGCCGATTCTGCCTCGCAGCGAAACCTCGCGCGGCTCTGTTCGCTGGCAGAGGCTTGCGGATGCATGACCTTCAGTGCGACCGTGCGCCGTAAAGAAACCTGAATCGCTTCGTAGACGGCTCCCATCCCACCACGGCCAATCAGTCGTACGATTTCAAAATCCGCCAGCGATCGTGGCACTTCTGTTGTAAGTGGTACCGACGACTGGGGAACTCGCGCGGCCTGAGTGGTTGTGCCATCGCTGGCACTTACTCGTTCAACGAGAACCAGCGATGGAAAGACGGCTCGAATGGTTGAGGCATGCTGGGGATGTGCATGCGCGAACTCCTCGATACTGGGTGACTGGCCAGCACGCAGCTGAGCAACAAATTCCTCCGCCAGCTCTTCGACGGGATGTCGGTCAGTCGAGTTAGCTGGTTCCATTAGTCAGTCCTCGGTGCGCCAGGCGGTTGTGAGGGTCGACCAGGAGGCGACTGGTAGGACGTTGCTGTTGGCGATTGTGCTGTTGGCGATTGTGCTGTTGGGGATTGTGCTGTTGGGGATTGTGCTGTTGGGGATTGTGCTGTTGGCGGGCCGAATTCCTGCAGGATCTCCGACAGGCGCAGCGCGGCGCGGATGTAGCGGTTACTGGCTGCGGTAGGAGAGATGCCGAGTGCCTGGGCGGTTTGCAGGTTGGTGAGATATTCGAAGTGTCGCAAAGCCAGGATTTCTCGATCGATCTCAGTCATGGAATCCAGAGCTCGTCGAAGTCGCTCTTGATCTTCATCTTTGATCAGACGTTGACTGGGGGAAGTCATGTCATCGATCAGCCAGCGCGCCATGGTCACACTGGAGGAGGGTGCGTCGGCGATCGGAGAGGCTTGTTCGCGATGGACGCTGCGTTTATCGCGGCCATGCGTGCGTTGCAGGTCCCACAATGTCTGTAGAACTCGTTGCCGTAACCAGACCAGAGGATGGATTTCAGGAGAGTCGATCAATTCTTGATACCGCTTCGCGATCTGGAAAAAAGCTTCCTGCAGAACATCGGTGGGTTCGATACGCGCCTGAAAGGCGGGATCGAGTCGAAAACGAACAATCTTCTCGAGCCGCGGTCTGACAGACTCAAAGAACCTGGTGAGCTCTTCCAAGTTGCGGATGATTGGTCGATCTTCAGACTCCGTCATGAGATAAGATTCCAGGGCCGGAGGGGAGATGCATAGGATTTCCAAAAAAACTGCCGGCGGCAAGTGGATTACCTGTTGTTCGTGTCGGTAGTTATCTTAGGCCGGTTGAGTTCTTGTGGTATGGGAAATAACCGTTTTTTTACGTCTTGCCGAGAGAGGCCGTTCGATGAACCGAATTTTCATTGCCAGTTTTGTGTGTGGAGCGGCGTGCACGTTGTCGTGCTGGGGCCAGGAGACACGACCCGAGGGGGCGGCGCCGCAGCGGCCAGGTCTGCAGCGAGCTCAGGGGCAGCGACCTGTTGAAGGGCGACCTGCTGAAGGGCGACCGGGAGCGGGACGTTTGGGCGGCGGCCAAGTTAATCCCGAAATGGCCGCTCGCGGACTGGCCTTCATGATGCGCAACTCTCCACTGCTGAAAGCTCTTGATGCGAATGACGACGGCCAGTTGTCAACTTCCGAAATCGAAAACTCCGCCAAGTCGCTCCTGAAGCTCGACAAAAATGGCGATGGCGTCGTCAGTGCCGAGGAGCTGGCGCCGGAGCCCGGTCAGTTGTCCGCTTTGGGTGGCCAGAATGGACCGGGACGGCCAGGGCTGCGAGCGGCTGGTGGAGATCCGGCAGCGGCCGGCCGCAATCCAGAAATGCTGCAGCGAATGCTGCAAAACCTCGACAAGGACAAAGATGGAAAGATCTCGGCCGACGAACTTCCGCCGCAAATGAAGGAGCGAGTTGGCCGGTTGGATTTGAATGGTGACGGTGCCATTGATAAATCGGAGATCGAGCAGATGCAGCGCCGGCTGGAAGGCGGCCAGGCTGGTAATCGTCGTGCCGAAGGCGGCGAACCAGTTCGTCCGCGTCGTCCTGGTACTGAGAACTAGTAATCGACCGATTTTCCGGGAGAGACTGCCATGTTCAGCTCTGGTTTATCGCTGCGCGTTGCATGGACGTTATCGGCTGGCGCCGTCTGCTCGCTGGTTAGTTGCTGGCTGGGAGGGGCGATGGTGCTGGCGCAAACGCCCGGCACGGGGCGAGCTCCCTCGCAGGAGCAGCTTGATTTCTTCGAGTCGAAGATTCGTCCGGTTCTGGTAGAAAACTGCTATCGCTGTCATTCCTCCAGTGAAAAGTCGGTGCGGGGAGGTTTATCGGTCGACAATCGCGAGGGGTTGCTGGCGGGTGGTGAATCAGGAGCGGCGATTGTTCCGGGTGACTTAGAGAACAGTCTGCTGTGGCAAGCGATCAACTATCGTGACTTGCGCATGCCACCCCGTGGCAAACTTCCCGATCAGGTGCTGGCCGATTTCAAAAAGTGGATCGAGATGGGGGCACCCGACCCTCGCAACAATGATGGCGTGGTCGTGCATGCCAAAGTAACGGCCGCGGATATTGAAGCGGGTAAATCGTTTTGGGCTTTCACCAAGCCTCGGCTGGTGCCACCGATCGTGCAGACACTGGATACGTGGGCGAAGACCGATATTGATCGCTATGTGGTTGCGAAGTGGGAATCGCTGGGAGTTCAGCCGGCTGATGATTGCGAACCGAATACCCTACTGCGCCGTCTGACGTTTGATTTGGTCGGCTTACCACCCACGCCCGAACAACGTACAGAATTTCTACAGGACTGGCAGTCAAATCCCGACCAAGCGATAGGACGCTTGGCAGATCAGCTACTCGATTCACCGCAATATGGCGAGCGTTGGGGGCGTCACTGGCTCGATGTTGCTCGCTTCGCCGAAACCAGCGGTAAGGAATCGGACGTGGTGTTTCCCGATGCTTGGCGTTATCGCAATTACGTCATCAACTCGTTTCAAAAAGACAAACCGTATGATCGCTTCATCCGCGAGCAAGTCGCTGGTGATTTGCTGCCCATTGCCAGTGATGAGCAGTGGAATGAGCAGTTGATCGCGACCGGTTTTTTGGCGATTGGTCCAAAATCACTGACCGAACTCAGTCCCCGTCAATTTCAAGCAGACCTGATTGACGAGCAGATTGACAGTACCACGCGAGTCGTGCTGGGATTGTCGGTTGCCTGCGCACGATGTCATGACCACAAGTTTGATCCAATCCCGCAGTCCGATTACTACGCACTTGCCGGCATCTTTCAAAGCACCGAGACGTTTTATGGAGGATCGAGTGGAGGACTTGGAGCTCGCAATCGTCACCCAACGGAATCGATACGGCTACCGGTTCAGGATGCAAGCAGCAGCCAGGCAATCATGACCGCGCAGGAGATTGCGGAGCTGAAGAAGGAGTTGCAGACACGTCAGCAGGAGCTGGTGGAAGCGCGTCGTGCGCAGCGATCGGGAGGCAATCCGCGTGGAGTGAATCCGCTCTTACTGGAGCAAATCGTTTCGCAAATTCGCGATCGGCTGAAGAACTTGGATTCCTCCGGCCATCCCATCTCGGTCTGTATGGGAGTGCAAGATCGGGAGACCATGCGAAATGCACGGATTTTAGTTCGTGGCGAGATTGACCAGCCGGCACAGGAAGTAGCCCGTGGCTTTGTACAGGTCTTGGGAAACCTACCGCCGGCGTTACCTGCGAAGAGTTCGGGGCGTCTGGAGTTAGCCAACTGGCTGGTCTCCAAGGAGAATCCGCTCACCGCCCGCGTCATGGTCAATCGCATTTGGCAGCACCTCCTGGGGCAGGGGCTGGTGCGGGAGCCGGACAATTTCGGTGCTTCAGGACCCAAACCTACTCACCCTGAACTTCTCGACTATCTCGCACTGCAATTCATGGATCAGGGATGGTCGGTGAAACAGGCGATTCGCGGCATCGTCACCTCGCGGGTGTATCGCTTGTCGTCGGCATATGATCCGAGTCGGTTGGAGGCTGATCCAGAGAATCATCATATTGCGCGGGGTAATGTGAAGCGATTAAGTGCTGAGGCGATCCGCGATGCGATGTTGTCGGTGAGCGGCTCGATCAACTTGAATCCTCCGGAGTCATCGATGTTTGCATCACTGGGCTCGGCGGTGATGGGACCGAATGGTCCGCAAAATGCTCCGCTGCTCTTCGGGCCCAATGCAACGTCGGATGACAGTGTAGCCCGTTTACGAAGGCTACTCGGTGTTGTTCGGCGCAATCCGACAATCAACCAGTTGGAGATTCCCGACTATCATCGTTCGGTCTATCTGCCGATCGGAAGAAATGTGTTGCCGCGAGCCTTGGATGTTTTTGATTTTGCTGACACGAATGGTGTTACGGGAACCCGCGAAGTCTCCAATACTGCCGATCAAGCCTTGTATTTGCTCAACAATTCTTTTGTCCTTGAGCTGAGCGATAGTTTTGCGCGCCGTGTGATGCAGGCCAGTAAAGAGCCACCGGCTCGTGTGCAACAGGCTTTTCACTTGGCATTCGGCCGCTCTGCGACCACCGATGAACTCAACGCATCCCTGAAATTTGTGCGTCGTGCACAAGAGGGTCAGGGGCGAATCGCAAAGGACGAAGCATTGTTCAGAGCTTGGAGTCAGTTTTGCCAGTCGCTGATGGGAGCGGCCGAGTTTCGAATCGTTCAGTAAGTCCACTGCAGCTGTTCAACGCCCCTTACTACTTTTGACACGACGAGTATTCAGCATGTTTTCCCGACGAGAGATTCTGCGTACCGTATCGGCAGGTTTTGGATATCTGGCATTTGCCGGCTTAAGCACCATGCAAACTCGGTGTGTGCTCGGTGAGGATGGTGCCGACGATGGGGCAGTATCCTCGCATGCTCTCGCTCCGAAGGCACCTCATTTCACGGCTCGTGCAAAGCGCGTGATTTTTCTTTGCATGCAAGGTGGCCCCTCGCATCTGGATACATTTGATTACAAACCAAAGCTGGGGGCCGATGAAGGAAAGACGGGGCGACGTGGTGGACAGCTCATGGCTTCTCCCTGGAAGTTTCAGCAGCGTGGCGAGAGTGGACTGTGGATATCAGAGCTGTTTCCGGAACTTGGCAAACAAGCGGACTCCATGTGTCTGCTCCGTTCGATGCATTGCGACCAGCCGATCCATCCACGAGCGATGACGCAAATGCATACGGGCAACGCGCAGTTTGTTCGGCCCTCGCTGGGTGCTTGGACTCTTTATGGTCTTGGCACGGAGAATGAAAATCTGCCAGGTTTCGTGGCACTCAATCCGCAAGCGACGGCGGTGCAGAATTATGGGAACGCGTTTCTGCCGGCGATCTATCAAGGAACCAAGGTAGGACGACCGCAAGGGCCACGACCTGGTTTGGCACGAAATATTCCACGAGATGCTGGTGACGCAGCGGTGCCGGATATTTCCAATCCGCGGCTCAATCGGCAGGCACAGCGAGCGCAGCTCGATTTCATCCAGCAACTCAATCAGACGAAGCTGGGCCGTGATGTGATGGAGCCCAATGTGGAAGGTGTGATCGAATCGTACGAGCTGGCATTTCGGATGCAGGATGCCTTGCCACAGTTGATGGATTTGGGCGGTGAGTCGGAGAAAACACTAGCCATGTATGGGATCAATGAGAATCCCACGGACGGATTTGGACGGCAATGTTTGCTCGCGCGGCGATTCGTCGAAGCGGGTGTGCGGTTTGTGGAATTGAATCATGGCAACTGGGATCACCATCTGCGTCTGCGCGAGCAGTTGCCGACCAAATGTAGTGAGATCGATAAGCCAATCGCGGGGCTGTTGACCGATCTTCGGCAGCGCGGACTGCTCGATCAGACACTCGTCATTTGGGGCGGCGAATTTGGACGGACACCGGATGCTCAGAACGGAGACGGGCGTGATCACAACAACAAAGGCTATACGACTTGGATGGCAGGGGGCGGCGTACGAGGGGGTTTCAGTTATGGTGCGACCGACGATCATGGTCGCGAGGCTGTTGAGGATAAATGTCATATTCATGACTGGCATGCGACGATTTTGCACCTGCTGGGACTGGACCACGAACGATTGACCTATCGTTATGCCGGCCGTAACTTCCGCCTCACCGATGTCTACGGTGAGGTGATTAAAAAGATCTCTACCTAGGCGCTGTGCGCCGCGACCCGCGCTCCCACCGCGTTTAGGTTCCATCTAGCGCTGGATAACAGCCCACGGTCTTGAATCGCCACACTGGAAACGAGCGATCGGGACAGGTGTGAACGGGGACCGACCTGTCTGGGAATTGGCTGATTCAACTAGATTCAGCCTCCGAATCAGGTACAGTGAGTGGACGCTTTGGCTATGGCCAAGAGCGATTCAGTTCCAGAGCTCGTGTGCGCTCCACGGACACAAGGAAATCGAATTCATGCGTAGTCGTTGTCAGGTGCTGCCAGTCAGTGCTCTGTTGGTCCTTTGCTTACAAGCCAGTAGCGGGCCTTGGCCCTGGGGTGGCTCCTCGACAGGGGTCGTGCAGGGTGCCGAGTCGTTTGAAGCGTTTCTCACGAAGCACTGCGTCCGTTGTCATGGCGCTCAAAAAGAGGAAGGAGACATTCGGTTCGACAAGTTGTCCCGCGATTTCAAAGCTGGGCTCGATACCCATCACTGGGCCGAGGCACTCGACAAAATCAACAGCGGTGCCATGCCGCCCAAAAAGGAACCGCAACCAACTCAGCGGGAAATCGCTGAGTTCGTCGCCCATTTGGATGCGCGTCTGAAAGAAGGTCGAGCCGCCCGCATGGCAGCTCGACCCGCCGTTGCTCATTATCGACTGAGTCGTCGCGAGTATCAAAACTCCGTCTACGATCTCCTCGGAGTCCGCTACGATCCGGCCAAGCCCGGGGAATTGAATGAAGATACGCTCTGGCATGGTTTTGAACGCATCGGCTCCGAGTTGTCGCTGTCTGCCTCGCATGTGGATCGCTACTATCGAGCGGCCGGGCTGGTGCTAGATCGAGCCTTTCCGGCAGTGTCGAGCGAGACGCGTAAGGTGCGCAAGACGGCAGCTGAACTACGATATGGCGGTGGCAAGAGTCAGCAGGAGATCCTTGACCGGTTCGAGATCAAGCGACCTCTGCGGTTCTTATTGTATCCAGGTACGGTTCACCAGGCGTTCACCGCAAATTGGTTTGGGAATACAGGACCCGAGCACAGTGGACTTTACAAAGTGCGGATTCAAGCGAGCGGTATTCGTCCGCCGGGTGGTCAAATCGCACACCTCAGTATCGGCAAACGCACGGGTGAAGAAACCGTCGATGGGCTCATCGAATTCGATATTACCGCACCTGAGGATCAACCACAGGTTCATGAATTCGAAGTCTTTTTAGAGATGCCTATCTCGCTGGACTTCTGTGTCGTAGCAACGGATGTGATCGATCGGCGTGGTGGTGCTGCGTTCCGTAATGCACTCAACAGCAGCAGCTACCTCTTCACTCATAGCCGAGATACTCGTCTGTTAACGCCCAACGCGCCGCAGATGTTTGACGAGCAGGGGCAGGGGTTGTTTTCGACCGTGCTGATCGATTGGATTGAGTGGGAAGGACCGCTGCAAACCGAGGAAGAAAAGGCACGGCGCAAGGGTCTGATGCCGCCCGACGATGCCACACCGGAAATGGTCATGGAGCACTTGCATCGTTTTGCCGAACGAGCCTGGCGCCGACCCGTAAAGCAGGAAGAGCTCGCCAACTACCTGCAAGCTTATCGCGTGGAACGCGAGGCGGGTGAGAAGATGGCCGAGGCTTATCGCGTGGCGCTGCAAGGAGTGCTGACGTCACGGCATTTTATTTATCTCGTGGAAGGCGAGCCGAACGCTCGGCCCCGATTGAATGATGCCGAGTTGGCAACTCGGCTCTCTTACTTTCTTTGGAGCTCGATGCCCGATGAGGGCTTGTTCGCTGCGGCTCGTGATGGTGCCCTGCAAGGTGAGGGGCTAAGAAAAGAAGTTGATCGCCTGCTGGCGGATGGCAAAGCGAATCGCTTTGTCGACGACTTCGTGCGCCAGTGGCTCCAGCTCCACCGACTTGGCATGTTCCCGCCCGACAGAAAACTTTATCCCAGCTATGATGCATGGTTAGAGACGAGTCTGCGAGCAGAACCGGTAGAGTATTTTCGCGAGCTGTTCATCAAGAATCTTTCCGTCGATCAGTTTATCGATTCGGACTGGACGATGGCCAACGCGCGGCTGTGCGAATTCTATGGGCTACCGGCACCGAAGAGCGGTGGCTTTCAGCGCGTCACACTCAAGCCAGAGGATCATCGAGGAGGGCTATTGGCGATGGGAGGGGTGTTGGGACTGACCTCCGATGGCACTCGCCATCGTCCCGTTCATCGTGGGGTTTGGGTGAGTGAAGTGTTGTTCGCCAAGACTCCACCTTCGCCGCCGGCGAATGTTGATCCCATTGAGCCGAATCCACCCGATAGTCCGAAAGCGACGATTCGGCAGAAGATTGAAGCTCATCGTAGTAATGCGAGTTGTGCTGCCTGTCATGAGCGGATCGATCATTATGGAATTGCGTGGGATCACTATGATGCAGTTGGACAGTGGCGCACGCGGGAGAAAGTCGCCAAGGGCTTAGGCGAAGATCCGCCCATCGACGCCTCGGGAGTCATGCCCGATGGTCGCCGCTTTCAAGACTCCGTCCAATTCAAGCAGCTCTTGCTGGAAGATCGGGAAAAAATCGCCCAAGCATTTGTCGAGCATCTTTGTACCTATGCGCTGCGTCGAGTGCTTACGGTGGATGATCAGGACGATTTGAAGGCGATTATGGTGGAAGCCCAAAAGAGTCAATTTCGGGTACAAGATATCATTCGAGCCATAGCCTTGTCCGATTTAATGAAGAAGCGTTAGGCCTGGATTTGGGCTTTTGGTTGCTGCAAGCCCATCCCAGGAAAATATCCAGGAGAATGACGATGAGTAACTTTCTGTCGCAGTCATGGTTAATCAATCGCCGACATGCATTGAGAGCCATGGGCACCTGCATCTCTCTGCCATTTCTCGAGTGCATGGTGCCGCTGCGTGCCGCGGAGCAGGCGACGGCGATGCCAAAGCGGAGTGCGTTCATCTATCTGGCCAATGGAGTGCATTCGCTCAATTATCAAATCACCACGGCTGGCAAGGATTATCAGTTCTCGCGATCGCTCCAGCCGCTGGAAAAGCATCGTCAGGCAATCACGCCGATCAGCGGACTCCATCATCCGGGAGCACTCAGTCATCATCACAATTGCATTTCGGTTTGGCTTACGGGAGGTAAGCTCGGCCCTTCCGACAAAAACACGATCTCAGTTGATCAGAAAATGGCTGAGGTTACTGCCAAGCACACTCGCTACCCCTCGCTCGAAGTTGCACTCACTGGCGATTCACTGGGCTGGACCGCCGACGGGGTGCGACTGCCGGCGATGCGGCGTTGCAGCGAGATCTTCGCGTCGCTTTTTGAGTCTCCGAAGGGAGGCACCGCTGCTCAGCGCCGCGCGCTGCGCCGCAAGGGAAGCGTGCTCGATGCCAATCTGGCAGAGGTGCGTCGTATCGAGCAGGCAATGGGGGCGGCGGATAAAGGGCGGTTAGATCAGTATTTGACGTCGGTCCGTGAAGCTGAGGTGCGCACGCGTCGAGCGGATTCGTGGCTCGACACTCCACTTCCCACTCTGGCAGAATCTGATCGTCAGCGAACCAATCGTGATATTCCTCAGACTCAAGCGGGGGATTATTTTCGTACGGTTTATGACTTAATTGTGCTGGCGTTTCAGACGGATGTGACTCGTGTGGCAACCTTTAGTTTGGGAGGCGAGGGCGATGCGTTTTCGATTCCCGAGATCGGAATAAGTGAGTCTCGTCACCAACTCAGCCATCATGGCGGTGATCCCGGCTATATGGAAAAGCTCACAAAGTATGACACCTTCGCCATCGAGCAGTTCAGTTACTTTCTCACTCGCCTGGCAGAGACGAAAGATATTAACGGTCAGCCGATGTTAAGTACCACGATGTCTCTCTTTGGCAGCGGTATGTCGTATGGACACAGTCACGGCAACGCCAACTTACCGTTGGTGCTCGCGGGCGGCTCAGATCTTGGCCTCAAGCATGGCAGTCATCTCGACTTCAACCAAGGGCACTTCAAAGGTTATCAACTCGACAAACCGGGTGAGCACTATACGCTGTGCAGTCGACCGGCCAATCCGAATGCTCACATGAGCAACCTGCTGCTGCTCATGGCACAGCGCATGGGCGTGGAAACAGACAAGTTTGGGGATAGTAACAAGGCGATTGAGTTATGAGAGTTTCCAGGTGTTTCGCGTTCCATCCCAGGCGCGGTTCGTGGATCAATCGCTCTGACCGCTGGAGTGGCCTGTTCGTCCTGCTGTTCCTGTATCTACTGCCGACCATGGTTTCAGGTCAGCAATCCGTCGCCCAGAAACCGCCGCCTGTGGAGCCGTTTCGTCCCGAGGTGGGGAAATTCCCGCCCATGGAGAAAGCACTTGGCTATCGCGGTGAATTAGTGTTTGTCGATCATGCTAATCGGCGCGGAAGTTTGCGAGTGCAAGCGGCGGGTACCTACTTTCGTAACTCTCCGCATCCCTTCGCGCTGCTGCCTTATGGCGTTGTGCGCTATCATGGCGCACCCGCCGATCTGCGAGATATCCCTCTGGGCACGGTGGTACACGTGCGAGGTTTTCTGCCGCCCGAGCCAAAGGTTTCGGCGGTCCCGGTACTGCCAGTCAACAATCGCGAAAACAACAATGGCTATAGTGGTGCGGGCACCGCACCGGCTGAGAATCATTTGTTGCTGTTAGAAGATGAACCAAGCTACTGCTTGCGCGAAGGATTGATTTGGAAGCTCAAGGAAGTGGATGTGCAGAATGAGTCGGGGTTGCTCCTCGCCAGTCGCCAAGTGAAACTCGGCGAGACAAGTCAAGTGTCGGAGGAGCCGCTTTCCTTTGATGCCGCGACGCGTGTCTGGCGAGGTCGCGAATGCTTATCGATTGCGGAGTTGATCGCTGAGGGAATCTGGCCTGCGAGTGGTAAGAAATCGCTGGGCGGCCAGAGCGTCTTGCTTGGCATCACCTGGCGTCCCACTCCCAGCGCCATCTTTACACGCTTTCATGTTTCCGATATCTGGCTCGACGATTCTTCCCTGCAGCGCGCCACGCGAAATCAAAATGAGCGGCACAAAGCCTTTATCCGCAGTCGCTGGATGGCCGCCGGAATTGATGCGGTGGAGTATGGAAAATTTGGCCGAGCGACGGTGACGGCGACCTTGTATGGCGGGATGGATGAGACGCTCTATGTCGACTTCAAAAAAGATGCGCCGGCGCTTATGAGTGCCGTCGAGAATACGCTCAAACACACACACGGTGCTTATGGACCCGCACACATGGCTTCACGGGGCACTATTTTGGAAGTGAAGAAAAATGATGGTGCCGTGCCGTTTGGCAGCAGTGGCATTCAGATTCGCTTCGAGACGGATCTGATCATTGAAGGGCTGCGGCCGGGAAGAGTTGTTCGTGTACGGCCAGGCAACTGGCCACAGGTCGATCTGCCTCGAGAAGAATATCTCAATGACGGATCGAGCATCGAAGAACGGTTTCCTTCGCCGGCGATTTTTCCGAAATACTAGGAATTCGCCAGGTAACAACGAGGTGTGATAATGATGGAACCTTGGCTGACTCGGAGAACGGATTAATGGATCGCTCACCGCCTGAAGCTGTTCGCCAGCCGTCCACCCTGACTCGACGAGCGCTTCTGCGTCAGCAAGCTGCTGCCGTATTCGGTGCCGGCCTGGTGCCGAAGTTAGCCACGAGGCTGCAAGCGGACACAGTCAGTAGTTTTGGCAAAGCAAAGAGTGTCATCTTTTTGTATCTGCATGGTGGGGCGCCCGCGCAGGATATGTTCGACATGAAGCCCAAGGCGCCCGCGAATGTCCGTGGTGAGTTTTCACCCATTGCTACGAATGTGCCGGGGATCGAGATCTGTGAGCATCTGCCTGGCATGGCGCGCTGGATGCATCGTTCAGCGATCCTGCGAGCAGTTCATCACAAGGCTGGCTGTCACAACGAGATTCCAAGCTTTTCCGGCTTCGAGTCGCCGTCAGGAATGCAGGAGCTCAGCGAATATGGTTTGCCTCCCAGCATGGGTTCGGTATGCGAATATTTTAAACCTTCGGGGCAGACACTGCCGGCCTATGTCAGTCTGCCCAATCCACTGAACGTAGTCGGTGAGACCGGTCCTGGTCCAGGATTTTTGGGGCCGCGTTATGCCCCCCTGCAGTCGCGCGCGAAGCCTGAGTTCGATGCGGGTGCTGTGCTGAACCAGCGGCCAAACCCACCCGTAATCCGTGGGATTCCACGACTGGAAGATTCGCTGCTCCGGGACGGTGTCACCTCCCAGCGACTCGATGATCGTCGCCAGCTGCTCCAGCGCTACTCAGAACAATTCCCGCCCACCGCCGATCCACTCGCAACGTTTCGAGGTTTTCAGGATTTGGCTTATGAGGTGCTCACGACACCGCAGCTGCGAGACTGCTTTGACCCAAAGCATATTGATGAGCGAGTGAGGCAGCGATACGGCAACACGTTGTTCGGAAATAGCGCCTTCATTGCAACCAAGCTCACCGCCGCAGGTGTGAAGTTCGTGAACGTCATCTGGACATGGTACTACGGTTCCTATCCCGGAGTTGCTGACTACGGCTGGGACACGCATGAACATAACTTCTCGATTCTTCGCAGTTATCTCCCGCAAGTCGATCGAGTCTACTCGTCGCTCCTGGAAGATCTCGAACAGAGCGGCAGGCTGGATGAAACTCTCGTCGTGCTGACTACGGACTTTGGCCGCACGCCCGGAGTGAATGCCACGGCGGGACGCGATCACTGGATGCATTGCTATTCGACGGTGTTGGCAGGAGCCGGAATTCGAGGTGGCACGGTGTATGGCGCTTCGGATGCACATGCTGCTTGGCCGATCGATGGACCAGTGCGCCCTGCTGATATTTGTGCGACCATTTATCAGCAGCTCGGCATGAACCCCGACTCACTGGTCCACGACCGAACCGGTCGCCCCCACAAGATCGCGCAAGGCGGTGAGCCGATTCGGCAGATCCTCGCTTAAGTGCACTCGATTGCCATCATCGACACCAACGAATGTTTCCACATCCTGCCCTGAACGGCCGAATTGTTGAGCACCAATAATCGGCTTACCCAAACAGCTCACCCCGCACCCCTTACAGCTGCACCCCGCTCGCACACCTCACCCATTGTTTCGTACCGCTGGCGTCTCGCCTCGTACAGCTCGCCCCTACCTCGAACACTTTCGCCGTCACCCCTGGCGCCACTGGAGACCTGCATGATGGCTTACGACTATTCGCTTAAACAGACACTCGCTGCATGGATCACGATAAGCTCAGCGGCAAGCTGGCGTATCCCCCTCTTTGCGCTGCTGATCCTGGCACTCGCTCGATTGCCGGTGCCCGTGTTGGCTCAAGGTCAACAACCACCAAAACCGGCAAATAGCTACTACCTGATTGGTAATTCTTTGACCTGGGATACTGTCCCAATGCGACTTACAGGTGACGTGCAGTGGCATGTTGATTGTGGAGTCTCGCTGCCGCATATCCACGCTCATCCAGAAAAGCCCTGTGTCAAAGAGTCAACCATCTGGACTCAGGCTTTACGCGAGAAACAGTACGGTTTTCTATCCGTTCAGCCTCATTACGGTTCGACCCTGGCGGAAGATGTGGAGACCATCTCGTCTTGGATGAAGTTGCAGCCGAAAGCGATCTTGGTCATTCACTCGGGCTGGGCCTTTCATGCTCAGCGCGCCAGCGAGTTCGGCAGTCTCGCCCAATCCAGCTCGATGTCACACAGTCCCAGTTACCTGCGGGCGCTCATCGCCGAACTGCGCCGCTTGCACCCGGACCGCGAAATCCGTCAGACCTTAGCACAGAACCTCTTAGCTCAGATCGCAGAAGATATTGATGCTGGGCGAGCGCCATTCAAATCGGTAACAGAGCTATACCGTGATGCGATCCACATGACACACGATCATGGAAAGTATCTCATGCATAATGCCATGCGACGGGCACTCGGACAACCGCTCTCCGCCGCTGGATTCGAAAATCTGAATCCTGAGATCAAGCGTTATCTCGACGGACTACTTTCCTTGCGTACGGTGACGGAGAGCGATCAATTCATCCTGCGACGCGTATTGTCTGCGAATCAGGCTGGCGAGCGAAAGACGCTGGTAGCTACGATCGCCGATGAGATGCTACGAGCACGCATGACGGCGCTGCTTCCGGATATCGAGCGGGCGTTGGTCGCTCGCGGTCATGCTCCACAATTAGAAGCCCAGATCAACGCCGTGGGCGGTAAGCTGTTCCGGATGACGCAGGCTCCCCAATGGTTGATTCTAGCGACGGGAGATGAGGGGCTCGATCTGTTTGATTTGCCAACCATCATCGATCTGTACAACGGCAATAATCCGCTCAAGGGCAAGGGTGGTCGCAATGAACAAGTCACCGATGAATGGCTTGCATGTCTTTCGGAAGTCACCACGCTGCGTCGACTCGATATTTCTAACTGCTCGATTAAGGGCGATGGTCTGCGACACCTCAGCGGATTAACTGGACTTCGCGAATTGAATCTAACGCTCACAACCGTCGCCGACGACGGTCTGCAGCACTTGGCGAATCTCACCGAATTGCGAATGCTGGGACTGGCCTCAACTCAATGCACTGGCACGGGCTTTTCTCACCTGAAAGCTTTACGGAAGTTGGAAAGCATTAATTTTCACTTCACGCCACTGAATGATGCGGGACTACGAGCAATCGCGCAGCTGCCCATTGCGGACCGATTGTGGTTCGCTCACACAAAGTTCACCGATGCGGGAGCGACGGAGCTGAGTCGCCTGACGCAGCTGAAGCGCTGTGGTATCGGCAGTACGGACCAAGCCAGCTCCGGGGAGGCGGTGGCGGCACTGACCAAGTTGCCACTCGAGGATCTCGCGCTGCTCGACAATCAAGCCACGCCCCTTGGCTTAAAACATGCCACCAAGATCGCAACTCTGCGGCGTTTAGACATTTCCCATGCACCAGCGGTGACCGATGAGTCATTAGGCGCGGTGGGACAGATGCCGGCCTTGGAAGAGTTTCAGCTGGGCAGCGCACAGGTAACCGATGAGGGCTTACAGTTGCTGGCGGCTTCAAAGTCACTGAAGAAGTTGACATTAATTGGACTGAAGTTAGTCACACCAGCGGGCATCGAGCGATTGCGCCAGGCAGCACGTCCCGAACTGCAGATTACGGTTAAATAGTCGACTGCAGGGGCGACTGCGCAAATTGTGCAGACGAAGATGGAAGTGTCACAATATCGGCGATTACCACCGAGATGGAAAAGAATAAATCATGGCTCATTTCCTTAGTCAGAATTGGTTGCTCGATCGACGTCATGTCCTGCGAGGTTTGGGAGTGGCGGTCGCCCTGCCGCTACTGGATTGCATGCGACCGTTGCGAGCGGCTGATCGTGTGCGGCGAGTAAAACGCAGTGTCTTTATCTATCTTCCCAACGGGGTGAACACGCTTGATTTTCAGATTCTAGAGGCGGGGGCTGACTACAAGTTTTCTAAGTCGCTCTTGCCGCTCGAAAAGCATCGAGCGCACGTTACGCCCATCAGTGGACTGTACCATCCACATGGGCTCGGTCATCACCACAACTGCAGTTCGATCTGGCTTACCGGCGGCAAGATTGGACCATCGGAGCGCAATACGATCTCGATCGATCAGCTTATCGCACAGGTTACGGCACCGCAGACGCGCTATTCGTCGATCGAACTGAGTAACCAAGGGCATTCGCTGGCCTACTCGCCCGACGGTATCCAATTGCCAGCGCAAGGTAATCCTGGAGTGGTGTTTCGCGAGTTGTTTGAAGAGCCCCCGATAGGAACCGCCAAACAGCGCCGCAGCTTACAACGACGTGGCAGTATCCTCGACGCAGTCTTGGGCGAAGCCCGCTCGCTGGGTAATCAGTTGGGCCAGGAGGATCGAGGCCGACTCGAGCAGTACATGACTGCGGTGCGCGAAGTTGAAGTCCGAACTCAACGCGCCGATAAATGGCTCGATACGCCACGACCAAAGATCGAATCACAAACGATCTCGCAGCTCAATCGAGATATTTCCCTGGAGCGGCTGGGAGAGTATCTCCGGACGATGTACGACATTCTGGTACTGGCATTCCAAACGGATATGACTCGTGTCGCGACGTTTAGTACGGGTAACGAAGGTACTGGACCAGCCGTACCCGAGATCGGAGTGCGACAAGATCGACACTCGCTGTCGCACCACAATGCAAATCCCAAATTGATGGCGGATCTGACAGCGAGCGATACGTTTAACATTCGGCAGTTCGCGTACTTTCTCGATCGACTCGCAGCGACGAAGGATGCCGACGGCCCGCTGCTTGATTCGACGATGTGCCTGTACGGGAGTGGCATGGCGTTCGGTCATAGCCATGGCAACGCCAATCTGCCGCTCATTCTGGCGGGCGGAAGCGCACTCGGTCTAAAACATGGTCGGCACATCGATTACAACGCAGTCGGCAAAGCGAACGGCTATTCCTATGATCTCGATACGCCGGGCAAACATTATGCGATCTGTTTCAATCCGGTGAACACCAAGGCGCACCTCAGCAATCTGCTGCTGATGATGGCTCAGAAGATGGATGTCACGGTCGAGAAGTTTGCGGATAGTAACGGTGTGATGGCGGAGATCCTGTGATGTTCCGATTATCGACTACTGTGTTTCTGATACTTCTGCTGGCGATTCCTCGTGCCATGCCTGCGGATGAGTTTCCGGCACCTGGGGCTGGTATCTATTTATCGGGCGAGTTGGTCGTGATTGATCCGATCAATCGGCGTGGAGGAATACGGATCGATGGTGACGCAGGTGGGCGATACCACGATGGACCGTTGCACTACTTTGCGCTGCTTCCCTATGGCATGTGTCGCTATCAGGGTGCACCAGCGGAGCTGCGCGACATTCCTTTGGGAACGCATGTGCATGGCTACTTTCTGCCACCACCTAAGGGTGAGGAACGAACTATTCCGCCCTTACCGCCTGAGCAGCAAAAGCATCAGATTAAAGAGAATCATGCCCACACGATCGCGGATGATTTCAGTCACTATCAACGACAGGGCCAATCCTGGAAGATCGTGGCTATCGATTTGAAAAAGGGGAAATTGGATGTTACCCCTGTTGGTAGTTTGGTGACCGATGGTATTCGAGAAAAGTACACGTTCGACATCGATCGAGTGGCACGCGTGTGGCGACAGCGGACGTTAGTTGAACTCGATGCTATTCAGCCCGATCAAATCGTCCAGCTCAATCTCGCCTGGGCCCAAGGTTCTCGTGACAAGGAGTTTTCGATCGCGGATCTTTGGCTAGATCCGGAGAGCAGCCAATTTGCAACGGAACTGCAACGTCGGCGACATGTTCGCTTTCAGCAGCAACGTTGGTTGCCGGGCCGAATCGATCATGTTGAGCACTTCGATTTTGGTGGAGGAGAAGTGACATTGACTCTGTTCGGTGGCATGGATCCGTCGCTGTACGAGGATCTCAGGGCCACACAAGCAACGGGTTTTTGGGTCGCAACTGCGGACAAGACGCTTCGTACGTGGTTTCACCGTGGTGATCGTAAGGTCGGTAAAGTGCTGGAGTGGAAGGAGAGTCCCAATCCACCGCTGGGAAGCAGTGGCATTCAACTCAAGCTTAAGTTTGCCGAGCTACTCGAAGGTTACCGACCCGGTCATTGTGTACGAATTAAATGTGAACGCTGGGCATTTGTAACGATGCCGCCCGAAGAGCGTCTGAAATCGCTCGAAGAATTACAGCGGTCGGCGACGCTGACCTTGCCCTAAAAGAATTCTGATTTGGAATGATC
The DNA here is from genome assembly GCA_044235425.1 of Pirellulaceae bacterium. Taxonomy (GTDB): domain Bacteria; phylum Planctomycetota; class Planctomycetia; order Pirellulales; family Pirellulaceae; genus JBJSXJ01. The sequence goes on from JBIIHW010000002.1 coordinate 172,896, forward strand.
ACAGCATCCAGCTCAGCAATCTAGCCACCACCTAGAGTAATGAAAGAACAATCAATGCTGGAAAATCGAGGTGGGAATGATCGAGTTGGAAATTCGTTTCAACAGACGTTGAAACCCTGGCGAAACCAACAGGCTGTTCGGTCACTAGTCCTGGCGAGCTCGCTGTTGCTGGCGAGTTTGGCTCAAGCGGCGGAGCCTCTGCAGTCGTTCCTGGAAACATACTGTCTGCGCTGCCACAACGCACAGAAACAAGAAGGCGCGTTTCGCTTGGATACGCTGCCGCACGACTTTGCGAATCAAACCGTCGCCCAGCGGTGGAGTGAAGTTGTCTTTCGGATGAATGCCGGTGAGATGCCGCCCAAGAAGGAGTCGCAGCCCAGGAGCGAAGAGCTGGGGCGAGTTGTCGAATGGCTCTCAACACAAATCAAGGCGGGGGAAGCGTTGCGGATGGCTCGACGTGGACCTGTGGCGCACTATCGGCTCAGTCGTGAGGAATATGGATATACGATTTATGATCTGCTCGGCACCCACTATGACGTGACAGCTCCCGGTGCCTTCAACGACGATCCACGCTGGCATGGTTTCGATCGCCTTGGTTCGTTATTGTCGCTATCGCCATCACATGTAGAACGCTATCTGCGCGCCGCGGAAACGATCGTCTCTCGTGCATTTCCTGATCAGGTTCCGCAGACAAACACTTCGCGACGATTAGCCGATGACGGCAAGTGGCAGGAGAAAGGATTGGCCGGTCCGATTCGCTGGGCACTTTGGCCCGGTCACGGGCAGGCGGCTATGCAAGTGCGGTTTCCGGGTCTGTATCGCATTCGTTTACAGGTTAGTGCCTTACCATCGTTTCGTGGCAGATTGCCCCATCTCGCCCTTTGGCATCATGGACTAAAGCGAGCCGTCGTTGGTCAAGATGTACTGGCAGCGGAAGACAAACCGACAACGATTGAGATCGAAGCATTTTTGCCTGAGGGCGATTTTGATGTGCTGAACCAGTCACCAGGAATGCTGAGCGACGGACAGACTCCACGTGTTTCGCAGTTCCCGTTTGTGAATACGACGGTCAGCCGCGAAAAACGACCACAGGGATACAAGCTCTACGATGACCAGGAACGATTAATTTTTCCACTGCTCATCGTTGATTGGGTCGAGCTGGAGGGGCCGATTCATTTGTCGACCGATGAAAAAAAACGTGAGGGGCTCATCCCCATCAAGAACGATCCGGCCGAGGTCCGAGACTGTTTAAATCGATTTGCGACTCGCGCTTGGCGTCGTCCCGTGACCAACACGGAAATGGAGCGTTTCGTGAAGATCATCGAAGGTGAGCAGGCAGCGGGTGAGTCATTTGGTGCGGCCTATCGCTCGGCACTCGTCGGGCTCCTGACATCGAAGAGTTTCTACTATCTCGAGGAGGGCTCGGCCGGCGAAAAACGCGATCGAGTAAACGACTGGGAGCTCGCCTCACGGTTGTCCTATTTTTTGTGGAGTTCATTGCCTGATGAGTCGCTACGAGCGGCGGCGGCGGCGGGGCATCTACACGAGTCGGCGGTGCTCAAACAGCAGGTCGAACGAATGCTTGGCGATCCGAAAATTCTCCGCTTCACGAATTCATTTCCGAAGCAGTGGCTGCAATTGCATCGTGTGGGCCAGTTTCCGGCCGATGCCGAACTCTATCCAGACTACGACAAATGGCTTGAGGAAAGCATGATTCTGGAGTCGGTTTATTATTTCGACACGGTCTTTCGCGAGAATCGACCACTGCGGGAATTCCTCGATTCGGATTGGACCATGCTCAATCCTCGGCTAGCGCTGCATTATGGTTTGCCAGCGGTGCCAGCTGCAGGTTTCCACAAGGTCACCCTGCGGCCGCAAGACCATCGTGGTGGGTTACTCACGCAGGCGTCGATCCTGTCGCTCACATCGGACGGTGTACGACATCGTCCCGTGCACCGCGGCGTCTGGATTTCCGAGGCGGTTTTTGCACGCACACCACCGCCTCCACCGCCGAACGTCGAGCCGCTGGAGCCCACGCCCAGCGACAAACCGAAAGCTACGATCCGCCAGCAGCTCGAAGCGCACGCGTCCCATACTGTCTGTGCTTCGTGCCATGCGAAGATTGATCCACTGGGCTTGGCGTTCGATCACTATGATGCCATCGGCCGATGGCGGACGACGGAAAAGGTTGTGGGGGGGTTGGGAGCGGATCCACCCGTCCAAGCCAGCGGTATTCTGGCCGATGGTCGTTCCTACGATAGTCCCGAGCAATTCAAACAGCGATTGATTGAAGACATTGATCGCTTCGCTGAAGCGTTCGTGGAACAACTGGCAACCTATGCGCTTCGTCGCGTGATGACGATGGATGACAGGTCACAGATCAAAGCCATCGCTGCAGCCAGCCGGAGCGACGATTATCGGCTGCGCACAGTGCTTCTAAACCTGCTGGCATCACCGCTGTTTCAGCAGCGCTAGCTATTAGACTTGAGTGAGAGCTGGAGCTGCCCATGAACACCTGCCAAGGGAGTGCGCCAGCTCGGAATCGATATACACGGCCGAATCCATTGGACAGTCTTGTTGATGATATGCTCTACTTTTTTCAACAGGGCTTTGAATGTCTTGAGGACGGCGGTTGTAAGCTGGAAGATGCGAGTCAGCGCCGACTCGTCGCGATCATTTTGAGTCACGAAGTGGGAATTACCACGATCGAGCTGCGGAGGCAGATGATGAGCCTTAAGGAGCGTATTTGATGCATCTGTGTTACAGGTCAGTCATCTGCCGAGTGATTATTTTGGTTCCGCTTAGCTTGCTTGCAGAGCGGGCGAGTTCGGAGGCCGCTGAACCCGTGGCGGTAACAACCACGGCTCAGAGTCGCGCGGAATTCGACCAACAGATCCAGCCGCTGATGGTGAAATTGTGTGGTAAGTGTCACGGCCAAATACCCACGGACAATGATCTTGATCTCACCAGCTTTCGGTCGGCGGAAGCGATTGTCGCCAAGCCCAAGCTACTAAGCGATGTTGCCGATCGGTTACGTCTGGGGGACATGCCGCCTAAGGAGGCAACGCAACCAACTCCCGCGGAACGAGAGCAGCTGCTGAACTGGATTGCAGCGGCACTCGATGCCGAAGCCACGTCGCGAGCCGGTGATCCAGGACCAGTGACGCTGCGCCGGTTGAGCAATGCGGAGTATGACCATGCGGTGCGGGATTTGACCGGTGTTGATCTGCGTCCGACGCAGGCGCGGGAGTTTCCAGCGGACAGCGTCGGCGGCGAGGGATTTGCCAACGTCGGTGATGCGATGCCGGTGACTCCCGAACTGGTCGAACGATTTCATCAGACAGCTCGTGATGTCGCGGCGCGGGTAGTGCTGTTGCCGGACGGTTTTCGTTTTTCTCCGTCGACCGAACGACCGGATTGGACGGAGGAGGCACTTAAACCGCTCCGCAGTTTTCATGCCCGCTATGCCGGGCCCAATGGCGAGCCGCCACTGGAGATGCATCTCGCCGCGACCCTGAAGCACCGCGAACGGCTCGCGGGAGGCGGCCCTGCTGAACTCGCGGCGGTGGCTCAAGAGGAGAAGCTCAACGCCACCTATCTGGCCGCACTTTGGGCCGGGCTCAGGGGAACGACGGATGCCTCTGGCAACGTGATCGCGGAAACAAAAAAGTGGTCGGAAAAAGCCGCTTTAGCTGAAGCTGAGAAGCGGCGGCGGCAGACAGCCTTGTCAGCGGCTAAGAAGGCCCTTGAGTCGCACTGGGGTGCAGCGAAACGCGTGCTGGCAGAGTCGAAAGTTGTGGAAGGTGGCTCGGTTTCCTTCGAACGTCAGGTTTCCGTAAAACGTGGCGAACTGCTCGTTCTGACCGTACTGCCGAATGAAAACTATGGAGCTGACAGTACGTTGGTGGAATGGACCATTCGTGAAACTACAGGCGAACAGCGCACCTGGAACCTCGCTGAGGTTGTTGACAAGCTGATGAAGGGGAATCCCTGGTCAGACAAGCACGAGGCCAGTTGGAGCTTTCTGGAAGCAACTTCCATTCCTGTGTTCCTTACCGAACGGCGCGACAGCATTGCGGGGCGAAACGAATTGAAATCCTGGAGCCTCGGTTCCGAACCCTCGCTCTTCGTAAACTCCGCCACAGAGACAATCAAAGTCTGGACGACGTTGCCGGCGCGATCGGTCTTCGTGCATCCCGGACCGAAGCGCAACGTGGCGATTGCCTGGACTAGTCCGATCGCGGGTGACTGTGTGGTGGCAGGCCGTGTCGCGGATGCACATCCCTCCGGCGGCGATGGAGTATCGTTTGAGTTGACGCATGTCGCAGCGGCGGATCTGGGACCAGCACTGGCCGAAGTGGGAATTGCATCTGTGCCTTTGCCAGAAGCCGGTCTACCTCCCGACATGCTGGCGCTGGTTCAAGAAAGGTGGCGCGAGGCCACGACCGATCCGGCACCGGTGTTGGCGACCATCAAAGCACTGCAGGATCAATTGTTTCTCGGCCATTATCGTAAGAATGCGGCGCTCGCGGTTGGTAATGGCTTTCCGGCATGGGAGGATTTGCGGCGAGTCGTAGCCCGGGAACGAGTCCAGGGTGCTGCCCGTGAGCCACTCTTCCGCATGATCGCCTTGCCTGCTCAGTCTGATACCTTGGTCGTCTGGGACCGACTGCGACTCGAAGGTGGTGATGGCCCGCCGCTGGTGTTTGCGGAGCATCCCGAATTGCGCGCGGCGATCGAGCAAGCGAGCGGCTTGAGATTTGGACAGCATCCGCAGGGACGGGCGGTACCTAAGTCGGCAGTTGTCACGGTGCCCGGTGCCGAAATCGTCATCGATCTCAGAAAACTACCTGCCGAATTGCAGCAGGCACTCACGCTGCCACGGTTCCTTCGGGCCGATGTGAGCCTGGATGAAGCGAGTCCGGAAACGGCAGCGGTTCAAGCTTTTCTCATCGCAGCGACCGGTGGAGGTGGTAACTTGGCCGAGCCTGTGGCCCAAGCGATACTAGGAGACCCGAGGGCGGCACAGATCGTGCATCCGCGCGTCGTCGCCGAGCGGGCGCGGCCAGCAGCTCAATTTCGCGCACTCTTCCCTCCCGCAGTTCTTTTCCAGCCGATCATCCCTCGCGATGCCCAAGGCAGCGTCTTTCTCTACCGCCGTGAAGACGAACCGCTGCGTCGTCTTCTACTCGATGATGCCGGGCGAGCGGAAATCGATCGCTTGTGGAGCGAACTGGAGTTTGTGAGTGAGCAAGCGCTGGCGACGCCCATCGCCTATGCGGGGCTTGTTCAGTATTACCGGAAACCGAACGATGGTGCCCGGATCATGTTCTTCTACATACAAGAGTTTGAGGAACAGATTAAACGCGAAGAGGCGGCTTTTATCGCAGCTCAGGTAGCTGCCGAGCCCAAGCACTTGGAGGCTTTATTGGCTTTCGCCTCGCGTGCCTGGCGCCGTCCCTTGGAGCCAGACGAACGCACCGCGATCATCGCTGCCTACCAGGCAGACCGAAAGGATGGTGTGCAGCATGATCCGGCGTTCCGCGCCGCGCTGGCACGAGTCCTCTCATCGCCCTGGTTTCTGTATCGAGTGGAACAGCCAGCACAGGGTGAACGTTGGCAGCCGGTATCGGGTGACGAACTGGCGACGCGGTTGAGCTTTCTGCTCTGGGATTCCATTCCGGACGACGAGCTACGCGCGCGGGCTGCAAAGCTCCATGAGCCGGCGGTCATGGAGGAGCAGTTGCGGAGGATGTTGCGGGACCGGCGGATGCGTGGCATGGCGGAGGAGTTTGGTGCGCGCTGGCTTGGTGTGCGAGATTTCGTTGCCAATCACGGCCGCAGTCTCAAGCACTTCCCAGAATTTACTCCTGCTTTACGCGATGCGTTGGCCGAGGAGCCTGTGCGCTTTTTCGAAGACGCTCTGCTCAATGACCGACCCGTCGTCGATGTGATCACGGCCGATGCCGTCATCATCAACGACATCCTCGCTAAGCACTATGGGATCCCCGGTGTGAATGGACCGGAGTGGCGACGCATCGAGAATGTCTCTGCCTACGGACGCGGCGGTTTTTTGGGACTGGGGGCGGTGATCGCCAAGCAATCGGCAGCGGCGCGGACGAGTCCGATCAAGCGTGGCGCGTGGCTGTTGCAGGTGCTCGGCGAACGGCTACCGAAAGTTCCGCCCGACGTACCACCTCTGCCTGAGACTCCGCCCGCTGGGCTGAGCGTACGCGAGCTTACCGAGCGTCATCGTGCTGACTCGAAATGTGCTGGCTGTCACGTTCGTATAGATCCCTATGGAATGGCGATGGAACGCTTTGATGCGATCGGCCGATTGCGGCCCGCTAGTGAACTGAAGGCGGGTGACACCAAGGGAATACTTCGTGATGGCACTGAGATCGAAGACTTTGTGGGTTTAAAAAATCATTTCGCCGGCCCACGACGTGAGGATGTCCTCCATACACTAGCCCGCAAATTGACAGGCTACGCACTTGGCCGCTCCGTGATCATGTCGGACCGAAAACTGGTCGATGAAGTGGCTAAGGCGATGACCAGTGGCGGCCGCTGGTCCGACGCGTTGCTGGTGATCGTTCGCAGCGAGCAGTTTCGCTCCATTCGATCGACTAATACCGTGGCTGCGGCGCCGCCATAAAATCGTATCAGGTGTCCCCGGTGGGAGTCTGCTGAACCAATCACGCCGTTCGTTCATTCGTCTTAGTTACCCTGACATCGCATAGATCTAATCCCAACTACCTCCTCGAAGCAAGGAAACCTTTCATGTCCATCCCATCCGCTTCGGCCTTCTCGCGACGAACATTGCTGCGCGGGATCGGCGTTTCCATGGCTCTCCCGTGGCTCGAATCGCTGGCGTTCGCCGCAGGCGAAAAAAACAGATCTGCCGATCAGCCGCCGACTCGCACGCTCGTAACTTTCACGGGGATGGGTTTTCATTCGCAGCACTGGTGGGCCAAGGGCGAGGGCACTGGGATGGAACTCGGGCCCTGTCTTAAACCGCTCGAGCCCTGGAAGGAACGACTCGTCTTCTTGCGTGGCCTGTGGAATGAGCAGGCCAATAAGGGAGCGATTCACTGCATGCAGACAGGTAACATGCTCAGCGGCGCGCCGTTGTCGGGAGCCGAAGTCCGGACAGGAGTCAGTTTTGATCAGGTGATGGCTCAAAAGATCGGCGATCGCACGCGTATTCCATCGCTGGTACTGGGATGCGAAGGACCGATTCCGGGTCTGCAGGATGGACTGCCATTGCTCTACAGTTCACATATTTCCTGGAGTACGGCGGTGTCACCGACCTGGACCGAAACGCGTCCGGCACTCGCGTTCGATCAACTCTTTCGGACAGATCGTAATCGGGGCGACCGCCGAGTGGTGGATGCCGTACTGGAGGATGCTCAGTCGCTGCGTCGGCGGCTATCACTCTCGGATCGGCAGCGCTTTGAGGAGTATCTTGGAAGCGTGCATGAGATTGAAGGTCGCATCAAGCGCGCTAACACACAGCGTGACGTCAACGGTTGGCAGCCAACCCTGGCGGCACCTGACCGACCACGACCTGCCGACGGTATCCCTGCCGATATCCCCGAGTATTGGAAGTTAATGAACGACATCGTGCTGCTCGCCTTTCGCACGGATACCACGCGAATTGCCACCCTTAAGTATTGCAACGACGGCTCTGCTGAAACGCACACACACTGCGGCGCCAAAGATCAGCACCATCAGATGGCTCACACTCAGCCCCCAGAACTCATCCCGCTCAATCAGTTCTTCACGGCACAGTTGGCCTATCTCTGCGAACGAATGTCGGAGGTGAAGGAAGGGGATCGCACCTTACTCGATAATATCTCGATCATGCACTGTTCGAGCATGTTGCACGGCAATCATGATGCGAAGCAATTGCCGATCATTCTGCTCGGCGGCGCCGGGGGTAAACTTCGTGGCGGTCGAGTGCTCGATTACCTGAACTCGCCCAATCGCCGGATGTGCAGTCTGTTTCTCCATCTCATGGACTGGGGCGGACTCGAACTGGACCGGTTTGGCGACTCAAATGAGCGGCTAACAGGTGTGTGTTAGGGTTCAGTCCTAGATGGTTGTCGAACCGTCACTGGAAGTAGTTTTACATGCCGCCGGAATGGATGGCTGATCCGGTCGCAAAGAAGTTGCTGTCTTGAGGCACGAGTGAATGTTTTCTATTTCTCGACAACTGGTCTGGCTAGTGCTACTGCTGCTGATTTCAGCTGAATGCCCACGACTCTATGCGGCAGAATCCAAGGCCGATGGTGACAAGGCTGAAAGTCAGCAGGTCTTGCCCACCAATTTCAGCTTCGAAGAACAAGCAGATCGTCTGCGCATTTCGCTCAGCGGCAAGCCGATCGTCGACTTCATCTTCCGCGATGAAAAGATTCGCCGACCCTATTTTGCCAATGCTCGACTGACCGATGAGCGGCAGGTGACACGCCATCACCCACCCGTCAAAAATATTGATGCGCTCGACCACGACACGATGCATCCTGGAATCTGGCTCGGCATGGGTGATATCAGCGGGCACGACTTCTGGCGTAACAAGGCCGCAATTGAGCATCTGCGGTTTGTGAAGGCTCCAACAGTAGTCGACGGACGACTGCGATTCGCGAGCGAGTGCCGTTTGAAGACTAGCCAAGGCGAGCCGCTCTGCGGGCTGACGAACGACTTCACGCTGACCGCGCGGCCGAATGGTTGGCTGCTTGCGTGGAGCGCCGAGTTCCGTGCTGACGAACGACCAATTGTGTTCGGTGATCAGGAGGAGATGGGGTTTGGTGCCCGAGTCGCGACGCCCTACACCGAAAAGAACGGTGGGCTAATCCGTAGTTCATCTGGCAAAAAGACAGCGAAAGAAACATGGGGTCAACCCGCCAAGTGGTGCGACTACTCCGGTCCGGGCTCACAGTCCGGTGGCATCACGCTCATGGCCAGCGACCAGAACTTCCGTACCAGTTGGTGGCATAACCGCGATTACGGAGTATTTGTCGCGAATCCGTTTGGACGCGAAGCGATGAAGCAAGGTGCCCGTAGCGCTATCACAGTCCCCCAAGGTGAAACGTTGAAGATCAGATTTGGAGCCTTGATCCACGATCATCGCGAGTTCGACAGGGAGGCTGAGTTTGCTGTGTTTGCGAGTGATAAAAACTGACCTGTGGGTGCGGTCCACTTCAGCTGACGTTCCCTCGCGGGCGCTTCGGGATAGTGTTATTGGCGATCGGACATTTGTTATTGGTCGCAGGCATGGGCGATGTTGCGGATGTTTCTCGTTCCTTTGGTGAGCAGGTGCCGCGCGTGCACGCAGGCTATTTCGAGGGACAGCATCGCTCACCACTCACCGTGTTGTTCAGTCAAGCGATGATGGTTACACGCTTCGATGTGTAACGAAATGCAATGGACACACTCGGTTGATTCACTCGACGTGGTGTCAGGGATCCACGCAAAAAGCGAACTGCAAAAGCTCTTTTAATGCCAATCGATCATGATAGGCTTATGTCAGGCCATCACGGCCTTGAGGGCCTCTTGAGGTCTTCGGACTTAAGATTTGCGGGAGTTGCAAGTGCATCGAATTCGCCAAATTGATGTCGGGATCTGTTGGGTTTGTTTTGCGTTTTGGGCGTGCTTCACGGTGTCCGGCAGTGCGGACGATCAGAAGTTGACCCGCACGATGACATGGTCCCTGCGGGACGAATTTCGGACCAAAGCTGCGCGTGAAAACCCCAACTCCGACCTGAAAGAACAGCCCATTTGGTATTTTCTGCGGACGACACGGTCGCAGGGACCGGTGGAATCAAGGCAGTGGCTGCGTGATGGGCGATATGTGCCACTGGCGGATCAGGGTGAGAGTCTGTTTGGCTCACCACTGGATGGATGGGCCTATCGCGCGAAGGATCCACTGGCTCCCGCGATTGGTAGACTTGCGGCTGAGTACGACATTGGTCTGAAGTTTGTGCCGGGCGACATTTTGATCGCTCCGGGACCGGACCATGCCATCGTGATTGGGTGGCGGAGTCCGGTCGGCGGCAAGCTGGAAATTCAGGGGTCGTTCGAGCACGGGCAGTCGTGTTGCGGAGCCAATTCACGCATTCGCTGGTCCATCGAACGGGGGCCAGCGCCGGACGCGGTGAGTGGATTCACGCCGATTCCGCTGGTGTCTGGCGAGTCAGATTTTGGGACTCCGACCCAACGCGGCACTTTTGAAATCCGCGATCAACCTGTGCAGCTGGACGACTACGTCTATTTCATCGTCGATGCGTTCGCCGACGGCACCGCGACGCCGCATCATGGCGATGGAACCCGTTTGGAAGTCAAGTTGACGGTGCGCGATGTCATCTTGCCGCCGCCGCCATCCTTTGAAAAGGATATCCTCCCACTGCTCGCCGCCAAATGTCATGCCTGTCACGGTGCCGAGACGCGGGAGGCAAAGCTCGATCTGCGGACACTCTCGGAAATTCTGCGCGGGGGTGAGAATGGCCCAGCGGTGATCCGCGGTGACCCCGGGGGTAGCCTACTGATCGATTTAGTTGCCAAGGGCCAGATGCCGCCCGATGAAGCAGACCGGCTGTCGGCCGCCGAGGTGACACTTCTGCGCCGCTGGTTAAAAGCCGGAGCGCCGGCCGAAGAAAAAGTCGTTGCCTTGCCGCCCCATGCGCAGGTTAGTGACAAGGATCGTGACTACTGGGCGTTTCAATCGCCGCACAAGAGACCTGAACCGCAGGTTCAACATGCCGATCGTGCGCGGACCCCCATCGATCGGTTTCTGCTGGCCAAACTTGAAGAGAAAGGACTCGGCTTTGCGCCTGATGCGGACAAAACGGTATTAATCCGGCGGGCGTACGTCGATTTGATTGGGCTGCCACCGGAGCCGGCGGCCGTGAAAGCGTTTCTGGACGACACGCGGCCGAACGCCTACGAGTTGATGGTCGATGAATTGCTGAAGTCATCCCACTACGGTGAACGCTGGGGACGTCACTGGCTCGATGCGGCCGGTTATGTGGACGGCAAGCTTGATAACGACCTCGGGACGCTCTACCCCAACAACGGCATCTGGCGGTATCGGGATTATGTCATTCAGGCATTCAACGACGACAAGCCGTTTGATCAATTCCTCACCGAGCAGATTGCGGGAGACGAAATGGTCGACTGGCGCCGTGCCGAGACGTTCGACGAGCGCACCGTTTCTTTACTGACCGCGACGGGGTTCCTGCGCAACGTCGACGATCACACCGACTTTGATCAGTACGGGATCGAGAAGCGCTACGAGGTCGTCAACGAGACGCTCGACATGTTCTCCACGGCGATCCTCGGACTGACGTTTGAATGTTGTCGCTGTCACAACCACAAGTATGACCCGCTGCCACAGCGCGATTATTATCGCCTGATGGCCTACTTCGAGCCGGCATTCAATCCACATGCTTGGAAAAAGCCTAAGGAACGTTACCTCGCGGACGTCTCACCCACCGTTCGTGCCGCGATCGACCAACGTAATTCGGAAGTCGACAAGCAGGTCGCCGAACTGATGAAGGCCGATGTCACGCTTCGGCAGCAGACGCGGCAGCGGGTGCTGGAGTCGCGCTGGAACGCTCTTCCTGAGGAGATTCGCCTCGACGTAAAACGGGCGTTCGAGTTAGCGGCGGACAAGAGGAGCGAAACTCAAAAAGCGCTCGCGGCAAAACACGAAGCGGATTTTAAGATCACCGATGCCGACGTAGACACGGCACTCACCGAGGCCGAGAAGGAGACCATTAAATCAAACGCCACACAACGAGCGAACTTGGCTTCGCAGAAAAAGACATACGGAGTCATTCAGGCGCTGTGGGATGTCGGGCCACCCCCGACGTCCTACGTTCATCGTCGAGGAAATGTCAAAGCACAAGGCGCGCTTGTGCAGCCGGGGTTTCCTGAGATTCTGCAGCCGGTCGCTCTGTCGGCGAATCCACCTTCGGCAGATGGGGTGGTGAAGGAGATTAAGGGTGAGACGAGCGGCCGTCGGCTGTCGCTTGCACATTGGCTCACGCAGCCCGATCATCCACTCACCGCGCGCGTCTTCGTGAACCGTGTTTGGCATCATCACTTTGGCCGCGGTATTGTCGAGACGCTGGGCAACTTCGGACATTCGGGAAGCTTGCCGACCAATCCTGAACTGCTCGATTGGCTGGCAGTTGACTTTCAAGAGCACGGTTGGAGCATCAAGCGGCTGCATCGACAAATCATGTGTTCGACGGCCTATCGGCAATCATCACGTCGCCCGGCCCGAGATCAGGATGACGCGGCCGCAGCGGCCGAGAAGCTCGATCCCGAGAATCGACTTTTATGGCGTATGAATCTGCGCCGCTTGGAAGCAGAGATCGTGCGAGATTCTATCCTGGCGGTTTCCGGTGCTCTCGATCGAACGGCCGGTGGCCCACCAATCGAAATCACGAATCCAGCGGATGGTCTTTCCGAGGCTAAAGCGGCTCCCATGCCGACGAGTTCGCACCGTCGCAGCATCTACCTGTTCGCTCGTCGGGTTTATCCACTCAAGTTCCTCGAGATCTTTGACTCGCCAATCATGCCGGTCAATTGTACGCAGAGAATGAATTCCGCCACCGTGCTTCAGTCCCTGGCGCAGCTCAATAGCGAGTTTCTATTCTCGCAATCCGAGAAGCTAGCGGCGCGAATATGCATGGCAGCTGGTCGGGACTTCGAGTCGCAAGTGCGATGGGGATTTCAGGTGGCTTTCGCTCGGCAGCCAACAGACAGTGAACTCACGAAGAGCATGGCATTTTTAAGGGAGCAGGAACAGGGTTATCAAGCGACGGAAAAAGAGGCCGAGAAAGCGCGACAACGGGCTCTCGCTGACTTCGGTCAAATGCTGCTTTCGTCCAATGAATTCTTGTATGTGGAGTGAACGAGCCATGTATGCGACGCGACGAGATATCTTGGAATCGCTTGGCAGCGGCTTTGGCACATTAGCGCTAGCTGGTTTACTTGATCAGGCGGGGTTGTTGTCATTCGTGGACGGTGCGGAGTCCTCCAGGAGCCCAAATCCTCTGGCCCCGCGCCGGGGCCATTTCCGTGGCCAGGCCAAGGCCGTGATACAGCTGTGTCAGAACGGAGGTCCGTCACAGATGGATCTGTTCGATCACAAGCCCGAACTGTCCAAGCGTAGCGGGCAGCCTCATCCCGAGCAGGTAGAGGTCTTTCAGCTCGGTAACAAAAACGTGCTGCTCGGCACGCCATTCAAGTTTGAACAGCATGGTCAGTGTGGCATGGAGTTGTCGGAGTTAATTCCGCATCTAGCTGAAGTGGCAGATGATCTGTGTCTTATCCGCTCCATGTATACAGAGAACAACAATCATCCTTTTGCGCTGAATATGCTGCAAACGGGCAAGACGTTCAATGGTCGCCCAGCGATGGGGTCATGGATTGGCTATGCCCTCGGGACCGAAAATCAGGATTTGCCTTGCTACATCGTGCTCCGTGATCCAGCGGGCTACAACACGTCTGGCAAGATGGTTTGGTCGAGTGGCTGGTTACCCGCCGTCTATCAGGGGACTGAATTCAGTTCGTCAGGAGCTCCGGTACTCCACTTGAATCCCGCACGTCCTATTGCTGCTGACTCGCAGACTCGAGCGCGACGGTTTCTACAGGAACTCAATACCACGCACCTTCATAACCATCCTCGTGAAACTGAATTGGAGGCTCGCATACAGAACTTCGAGCTGGCGGCACGCATGCAACTTACCGCGACACAGGTGCTCGATCTAAAATCCGAAACGCAAGCAACTCACAAACTATATGGACTCGATAATCCCGCCACTGCGGCGTACGGCACACGTTGTCTCATGGCGCGTCGGCTCATCGAATCGGGCGTGCGTTTTGTGCAAATCTTCCCTCCGCTCGATCCATCATTTCAGCCGTGGGACAATCATTCGAATCTTAAAAATGATCTACGCAAGATCTGTGGGCACGTCGATCAACCCAGTGCGGCACTCATCGTGGATCTAAAACAGCGAGGGCTTCTGGAAGATGTCGTGGTCATGTGGACAGGAGAATTTGGTCGCTTACCGATCACCGAAGGTGCCGACGGTCGAGATCACAATCGGCACGCGTTCAGTACGATCATGGCCGGTGGTGGTTTTCGAGCTGGGCATATTCATGGCGCGACGGATGAGTTCGGTTACAAGTCCGTGGAAAAGCGTGTTAGCGTTCCCGACCTGCACGCGACGATCTTAAACCAACTGGGGATCGATCACACAAAGCTGACATTCACTCATAGTGGCCGCCCCGAGCGCCTGACCGATCCGGATGTAACGGGAGCACGCGTGGTGAGGGAGATTTTGACGTGAGTTGTCTCAGGCGCAGTTGTTAGAGTCGTCGGGGCGGCGGCGGCGCCAAGAGCCTTCTTCATTCATCCCCTGGGTGGTGACAGGTGGCGTAACTTTGTGTGCTTGTCGCACGACTCTCCGAGGCGTATCTCTGTGTCTGTAGCTAAGACCATTTCAAGGGAGAGTATCGCGAGGCGCTTATCGACTTGGAAAGTCGAGCGACGCTGGTTGGACGCTTCGCGAGGCGCGAAAAGTCAAGCGACGATGGTTGGGCGCGTCGGTGACTCGGGAACGTCCGCTTGCTCTAGCTCGAATTCATAGGTTCGACAGTAGTCAGCGGCGTCGTCAACGAGTGGTTCTGCCTTGGGCATGCCAGCAGCGTCTTTTACGAGCGGGAGTGAAATGACAATTGACGAGTTTTAGGAGTTCTCTCGTTCCAGAATTGCAAGAGTGGTTTTGAGCACTGTGTCTGGGTTAAGCGAGATGCTGTCGATACCTTGTTCGACCAGGAACTGCACGAACTCGGGATAGTCACTTGGTGCCTGACCGCAGATGCCAATTTTGCGGCCGCGAGCGTGGCATTGGGCGATGGCCTGGGCGATCATCTTTTTCACCGCCGGGTTGCGCTCGTCAAATAGAGGAGCAACGATGTCGCTGTCTCGATCGACACCGAGAATGAGTTGGGTGAGGTCGTTTGATCCGATGCTGAAGCCATCGAAGATGTCGGCAAACTCATTGGCGAGAATAACGTTACTCGGAATTTCACACATGACGTAAATCTCCAGGCCGTTCTCACCGCGCCGCAGTCCATGCTGGGCCATTTCGGCCTGAACGCGACGACCTTCCTCGACGGTGCGGCAAAATGGAATCATCAGCTTGAGATTAGTTAGTCCCATCTCATCCCGCACTTTTGTTACGGCCTGACACTCAAGCGCGAAGCCGGCCTGATAGCGAGGGTGGTAGTAGCGACTCGCTCCACGAAAGCCGAGCATTGGGTTCTCCTCGATTGGTTCATAGGCTTTACCGCCGATGAGATTTGCATATTCATTGGTCTTGAAGTCGCTCAAGCGCAGGATCACATCCTTCGGATAGAACGCTGCGGCAAGCATCGCGACACCCTGCGCCAACTTGTCCACAAAGAACTGCGGCTTATGGGTGTAGCCGGTCGTCAGCCGTTCGATCTCCGCCTTGGCCAGTGGGTCTTCCAGTCGCTCGAAGTCAACCAGCGCCAGCGGATGGATTTGGATATAGGTAGTGATGATGAACTCCATTCGCGCGAGGCCGACGCCTTCGTTCGGGATGAAGGACATCGCAAAAGCTTCCGTGGGATTGGCCAGGTTCATCATGACCTTCGTGCGTGGATGGCCGAGCGTCTTAAGGCTCGTATGACTCACTTCAAACGGCAGTAGGCCTTCATAGACAATGCCTATGTCACCTTCCGCACAGCTTACGGTGACCAACTGGCCATCCTTCAGGGTGTCGGTACCGTGCTCGGTACCGACAATCGCTGGTAAGCCTAATTCGCGACTGACGATCGCGGCGTGGCAGGTTCTGCCACCACGGTTGGTGATGATGGCAGCCGCTTTTTTCATGATGGGCTGCCAGTCGGGGTCGGTTTTGTCAGTAACCAGCACTTCGCCCTCTTGGAACTGCCCGATGTACTGAGCGCTGTTGATGACCCGCACTCGTCCTGTAGCGATTTTTTCTCCTACGCTGTGTCCGGTAATCAGTACCTTGCTCCGTTTGCTCAGTTGATATGACTCCAGCACGTCGGGGTTCTTTCGAGATTGCACCGTCTCGGGCCGTGCTTGCAAGATGAATAGCTCTCCGGTACGCCCGTCCTTGGCCCACTCCAGGTCCAGCGGGGCTGGTTGGCCACGCTTCGCAAAGTAATGGTCCTCAACCATGCAGCCCCAGCGGGCAAGTTCGAGCACATCATCGTCGCTTAGTGAAAGCTGTGAGCGATCGGCGGGCGGCACAGGAACATTTTTGACCATCTTCCCGCCACCTAGGTCATACACCAGTTTGAATTCCTTACTACCAATGGTCCGTTGTAGTATCGGCCTATGGCCAGTCTTCAGCGTGGGCTTGAAGACGACATACTCGTCCGGAGTGACCGATCCTTGAACCACGTTTTCGCCGAGGCCATAAGCTGCACTGATGAGGACAGCATCGCGGAAACCGGTCTCGGTATCAATCGTGAACATTACGCCGGAACAGGCCAGGTCAGAACGCACCATCCGCTGTACGCCGATGCTAAGTGCGATCTTGAAGTGATCGAAGCCCTTGTCTACGCGGTAGCTGATGGCACGGTCGGTGAAGAGCGAGGCGAAGCAGCGTTTACTTGTCTCCAGCAAGGCCGGGACACCCTGCACATTAAGATACGTTTCCTGTTGACCAGCAAAGCTGGCGTCGGGCAGGTCTTCAGCGGTCGCCGAGGAGCGCACGGCGACATCGAGTGGCACAGCGCTGTTACCTTGCAATTGACGATAGGCTTCCGCAATTGCATCCTCCAAGTCACTCGGCAGTGGCGCGCTGATGATGGCCTGCCTCACAGCTTGGCCACGCTGGCTCAGATTAGTCATGTTGTGGGTATCGACGTCCGAAAGCGTCGAGTGAATGTGTTCGTCAAGTTGTGCGGCCCGTACGAAATAACGATATGCTTCGGCGGTGATGGCAAATCCATCGGGCACTCGTACGCCCTGACTGGTGAGTTCGCGCACCATCTCGCCGAGCGATGCATTCTTGCCGCCGACTAATGCGATGTCGTCAATGGAAATGTCAGCGAACCACTTGATGAAGGGCGATGGGGCCGAGTGAATGCGGACCTGGCAGCTGGGCCGTGTGCTCTGCTTCATGGCTAAGTTCCCTTAGGGAAGGGCTCGCGAGTGTTGAGTTTGCTACTGTTCTCGGTTGTCATCCGGGCACGTTTTTGCCTTGCCCCAGCCAGTGAGAGGGATTATGCGGCGCAGGCGAATGGCGGTTAATCGACGCATGAGCCATTCGCGAATGGCGGGTTTCGCGTTCCGCGAACGCCTGCTGTTCATCAACGGCTAGCACCATGCGGAAGTGTTCCAGGGAAGTATTCACCGTTTGCAGATGGGGAATCTGCTATCCGAAGCCCCGTTGGCCTTGGGCGGCGAGATCCACTCCGGCACCAGCTTCGACTAGATCATCGCGAGCAGAGGGGGAACTGCCGCCAATCTACGCGTTATGAAGCGGAACAAAGTCGCACATGGATCGCTATTTCCATTCAGTCGCATCACGCTAAAATGATGGGTTCAATGACGGGGCTTGCGGTGAAGCTCATCGCTTTCACAAAGCTCTGGTTCACCGACGGGAAGCTAGTGCCTTGGCACGAATCGCGAGCTTAGGAGCAAAAATTATGTCCCGCCTGCCCAATCATGTCGCCCATCCGCCGCCGACTCGGCGCATTGCGCTGCAGGCGGGGGCGATTGGATTGTTGGGTTTGGGCATGAACCATGTGGACGGATTGCGGGCAATGGCGGCGGAGAACAGCCCGGCGACATCAAGTCGGCGCAAGTCTGTGATCTACATTTTTCTTTCTGGCGGACTCGCGCAGCACGACAGCTTTGATCCGAAGCCGCAGGCGCCCGACTCCATCCGCGGCGAGTTCACACCCATTGCGACAAAAACGCCGGGTATTCAGATCTGCGAGCACCTGCCGCGATTGGCCGCTTGTAGCGACAAGTGGGCACTCGTTCGGTCGCTGACACATCCCTACAACGAGCATTCGATCGGCCACCACGTCATGCTGACGGGCCGCACGACAACTCCCGCGGGATTCGACCCGAACCGACCGACCGCTCGCGACTATCCGTCCCTGGCGGCAGTCGTCAACCGCGTCGTGCCACCGCGTAACAACTTGCCTCCGGCCGCGGTGCTCCCCGAGAAGCTGATTCACGTCACGGGTCGTACGATCCCGGGACAATTCGCTGGCGAAATGGGGAGCAGCTTCGATCCCTGGTTTATCGAGGCGAGCCGATATCGTGATGCGAATTACACGCACGGCGCGTTTCCGGAGTATGGATTTCAGCGTCAGCGCGGAAAGGCAACTCCCGAAAACTATCGCTATGAAGCGCCGCGTCTGGAGCTTTCTCAAGGCGTCACTCGCGATCAGTTTCTCGCTCGTCATACACTCTTGGCTTCGCTCCAAGCGCAGCGTCGCATGCTCGACGCCGGGCCGCGTGTGCGGGAACTTGACCGTCACCGGCAGGCGGTCGTCTCGATGTTACTCGCCGGAAAAGTTCACAAGGCTCTCGACGTTCATGTTGCTGAGGATCGGCTGCAAGATCGTTACGGCCGAAACTCGTTCGGTTGGTCGCTCTTAATGGCGCGACAATTGGTCGAAGCTGGCGTGAGCCTTGTCCAGGTCAATCTTGGTAACGACGAGTCGTGGGATACGCACGAGGCCGCGTTCCGAAACCTGCGCGAGTATCTGTTGCCGCCGACCGACCGTGCAGTGTCGGCGTTAATTGAGGATCTCTCAGAACGAGGGATGTTGGACGACGTGTTGATCGTGATGGCGGGTGAGTTCGGTCGAACTCCCAAGGTCTTCACGTTTCCAGGAGCTGAAACCAAACTTCCCGGTCGCGACCATTGGGGAGCGGTACAAACCGTCTTTTTCGCCGGGGGAGGCGTACGTGGTGGGACGGTGGTTGGCGAATCGGATGCGCAGGGCGGCTACCCGAAATCCGATCCGCAGACCCCCGAGAACATGGCCGCTACAATCTACGAAGCGCTCGGGCTGCCGCGAAGCCTGGCTTGGAAAGACCGTCTCGATCGCCCTCACCTGGTCTATCACGGCACCCCCATTCTAGGGCTGGTCTGACAACGACAAAAGACGCGGAAGCGTTACCTCGAAAGGAATTTGACATGCTATTCATCCCCGGACGAACTCTCGGAACGCACTGCGACGGCCGCTCGCGACGGCACTTCCTCAAGATCGGCGGTCTCGCGCTCGGCGGACTTTCTTTGCCGCAACTGCTGCACGCGGAACAGTCTTCCCCGGCGACGCGCGGGCGGTCGCTGGGGCACAAGGCGGTGATCATGGTCTACCTGTCGGGCGGGCCGTCCCACCAGGACATGTATGATTTGAAAATGGACGCGCCGGTTGAAATCCGCGGCTCGTTCCAGCCGATTGCGACTAACGTGCCGGGAATCGAAATCTGCGAACACATGCCGCGACTGGCGAAGATGATGGACAAAGTAGCTATCATCCGGTCGCTGTATGGTTGCCCCGACCAGCATGCGTCGGACTTGTGCATGAGCGGGTACCCGATCGGCGCTCGCGGCCGCCAGGACAATCATCCGTCGCTGGGTGCAGCCGTCTCGAAGCTACATGGCCCGGTCGATCCTTCCGTGCCTCCGTTCGTCGGACTGACGATCAAGACGCGTCACGATCCGTACTGTAACCCGGGTTTCCCTGGATTCTTGGGAGCGGCCCATGCGGCGTTCCAGCCGGATGGCGAAGGCCTGGCCAACATGCGTCTCAACGGCGTTACGCTCGACCAGCTGCGCAATCGCCAAAACTTACTTGCCAGCTTCGACCAGTTTCGTCGCGACGTCGATCGTCAGGATGCCTATCGCGGCCTTGACGCCTTGACGCGAAAGGCGTTGGACGTGCTGACGTCGAGCCGCTTGGTGGAGGCTTTGGACTTGGAACGCGAGGACCCGACGGTTCGCGATCGCTACGGCCGTGGCAGCGCCGATCCGGCGTTCGGCGAGGATGCCGGCCCGCACTGGATGGACCAGTTCCTCATGGCGCGACGGCTCGTCGAAGCGGGCGTGCGCTGCGTGACGCTTTCGTTCGGCAGTTGGGACCGGCACGGGGCGAACTTCGAGCGACTGCCGATCCAACTGGCGAAGTTCGACCAAGGCATCACCGCCTTGATTGAAGACCTGCACCAACGGGGACTCGAACAAGACGTAAGCGTCGTGGCGTGGGGCGAGTTCGGCCGGACGCCGCGCATCAACAAGGACGGTGGACGCGACCATTGGCCGCAAGTGTCGTGTTGTCTTTTGGCGGGAGGTGGAATGCGCGTCGGCCAAGTAATCGGTTCGACGAACCGGCTGGGCGAAGTCCCTCAGGATCGCCCGGTCCACTATCAAGAGGTCTTCGCCACGCTCTACCATCGTTTGGGCATCGACGTGGGGTACGCGACGATCCCCGATCAAGCCGGTCGACCGCAGTATCTGGTCGACCATCGCGAACCGATTCGGGAGTTGATTTAAAGGCATCACGATGATCGGGTGTCGCCGGCCGAGTTGACTGCCACGATTCTGCATCTCGTGCGAATCGGTCACGACGCGACATTTCCGGACCGCACCGGTCGCCCCTCGCTCGCGACGGAGGGGGAACTGCTTTGGAAGCGGTTGGGATATCCCAACAACCGCGCCTTCGTGGAACGATTCATCGGCACGATTCGGCGCGAGTGCTGGGACCATTTCATCTTCTTTGGGAAGTTGCATCTGGAACACGTCACCAAAATTTGGCTGGAGTATTACCATCGTAAACGTCCGCACCAAGGTCGCGAGAATGAATTGCGCGTGAAGCCCAAAACAACCGCCAAGCGGAAAAAGAACGCGTTGCTCGTGAGCAAGCGGAAACGTAGTCAATGCGTCGACCACATAAAGCCGCATAGAGTTTTAATCCGCCGCTTGCTCGTGAGCAAGCGGAAACAAAACGACTACGAATTCCGCGATCAGCAAAACGAGTTTCAATCCGCCGCTTGCTCGTGAGCAAGCGGAAACCTGGTCGAGCGGGCTGAGCGGCTGGGGACCACCGAGTTTCAATCCGCCGCTTGCTCGTGAGCAAGCGGAAACATCATGTCAATCGAATGCGAGGTGGAACAGTGGACGTTTCAATCCGCCGCTTGCTCGTGAGCAAGCGGAAACAGCCTACGGGCTGGAACTGCTTTTCATTACGCTCGTTTCAATCCGCCGCTTGCTCGTGAGCAAGCGGAAACGCGGCAGGTGGTGGGGTAGTGCGTGATGCGGCCCTGTTTCAATCCGCCGCTTGCTCGTGAGCAAGCGGAAACTGGACGGCAACGGCGACGGCGACTGGTGTGGGCATGTTTCAATCCGCCGCTTGCTCGTGAGCAAGCGGAAACGCCATACCTCGTCGCGTTTGATCTCAATGATTTTTGTGTTTCAATCCGCCGCTTGCTCGTGAGCAAGCGGAAACCTTACGCGGTAGTGGACGAGGTCGGCTACGGCGACGTTTCAATCCGCCGCTTGCTCGTGAGCAAGCGGAAACTGCGCCGGTGATGGTGCGAGATCGGCAAATGACATTAGGGTTTCAATCCGCCGCTTGCTCGTGAGCAAGCGGAAACCTCGATCTCCAGGATCAGCTCGCCGGGTCCGTCGCTGTTTCAATCCGCCGCTTGCTCGTGAGCAAGCGGAAACGTACTCGCGAATCGCCTTCGGGGTCGCGACTGGCAGTTTCAATCCGCCGCTTGCTCGTGAGCAAGCGGAAACGCCATTGCTTTAGCTGTTCGCTCGGGTCGCAATCCTGTTTCAATCCGCCGCTTGCTCGTGAGCAAGCGGAAACCGCACCTGAACCGCTATCAGGCGGAAGCGGTCAAGGTTTCAATCCGCCGCTTGCTCGTGAGCAAGCGGAAACCGCAAGCTTTTCGTAGTCTGCTCCTAAATCGACGTTTCAATCCGCCGCTTGCTCGTGAGCAAGCGGAAACTATCCTTACCTTGGTTTGCTACACGAGCGGACAAGTTTCAATCCGCCGCTTGCTCGTGAGCAAGCGGAAACCGGCGAGCTTGTCGGCCGAGTGTGGCGAGTGTCAGCGTTTCAATCCGCCGCTTGCTCGTGAGCAAGCGGAAACTTCCTCGGCGCGTTTTAGTCGGATACGACATAGAACAGTTTCAATCCGCCGCTTGCTCGTGAGCAAGCGGAAACGACCGAGGAACAATCGCGAATCGTGACGGCAGTGTTTCAATCCGCCGCTTGCTCGTGAGCAAGCGGAAACGAGGTGGGAAAGTGACGGAAGATGATTTTGAATATGTTTCAATCCGCCGCTTGCTCGTGAGCAAGCGGAAACCGCAATGGCGTTGCGAAAAGCACGATTGCGACGTTGTTTCAATCCGCCGCTTGCTCGTGAGCAAGCGGAAACGAACCGATGGAACAAAAGCGGTCAAGCCGAGGTGGTTTCAATCCGCCGCTTGCTCGTGAGCAAGCGGAAACGACACGTAACCACATTTGAAATTAATTCGGAATGTTGTTTCAATCCGCCGCTTGCTCGTGAGCAAGCGGAAACAAAACGCACTCGCGCAGCGGCACAAAGAATTGACGTTTCAATCCGCCGCTTGCTCGTGAGCAAGCGGAAACGACGCTCAGGAATGACAATCCAAAACCCCTGGAAAGTTTCAATCCGCCGCTTGCTCGTGAGCAAGCGGAAACCATAATTTCCGCCAGGTGATGCACTCGCACCTGTGGTTTCAATCCGCCGCTTGCTCGTGAGCAAGCGGAAACACTAGCTTCCCGACTACCGCGTCGGGGTCAATTCCGTTTCAATCCGCCGCTTGCTCGTGAGCAAGCGGAAACGTTGCGAAGCTTCGCGACACGATGATTGCGGAGTGGGTTTCAATCCGCCGCTTGCTCGTGAGCAAGCGGAAACCTCCCGATGGTGTGGTCTGAGTATGCAAAGCACTGTTTCAATCCGCCGCTTGCTCGTGAGCAAGCGGAAACCACCGATGGATTGAACGACGGGAAAATGTCACGACGTGTTTCAATCCGCCGCTTGCTCGTGAGCAAGCGGAAAAGTGGTAACTGATCCGCCGTATGGGCTGTCGTTCATGGTTTCAATCCGCCGCTTGCTCGTGAGCAAGCGGAAACGCCACGACGGGGCGCAGCGCTGAGACTGAGCGATGTTTCAATCCGCCGCTTGCTCGTGAGCAAGCGGAAACACGGCTCGGGGTTTCCGAAGTCGCTCGACGTAAGCAAGTTTCAATCCGCCGCTTGCTCGTGAGCAAGCGGAAACGCCACAGCCCGGGAACTGGAAGCGGAGGTTGAGCGTTTCAATCCGCCGCTTGCTCGTGAGCAAGCGGAAACATTACGCACGAGCGAGAACGGAGGCGACAAGATGGTTTCAATCCGCCGCTTGCTCGTGAGCAAGCGGAAACCAAAGACACACCCGAGGCTGTTGAGTGGCTGGCGAGTGTTTCAATCCGCCGCTTGCTCGTGAGCAAGCGGAAACGGTCAATCGAATCTTCTACGCGGTGGCGCTGTTGTTTCAATCCGCCGCTTGCTCGTGAGCAAGCGGAAACGTACCAGCGGCCGCGCGTGAGCGTTCCGTGGCTGGTTTCAATCCGCCGCTTGCTCGTGAGCAAGCGGAAACGAAGTGCCGCAAAGAATGCTTGCCGATGCTCCTCTGTTTCAATCCGCCGCTTGCTCGTGAGCAAGCGGAAACCGCATCTGTGTAACTCGGTGCGGGAACCGGGGTTGTTGCGTCGACTTCGCGAACTCGACGTTTTTCATCGGTGGCGTTTGCATGTCTGCTAACGGCATGAATCACAAGTTCCAACAACAGAACAGGTTTTGTCAATCGCGAACCAACGGCGTCGCCGTCGTTACTTCTGGTTCGCGAAGTGGATGAGAATGTAATCTGACGGCCTAGATAATCAAGGCGTCTTCAAAATCGACCGTTGGCTTAGCGCCGTGGTGTTCAACTCGCTGGGAAGCATCCTGCCCCAAAAAATAAAACCGCAGGCTATCTTCGTGCGGATTGATCTCCTCCAGAAGCTCGTGCTTCATGCGAGCCCAGTGCGTTTCGTCCACCAAGCACTCGAACACTGAGTATTGTACGCGCTGTCCGAAATTCAAACACACTCGCGCGACCCGGCGCAATCGGCGTCGGCCTTCGGGAGTTGTCGTAGCGACGTCATAGGTGATTAGCACAAACATGAGGAACCTTGTGATCGTTTATTTCAAAATCAGTGCGGGATAATCATCCAAGTCGCCGCGCAGGTTCCGGGCCAGTAGCCGTGCTTGCAAGTGCGGTAGTAACCCGACGGTCACTTTGTCGCCGAGCAAGGGATGTGTGACCTCGTCTCGTTTGCGCTGGGTAATTGCCGTGAGAACAGCGCGACGAGCCGTTTCGTTCATCACCACCGCGCCACCCGGCTGCTTGAGAAATCCGTCAGCCTGAACCTGTTTCAAATTGATGAGCGACAAGACCAAACGATCGGCGATTAGCGTGCGAAATTCTTCGAGTAAATCAAGCGCCAGCGACGGGCGGCCCGGTCGATCAACATGCAAATAGCCCACGGCCGGATCGAGCCCAACTCCTTCCAGCGCAGAGACCATGTCGTGCGTCAGAATGGCGTAAACGAACGACAGCAAGGCGTTCAGCGGATCGAGCGGTGGTCGGCGCGAACGTGTGGTCATCGTGAACGCATCCGCTTGCTGCCGAATCAACAAATTGAAATGCTCGAAGTAAACACGGGCCGCGTCGCCTTCGTAACCGCGTACGGAATCCACTGAGGTTGCTTTGGCGACATCGTCCAGCGTGTTCGCCAAACGCAAGGCGGCACGATTCAGTTGTTCGGCTCGCTCCGCGTCATTGGTCTCACGGGCGGCGCGGAGCATGGTGCTGCGTCCGTTCTGGATTTTTGCGGCGACAATGGCGCGGGCAATTTTCTGCGTTGCGACGGGATCATCCGCCCGACGATATTGTTCACGGCGTAGCAACACATTGCCTGACGTTGGGCCAACGATACGTGCGACGAATCGACCATGTTCGGTGAAATGGGCCAATGCCAAACCGCGTTTGGAAATCTCTTCGATCAAACTAGGACTGACCAGCACGCGACCAAAGCAGGCGATTCCTTCCAGATGGTGCAAGGGCACGGTGAGTTTCACTTGGCCATCGATTTTTACTCGCACAGTTTCGCCCGACTTGCTGAGTGCCGCACCTTGCGTCTGAACGAACAGCGTATTGGCGTGCGGTTTCATAAGTCACCTTCATGCAAGACAAACAAGCGGCCGCAATACTCGCGTGCCACAGCGCGTTGGCTGCCGAGTTGCGGCAAGCACAGTTCTCGCAAGGAGCAGCCATGGCACTGGGGCTTGAAGACCGCTGCGGGCGTGATCCCCGCAGCGATCAAAGCGTGTAATCGAACTGCCGCTGCGACCGTTTTGGCGTGCAATTTTTCGGTGAACTCCACTTCGCGGCGACGTTTGGTCTTGATGTGAAAGATCGCTCCGCGCGGAACGGTCACGCCGAGCATTTCCTCGAGGCATAGCGCCTGCGCACACAATTGAACGTCATCGTTATCCCATTTTTTACGCTTGCCGCGCTTGTATTCGATGGGATAGGGAACCTCGGCCTGCGTCGCGTTCGCGTTGTGGTGAAATTCGACGACGTCCGCCTTGCCGACTAATCGCAGACGCTCGGAGCGTAGCCACAACGCATGAACCTGCCGCACGCCGCTGGTATTTTCCCAAGTCACGGGTTTGTCGGCGCGGCGATGATCGAACGTGCCGGAGATGGTGTGGGCGTTATCCACCCACACCCCTTCGATCCGATGTAGCGCACAACGACGTTCGCAATACAGCAAGTCGTTGAGTGCGGAGAGCGGCGGATAGTCGTCATCCGGTTTCAGGAACTCAGACATTTATCCCACCAAGCGATGCAATGTGACGCCGTTTGGTACCGATTCGTTCTTGATGACCACGTTCGCTCGATAGTCCGCAAAGCTGCGCGGGGCGGCGTCTGTGCCGAGCGGCTTGGTTTCAATCAGGTCGAAAAGTTCGTGGGCGGGGGCGTTGCCGAGCATTGAGGAATGCTCGAAGACGTAAAGGCCGCGAGTCGCCATCATGCCGCGACTGGCCGAGCGGTCGATTTCCCACATCATGCCTTTCAGCGCTTGCCAAAGCAGATCGAGATCGTCGGCACTGTCCGTCACGCTCGGCGCGGAGCGCCGTCGCTTCGTCCACCGTCATACCGCAGATGACGTCGATGGCCATATTGGTTCCAGTCGGGATTTTACTTACAGGGGATGTTCGGGTGTCATCCACAGCATCCGGTCTTATCCTCCGGCTTGGCATTGGGGGGCGTGAACAGAAACTTTTGCCGACAGTGATCGCTGCAAAAGTAGAACGTCGTGCCATCGCGTTGGGCCTGAAGAGCGGTTGCTTTGTCCACGGTCATACCGCAGATGGCTTCTTTGGTTTCGGATGTCGAGTCATTCATGGTCTGGTTTCCTTCTTGGTAATCTGGGCGAGGCGTTCCAGGGCGGCTTCGATGCCGTCGCGGTCCCGCGGCGCGGGGATGGTTCGGTTGGCGGCCTCGGCGATCAGGTCCGCCTGTCGCCGCAGCGCCTGCCGCCGATGGGCGTCCTGCGTCCGTACAGCGATGACCTCCAGGGCCTGGAGCAAGGACAGCAGGACCTTGACGTTGCCCGCGGCGTTCTGGCGGATCTGGTCGAACGCCTCCCCCAGCATGCCCGGAAACGTCGAGCCGCGGGCGATGACCCGCAGTTGGCCGTGGTCCATTCGATTGGGTGACTCGAAGTGACGCGCGGCGAGGCGTGCTAGGACCGCCGTCAGGTAGTCCACGCAGGTCACGGCGGTGGTGGTGTCGTTGATGCCGGGCGATAGTGCCTTGAGGGCCACGTCCACAATCTGCCGGATCCCGAAGCCCGCGTCCTGGGCCATGGTGCGCTGGCGACCGATGGCGTAGAGGGCATCCAAATGGGCGGCTGTTTCATCGTCCGGCTGCTTACCTCCGGCGACGGAGACGAGCGACGCCCCCTCCACGACGAAATCGCCGATGCCGCACTCCATGCGGACGACGGTGTTCTGCGCGCCCGCGAAGCCGAGCAGACCGTCGGTGTCGACGCCCTGAATGTACCCGGTTCGAAGTGCAGGGATCGATTGCCAGCCCTGCACGTCAGGAGGCGGCTCCGGCCCGGGGCTGATGTCTGCGCCGGTCGCTTCGCCCATCTCGGCAGGGAACAGGCGGTCGATGGCGTCGATCGTCTCATTGGCCGCGGACTGAATGATGCTTTCCGCCTGGATGGACGAGGCAATGTGATGGATGAAGAAGATCAGACAGCCGATGCCGACAAACGCCAACGCCACGGCGAACAAGACCGCCAGGGAAGGGACAAACGCTCCTTCATCCCCACCCCGGATGCTGCGCAAAACCACCAGGCAGTAAACGAATATGCCCACGAAGGTACCGAGCACCGTCTGGCTGGCGCGGTCGCGCATGAAGTTGCGCAGGATGCGCGACGTGTACTGGCTCGACGCCAAGGCCAGGGCGACAATAGTGATCGAGAAAGCGACGCCGGCCACGGTGATCATCGAGCTCGCGATGGCTGTGAGCATACCGCGGGACCCGGCCGCGCCGGCGCCAAACAGGCGCGGCCACTGCGTTTGCAGGTTGGTCCGGTCGATGTGCCTGTCGATCTCGATCAAGCCCTGCGCGAGGACGACCGCGGCCATCACGAGGACCGTGGGCACAAACCAGAGGCTGGAACGCCAGGACTCCCAAAGCAATCGCAATTTCGCCATTGGTTATCGACTCCTCTGGTGACTTTGGTCACGAGGGTTCATACGCGTCTCCCATCATTTGGCGGGCTCTTGTTCGTCATCGCCGTGGTTCTTCAACTTTTCATCCGTCGGCGGAGTGCCGGAACGAGCCTTCAACAGGTTCTCCCCGTCGTCCAACGGCCGGACATGCCGGGCCTGTTCTTCGATGACACCGGCTTCGCTGGCCAACCCGCCTTCCGCTTTTGTGGACGCCGCATCGAGTTCGTCGCCCGGCGGTTGGGGTGGTAGCCGTTTGGCCGGGCCGACGTCGTCCGTTTCGCCAGGTTTCCCGTTGAGCAGCGTTACGGGGATGCCTTGAGGGAAGATAACCTCTCTGGCCTCGTCCGGCATTGAGATACCATGTTGCTGAAAGGCGAGTTTCATCAGCCGGATTACCGATGACCGCACTTTCAGCCAACTGTGTTGGCGGCCGTTGAGCCAAAAATAAACCCGCAGGTTGATCGTCGCCCTCCCAAGGCTATCCGCAAGCACAGACGGTTCGGGATCTTTCAGAACGGCCGGGTGATCCGCGAGCACTTTCCGTGCGACCTCTTGGGCGTCGTTGATCGAATCGTCATAGCCGATGCCGACGACGAAGTCCTCGCGGCGGTTGGAGTTGGTCGTGAAATTGCGGAGGTTGCTCTTGTAAACGGTGGCGTTCGGGATCTGCACGAGGTTACCGTCGAGAGTCATCACGATCGTCGTGCGGATGTTCAATTGCTGCACGTACCCGGTCACGCCAGCAATCTCGACCAGATCGCCAGTCTCGAAGGGTCGTTGAACGCTGAGGAAGATGCTGGCCAGAAAGTTCTCGGTAATGTCCCGGAAGGCGATGCCGACGGCCAGGCCGATCAGCCCCGTACCACCAACCACCGTCAGCGCCAGTTGGGTTAGCCCGGAGACTTTCAGAGTGATGTAGACGCCGAACAGGAAAACCAGCACGCCTAGCCCCCGAGCGATGACGTTTCGCAGTAAATTCGCTCGAACCCGTCCGTGAAGGAATGCTCGCGCGCCACGGGTCGCCAGCACGCCGATTCCGGCTGAAAGCGTCAGGATAAGCAGTCCGAAAAAGAAAAAGGGAAGTGAGCGGATGAAGTCGCGCCAGAGTACTAACAATCCGCTCCAGGCTGGACGAAAGTCCCAGACTGATGGCTCGGACACCTCCATCCGGTTGGCCACGGCCACGACATCCTGAGTGTTCCGTGCCAGATCGCCGGCCCACTTCTTGAGTTCATCGGTCTCCGTCCGGCCGTTGAGGAACACGACTCCTTCTTTGACTTCGACTCGTGGATCGAAGAACCAGCCGGTTGCCTCGAGGACACTCTGGAGCCGCTGGCAGATCTCTTCATCACGCGCGACAGGCTTGACGTCCACTTTCGTGGGCGCCGGGGCCAGGTTTTCCTTTTCAGAAGCTGAGACATTTTGTGGAGAGTCGGCCTGGCCGACTTGCGACTGTGCCATCAGAGACGATGTCAGTGCGCCGCAAACACAACCGATCATCGCCACGGTTATCATCAACCGATAGCAAAGGCCGAGGATAGCGCGCCGACTGATGCTGCAGGGCTTAAACACACGCAGGCCGAAGCACCATGCCATCGCTGGCCGCGTCGAGTTCGCTAAAGTTCCAGTTCTGGGCACATCCAAATCCTCCTAAGCCTCGTACATCGGGTTACACTATTTCGGGCCTGGCATCGGCGGTGGTACGGGAAACGGCAATGGATTGGGCAGCGGCAACGGGTCCGGTCGCGGCATCGGCGGCCCCGGCGGAAGCGGGTTGGGCTGGGGGTGAGGCTTAACCGACTGCGTCGCGCGATGGGCGTCATTCCACCGCGGGTTCGCCTCGCCTCGACCCCTGATATTCGATCGCTGAGCACGCGGACGTTCGCTTACTGACGCTGCAAAGTGTGGGTGCATTTACTCCTCCATTGCCAGCTTTCGAGTCCGGTGAGAATTCCGGCCCGTTTTTGACTCTCGATCTGCGCCTGCTCAAGTTCCTGAACTTGAGCGGTCGTCGGCTATTGATTGCGCTGTCAGCGCGTCCGTTTCAGTGGTTGGATCGGTATCAGCCGTAGTTCCTCCGGAGAACTCCATCTCTTCCAGAGGGCGTTTGAGAACAAGGTTATCGGTCGCTCCCGAAATCTCGCCGACGGGTACACAAATGGTTTGCGTGCCGAACCACGGTCGCTTGAGTTTTAACTCGTCCAAGGTTGCCCGGTTGAGCTTGACTTCCAAATTCTGCAGTTGCCACGTTTCGACATCCGCCGACATGTCGGCGACAACGCCGATATCACGTCCATGCTGGCCAATGATTTTCATCCCGATCAGTTTCGTTACCTTCGATTCGCTCATTTCGAGTTCCTCCCAGAATAAGTGCGGTTGAAACTTCTTAGGACATTTAGAAGCGGTAGCTGGCGGCCGCGCCCGTTTTCGATGGCATCCGCTCGGCGGGAACGACGACCACTTCGCCCTTCATTCTCAGGACGAGTTCCGCCAGATCATCGAGCACATCGTCGACTTCTGGGTGGGAGAGGTCGCCGGGTTGAAACTTGCCGGTCGCGCGGTCGATCTTGCCTGGGATCTGCCGGTCGCACTCGACCATCAAGGTGGCGACGCGACCCGCCGTCGCGGCTTCCGCAATCTGCGCCAAGTCGTCCGATCCGAGTTCTCGGGACCTCGCCACCTGAAAGTCATCCACCTGTTTTGCCAGGCGTTGTCGGTAGACGGGCTCAACAATCCGCCAGGCCTCCGCACGCAACTGCTCGAGGCTCAGGCTTTCAGGATTCATCATGATCCCGTCGGCCACTAGGAAGGGGTTATGGCTCACTGCGTGGAATGGGGCGTGATATTCCGGCAGCGCTGCGAGCATCAGCGGTAGCCCAGACGGGCGGGAGTGATGCTCCAGGATCGCCCGGTCGATGGCGCGGAAGAACCGGTCCCGGTCGAGGTCCACCTCGTCCTTCTTGTCTCCCTGCGCGTGGATCGACGGAGTCACGCCGCCACCGGCCGCGCGGGCCGCTCCAGCTCCATAGGAACCGACTGTCAGGTGTTGCTCGGTCAGTTCCTCCCCCAGCGCTTCGGTAATAGTCGAAGGCACGTTCGTTAACTCGACCGGGTCCAAGGCGTAGCGATTGCCTTCGTAAAGCTTGGCCTCGTGGCGGCTCAGAGCGAGAATCTGGTAGCGGTCGGCCGATTGAAGGGCGCGGAGCAGCGGCTTGACATGGAAGCTGTCGGCCACGACCAGCAGTTCCGGGATTCTGCGTTGCAGCTCGAAGACCTGGATCGTGTCCGGCGAGCTGAGAATCGCCAGCCCGTCTGTCCGGTGGTTCCAGAAACGGTCGTCACTGGCCAGAGCCTGGAACTTCTCCAGGAGAGTTCGCACTTCGCGCGTCGGGTACTTCTAGCCCAGAGAGCTTTCCATCTCCCGCAACAAATTCCGGTAGCGGATCGGATCTTGCTGGTTGTCCGGATGATTTCGGTGCGTCGGCTGATACAGCGAGATGCACGGCGGTTCGTGATCGCCCAGCAACTCGGTCAGATGGGCAGTGGTAATTTGGCGCATATAAGCTCCAGCTATCTTGGCGGGAAATGAGGCGATGAAGATTTCCAAGCGGCCCCCGCGTGCCGCATCGGCTTTACTAGTTTGCAGCGGTCAGTTCGACTGATCGCCCGCGTAGGAGGTGCGTCCCTTCGGGTCATCCAATCGCTCCACAGTATGCCTGAGAGTTTTCTCAAGTTTGTCGGCAGCACCGTCGAGAGCGTGTTCCAGACTTGAACCATCTGCGCTCACGGTGATCGGCTGGAGACCAGCCAAACGCGCTTCCATCACGCAGCGCTTGTCGTTGTCGCGAGCCTTCACGCTGCTGCTCTCATCAGAAAGGTGGACTTCGATGCGAGTAATTCGGTCGCCAAACCGGCGCAAGGCACCTTTGACCACCGACTCTACTTGGCGAGTCAGTTCCGCACTTCCGGCTGTGTGATTGTCAGTATTGACCTGAATTTGCATTGAGAATTCCTTTGTTAGCAGGATCCTTTCCGTAACGGTGCATACGCTTCATTCAATCTGCTTCACGCGGCGTTACCGACACCGGCAAGGCCCTTTGTTTTGCCATTGGACGACGCTTCGACCGTCTGGTTGGCCTCGATCATGGCGTTTCGAATTTGTTCACTCAGGCTGGCAAGACTGCCTGGCGAATGTGGAATCAGGATCGTGTTTGTGTGTGAGGAGGCCCCGATCTCCTTCAGCGTGTCGAAATACTGGGTCATTAGTACAAGGTTCATCACGTCCTTGGCCGTGGTGCCCGGCACGGACCTCTGAAACTCATCGACTGAATCCCGCAGACCGGCGACGATGGCCTGCCGCTGATCGGCAATCCCCCGGCCCTGCAGGGCTTTACTTTGGGCGTCGCCTTCGGCCGCCTTGACCTTAATGATTCGATCCGCTTCCCCCTTTTCGGTTGCGGCCACACGCATTCGCTGCGCCGCATTGATCTCGTTCATCGACTCTTTGACTTTGGGATCGGGATCGATGTCGGTGACGAGCGCCTTGAGAATGCCGTAACCAAAGCCATCCATCACCTGGGCCAGTTCGCTTTTGACGATGTTGGCAATGTCGTCCTTCTTCTCGAACACGTCATCGAGCTTGATCTTGGGCACCTGGGCTCGCACGACGTCGAAGACATACGACGTGATTTGCTGGCGTGCGTCGTCGAGTCTGTAAAACGCGTCGTAGACCTTTTCTGCCAGCACGTAGAATTGCACGGAGACAACCATCTGGACGAAGACGTTGTCCTCCGTCTTGGTCTCGATCTTGACATCCAGTTGCTGGACGCGCAGGTTAACGCGTCCCACCACTTGGTCGATGAAGGGAATCTTGCAGTTGAGGCCAGGCCCGGCTTCCCGCACGAATTTCCCAAGCCGCTGCACGATGGCAGCCGTGCGCTGCTGCACTGTGAAGAACGTCGAGATCAGTGCGGCGACTACTGCGATCGCTGCGATCCCCGCGACTCCTAGAGCAACCGCCGTGTAGATGGATAGGTCGTTGAACATGGTCAGACTCTCCTTGAAAAAGGTTGGACTCAGCATGGTGATGCTGTCTGGGCGACGTTCCTGTTGGTCTTTCAACCACATCGATCCACGTCATGAAACTCGTCGCCATGGGCTGAAACTGCCCGTTTGCATAACGAAACGGCATCAGTCCCGCTGTTGCAGTGGGACTGGTGTCGTTGGCCGGGACATTCCCACAGAACGGGGAACTACTTGGCAATCGCCTTGCACGCCTTCTCACACTTGCGGCATTCCTCCGCACACGCCTTCATGTGCTTGTCATCGGGAAACGCTTCGCACGCCTTGGCACAATGGTCGCAACACTTCGCACAGCAATCGGCCATCACGGCGGAAAGCGGCCCGCCACTCGCACAGACTTGGGAACAGGCGGCGCAGCAGGTCGCACAGTCCCGGCAGTGCATCAAGCACGACAGGTGTTCCTTCTTGCCATCGGCCAGCAGATGCGCGCAGTGCGTGGCGCAGAGGTCGCACGCACGCTGGCAGTCGGAGCAGGCTTTGGCACACTCCTGCAACTTCTGATCGACCTTCGTTTCCGCCGCCTGGGCCTGCTGGGCGAACGCATCCACGCCGACGACAGTGAGGGTGAACGCCAACGCCATCACACCGATTTCACCGAACATTAAATTCTTCATGGGAACTCTCCATTGCTTAAGCCGGCTCTCGATGCAGGTGACAGGAATTGTCATCTCGCATCCACCGAGATAGATTATGCGACACAGGCTGACCGTCGGTAATCGAAGCACAAGCCATTCGCGAATGGCGGATTCCGCCATACCCTGTGGGCTGCGACATCGCTAAAATGTTGGCGTGTGAGCGTTAACCGCCTCCACAAACCATCTTGCCGCATTTTACGGCCTGTTCGGACATCACCACGAAATGGCAGAACAGCAACCGAAACAAGAGCTTGCAGAAGCGGAGTGCCGCTACCGATGGTTGCTGGCCGCGCTCGCCGATCACCACTACCACGTCCACGTCCACGTGCAGATCGAGGGTGATCGTGTCGTGGAAAAGATCCACGGAGAGAATTGCGAAGTCATTACCGGGTACACTCCCGAAGAGTATTCCGGCGATCCCAGGTTATGGATTGCCATCGTGTTGGAGGAAGACCGTCCTGTCATCGAGCGGCAAACGGCCGAGGTTCTTGCTGGTCAGCTACCGCCTGCAGTTGAATTCCGCATCCGGCGCAAGGACGGACAGCTCCGTTGGATCCGGAAAACGGTTGTTCCTTACCGCGATGCACATGGCCGACTGATCGCCTACGACAGCCTCCTCCGTGATGTCACAGACGACAGACAAGCTATGGAATCACTCCGGCAAAGCGAGGAGCGCTTCCGGTTGCTGTTCGAGGATGACCTCACGGGAAATTACGTCGCCGCGCCGGATGGCACGATTCTCCTCTGCAATCAAGCCTTCGTGAACATTTTCGGCTTCACCAGTAAGGAGGAGGCCGTCGGCAGCAACCTGGCGAACCTCTACGTCGCTCCCCTTTCCTGGCCGCGCTTCATTCAGCTCCTCTCGGAAAACAAGTCCTTGGAGCGCTACGAACGGGTTGGGCGGCACAGTGACGGGACGTCCCGCCATGTCATCGAAACCGTGCTGGGAGCATTTGACGCTCACGGCGACCTCCTGCGAATCAAGGGATACGTTTTCGATGACACCAATTCCAAGCTAGCCGCGACAAGGATGCAGCGGCGTAACGCCGAGCTGGAAGAAGTCGTCTCGCAGCGCACCCAAGCCTTGCGTGAGAAGCACGAACAGCTCCAGGCCATCTGGAACTCCGCGTTCGACGCCATCATCACGATTGACAGCCAGGGCCTGATCGAGACCGCAAATCAGGCTGCCGAGAAGATATTTGGTTACACCTCCGCCGAGATGCTTGGCCAGAACGTCAAAATGCTCATGCCGTCTCCGTTCCGCGAGGAGTATGATGGCGATCTCCAGCGTTATCGCGAAACCGGCCGGGCAAGGATTCTCAACATTCCTCGCGAACTCGTCGCTCGTCGCAAAGATGGTTCGACGTTCCCCATCGACCTGTCGATGACCCAAGTCGATCACTCAGAGCATTTTACCGGAATCATCCGCGACAGTTCGGAACGCAAGGAATTGCAAAAACATGTTCTGGAAATTGCCGCCGAGGAACAACGCCGCATCGGCCGAGAACTGCACGACGGCACGGGACAAGAGTTGACCGGACTTTCTTTAGTTGCAGGAACGCTGCTCGATCTCGTGACCGCCGTGCCGATGAAGGAATCTGAGGGCCAAGTCGTGCGGCAGCTCGACGAAGCCGGTTTTAACCGGATTTGCGATATCGTCCAGAAGCTCAACCGGAAAGTTTCCGAGGCAAGTCGGCACGTGCATCAGCTCTCGTACGGGATCATGCCGGTGCAAATCGATGCCGAGGGCTTGCAGTCGGCGCTGGAGGAACTTGCCGCATCGACCAACACCCCGCCAACGGTCAGTTGCCGTTTCGATTGTCCCTTGCCGGTCATGGCCGCGAATAACACCACGGCGACACACCTGTACCGCATCGCCCAGGAAGCGGTGAACAACGCACTCCGGCACAGCCAAGCCGACCAGATCTGC
Source organism: Pirellulaceae bacterium (assembly GCA_044235425.1). Classification (GTDB taxonomy): domain Bacteria; phylum Planctomycetota; class Planctomycetia; order Pirellulales; family Pirellulaceae; genus JBJSXJ01. Next base: position 208,452 of record JBIIHW010000002.1, read on the forward strand.
ATTTCGCTACGGCAGAACAACGACCAGATTGTCTTGGAAGTAAGTGACAACGGCGTCGGCATCGACGCGGCCGATGGCGGTGTCGCCGCCAACCGCAAAGACCGAGGCATGGGGCTGCGCACCATGCAATACCGCGCCGGAATGATTGGTGGCACGTTGCATATCGAACGCCGCGAGACGGGGGGAACGTTGGTAAGATGTGCGTCACTTTACGGGGGGGGGGGGTAATCTGTAGTGACTAAACGCCATTCGTCTGCGAAAATCTTGATTGTCGATGACCACCCGTCAGTCCGTGAGGGGCTGGCGTTGCGCATTTCCCTGCATTCAGACCTCGAAGTTTGCGGCGAAGCGGAGACCGAGGACGGGGCGCTCGCACTTGTGAAGCAAATGGCCCCCGACCTGGTCCTCGTTGATATCTCTCTCAAGAGTGGCCACGGCGTCGAGCTGATCAAGCGAATTCGATCGCTAGATCCCACAATCAAAATGCTCGTTATCACAGGCTTTCAGGAGTCACTTTATGCCGAGCGCGCTTTCCGGGCAGGTGCACTTGGATACCTGAACAAACAGGAATCCAATGAAAAGATGATCGAAGCCATCCGCACCGTGCTCGCCGGTGAACGCTTCCTAAGTCCGGAGATCAGTCGTCGGCTCATCAACCAAGCCTTGGGCGCTTCCGATGCGACCAAAACGCCGATCGAACATCTCACCGACCGCGAACTGGAGATTTTCCGCATGATTGGCGAAGGGCTGACCACCAGCGCCATTGCCAACCAACTGCACCTCAGCACGCACACCATTGACACCCACCGCGAAAACATCAAACGCAAGCTCGCCGTCAGCACCGCCGCCGAGCTATCCCGCGCCGCTGTCCAATGGTTGCTAGAGAACGGCTGAGCCAATTGGGCACTCCAGCGAACCGTTCCTGGTGATCGGCATTGCCTATTCGCATTACACCTGGACTCGCACCTCTGACCGGCATCGCCCACCTTCTTCCGCAGCATCATCCAGGAAACCGCAGCACCATGGAATATTCGGGGAACTTGGCATTGCCGCCGCGGACGATGAGGAGGTGATCATCGACCTTGCCTTCCAGGACTGCCGCCCGTAGTTTCGAGATGGCTTTGCGGAGCCGCTGGCCGGCTTTTGAATACGCTTCACCAGCCGGGTCCATATCGCGACCGGTCTCGAAGCCGTCGACAGCTCGCTGCACTTCGGCCAGGGAACAAGCTCGTCCTAACGGGGAGGCCAGTAACCAGAAGAGCCGACTCACCTGTGTATCGTCACCCAGGTAAATGCGTTTCCCCAGGCACCAGGCGATACGCAGGTCGTGTTCGTCGCGGCGGATGCTGGCGTCTTCGGCCGATCGGATGTCCGCTCGAACGGTTGGCTTGTCGCCGGCCTGGATCGGAGTTTCGCCTCGTGCGATCTTGTGCCGCAGCACCTCGCGCTGGGCCCAGGCAATGGCCCATTCGTAGATCTCCGCGAGCGTCATCGGTCCCGGCTCCTTTTCCGCGAGCCGAGCCAGCCGGCCCCAGTCCTCCAGTCCCTCCGGAGGATCAAAACCATGCGAGATCAGGTCGGCCTTCATTTGGTTCTGTGATTCCTGGATCTTTTCCGCCAATTCCAAGAACGCTTGTCGCTGTTTGCCCCGTAATTCGTCGAGCTCGGCTTTGACGAGCTCCGATGGCTCGAAATCCATGCTCCTCGCGATACGGCTAAAGGCGGCGAAAAACTGCTCCAACTTCTCCATCGCCTGACGGTGATTCGCGCCGATCGCCTGGATGCCCTCGGCGAACAGCCGTAGTCGCTGCTTGGCCCTGGCCAGCGAACGCTGTGCCTGCGGATCGTCGGCAATGGCGGCCAGAAATGCCTTGCCGGCTCGAATCGCTCGTTTCTGTTCATTGTCGGTCATGGCGCTGATCTCGGCCCCAGTAACGTCTCCTCGTCACCGCCATTTTATCGACGAGCGGCCACAGCCGACATTCCCGCTCTTGTTCCCGACAAAAGGTCACGCTGTACCCCGGCGAAGGTCACACAGTTCCCCACCTAACTAAATAGAGGGCCGCGTGGCCGATGCGGAACATCCGGCAGCAGGCCCGAGATTGGGGAGCACGACTATGACCGAGCCTGAAACGTTGCTGACCGTCGGGGAGATCGCCCGCCGGCTCGGCCAGCCACTCCACCGGGTCGAGTACGTCATCCGCTCGCGGAACATCTTGCCGGCAGGCTGGGCAGGGCACGCTCGCGTCTTCCGCGACGCCGACCTCACGCGGATTGCGTCGGAACTGAAACGCATCGAACGCGAGCGCGCAAGAAGCCAAGCGGAGTGGTTGGTCAAGGAGGACGACATCGATGGAAACTGACAGCTCACTGACGCCGGGGCGTGACTCGGTACGACAGGCTGCCCAGCGTTACCTCGAACGTGGCTGGTCGGTCATTCCTGTGCCGCACCGCAGCAAGAACCCGGGTTTCAAGCGCTGGGAGCAAATGCGGCTGACGTGCGACGAGCTCGATCAGCACTTCAACGGCCGCCCGCAGAACATCAGCGTGCTGTTGGGCGAGCCATCGGGTTGGCTGATCGATGTGGACCTCGATCACCCGCGGGCGGTGGAACTGGCGCCGCAGTTTCTGCCGCCGACGGCCTTGATCTTTGGTCGACCTGGGAAAACGCGTTCGCATTGGCTGTATCGCGTCACCGCTCCGCTCGTCACGAAGAAATTCTCCAGCCGCTCGTCGGGCATGATCGTCGAGGTGCGCTCGACCGGAACCCACACCGTCTTTCCGCCCAGTGTCCACGAAGTGGGCGAACCGATTACTTGGGACGATGAGCACCAATTACCGGCCGAGGTCGAGCCGGAATTACTGCTAGAGAGAGCGCAGCGCCTGGCCGAGGCCGTGCTCGTCGAACTAGGCGAAAAGCGGCCGGCGCGCGAGCGCAAGCAGGGTCCCACGGCAAAGCAACCTCAGGAGCGCGCGGTTCCGGTGCCGGCCGCCCGAGTAGATCGAGCGGCACGCTGCCTGGAGGCCATGCGGCGGATCACCCTGGTCGATCAGCGCGATGGCTCGCGGCGATTGTTCGCGGCGGCCTGCCGGGCTGTCGAGCACGATCTCGACGACGATGCCGCCGTGGCGGCGATCCGCGAGTATGCCCGAGAGCGACCATTTCCCAGGGACCGAAGCGCTGCGGAAATTGTTCAGCGTATCCGCGACGCCGAGCGGCATTGTCGTCGGGGAGCGGCGCTGGAATTGGCCGCTGACGGCTGCATTCCGCTCGGCAACCGCGAACCGCGGTCCGGCAAGCTGGTCCTCTCCCCCGCGCGCACGTTGCCGACTGCGGAGTCGTTCGTCAGGGACTTTTGCCTGCACCCCGACGGACGCACGATTCACTGTTATGCAGGCGCGCTCAGCCAATGGCACGATAACCGCTACGTTGAGCTGGAAGACAACGCCGTCAAGAAAATCTTGCAGGCCTGGCTGCATGATGCTCTGCGTTTTGTCGTTAATCGCCGCACGGGGGAATTGGAACTCACGGATTTTCAGTCGAATCCCGCCACGGTAAAAGCGGCCTTGGAGTCAATCAAGGCGTTCGTTCACTTGCCGGCGACAACTCCCTGCCCCTCGTGGTTGGGTGATGATGCGGGGTTGCCATTACCCAACGAAATCGTCGCCTGCCGGTCGGTTCTGCTGCACTTGCCGACCATGCGGCGTCTGCCGCCCACGCCTCGTTTCTTCACGACTTGCGCTCTCGATTTTGATCCCGATCCGCAGGCTGCTGCGCCGATGGCTTGGTACGCGTTCCTGCACCAACTGTTCGACGGCGACATCGAATCGCTCGACCTCCTACAGGAGTGGTTCGGATATTGCCTCACGGGCGATACGTCGCAGCAGAAGATGTTGCTGATCGTCGGCCCCAAACGCAGCGGCAAGGGAACGCTGGCCCGCGTGCTCGCCAAACTGATCGGCGCCGGCAACGTCAGTGGCCCAACGACTTCGAGCCTCGCCGGACCTTTTGGTTTGCAGCCGCTCATCGGCAAGAGCCTGGCCATCGTCAGCGACGCCCGGTTCCACGGCGAGAACATTGCCACCGTGGTCGAACGCCTGCTGTGCATCAGCGGCGAGGACATGCTGACGATCGACCGCAAGAATCTCACCAGCGTGACGCTCAAATTACCCACGCGATTCATGTTCCTGACCAACGAATTTCCGCGGCTCACCGACTCCAGCGGGGCGCTCGCCGGCCGATTCGTCATTTTGCGACTGACGGAGAGCTTCTACGGCAAGGAAGACACCGGGTTGACCGAGCGATTGCTCCGCGAGCTACCCGGCATCCTGAACTGGGCCATCGAGGGGTGGCAGCGTCTGCATGAGCGCGGGCATTTCGTCGTCCCCGCCAGCGTTAGGGATGTCGTCGATGAGATCGAGGATCTGTCATCGCCGGTTGCGGCGTTTGTGCGGGAAGAATGTGTGGTGGGGCCGGGGTACCGCGTGCCGGTGGATGTGCTGTACGACGCCTGGAAGGGGTGGTGCGAAACCGAAGGCCGCCAAGCAGTGACCACCCGCCAAACGTTCGGCCGCGACCTCGCCGCGGCCGTCGTCGGCATCAGCCGCCGCCGCGGCACCGGTATGCGGCCGTTCTATGAAGGCCTGTCGCTGAGGGGAGGTAAGGCATGGTAACGCCACGGCCGACTGCTGCGAACTGTCACAGCAGCATCCATTGCATTTCAACGCGGGCGCACGGGCGCGCACGCGCGAGATAGGACCGGAGCGCAATGGTCACTGTCGCGTCAGTCCATAGCAGTCACAAGGGTTTCATGGTTCCTTCCGGGCGAAATTCGTTATGCGAGAGCCGTGGGAACAGCCGCCAGTAGGAAGACAGTTTTATTTATTTGTCCGGATTTTCCGCCACGGAGACATCGCAAACTGCCTGGGCTTTCCTGGTTGCCAATTGCACACGGAGGAATGAATGGCTTCGTCATCATCGCTTGAAACTGATCGTCTTCGTCTGGCCTGCGAAGTCCTCGCGCGTGGTGTCATTCGTTGCCGGCGCGACAATGTCGGCGAGGGTGCCGAAACGTTGCGTTGCGCGGCGACAGAGATCGCGGGCGACGAGAAGACCAGCACCGCGGCTCGCGTCGAGGAGGACGGACGATGATCGTGGTTCGATCAGACGCGGCCTGGCTGGTCCGTAGAATCCGTTGTAGGAATGGTGACCACGCCACGAGCCATTCGCCTCCCATCCCTGGCTGCAAAGAGGGCGTTGCCAGCCCACGGCCGCGCGTCGTCGCCCTGGTTGGCGCACGTCCCGTCCGGCGGCGCGGCTTGGTCATTGAGGCGACCAACGACAAAACGCCCCGACGCGGCGAACGTGGGGCGTTGGGCGGGAGCCCGTCGCGAGGCCTACTTGTTGGCGGCGAATTTCCCGCGTTCGGTCTTCGTGAAGCGGGCGTCTTTCCCCTTCACCCGAATCTCCCGCAGGATCGCGCTGTACAAGGTCGCGTGGGGCGTCTTGCCGCCGGGGCTCGACCACAGGCCTTTCGCGCCCATCGCCTCGATCATCTCCTTGGTGTTCATCGGCGTCTTGCTGGCGGAAAGCACTTGAGCCGCGGCGTCGATGCAGCTGGCCTTCTTCTCGATGGCGGGCTTGGCGGCTTTGGTCTTCGCCGGCTTGGCCTCAACGCTTTCCGCCTTCGGAGCCGCAGCCTCGTCCTTGGCGACCTTGGTCTTCTTCGGGCGCGGCGTTGCGAGAACGCTCTTCGTTGCCTTCGCAGCCGGAGCCTTCTTCGAGGTGGTCTTCTTCGTAGCTATGTTTCATCTCCTTCAAGTTCGATTCGATGGTGTGGCTGCCATCATCAGGCCCGGCGAACCACCGCCGAGCGACGCCAGCGTGGGCGTTTCGGCTTACAAACCCAGTTCGTCCATCAGCCGGTTGTGCTCTTCGACGCCGAGCATGTCGGTCAGCGTGTTGGCGAACCATTCGACCTGCAGCAGCGCTTGCATCGCCTCTTCGTTTGCGGGCCGGTGGAACGCCGCCGGTTGCAGGAAGGCGATGATCGAGGCGACCGCCTCGGGCGAAAGGTTGTCGCGGATCACCTTCTCGAAGGTCTCTTGGTCGACCGCCCCGCTTGGTCGTTCGTTGTTGTTCGCGTTCATCGTTCGGCTCCTGATGGTTGGTGGATGGCTCCGCTGGAACAGTCACACCATGAGCCAGCCATTCCGCCCCGCATCAAGCGCGGGCGGCCGCGATTCAGCCGGAATTCGGCGGATTTGCCCGTGCCCAGAGAAACCGCCAGTGAGTCGAGGAATCTGGCGACCAGGGCCTTGAGGTCGGGGCCAAACCGAGGCTCAGTGTCCACTCGGGTTACGAATTCCGAGACTTTCGACACGAGGAGAACCGTATGAGATTGAATGTCGGGAAAGAGGTTGCCGCGCTTTCGCGGATGACCGTCGGCGAGCTGCGCGAGCGCTACGCGGAGCTGTTCGCCGAAAAAACGCAGGCCCGTAATCGCACGTGGCTCGTCCGCCGCATCATCTGGCGGATGCAGTCGCTGGCCGGAGGCGGCCTATCCGAACAGGCTCGTCAGCGGGCCGAAGAACTGGCCAATACCAGCGACCTGCGCGTCACGGCACCGCGCGCGCCGAAGCTGTCCCCCGATGCCGCAGAACGGACAACGACCGTCGCGTGCCCCGTAAAAGCCAATTCGCGACTTCCACTCCCCGGCACGCTGCTCACTCGCCAGTACAAAGGCCGTCTGGTCCATGTGAAAGTCGCCGCTGACGGCTTCGAGTTTGAGGGCGAACTCTACAAGTCGCTCAGCGCCGTGGCGAAGAAGGTCACCGGCTCGCACTGGAACGGATTCAAGTTCTTCAACCTGCAACACGAAGGAGGCAACCGATGAAGCGCCGTAGCCAACCAACGACCTCGCCCACGGTGCGCTGCGCCGTCTACACCCGCAAGAGCACCGAAGAGGGGCTCGAGCAGGAATTCAACTCCCTCGACGCGCAGCGCGAGTCGGGCGAATCGTTCATTGCTAGCCAGCGGCACGAAGGCTGGCAGTGCATCGGCGAGCACTACGACGACGGAGGTTTCACCGGCGGGAATATGGACCGGCCGGCGCTCAAGCGTTTGCTCGTGGACATCGAGGCCGGCAAGATCGACTGCGTCGTGGTGTATAAGGTTGATCGCCTCAGCCGTAGCCTGCTCGACTTCGCCCGCATGATGGAGGTCTTCGAGAAGCGCAGTGTCTCGTTCGTGAGCGTCACACAGCAGTTCAACACCGCCAGTTCGATGGGACGCTTGGTGCTGAATGTGCTGCTGTCGTTCGCCCAATTCGAACGGGAAATGATCAGCGAGCGGGTCCGCGACAAGATTGCCGCTTCGCGCCGCAAAGGCAAATGGTCCGGCGGCATGCCGCTCCTGGGCTACACGGTCAACGAGACGAAACTCGTCGTCGACGAGGTCGAGGCCCAGCGTGTGCGACAGATCTTCGGACTGTACCTCGAATTCCAATCGCTGCTCCCCACCGTGACCGAGCTCAACCGGCGCGGCTGGACTACGAAGCGCTGGACGACCAAGAAGGGAATCCAGCGCGGCGGGCGACTATTCACCAAGAACGGCCTCTACGCGCTGCTCACGAACGTCACCTACATCGGTCAGATCCGCTACAAGGACGAAGTGCATCGGGGCGAGCATCAGCCGATCGTGCCCGACGAACTGTTCCGAAGGGCGCAGGCGTTGTTGCAACGCAACGGCCACACCGGTGGCCGCGCCGTTCGCAACAAGCACGGCGCTCTGTTGCGAGGCCTGCTGCGCTGTGGTCCCTGCGGCTGCGCGATGTCCCACACCTATACCCCCAAGGGGAATCGCCGCTATCGCTACTACGTTTGTGGCACAGCACAGCAGCGCGGCTGGTCCGAGTGCCCCGCGCCATCGGTTCCTGCCGGCGAAATTGAGCGGTTCGTCGTCGAGCAGATCAAATGCATCGGTCGCGATCCCGCGGTCGTCGCGGAAACGGTGCGGCAGGTCCGGGAGCAGACGGAGGCGACCATCGAACGGCTCGACCACGAGCGAGTCAGCCTTCAGCAGCAACTGCGGGATGACAACTCCCGATTGCAAGCCGCGGCCGCCCTGTCAGGTCACCTCGAACGCGTGTCTCGCCTAGCGGATACCCAGGAGCACATTCGCATCGCCGAGCGCCGGCTCACGGAGATCGATAACGAGCTCATTTCGCTCCGAGGCAAGCTTGTGGACGAAGCGGAGGTGGCCCGCGCCCTCGCCGACTTCGACACGATGTGGGAGACCCTCGCGCCGCGGGAGCAATCGCGCGTGCTGGAGTTGCTTGTCGAACGAGTCGAGTACGACGGCGAGCGCGGCCGCATCTCGCTGACGTTCCACCCCACCGGCATCAAATCGCTGACACGAGAACTCGCCAGCCACCAGGAGGACGCCGCGTGAATAACCAACTTACCGTAACCCGTGAATTTCACGTTTCCCGTCGGCATTCCGGCCAGAAGCAGTACCGAAACGGCGATGACCACGAGGCTGCAATGGGGCGAATCCCACGCATCGCTCGGCTGATGGCGTTGGCGCTTCGTTGCGAGAAGTTGATCCGCGACGGCGCCGTGGCGGACCAGTCGGAACTGGCCCGCTTCGGGCACATCACCACCGCCCGCATGACGCAGATCATGTCGTTGCTCAACCTGGCCCCTGAACTGCAAGAACAGATTCTGCTCTTGCCGCGAACCGAGCGCGGCCGCGATGCGATCAAGGAAGCCGACGTTCGCCCCATCGCCACCACGCTCGACTGGCGCAAACAGCGCCGAATGTGGGCGGCGCTTCAGCAGAGAATTCGCCTGGACGAAGCCGGTTCGCGATAGGTTGTATTCGCTCCTCGAACGCAACGGGGTTGCTAACAGGCAAGGGGTTTCTAAACCGAGAGCGCGAGAGTTCGCGGCCAATTTCTCGGCGGGACGCAACCAACCCTCACCTTTGGCGCTCCCAGCGAGACAACCGAGAGCGTCGAACCAACGCCGTCGTCATCGCAAACTCTTCCGCCTCTTGCGGATAACTCGCGGCCGTCGACTGGATGCATTTCGACGCAGAGAGCTAACTTCCGTGTCGTTCCGGGTTCGCGAAAGAAAAAGAGTACGCCCAGAGGGACTCGAACCCCCGACCTGCGGATTAGAAATCCGCTGCTCTATCCGGCTGAGCTATGGGCGCGTTTGGTGGTTTTCTGCTTGGAAAAGTGGGTGTTTTGGGGTGGTGTCAAAACCGGCGTTTTTCCGGGTTGACGCCTGTTCTGACACCTGTTTTGACACCCGCTACGACTTTCGAGCCACTATTTTAACGCGCTACGATCGGCTCGAAAACCTGCCGAGTGTTTCGCGTCTACCGGATCAGATGTGACTGCCTCTGCATTCGTACCAGCCGAGGTGCTGCAGTTGCTGGTCTAACCTTGCCCACTCACTTCTGGGTACAATCCGCGCTGCCTTGTTCATCGTGAGTCTTTAGGGGAGGGGTTTATGCGAAGGTTTTCAATCGCTGTTCCAGTTCCAGTGATGCTTGTTATCGCAGTCCTGGTCGTGCCCGTGTTTGTTGGTCCTGTGTCGGCGCAGCAGAAACTGGCGAATCTGGCGTATCGGGAGCAGCCTCATGAGCGTCAGGTGCTGGATGTTTATCTGCCCGAACAAAAATCCTCAGCGGCGCGACCGGTGATCTTCTGGATTCATGGTGGCGGCTGGCAGGCGGGGGATAAGAGTGATGTGGGACTCAAGCCGGCCGTCGCTACCGCTCGCGATACATTGTTCGTTTCTACGAACTATCGGTTGCTACCGCATGTCAGTATGGAGGAGTTGATCGACGATGTGGCGGCGGCCCTGGGCTGGGTGCGGCGCAACATCGCGGCTCACGGTGGTGATCCAGAGCGGATCGTCGTCGGGGGGCATTCCGCAGGAGCTCAACTGGCCGCCATCTTGTGTACTGATCCGCGCTACCTGCAGAAGTATGATGTGCCACTAAAATCGATTCGCGGTTGTATTCCGGTCGATGGCGACACCTACGATATCCCAAAAATCATCGCCACCGCTGAACATCGCCAATTGTTGTATGGCGGAAAAATGTTCACTTATGGTCATCGTCAGAAATTTGGCAACGACCCCGAGAAGCATGTGAACTTCTCGGCTGTTACGCATGTGGCAAAAGATAAGCAGATTCCGCCATTTCTGCTGCTCTACTTTACCGGCAATCCTGACACCACCGCTCAGGCACACCGGCTAGCCGACGTACTCGCAGCGGCTGGCATTTCGGCCAAAGCAGTCGGTAAAGGGGATACCAACCACAGTCAGTTAAATGACGACCTGGGTAAGCCCAATGAGTCCGTGACGAAAGAGTATCTCGGATTTTTGGATCGAGTCCTGAAGTAGGAGCAATCACTCCGCTCTTCGTCCCAAGACCAGGAAGTCGAATCGCTCACCGTGTCGCTCGCCATCCAAGGTGATATCGAGCGGCACGATGCGGACGCCTGGTTCGATTACTTGGGAATTGGCTTGGAGCTTGATCTTGTAAGTCGCACGGGACTGGGCGTCGACGGTACCCGTGAGTACCGCCGGGTCGGCTTGAACACCTTTGGGCAATCGCAGCCGCACTTCATGTCGCTGCGGTTCTCGGCGGAAGTTTCGCACCGTAATTTGAACCTCGTGAGTTCCCGGTTGCTGCAGGTCGACTCGATAGGGATAAGCCGACACCCAGAACGGATCGTATTGATATTCGTAGTCGCGATCGGGCAGTAAATCACGGTAGCGTTGCTCAATGCGATGGGACCAAGCTTGGTAACGCTGCACGAACGCAGCCGGATCGTTCATGAGCACATTATGCGCACCCATGATGATGTCGGGCTTCAGATCAACCAAAAACTTACTTCCCAGTTGATAGCCTTCCTGAAAGATTGAACTGTTGCGAGCGACAACGGCTTCGTGACCGTTTTGCAGCGGATCCGCAGGATCACCAAAGAGGTTGTCACCGGTAAAGACGATCTTCTTGCCATCGACCTCCAGCCACAAACAATTACCGAACTCTGTCTGACCGGGCATCCAGTGAATGTGCAGTTTGAAACCCTCCCAGTCGATGACTTCGCCATCTCGTAATGGGCGATCGACTTTGAGTCCTTCATATTCGGGACTGTAGGAAGTGATCAGCGCGCAGTAGTCATAACGCAGCGGGTTCTCGACTTTGTCGACGATGCGGTCTAGAGTCCAGATTTGGGTCTGATAGCGTTTCTTCAGCACTGCGCCCAGCGTGAAGTGATCGCCGTGCATGTGATTGATCCAGAGAGCCGCGAGTTTTTTGAGCCCCAGATGCTTTTGCATCTCGGCGACTAACTCGTGTAGTAATAGCTCGGGAAAAATGCCGCAATCCAACAGCAGACCTTGGCCATTATCGGCAATGAGGATCGCAAAATTCTTGCCCGCCAGCTGATCGCTGAATTTGTACAGATGTGGCGTGACCTGCACGATCTGCGGAATAGGAGTGGATTTGGTAACGGGATCAGCTTTGGGACGCTGCGTGAGATTATTGACGGGATAACCGCGGAGGTAGTCCGGGCGAAAGGCTGTGAGCTTCTCGCGATAACCTGCCAATTGCTGACGAGCGTTCATGAGCGGTGGTCCGTGCGCTGCCAGGATCATGTCCGGCTTCAAGCTCTGCAGTCGCTCCACGGATGCCAGTAGCGTATCGAGTCCCTTACCAAAGCCGTAGTCCCATTCGGTGTCATACCAATTGCTCATCTTAGCGCCGTGATGGATGAGCCCACCGGTGATGGCGAGCGTCTGTGCCCCGTGCTTCAGCAGATAGGTCATGCCGCCGGGGGAATGACCGGGAGTGGCCAGGCACTGCAGGGTATAGCCGCGCCAAGTGAACTCATCTTGATCTTTGAGCAGTCGATCGATCTTGATCGGATCGGCGGGAGGGCGTACGTAGCTGGCGCCATGGACCGTGTATGGATCGCCAAGAGTTGGTCGCCATTTGCGAAACTGCGTGGGAGTTTCCAGGAGCGGTTGTTCGGCCTGGGGAGCCGCCACCTGGGTGCGGCTGCGGTCGAGTCGTCCGATACCCTGCAGTTGCTCGCGATGATGATCGTTCAGCAGCACCCATTCGATCTGCGCGGGTTTAAGCCCCAATGGGCCGAGATGATCCAGTATGTCACCGGCACCGAAGTTGAAGAGGATAGCGGCATCCCCGACGCGCAGCAAATAAACGGTGCTGGTGTCGCGAAAGGAAAAGAGCCCCGGAAAGTCGGCGCTCACGGCCTGTGGCTCCTTCGCCGGCGCACACCTGGATTGAACGGTCATTCCCAGGAGGAAACTGGCCATCATGAGTCCGAGCTGCGCCAGTCGTGAGGGTTGGTGAGGCCGATAGCTGGGGGGCGTGCGAGTGGGAGATACGGTGAGAGTACGCAGTCGAGATGGCAATCGCACAGGCATGGGATTCGCCTTAAGGTGGAGGGATGATCGAGCGAGTGAAATAATGTACCAAATGCACTTGCTGACGGCGTCCACGGATTGGTGATATCATGCTGCGGCCAAAGTGGCGAGTGAAATGAGAGAAGACGCAAACCGCTCGGTTTGTGCTGATACGTTTTCCAGTAGCAGATGGAAATCTGATGAGTAATAAACGTCCTGTGATGATCACCTGTGCCATCACCGGTGCCATTCATACTCCGACTATGTCTCCCTATCTGCCGGTGACACCCGAGCAGATCGCGCAGTCAGCGATCGAGGCGGCGGCTGCTGGTGCGGCGATTGTTCATCTTCATGCGAGGCAGCCGGCGGATGGTCGGCCGTCTCAGGACCCCGCACTGTTTCGACAGTTCTTACCGACCATCAAGCAAGCCTGCGATGTCGTGATCAACCTGACGACGGGGGGTGCGCCGACGATGCAGGTAGAGGAGCGATTGCAACCCGCACTGACGCTTAAACCGGAAGTCGCCTCGCTGAATATGGGGTCTATGAATTTCGGATTGTATGAGATGATCCCACGCTACTCTGCGTGGCAGCAGGAGTGGGAATTGCCCTATCTGCGCGACAGCGATGATCGGATTTTCAAGAATACCTTTCGCGATATCGCTTACATTCTGCACGCTTGTGCCGATCAACGAACTCGCTTTGAGATCGAGTGTTACGACATCGGGCATCTCTACACGGCAGCGCATTTTTTGGAACGCAAACTGCTTCAGCCGCCTCTTTTTATTCAATCCGTGTTCGGCATTCGCGGTGGAATTGGGCCTCATCCCGAGGATGTCATGCAGATGAAGAGGACTTGCGACCGGTTGTTTGGAAATGATTATTACTGGTCTGTCTTGGGGGCAGGGCGTAATCAAATGATGATTGCAACCCAATCTGTGGTGCTTGGCGGAAATGTACGAGTTGGTTTGGAAGACAGCCTGTGGATTGGGAAAGGCCAGTTAGCGCAAACAAGTGCCGAGCAGGTGCGCAAGATTCGTCGGATTATCGAGGAGCTTGGATTGTCGGTTGCGACGCCGACACAAGCGCGTGCGATGCTGCAGCTGAAGGGCCGTGAAGCGGTCAACTTTTAAACGCGTTGAATGCCCGAACGCAAGCATATTTCAACTGCATACGGTGCGGCGTTCGAATCAGTAATTGGATGAGGAGAGCGAAAGGGAGTGACCATGATGAAAACAGGTCCGAGCGATCGAACAAGACCAGTTGCCGTACTCGGACTGGGAACGATGGGACACGGCATCGCCCAGACGTTTGCACTCGCTGGTTACTCCGTGCGTTGCTACGACGAGCACTCAGCTGCTCGCCATTCAACGATTGGTCGAGTGGCCAGGAATTTGGCAGCGTTCGTCGAAGCCGGTCTGTTAGACGCCGACGAAGTGCCGCGAGTGCTCGAACGGATCACAGTATACGAGTCACTGCCGGACGCTGTTCGTGAGTGTGGATTCGTCACCGAGGCAATCTTTGAGGAACTGATGCTTAAGCAGGATTTTCTGTCGAGTCTGGAGCGCTGTCTTCCGGATGACGCCATCGTGGCTTCGAATTCCTCCTCGTTCCCTATTTCGCAATCAGCTAGCGGCATGCGCAACCGACAGCGTGCGCTGGTCACGCATTGGTTCAATCCACCCCATTTAGTGCCGCTCGTCGAAGTGGTGCCCAGTCAAGAAACAAGTGAGGTCGTGATTGAGCGGACGATGGCCTATTTGTGGGCCATCGGTAAGCGACCGGTGCGATTAAAGAAAGAGTTACCCGGATTCCTGATTAATCGAATTCAAGTGGCTTTGATGCGCGAGATTTGGGATCTAGTCGATCAGGATGTGGCGAGTCCCGAGGAGATCGATGCCGCCGTGCGAGATAGTATGGGTTTTCGCCTGAACTGTCTGGGACCACTCGAAATTTATGACTTCGGTGGATTGGATATTCAATCGATTGTTTATCAGATACTCGTTCGAGAAATCCGCGGTGGTACCGATTTACCGAATTCCATACAGCGGCTGGTGGAGCAGGGGCATCTTGGTGCCAAAACCGGTCAGGGTTTTCATTCCTACTCCGCCGAGCGACTGGCACGGCGTATCGAGCGACGTGATCGGATGTTTCTAGCGCAAACTAAAAGCCGTCGTGATGAGCCAGTCGAATGACGGCGGAAAGGTACCGAGCTGCGAAGAGATTGTTTGAAAACGAAAGCGAGCTTTACTCATGCTAAGACAGCCGTCACGACTTAAGCCTCGAGTGATATCTACAGTCAGATTTGTTATGGGCTGGTTATTGCTGCTGGCCATATTTGTCAGTTCTGGAACTGCCTGGGCTGCGGAGCGGCTGGTTCAGGTAGCGCGGAAGCCGAACTTCATCATTATTTACGCTGACGACCTCGGTTATGGTGATCTGGGTTGTTATGGTCATCCCTCAATTCGTACTCCAAATCTCGATCGTATGGCAGCCGAGGGACTGCGATTCACCGATTTCTATTCGGCGGCTGAGGTCTGCACGCCGAGTCGAGCCGCTTTGCTGACGGGACGTTACGCGATTCGCAGCGGAATGGCTCATGATCAATTTCGAGTGCTTCGAGCTAATTCGACGGGGCATTTGCCGCTGAGTGAAGTGACGATTGCCGAGCTATTGAAAACGCAAGGTTATCGGACTGGTATTATCGGCAAGTGGCATTTAGGAGTCTGGTCGAACAATCCCGCTGGTCATCCCGATCAACATGGTTTTGATACTACGTTCGGCCTGCCGCATTCCAATGACATGAATGCCACCCCCGAGGCGCCCAAAGGCGCACCCGCGCTATTGGGACAAAAGGCCGAGTGGTGGAATGCGCCGCTCTACCGTAATCGTCAGCTGGTCGAGCAACCGGCTGACCAAACAACGCTGACGAAGCGTTACACGGAGGAGGCGATTTCGTTCATTCAACGCAATCGTGACCAGCCTTTCTTTTTGTATCTGCCTCATACCTTTCCCCACACACCACTCTTCGCTTCCACAGATTTTCAGGGAAAAAGTTTGCGTGGCAGGTATGGTGACGTGGTGGAAGAGCTGGACTGGAGTGTGGGGCAGGTCCTGCAAACGCTGCGAAAAGAGGGTTTGTCGAACGATACGCTGGTGATCTTCAGCAGCGATAACGGCCCGTGGCTTATCATGAATCAGCAAGGTGGTTCGGCGGGTTTGTTAAGGAACGGGAAAGGATCGACGTGGGAGGGCGGGATGCGTGTACCGGCAATCGCTTGGTGGCCTGGACGGATTGCGGGCGGACGAGTGGAACGGGAGGTGGCCAGCACACTCGATATTTTCCCGACGTTAGCACGCTTGGCGGGGGCCGAATTGCCGCCGGATCGAGTGCTGGATGGGGTTGATATCCAGCAGTTACTGTTTGATGCGGGTAAGCCGCAGCGCGAGCCATTCTTTTACTATCGAGGTACGAGGTTATTTGCGATACGCAAGGGGGATTTTAAGGCCCACTTCATGACTCAAAACGGGTATGGTCAGCCCAAGCCTGTCATCCAGGAGCCGCCTTTGCTGCATCAATTACGAGTGGATCCGAGTGAGGTACACGATGTAGCTGCTGATCATCCGCAGGTGTTAGCGGAACTGGTGGCCGCCGCAGAGAGGCATCGTCAGACGGTCGAGGTGGTTCCAAGTCAGTTAGTGGAGACGAAATAAATCGGATGTGAATCGTTTCACAGGAGCGCTGGCTTTCACGGCTGTAGGAATAAGCATTTCACAGAAGTCAGCCCTGTTTTAACTGAGCCATCGTTCGATGAATCCGACGGCAGTGAAGCCACCGGACGGCAGCAGTAGTGCAGCGAAGAAGGGATCGTCGAGCAGCGGTGAAAAAGCACCACGCTTGGTCTCCTGGATCTCTTTCAGTAGTTCGCTCAGGGAGGTCGTCGTTTCCTTCTCGGATCGACTTTGTTCAATTGCGGCCCGGAGTGCCCGTACACTGTCGTCACGTCCGCGAGCGGCGGCGCGGCGCAGAATGAAAATGCAGGCGGGAACGCTGAGGAAGATCAGCGAGTAGGTAATGATGAGCGGCGGCGTCCAGCTTGAGGCATCGAAGAGGCCCAGGCGGGCGATGATGACAAACATCAGCGCGAAGAACGGATAGTAAACCTGTCGCCCAACCTGTTCAGTGATGGATGCTACGAATCGCACGTCCAGAACTTCCATCACGGCACTGTCGTTACCCACGGGATTAGCATATTGATCTTTGATGGCTTTGGGCCAAGTACTTCTGCCACGTGTAATCCGCTTCACCAATTCGCAAACATTTAATGTGGAATCGACGACGATGAAGGCTAGGAACGCAACCGCCATGTCACTTCCGTAGGTTATCAACGTACAGACATATTGGTTTAATTCGCCACGAAAGGAAGGATGCGATTCGGTTGCGAACACGGCAAAAGCTTTATGGGCTATACCCATAATCAGGGCCATTGCTGCGGCGCGTATTACCATCAATACGGGATGAGTATCGCGCTGATAAAGGCGCCAGCAACGCTGAACAGAAACTTCCGTTAAGGTCTGAGTGCTTAAGGGATTGATTTCATGAAGTTTGGGGTCCGTTTCATTATCAGTATGAGGACGATTACCAAGAGCAAAAAGACTCCGAAAGCGTTCGGCGGGAAGTCGAAAATAGGCACCAATCAGAATCTTGAGAGGTGGACTATTATGAATGCGATGGCGACGACTACTTTGTGTCTGAGGTCTTCGGACTTGCAGCTCGCGAGCCATGAACGATGTCAGACTGCGATCTCGGTGTTGCTGCAGGATCTTCCAAGTGAAAAAGCCAGCAAGAAAAGTTGCTGCGATGCGTAGTACGAGGCATGGCCAGACACTGGTTCCGCTGTTGAGGGACCAGCGCTCACCATTGGGCCGATAGTTATCATAGATGATCAGAGTCGTGAGTATTCCTGCAACCAGCGCCACGATGATTATCCACCAGGCTAAGGTGGATAATCGCCGTCGAGCATTAGCATCTCGCTCGATGAGCACGATGTTTTCGAAATCCACCAGTGTATAGAGGCAAATCACAGTCAGGCATGCTAAGGCCACTGCATAGACGATGAGCTTATAGAAGACGTCAGTGATGGAGTAGCGATGACTGGGCGGATGCAAGCGATTGGCTGCGGAGACATCGGGTCGTGCGCCGGTTAAATCAAGAGCCTGCTCACGGCCAATCTCAAAAATGCGAGACTGCGGAATGAGGGATTGAAGTTCGTCCTTTCCCCAATATCCTCCGTCACTTGCTCCGTTAGCGGGAATAGGCAAACCTAGCTGATAGCGGAGCGCGAAAAAGTAGGAGGACTGATAGGAGTCGCGAAAAGCGGGTGTGTCTGCATCAAGTAGACCTCGTTGGTATTGCTCGTTCAGCGATAACCCAAAATGGGACGCAACGAGGAGATTGCGAGTCCAAGGAAGGTTTTCGGTTTGAAAGAGCCGAGCGTCTAAGTCGGTAGTAAAAAAGATCACATTAGGAAACACTTGACGCAGCGCTTGCAGAATTAACAACTTGTCATACACGTCCGAGCCGATCACACCGATGGCCTTGAGTCGTTTGCCTTTCACATTCCCATCGCGATACTCGTCTGCTAATTGCAGTGCAAGTCGACGAATTGAATCCAATTGCCCATCTCCGAAAGGGGCTTCCGGGTAGGCACTCGTACCTGACACATTCAGATTACTATTGATGCCATCAGCCGGTTTGCGACTGGTGGTATCGATTGAACGTGAGCCATCGACCTGCCGAATGTAGCTGTAATTGCGTAGGTTCCTCGGCACGTCGCCTTTGACCAGGAACTTGACCAGTTGTTGATGGACGTCAGAGTCTCGTTCAACGTTACCATGGCTGAGCATGGCGGCAGCGAAAGTGACTGGAAAAGATCGTCCGTACAAGGTGTTCGACTCGGAGACCAGCGCAATGTCATCGAGGCTCTGCAGCTCAGCTGGATTCCGAGCCGATTCACTCCTCGTCGCGACGCGCGTCTTGGGAATCAGATTGACCCCGCGAAGTTCTAGTTCGTGAATCAACTGTCCCGCGAGAGCCGAATCGCGACCAATCGTACGCTGGAATTTCACCCCCGCCTTGCTCAGTAACGATTGCTCAGTGTTGTAGATGGATTTCAGATCTGCAGCAGCACTGGGTGAAATAGTTATGTTTACTTCAGCGGTGCGGCGCAGTTCCTCGAGCGTCAGTTCGGTGTCATACGTGGTGGCGGGCGAAAGGATGTGGAGCCATTGAAGAAACGAGTCCGGTGTGGATGCTGTCTTTTGGCGGACGTAATTACGATCGGTCCAGCGGAGCATGCCATCTAAGGTGGAGGATGATTCGGGACCAAGTAGAGTCAGGTGCAAATCATGTTCTTCAAGTTGATCTTGAAGAGAAACGCCTCGTGTGACTGATTGGCAGCGGAGTTGCTTCATGAAGCAATCCAAACCATCCAGTAATTCGTCACCAAACGCCTTGCTCGGAATCCACACGATGAGAGCTTGACGGGTGCCAGTGCGGCGATTGGTAGCTGGCAGTAACGGGTCCGTCTGATACCATTCGAAGGCGATAGGATTCAGCGACAGTGGGGGTAATTTGGGTCCGGTGTCCTGACTGTTTGATGCAGGTGAGTACCAGTTTCGTATGGGCAGATAATTCATCCGAGATGATTCGGCGACCATACCGCTGGCGCGTAAGGCAGCAATTACCGCTTGGCGACGACGCAGTCGCACTTCGCGAACTTCTGTCGTTCGCTCATCATCCACGGGGATGAAGATGATTTGAGTTCTTGCGTCGTAAGTGGCCCAAAGATTCTTGTTGATACGATCCGGTTGGTGCGGGACTGCTGTCGCGCCGTGGACCGGTTGATCGAGCCTGAGTTTTTCCACGATGGAGGCAAACTGGTCATCCGCAAGTTTTATCAATGCGGGTGTATTCGCGGCCTCGCGCAAGCCGTTGGGGATGGCTTCGAGTGGATCTTGCCATGGTTTAAGCTCCACGCTCTGGACGATCGACGACGATGGGGCGACTGACGCCTCTCGATCGGCCACCGGGCGACGGTTTTCTAATGGAGCGGTGCGTTGATAAATTCCCAGCAGTGTCATGAGCAGCAGGGCAATTGCCGGCCATGATTGCAACCATCCCAAGACTGGACGTCGATCCATGTAGCACCGCACTTGATACGATTCATCCGCCACACTGACCAGGGCGAATGGAATCTGATTCCCATTAATGTTGATCGTTCAACACTAATACGAGGGGGTGTGGGGATCAAGGGTTTTGATGCATAAGGCAGCCAGGCGACCGGCGATAATTGCAGGTGGTTCGAGCATGGCTAGCGACAGCGGATGACGAAGTCGACGAGTTCCTGAGACTGAAAGAATCCAGACCACATGTTATGGCCTTGGCCGGCGGGTACTAATAATTGCATTTTGCCGCCGAATTTCTCATAGCGTTCCCGTACCAGACCGGAATTCAGTTCCAGCGGCACGACTTTGTCGATATCGCCATGGATGGCGAAGAGTGGCACTTTGGCTTTGGCTAGTTGCTCGAGTCGGTCGATGGGATTGTGTTCGGGAAGTTTCGCTTGGAGTTGTTCGGGCGTCATTCGATAGGCGCCGCTGGCTTGTGGAATACCCGGATAACTGGCGATGTTGCAGACGGGATAAACCCCAGCGAATCCAGCCACCTTTTCGGGATTTTCGACGGCCCAGCCGAGAGTCATGAGACCGCCGCGGCTGCGTCCTAACAATACCGCCTTGCGACTGTAGTTGCGCTTCGTCGTGAGATGCTCATAAAACGCGGTGAACAACTTGCGCCCATCCGGACTGCCATACGACTCCCCGACATCGATACCCGCAATCGCAATCCCAGCTTTCAAAAAACGTTCGAACATCCACCGCTCCTCGGGACCCGGGAGATTCGGGAGTGTCGGGGCATACCAGACCCAGCGACGGGGAGTGTCGGGCGTTGAATCCGAGGGCTCGATCACGAATGAAACTCGATTCTCGATCAGAAAAACATGTCCGGGAAGGGGCAAAGTTTTCTCTGGTGGCGGAGTCGCGGCGCTCGGCTGATCGCCGTCTACTCGGCAGCAGGCTAGGAAGGTCAGGAGAGTCCCGAGCAAGAAGCGGGCTGCGCGGGCCATCCACATCCTGCGAATCATTTTTGTCCCAAGCTGTTGCGGCATGTTCATGACCGATTCCTCTGACAAAGACTGCGACTCACTACGGACTACCATCTGAAATTGATTCCCCGCTGGTCCATCCAGCAGAACAGTGCACTTCGCAACCAGGGCTATGGCATGATACTTGATTTCGCTTCCCAAGCGGTACAATGTCGGGCATGAAATCCCACCCCCTCGCCCCCGCCTCCATCGCCGTTATTCGATCATCAGCGCTACCTGCTGTGCGACAACAGCGAGTTCATTTTTTAACTCAACTGCCTGTGGATCGATATTTCTGTGCCAGTTGGTTGATCGCCACGTTGACCTGCCTGCTGTCTTGGTACGGTATCGATCGAACGGCGGTGTCCCTGTCAGCGCAAGAGCCTGCGAGTGAGTTGCAGCTTTATCTGACCGAGGTCAAGCCACTATTGCAGGCTCGCTGTTACGCTTGTCATGGAGCACTCAAGCAAAGGGCGGGGCTACGTCTGGATACTGGGGCAGCCATGCTGAAAGGCGGCGATTCGGGGGCGGTGGTAAAACCGGGTAAGCCCGCCGAGAGTCTGCTCATCAGCCGCGTATTGGCAATGGATCTCGCGGAGCGGATGCCGCCGGAGCATGAAGGTGAACCGCTCGACGCACGGCAGATCGCCAAGCTGCAGCAGTGGATCGAGCGCGGAGCTGCCGTTCCCGCGAATGAATCGCCGGAATCTGATCCGCGTGAGCATTGGGCATTTCGAACGTTCGGGCGACCGCAGGTTCCTCTGGATGGCGATCGCTCCTGGTTGCGCGGTCCGCTCGATGCATTCATTTCGAGTCAACAGGTTCGAGTCCAGTTGAAGCCGCAGGCGGAGGCGCCGCGACTGCTTCTCGTGCGACGACTTTATCTGGACTTGTTGGGGATTCCCGCCCCGAGCGACGTTTTGGATGAGGCCCAGCACGATACGGCGGTCGATTGGTACGAACGACTAAGCGATCGTTTGCTGAGCGATCCCCGTCATGGTGAGCGCTGGGGACGACACTGGATGGATGTTTGGCGCTATAGCGATTGGTGGGGCTTGGGTGATCAGCTGCGAAACAGCCAAAAGCACATCTGGCATTGGCGGGATTGGATTGTTGAGTCGCTCAATCAGGATCTGCCGTATGACGAGATGATTCGCCAGATGCTGGCCGCCGATGAACTCTATCCAACCGAACTGCAGAAGCTACGAGCCACTGGTTATCTGGCACGGAATTATTTTCTATTCAATCGTCATCAATGGATGGATGAGACGGTCGAGCATGTGGGGAAAAGTTTTCTCGGTTTAACACTGAATTGCGCCAAGTGTCACGACCACAAATATGATCCTGTGAGTCAGGAAGATTACTATCAGATGCGAGCCATTTTTGAGCCGTATCATGTGCGGCTCGATCAATTGCCAGGTGAAGCGGATTGGGCGTCGAATGGCATTCCGCGTGTGTTTGATGGTTTACCGGACGATCCCACGTATCGACTGATTCGCGGACAAGAGAGTCAGCCGGATAAGAGTCGAGTTATTCGTCCGAGCGTGCCGAGCATGTTCTCGTTTGCTGATTTTGAAGTGCAGCCGGTTGCGCTACCTCGACAGGCGTGGCAACCAGGGCGACAGCCCTGGGTGATCGAAAATCAACTTGCAGTCGCGCGACGACAACAGTTGGCCGCGGCGACTTCTCTCGCGGAGGCACAAAAAGCGGTTGCTGAAGCAAAAAAAATGGTACGAGACACCGACGAATCATCGAGTCAGCCGCAGGAGTCGCAAGAGGCCGCTGAGGCCCGCAAGAAGCCGCAGGGAATTCAGGAGCAGTTCGAGCGTCTGGATCCGCAGCGGTGGAAGCTGTGGGGAGGCGATTGGGTTCATGACGCCGGCAAGCTTACGCAGCGTCGCGACGGTGCCACACGAGCCGCGCTACGGTATCTACCGGAGTTGCCACGAGATTTCGATCTTTCTGCTCGCTTCACCATCACGGGTGGCAGTCAATGGCGCAGCGTAGGGCTGTCTTTTGATGCGACGGCGATGGATCCCACGAACGATGGCACCGCGGAAGATACCGAGCACACGGTGTACATCAGCGCGAACGCTGGTGAGCCCAAGCTTCAGGCCGCTTTTTGCAAGGGGGGAGCGTGGAGTTATCCCGTCGAAGGCAAAGTCGGTCGGGCTATCCCGCTCAACCAGCCCCAGACGTTACGAGTACAAGCGCAAGACACCTTACTGAATGTGTGGTTGAACGGGGAGCTGCTGCTGAAGTGGCGCACACCGCTGGGACGACGAGCGGGATTCGTGCAGTGGATTACGTTTGATGCCTTAACCGTATTTCACGAAGTTACGATGCGGCCGCTGGACGCTGCCACCAAGTTAATCGAACCCGGGAAGGAATCATCGACCGTCGTCGAGACCCCCACTGAGTTGCTCGCGCTGCGAAACATGGCCGTGCGTGTTGCTGAGTCGCAGCAATTAGTGTCGACCGCTCGAGTGAAAAGTGTGGAGCAGCGAATGGCAGCCATCCAAGCAGAGGCTCGCGGCGAGTCTGGCGGGGAGTCGGCTGCTGCTGCGAAACAGGCTGCTCGTGCCGCTGTGCGAGCGGAGCGCGAGTTAGCACTCGCGCAGGCGCAGCTCGTGTGGGTCGAATCTGAGCAGAAGGAATTGCGAGCCCAAATTGCAGCCGCTCGCGAAGCCAAGAACAAGCCGCCCATGGCCACTCATCAGCCTGCCACTCATCAGCCTGCCACTCATCAGCCTGCCGCTAATCAGCCTGCGGACAAGACCAAGTCAGATAAGCTAGCAGCCGAGTTGGCGGCGGCCGTGAAGGAAAAGACGAAGGCACAGGAATTGGTCGAGGCAGCGCGGAAGGCTATTGATGAGGATGGTGAGCAGTTCACGGAGTTTATCGGAGCAGTCTGGACGCCAACTCGATTTTTCAACTCCACCAAGGATGATCCTGAAGTAACCTTCAAACCGGTTAGCACGGGGCGACGGACAGCGCTGGCGAAATGGATTACCGATGAGCGAAATCCGCTCACTTCGCGGGTCGCGGTAAACCAGATCTGGATGCGGCATTTGGGGAATCCGCTGGTGCCGACCGTATTTGACTTTGGCCGTAAGGGGCAGGGGCCTACTCATCCCGATTTACTCAACTGGCTCGCGTCGGAACTGATCGCCGAAAGCTGGAGTATGAAGCGCCTGCATCGAGAGCTTGTCTTATCGTCGACCTACCGTCTGACCTCGGATTTATTGGAGCGGGCGCCCGACCGGGAGAATCGATATTGGACTCGGCGCGTGCCGCTTCGACTGGAGTCGCAGACGGTGCGAGACCAGTTGCTGGCCTTGGGGGGAAATCTTGATTATCGCCGAGGTGGTCCGCCGGTCTCTGCGGCGCAGCAGGCCACGTCCCAGCGCCGCAGTCTTTATTTTTTTCATTCCAATAACGAGCGAAATTTATTTCTGACGACCTTTGACGAGGCGCTTGTCAAGGATTGCTATCGGCGTGAGCAGAGTATTGTGCCTCAGCAAGCGCTGGCGATGTCCAATAGCCAACTGGTACTCGATACGGCCCTGTCGATTGCTCGGCGATTGGCTACCGAGCAAGCATCGCGGCAAAAGGATTTAAACTTGAGATTGGAACTGTCCAAGCAGGATGAATATCTGGTGACTCGTGCTTTTCGCGAATTGCTTGGGTATGACCCGTCGACGGCGGAGCTGGAGGCGTCGATGACGGCACTGCGAGCATGGAGATCCCAGCCGGGCGAAACGGTGGAGACGGCGAGGCAGCAGTTCATCTGGGTGTTACTGAATCACAACGACCTAATCACTTTGCGCTAGTGTTGTACTGCCATGAATGAAACAAGACGACAGTTTTTGAGTGGTACGACGAGTGGCTTTGCTGGTTTGGCCTTGTCGGCTCTGCTGCATCGGGATGGTTATTCGGCGGACAAGCCGGATGGTCAGCCGCATTTTACGCCACGAGCGAAGAGTGTGATCTGGCTGTTCATGAATGGCGGTTTGAGTCACATGGAGAGTTTTGATCCAAAGCCGATGCTGACACGGTATGCGGGCAAAACGATTGCAGAGACACCGTTTGCAGCGGCGCAGGATCCCAAGAAGTTGGCGATTGAACGGCTGGTCGTGCCCGACGCCAACGGCAATCAGCGTAATACGCTCTATCCACTGCAAGTTGGCTTTCAGAAGCGGGGACAAAGTGGAATTGAGGTGAGTGATTGGTTTCCGCATCTTGCGCGTCAGATAGATCAATTGGCAATTGTTCGCTCGATGTGGACGACGGATAGCAATCACGGTGCGCAAACGCAGTTTCATTCGGGACGTCATTCGAATGATGGTGACTTTCCGAATCTAGGAGCGTGGATTCATTATGGATTGGGGTCGCTTAATGAGAATCTGCCGCAATTCGTCTCCATTGGGAATCGTGAATATTGGAATAAACGAGATGGTCATTATTTAGGACCAGCGCATGATGCGGTGCCGCTGCGAATCGATCCCAGTAATCCGCTCGATTATGTGCGGGCGGAAAGGCCAGTGACGGCCCAGGCGAGAAGTGTCGGAGCGGACTTGCTGCGGCAGTTGCATCAAATGCGAGTGGCGCAGCAGCCCGAGGACGAGGCCTTGGCTGCTCGTGTGGCGTCGTATGAGTTAGCGTATCGGATGCAGCGATCGGTCCCAGAGGTTGTGGACTTTGCGAACGAGACAGCCTATACGAAGTCGTTGTATGGTATCGATCTGCCGCACTGTCGTGATTTTGCCATGCAGCTGCTGGCCGCTCGACGGATGGTCGAGCGGGGTGTGCGGTTTATCCAGATACAACATGGCGCTGGTGGTGCGGGCGCATGGGATGCTCATGGCGGACTAAAAGCCAATCACGAGCGAAATGCCAAAGCGGTTGATCAGCCAATTGCGGCGTTGATCGAGGATTTAGCGCAGCGAGGGCTACTGGATGAAACACTCGTGGTGTTCGCCAC
The DNA here is from genome assembly GCA_044235425.1 of Pirellulaceae bacterium. Taxonomy (GTDB): domain Bacteria; phylum Planctomycetota; class Planctomycetia; order Pirellulales; family Pirellulaceae; genus JBJSXJ01. The sequence goes on from JBIIHW010000002.1 coordinate 234,093, forward strand.
GGAATTTGGACGCACACCTGGTTCGCAAGGGTCAGATGGACGCGATCATCACATCTTTGGTTTCTCTGTCTGGATGGCAGGTGGCAGTTTGCGGCGTGGAGTGGTTCATGGTGCCACGGACGAAATTGGCTTTCATGCGGTCGAAAATCGGCATTATGTGACCGACATTCATGCCACCATTTTGCAGCAATTAGGACTCGACTCGCGGCGCCTGGAGCTACCAGGACGTAAACGCTTGGAAATTGATCATGGTCATGTCATTCAGGAAATTCTCTCATGAGCACCCTCTCCATTCCCACGATCGATGACGTGCGACGAGCCGAGCCCATTATTCGCGAACATCTCTCGCAGGTGCCATTAATCCGCTCGCAAGCCCTGGAGCAGTTGTTTCAGTTGCCAGCAAGTCGTCGAGTGTGGCTGAAGGATTACGGCTGGACACCGTCAGGCTCATTTAAACTGCTTGGTGGTTTGAACTGGATGGCCAATCATTTGCCGGAAATCGGCAGTCGACCTGTCGTGGCTCATTCCTCGGGAAATTTTGCGTCCGGAATCGCATTTGCGGGGATGCGGTATGAGCGGCGAGTGATCGTGGTGATGCCCGAGACAGCTCCGCGCGTGAAGTTTGAGCTGACGCGATCGTTCGGTGCCGACATTCGGACTTATGACATCAGTCGGGATCATCTCACTGGTGATCGAGATCGAATCACTCGTGAGATCGTTGAGGGTGAGCGCGGCGTGCAAGCCTCACCGTATGACGATCCGCATGTCATTGCGGGCAATGGGGTCGGCGGTATGGAAGTGGTGCAGGAACTCCGGCGATTGAACCGCAGTTTGTCCCATTTCTTTTGCCCGGTGAGTGGTGGTGGATTGATGGCCGGACAGGCACTGGCGATTGCGGATGGATTTCCTGATGCGCGGATCATGGGAGTTGAGCCAGCGGAGGCGGACGATTTTCGGCGGTCCTTACAGGCGGATCAGCGCGTTCGGCTTGATAAGCCTACGAGTATCTGTGATGGGCTCTTGTCGTACGATGTGGGGCAATACAACTGGCCGATTCTGCGGCGACTCGTCGCGGAATCGCTCGCCATCACCGATACGGCGACGCGAGCCGCCATGCGCTGGCTCTACCAGCGACATGGACTACGTGTGGAGCCGTCGGGGGCCATTGCGGTGGCTGCGGCTTGTGAGTCAAAAGAAAAGCTAGCTGGAGACGGCGATATCGTGATTGTGGTGAGCGGCCGCAACGTCGATGAGTCGTCATTTCAGAATTGGATCGCAGTCGATGCGGCGTGATTCCGTGAGTCCGTGAGGTCAGACGGTGTTCTGGATAGGTCCGTTTTGCCGGGGTACTGGAGCCATCAGGAGCTGACCGTCTGAGCTTTTCCGAGTGCCATTTGCACTTGCTGCTCGACCATCGTGCGATATCGACCGTCGAGTGCCATGAGTTGTGAGTGAGTGCCGGTTTGGCTGATACGACCGTTCTCGATGACGACGATGAGATCGGCGGCAGCGATGGTACTGAGGCGATGGGCGATGACAAAGCAGGTGCGCCCCTGCATCAACTTGGAGAGGCTTTGCTGGATCAGTTGCTCGGCCTCGGTATCCAAATTGCTTGTGGCTTCATCGAGAATCAATAGTTTGGGATCGGCTAGGATGGCGCGGGCGAGAGCCAATCGTTGACGCTGGCCACCGCTGAGTTTCACTCCACGTTCCCCGATCACGGTTTGTAATCCTTGTGGCATGCGAGCGATGAACTCGGTGGCATTCGCGGCGGCAGCGGCGCGGGAAATATCTTCCTGGGTGGCATCGCGCCGTGCGTAGGCAATGTTCTCGGCGATGGTTCCATCAAACAGGAAGACATCTTGTTCAACCACTCCGAGCAATGAGCGGAAGGATTCGACATCGTACTTTCGCAGGTCGATTCCATCGAGCAGCACTTGGCCGGCCGTGGGATCATAGAAGCGGGCGACGAGGTTGCTGAGCGTGGTTTTGCCGGCACCACTGGGGCCTACGAGGGCCACCGTCTGGCCGGCAGCTACCTCCAAACTGACGTCTTCGAGTGCTGGATGTTCCGCGCCTGGGTAGGCAAATGAAACATGTTGAAATGAGATTCGCCCGACAACGGTATCACGATTGACCTTTAAAAGATCGGGAGTGATGGGCATTTCACGAGGTTCGGCCAGTAAGTCCAGCACTCGATCCAGTCCGCTCAAACTATTTTGGAAAGCGGTAGCACTTTGAGCGAGTGTGCCGAGAGGTTCGAGTAGCATGGCGAGGTAGACCAGAAACATCATTAAGTCGCCGACGGTGAGTCGTGCTTCTAGAACTTGCCAACCGCCGTAGAAGAGCAGCACGGCGCTGGCAATCGGGATGAGTGTCTCCCAAAAAATCTCGACCACGCGCATCCACCACCAGGCATAAAACTCCTGACGGGCCATTAAGTGGTTGTCTCTCATGAACCGATTTGATTCGCGTTGTTGCCGACTGAAAGCACGAACGATGCGCATGCCCGCAAAAGTCTCAGTCGCGCCGGCATCGATTCGTTCACGCACTTTGCGAATCGCTCGATACTGTGGACGGATGCGATTAATCCAGGCTTGATGGGTGAAAAAAACGGCGGGTATGAAGACCAACGCGCCGGACAATAGGCGCCAGTCGACCCAGCCGAGGATCGCGAGGCTACCAATTAATTGAATCAGTGCTCGCCAAGGATTGAAAATCATGCCGAAGACGAGTTCGCCGACGCTACCCCCGTCTTCGCGCAGAATCGAGGCGACACCGCCGGACCGGATTTCATAGATACGATGGAGCGGCAGGCGTACGGCATGCTCGAAAACCTTACGTCGTACCGACAATTGAATTCGTTTGGCGATGACCGTGGCGTACCAGCGTCCCCAGAGGTGGATCGCGCTTCGCACCGTAACCATTACTGCCACGGCCATGACCGTCGCAAACAACAATACTTTGGGGTCCGCTAAATCAGGAACTCGATTAAGGATATGGCTAGGGAGTGGATGACCGGTGAGGCCGTAGTCCACCACGAACTTGGTTGCTGCTGGTGGGATCAAACCCAGGAGCGTAGCGATGGTCAGCGAAATCAGAATCACAATGATCGGGCTACGAAACGGCCGCAGCAGTTGGAAGAATTGCCAAACGAGCCGTGATGACGTACGCACGCGGTCCTTCGGATCGCGACTGTCGGCGGATCCATGGAAACTGCCATTGGGCAATTCGCGGCGGAGGACCTGTCCGCGATAAATCTTAAATTGTTGGCGACTATTGCCTTGATAGGCCGTGACGGGTGAATGAGGATCGTCGCTGGTTGGGTCGGGGGCGACTGCTGGCCCAGATGAAGGTTTTCGCATTCTTCTAAGATAACTGCCAAGTGGCCGTTTGTGTCAGTGGGGGCTGGCTTCGCTGAGTTCCCGGCGGCTGGTGTCGGGCATAAAAAAGATGATCAGAATTCCCAGTCCGTACACCAGGCTGGTGACTTGGCCCACGCGCGCGTAACCACCACCAAAATAATTCATCATTTCGCTTGTCCAGGCCACTCCGACTGCTGTCAAAATACGTCCCCAGTTGAATCCCACGCCCGCACCTACGGATCGTAACCGAGTGGGAAAGAGTTCGGGCAGGCAGAGGGGGAGCCAGCCGAAGTAGAACCCGCTGAAGAATCCGAGTGCTGCATACCAAAACAAGAAGGCGCCGCGATCGTCGCGGGGATTGAGAAACGTAAAGAGCACCTCGCCACACACAAGTGCGGCCACGCTGAGCAGCAGATAGGAACGACGGCGTCCTAACCAGGCTGCGAGTGCTCCTCCCAGCAAACTGCTGATTGTGCCCGGCAGTGAGCGGGCAAGCTGGAGGTCGGCCTTGAGCACTGGATCTCCCACTTCCGCCGCCCAGGGCATCACCCAGTTCGAATTCCCCCAGCCTCCAAAAAGTGGAATGGCTCCCAGGAGAATTGCCAGCAGGGTGGTACCAATCATGGAGGGCTGAAAAATATCTGCCAGTCCTGCGGGCTTTTCGGATACCGGCTGCGAATGCGGGGCGGATCGTGAGGCTAATTCCTTGCGCTTCAATCGGAGCCAATTTGGCGATTCCGGAACAAAAGCCGCAATACTGGCAGCCAACAGCAGTGGGCTGGCGCCAAGCCACATCACCCAGTGCCAGTTGTCAGCGGAGATCGGTTGGAGGCGCGCAAGGTAGGAGATCATCATGACCCCAACATTCGCAGCGGTACCGAGTGCTCCGGCAAGTAGAGGACGGGAGATATTGGGCCAAGCTTCCGACACAAGTGCCACGGCATTAGGCCACGAACCGCCGACGCCCAGGCAGGCGAGGAATCGCAGCAACCAGAGCTCGGTGGGATTCCGCGCATAAACAGCGGCTGCGGAGAAGATGGAATAGACGAGCACGCTGACGGCGAGTGCTCGTGTTCGTCCATACCGATCACCAATCCAGCCAAGCAAGTAACCTCCGGTGGCGGCGCCTAGCAGCAACGCGCAGGTCAGCCGTCCGAACCAGATCGCAATCTGCTTCTCTTCGTCCGATGAAAGCAGGGAGACCGCGGCATCGCGCATGGCGAGCGAAGTGATCGCCAGTTGCCAGCCGGCACACATCCAGCTCAGGCAACCAGCCACGAGGACCAACCAACGTGCCGACCAGGAGAGAGAAGTTGCTGGCGATTCAGGGTTAGTAGAATTGCCGTTCATGTCCGCTCCGCGCTCGTGTAACTCGTTGACGCCGAGATATCCTACACCAGCCCACCAGGGCAATCAGCAGGCACCAGACGATAATCGAAGAGGGTTCAGGAGTCGCTTCAGCAGACATGCTCGGTTCGCTTATCCAGAAATTCCAAGTCACGTCATTCATGGCTGACTCGAGCCCCAGCACAATCCGCTCGATGCGTTCCGGGTAGGCGATGAATCCCAGGAATGCAAGTCCTCCCGAGCCACCTCCTGATACGCCGGGAGCCGTCAGATAGTCGAAGCTACGGATGTCTTGGCCCCAAACCTCCATAAAGGCGACAAACGGACCAGGCTCACGGGCACTCACCTCCACTCCAAAACGACTCACCGTGCCTTCGAGAAAGTCGAGGACGATCAGAGTTTTTCCGAAGGAGCTAATCAATGTCTGATAGGGAGAAAAGTCATTCACGAATCCGTGTCGACCGGCGGTACCGAGCTGGAACGCTGAGTCGCCTCCGCCCGTCATGCGAAAGCGGAATCCCAGAGGTGTGATGCCGCGAGCCGGATCAGGTATCATCGCCCCCTCAAAAACATCCTCGGGAGATAAGCTCCAGAACCAACTCGCTCGCATGGTCGGTCCCAGATCCGCTCGACTACTGACCTGAATGACTGCCGCTGCCAAGTGACTCGCGAGCCATCCCGGGATTAGTCCCGTCATGGTGGCGAATGCGACGAACCACCAACATGTCAACCAACGCTTTAATTGCCAGATCTTCATTGCGACCTCCTGGTACGTATGTCGCTCGGCGAGAGTAGCCGCCGAGCGATTCCAATGCCCCAGTCGCCCCATGGGGACGATCCATGCCGAGCGCGCTTTGCTGTTAACCCCCGACTCGCGCGCGATCGCCCTAAGATTTATTCGCTGGAAAGGCGGAATTATTCGCTTTCTGGATCAAAAAAATGATCCATTGGAGATTTAGGTGGGTAAGTCCTGCACGGCGACCAGCGATAGGCCGCGCTATTTAGCCAGAGAGTGGGGACGCTTTACTTTGGTCCATCCGGGTTTTCCATGGGACGCAGTCTCGGTGCGGGATCGAATCGCGGAGCGATGGCATTTGATAGCCAGGCGTGTAAGCGCCTGGCTGTCGCATGCCACGGCTCCGCTGTTCAGGAAGATAGATAGACCTTTACTTGCCACTTTCCCGTGGCATCAAGCTGCTGGTGTCGATGGGATGTCGAGCTTCCCAGTCGAGTGCTTGTTGTCGGCGGACTTCGATGGCGGCTCGCACAGACTTGTCTTTAGCGGCTACAAAGATGGCATCGCCGGCAGCCTGATGCGTCAATTCCACTCCCTGATCGACAGTCTTCCAGGTGACGTTGTGGATGCCTGCCGCATCGATTCGAAAGATTTCTGTCGGCTCACGTAGCCACTCCGGCAAGGGAAACCGATGAGTAAAAAGACGTGGTTCTCCAAAACGAAATGTATTTTCAATTGGGTCAGGGACATAAGCCAGGTCATTGGCGAATAAAATCGCACACTCGGGAGCAACGATGGTTGCGAAATCCCAGTCCAGTTTTTGCTGCATCGTCCGCGTACGCTCGAAGTGATCCGCCGCGCCGGCCAGATAGTAGGGAGCGAGCATTTTCATCTCGCGGCCAATCAGCGTGATCGGCTCCCAGGTGTCCGGAAACTTTTGCAAGGACTTTAAGCTCAAATTAAACCAGTACAAGGAAGTGATACGAGTGGACAGAGCATGCAGGGCTTGAGCCCGCAGTTCTGCGGGCGTGGGGGATCGTCGTTGGCGATTACTAAAAAAACCGCCGCCCCAGCCGTGATGAGGCCCCTGTGACCAATAGGCGACCGGCAGCGGTCGATTGATCTCGCGCAGCGCGCGACACATGTCACCGATGGTCTCCAGGGGTGCTCCCCAGCTGATGCGTTTACCATCCCAGCGGTCATAGTCCCGCCAGGAATCAGCAGCGGGCGCGACCACTCGATAGGCATCATAATGCGGAAAGTCCGAGAGTCCGGCGTAGTATCTCCACACTCGTTCTTCGGAATGCGTCACACTGGTGGCCAAGCGGCTGCTGCGATAGGGCAGAAATTTTTCGAAAACCTCCTGCGGCGGCACTGGGCGACCACCGCCATACTGCGGCTCCCCTAAAAACTCCACGGCATGAATTCGTCCCAGCCACTTGTCATTATCCCAGTCCTCCAGCGGCCACAAACGATTGCAGAGTTTAAAAGGATATTTGGTGTAGAGTTGCTCGTTGTCCGTATAACCTGGTACGCCTTGGATCTGACCAAAATTCACGTGCAGATGAGACAACAAGCGGAGATACGATTCATCGCGCAAATGATCACCAATCCAGCCTCCGCCAATATCAAAACTCTCGCGCTTCACTCGCAAATGTTCCCACAGTGGACCGGCTGACGTTTGTAATTCCACGGCCGCGTAGGTGAGCGGTAGCGGCTGTGCGAAAGAAATCTGGACGAAGCCCCGGTCATGAGCGGGTATCGATACGTTCACGGAGTGAGGTGGCTGAGCATACAGCGTTTGCCAGCTCCGGCCTGAACGCGGCAGCCAAAGTCGTACGGATTGGATGGTGAGCGGCTGCGATTCCTGATTTACCACATGAGCAATCATTTCACGCGGCTGCGGATTTGCGTCTGCAGCGAGAAACGTGATGGTGCTAATCCAGCGCTGAGGTGCCTTGAGATCAATAAGAGTTGCAGGGAGTCCAGCGGCCACAACATCGACTGTCTGTCCCACCCCCCACCGCGATGTTTTGCCATTCCAGGTCCAAACAGTGAGTGAGTCGGCGGTGCTGTGTGATTCGGCGTTGCTGTGTGATTCGGCGTTGCTGTGTGATTCGGCGTTGTCATGGTCGGCTACGTCCAGATCATGCCAGGCCCATTCACCAGCGGTCAACAGCTGCTGAGGTGAGCGGCCGTCAAACGTTTGAGGTCGTGCCTTCCCTTGAATGAACAGTTGTACCTTTGCCGCTAAATCGGGATCGCGTGGCCGTCGATACCGCATCGTTTCAGCGATAACGTGGGGTGTTACCGTAACGCCGCGCAATTCCGCAGCTCTCAGTGAAGTTGGTCGAGAATGTGTTAACCAGGCGCTGACGAGCGTCACGGTTAACAGTGCCCAAGAAAACCGATGGAATTTAAAAGGTGGCGGGGGAGGGGTGGATAGGTTCATCGCGAGGGCCCCCGGAAGGTGTGTCTTTATTTTCGAATTCGAACCGGCACGTCATTCTTTTGTGCGGGACCCGGTGTGCTGCGGCCATTCTGTACATACTGCTCTAACAACTTAGTCATTCGCTCCACCAACTCGGGATGGTCAGCCTGCAGATTCTTCTGTTCGCTGGGATCGGTGTTGAGATCGAAGAGTTGGACGGGCGGTTGATTTTGAGCCGCCTTCGATCCGGGTTTGGGGTCGCTCCAGCCACCCGAGTCTCCGGTGAGCAGGAGCTTCCAGTTTTTCTGTCGAATGGCAAACGAGCCATTAACGGAGTGATGCACGATAGCTTCGCGAGTGGCGGGTGGTGGCGCGTTGGGGAGGGGCGGTTGCCAGGCGTCGAGCATACTGGCGCTGTCCTCACCGGCATTCGCAGGCAATTTGGCGCCGATGATTTGCGCGAATGTTGCCATGAGATCGACCAAGCAGATCACGCGATCACTACGACTTCCGGCCGGAATTCTTCCTGGCCAACGAGCGAGGAAGGGAATGTGATGTCCACCCTCATAGAGATCTGCCTTGTGACCGCGAAAGAGATGGTTGGGATTATGTCCCAGTTTGCCGAGGGCCGCAAAGTCAGCTTCCGGGGAGCAGCCATTGTCGCTTGTCACGATCACGAGTGTTTGCTGATCGACTTCTTGTTCGGTGAGCGCGGCGAGTACGGAGCCGATGGCCGCATCGGTTTGCATGACGAAATCGGCGTAAGGATTGATATCGCTGCGCCCCTGCCAATCTGGGGTGGCGGCGATGGGAGTGTGGGGTGATGCCAGGGGCAAGTAGAGGAAGAATGGCTGGCCTTGTTTCGCTGCGGGAGCATGTCGAGCGATAAAACTAATCGCCTCGCGCGTGAGGCTCGGCAGAACGTCGTGGGCTTCGAAATCTTCTGCCGCAGGTCCACGACGAGTGGCATGCTTGGGTTTGCCGAGCATCATCGGGAAGGCTTTGTTGACCGTCGGGATCGCCACGACTTTATTTTGTCGGATAAAGGTGTAGGGGACCATGTCGAGCGAGGCGCTGATGCCGAAGTATTCATCAAAGCCAGCGGTGAGCGGTCCACGCGCAATTGGCTTTTCAAAATCCACACGCCAGCCATCCATGCCTAGCTCAATACCATCACCAAATGCCGGAGCACCTTCCTTCAGTGTCCACTCCATTCCAAGATGCCATTTGCCAAAACAGGCCGTCTTGTAGCCATGGCTCCGCAGGAGCGACGCGATAGTAAGTCGATCGGGTGCGATCAAAGGAGGACTCATGCCACCTTGCACTCCCCGCTGCAATCGTGAGCGCCAGCTATAGCGACCGGTGAGCAGGCCGTAGCGAGTGGGTGTACAGACTCCCGAGGGCGAGTGGGCATCGGTCATGATGACCCCGTCTGCCGCTAATCGATCCAGATGCGGAGTCGCAATTTTTCCGGCAGGATTTAGGCAACGAACATCGCCATAGCCGAGATCATCACAGAGGATGACCACGATGTTGGGAGGCCGCTGGGGTTGGGCAGCCACGGACTCGGCTCCGCAAACGCCCACCAGTGTAGCCAGGAGAGTGATGATCATGAGGTTGATTGAGGCCAGGCGGCTTGTAGCACTTGAGCGGTCGCGGAAGATTTGTTGAGCACGTAGAAATGCACACCGGGTACGCCACGCTGGAGCAAATCGCGTAACTGTTTCGTGGCAAATTCAACTCCACATTGGAATTGCCAATCGGCATCGTCGCGCTGCGAGAGCGCGGAAACGAAGTCGCCAGGGAGGCGAGCTTTGCAGAGTGAGGCAATGCGCTGTACTTGCGCCAAGTTCGTAACGGGCAATAGACCGGGCACAATCGGGACTCGAATGCCTGCCTGTTCGCAGCGATCTCGGAAGCGGAAAAAGTCTGCGTTATCGTAGAACAGCTGGGTAACGATAATGTCGGCGCCCGCATCCACTTTGCGGCGCAGATTTTCCAAATCCACTTCCGCACTCGGCGCCTCTTGATGCACCTCAGGATATCCAGCCACCGCAATCCCGTATTGGGGAAACTCGGCGCGAATGAGCGACACGAGTTCATTGGCGTAACGCAGACCACCAGCGACGGCTTGAAACTCCGATTGTCCACGAGGTGGATCGCCGCGGAGAGCAACGATGTAATCGACGGCAGCGGATTGGGCGGCCGTCAAATAGTCACGCAGTTGGTCGACCGTCGTGCCCACACAGGTCAGATGGGAAGCGACTGCTACTTGAAATCGTCGCTTGACTTGGGCGACGATTTCGAGCGTTTTATCACGCGTGGAACCACCCGCGCCGTAGGTGCAGGTGAAGTAGTCCGGGCGAAACTCGCTCAGCTTCTCCACATGATCCCACAGTGCCACTTCCAGTTCAGCAGTCTTGGGAGGAAACAATTCGAACGAAAGTCCGACACGACCCGAACGATAAACCAACGAAAGTGGCATGGGCTGACTTCAACTACTTCTTCATGAATACGAATTCCATAGACTCCGGCGTGCGCTGATTATAGCGTGCATCGAACTCTGCGTCAGACATCATGAGCAGCATAATGCCTTCCACGAGGGCGATAATTCCACCAATACAAAAGCAGCTGCTCACCAAGCAAATCAGTCCTGCGGTGGTTGAACCCAAATAGAAGTGATGGATACCCAATCCTCCCAGCAGTAGGGCCAGCACTCCTGCAACAACCTTATTCTTTCCACGTCCTGTCGTCATGGATCACTCCTTGGCAATTTAAAAGTGAGTCTGCGTTGGCTGAGGCGGGAAGTTGGAGAAGACCAACTACGGATGGCAGCGGTTCAGCCAGGACCAAGAGTATCAGGTTTGTGCCGGAGTGGGTCAAGCAATTTTGCTGTGATTTACCGTCGGCAGCAAGGCTCAGCGTTCCTCGATTACCTTGGACCGCTGATCCTCTGGTCCCCCGCTTTTGCGGAGCGTAACGGGGCCTGTGAGTCGCGCGACGATCCGCGCGAAGTCAGCGGGGCTGCCGACACGCTGCTCGGCAATATGACTGATCCAGTCACCGGGACGCAGGCCAGCCCTCCAAGCCGGGGAATCCACCTCCACGGCCACGACGGCTACCGCCACCACCTCCGGGTTTGTCGATATCCGACTGGCAAATTGAGCCGTGGCGGTAACGTGATCGAGAGTTAGCCCTCGCCAAGGTGGATCAGCCGCCTGTCCGTATGGGCTTGGAGGCCCCTGGATGTATTTCTTGGCGAGCTGGACCGTGATGGGGAGGGTAACCGTCTGTTTCCCGCGAGCACGTTCCACGGATAAGACGACCTGAGCGTCGGCCGGCAATTTGCTCAGTTCGCGAATCATATCAGCAGGTTCGGTCACCGCCACGCCCGCGACCTCTTTTACGATATCGTCGAGTTTCAGATCACTGCGTGCCGCGGGAGTTCCCGGGACGATCTGCGCGACACGAACTCCAGTTCGTCCCTCTTGCCGGTGCGCGAGCGGAAGACTTTCGGGTGCTAATCCGAGGAAGCCGTAGTCGACTTTGCGCCCCGCCTTGAGTGATTCCAGGGCACGCTGAAACAGTTCATCGACAGGAATTGCAAAACCGGCAGCCGCGTCCTCGCCCTCCAGGGATGCCAGGCAAGTGGTAAGACCGATCATTTCACCGCGCAGGTTGAGCAGGGCTCCACCGCTGTAGCCGAGTTGCAATCGGCAATCGGTCTGAATCAATGTGCCGTATTGATGCAGCGTCTCACCCGGGACACGCCGGCCGCCAACCACTCGCCCGAGACCTCCCGGTGCTGGGGCCTCGTCGGCGCCCGCAGCTGGTTCGCCGCCACCCAGATCCCCGGCACCTTGCTCTCCAACACCTTGCTCTCCAACACCTTGCTCTCCAACACCTTGATCTCCAACACCTTGCTCTCCAACACCTTGATCTCCAACACCTTGATCTCCAGCATCTGGTTCACGGGCGGTATCCCGGGTGGCGCGCGGCGCCTTCCGCGACAGATTGGCAATGATTCCCCAGGAGGCACTTGGCTGACCATCGCGAGCGATGGCGTGCGGGTTTCCCAAGGCAACGACGATTTGACCTCGCCGGACCGCTTGTCCATTTCCCAATTTGATCGGAGTCAAACCCTGAGCGTTGATCTTTAGGACGGCTAGGTCGAGCCAGGGATCGGCCGCTTTGACCTCCGCCAAGTAGGGTTTTCGTTGAACCCACACCCAGACTCGATTGAGTTGAGGTTCGCCGATGACGTGATAGTTCGTGACGATGAGCCCATCGCGATCGAGAATAACTCCCGTGCCGTACTCGTGAGGCACGAAATCGGGATCATCCGGGGTGCGTTCTCCAACCAGTCGCCCATTGTCTTGGTCGTTATCGCCGACCGCGCGTCCGACCGCTCGCCCACGCCGTTGTCGGGCGATGGCGACGACCGATTTGTCGGCGGCCGCGATAGTTTCGACGAGCGACTGTTCGAGTGCTGCGAGGAGCGCATTCCCCGTTGGGGCTGCAGTCGCGGGTGCTGACGCATTGGGGGATGTGTTAGTCGGCGGAGCTGGAGTTGGAACTGGAGCTGGAGTCGCTGGGGGCGATTCTTGGGCGCATGCCTGGGGGAGCAACTCAAGCGTACTGAGCAGCGACGAACGGATTTGCAAGGTGAATGATGGGGCGAGTTGTCGCAAGTCGAGTGGCGTGACGACGATGGCAACACTGCCGATGGCGATCAGAGTTCGCACCCAGACGGATACGGCCCGGGCACCAAGTGGGTATGGCATCGACTTCATCGTGCGATCCTCTCTGCAGCTGCTGGACGACGGCGTGCAGCAGCCTTTTGCACCTCGGACTTGCACCAGGGCTACAGGTTATTCTTCGGCTTCGTCACCGTCGTCGTCGTCACCACCTTTTTCCGGTTCGACCGCGACGGCATTGGCAGCCCCGAGTTCCAGGATTTTCCGGCGAATTTCCTCAGCGACCTTGGGATTTTCCAGTAAATAGGCGCGTGCTTTTTCTTTACCTTGGCCGAGATAAACCTCGCCATACTTAAACCAAGCACCGCTCCGATTCACCACTTTTTGAATGGTGCCGAGATCGAGTAAATCCCCTTCGTAGCTGATGCCGTTGGTATGCATCATGTCAAACTCAGCGATCCGGAACGGTGGTGCAACTTTGTTTTTCACCACTTTGCAGCGGACGCGCTGTCCCACCACTTCTTCGCCATCTTTGAGTTGTCCGATGCGGCGGACATCGATACGGCAAGAGCTGTAGAACTTTAAAGCGCGGCCACCGGGCGTGGTTTCCGGGCTACCGAACATGACGCCGATCTTTTCTCGAATCTGGTTGATGAATACCACCGCCGTCTTGCTTTTGCTGATGGCTCCGGTGAGTTTGCGAAGTGATTGGCTCATGAGGCGTGCTTGCAGGCCGACGTGTGAATCGCCGATTTCGCCTTCGAGTTCCTGTTTGGGAACGAGGGCAGCGACGGAGTCGACGACGATGACGTCCACGGCATTGGACTTTACCAGCATTTCGGTGATCTGCATGGCTTCTTCGCCGTGGTTGGGCTGGCTGACGAGCAGGGTGTCGAGCTGGACGCCGAGTTTCTTGGCCCAACTGGGATCAAACGCATGTTCGGCGTCGATAAACGCTGCGACGCCACCATCGCGCTGTGCTTCGGCAATAATATGTAGGGCCAGCGTTGTTTTACCGCTCGATTCAGGGCCAAACACTTCGATGATACGGCCGCGAGGAATACCTTGGCCGCCGAGGGCGATGTCCATGGAGAGGCTGCCGGTATTAATGCCCTGGACCTGGAGGGTTGCGTCGGCACCGAGCGGCATGATGGCGCCTTCACCGAACTGCTTTTCGATTTGCTGCAGAGCGGTGCGCAGCTGCGTGTTTTGCTGCAAGACCGAGATTTTGGCGTCTTTACTGTCGCGCCCATCCTTGCCTCGTCCCTCACTTGCCGCGGTCTTTTCTTTCTTCGCCATACTCCGTTTTCCTCATTCTGTTCGATTGTGCACAATGCTGAACGTCTGGATACGTTATCGGACGGCCACGAGATAGGCAAGAGCCAGACGCGGCTCAAGGAGAATTTTCTGGTGAGTCGTGGTTGGTATCGCCCGGTAGAGCGATGAGGCAGATGCGATGCTGATTAGCCAGTCGCACACATTCCTCGCGGTCAATCCAGATGGTTTTATGAGCTTCGACGGCGAGCAGTTTACCGCCGGCCTCGATGAGTGATGTGAGGGTACCGAGTCCGATGGTGGGCACATCGAAGCGCATATCTTGCTGTGGTTTGGCTACCTTCACGACGGAAAAACCACCTGCCTGACACAAGGTTCCCGCGCGACGAATGCATTGATCCGTGCCCTCGATCGCCTCCACCGCCAATACCGCTCGCCCTTTCACGGCGACACTTTGGCCCACGTCGAGTCGTCCCATTTCTTTGGCGAGTTGCCAGCCGAACTGGATGTCTTGTTGTTGGGCGGGAGTTGGGGCGGGGCCGGCGAGGTGTCCTAGTTTCACGAGGAGCTCCGGAGCGTAGTTGGTGGCAGGTGCAAAGTGCACTCCGCCCGCAGCGAACGACTGAATAATCGCGGACAGGAGCGTGTCGTCGCGCCGATCTTGTCGGCGAGTGATGTAGTGAGGGAAGAACGTACATAAACCGACCCAGTCGGGGATGATGTGTACCCAGGCGCGGCGCTCAAACAGACGGACTTTGTGGATCTTACCCGCCATGGTAGCCCGCTCCACTTGGTGACGGCGATAATACCGGATCGCAGTACCGATGCGCGCCAGTCCGATTTCGCGATAGTCGGTGACCCGCGCGCGGAGTGCGGTCGCATCTGCGTGATGTTTAACCCCCAGGCAGTAGACGGAGTGTCCTTGCGCGCGCAAGGCGTCGGCGACGATGATCGGGAAGCGTCCCCAGCCGGCCAGTAGACCAATACGGCTCGGGGGCGGCGTGCCACCTGGTGCCGACGGCAAGGGAGTCGCTGCGGGGGCAATTTCAGGTGACATCGAACGGCGACTGTTCCCGCGATTCATCAAGGGCCGGATCAGCTGTTTCGCCCGTGAGCAGTTCCAGCATGCGCTGCACGGCCTTGAGCTGTTTGCGCATTTCGGGAAGTCGACCGCGGGCCATCATCATCTTGATTTCGTCTCGTTCTGCGATGGCGGGTGAACCCAGGAATTTTCCGGCGGCGGGGATATCACTGGCGACGCCCGATTGCGCGCCGACCATCACTCCATCGCCAATCGCGATGTGGTCGCGAACGCCCACCTGGCCAGCCAGCACAACATAATCGCCGGTCGTGCAGCTTCCCGCGATACCCACCTGTGAGCAGATGAGGTTGTGGCGTCCGATCCGGCAGTTATGAGCAATCTGCACTTGATTATCGATTTTCGTACCTTCGCCCACGGTGGTCGGCCCGTAGGTGCCGCGGTCAATCGTAGTACAGGCGCCGACTTCCACATCGCAGCCGAGTTCGACGTAGCCCAACTGCGCGGAGAGACGATGTTGCCCGTGGGCGGTTTCGTAGCCAAATCCGTACGCGCCGAGCACGGCGCCGGCGTGAATCAGGCACCTGGCCCCCACGATCGTGCTTTCATAGAGCACCGCATTGGGGAAAATGACGGAGTCGGCACCGATGCGGCAACCGGCCAGGATGCGGACACCGGGGTGTAGGATGCAGCGGGCTCCTAATTCCACTTCCTCGCCGATATACACTCCAGGATAGATGGCGACGTCGGGGCCCAAGCGAGCGGTAGGACTAATGATTGCGGCGGAACTGACGCCGACTTGCCGCGTTTCCCGGGGAGGGCGAAAGTGGCTGACAATTTGCGCAAATGCCTGGGGGACGTTCCGGACCATGATCGTGGGTAGAGCACTGGGCGGGAAGCCTTCGCAAACAACGGCGGCAGCGGCCGCACAAGTGGCCAGGCGTTCGGCGTATTTGGGGCGGTCGGCGAGCGTGATCTCACCGGCGCGTGCATCGCGAATGGTCGCCGCTCCGGTGATCACCAGCTGGGCATCACCGGACAGTTGGCCACTCACTAATTTCGCCAGTTCCCCTAACGTGACGACCATGAGACGGAATCCTTTCCGCAACCCCTCAGCCCACTCCACCGTAGCTCCACGACTCCTCACCCGCCTCGAAGGCTCGGGTATCCTAATCGGGGCCGGCTGTTTTTCACAAGATCGATTGCGGCTGCGACAGTCGGAAAAGCCGTCAAATTAGCTACTTATCGGGCTGCATTGGGGAAGCGACTCGGACCTTCCGATGGAAAAAACGGCCGTCGGATGGCACGGCATGATTTCTGCACGGAGTTTGAGTAATGAACAAGCGTTATGCGGTCGCAATTCTGTCCCTCTCGGCCACGTTACTGTCTGGAGCTCCGTCCCCGGCGGAGGGTGGTCGTTCTGGTCCCGTGATCGCACGGGGTGAGGAGCGTGAGGCGATTAAGTCTTTGGATATCACGGAGCGTCCAGACCGTTTGGGGCATTTTTACGGGAACACCGTGCGACGTCGTACTGAGCGTGCCGCGGAACCGGCTCGTCGCAGCAGCGGGCGGCCTCGTTAAACTTTTGTTATTCGCTTACGCGGTTCCGGCTGCCGTCGCGTATAACCTTAGTTATTATGAGCATTGAATTAGGCACGCCCGTTTCGTCCGACAACCACCCAACTCCTCTCCTCGATGTGCTTCTGATCGAGGATGATCAAGCACTTGGCAAAGCCATTCATCGTGGTTTGATCGATGACAGACATAACTGCTTGTGGGTGCGCAATGGTCAAGAAGGGTTAACCGAGGCGATTGCTCACCCCTACGACGCGATCATTCTCGACCTCATGCTGCCAGATCTGAACGGTCTGGAATTTCTCCGTCAGTTTCGTGCTCGGAGCCAGCGTACTCCCGTCATCGTGCTGACGGCACGCGGTTCGGTGGAAGATCGAGTGGCGGGGTTAAATGCCGGCGCGGACGACTATCTGGTCAAGCCGTTTGCCTTCGCGGAACTTACCGCTCGTCTGAATGCAATCTGCCGTCGCAGCAGTCATCGGCCCTCCACCATGGTCGTGGCTGGTCCGATTAAGCTGGATCTGACAAATCGTCGAGTCACGCGCGATGATGTCGAAATTGAACTCACGCCCACCGAGTTCAGTTTGCTGGAGTTTTTGATGCGTCATGCGGGCCAAGTGGTCACCCGTAAGATGCTCTGCGAACATCTCTGGGAAGCGGACTGGGAAGGTGTTACGAACGTGATTGAGGTGCATATCAATCGTCTTCGTGGTAAGATCGATCGAGCGTTTGCCGAGGCACTTATTCAAACGGTCCGAGGGCGTGGTTATGTCCTCCGTATCAATTAGAGGGCCACTGGGATTTTTTCGGTCGTTTCGTAACCGAGTGCTGTTGCTGATTCTGGCCACGGTCCTCATCAGTACGTTGCTTACGACCTTGGCGCTACGATTTGGCATTCGCTTCGCGCTCATTAAAGAGATCGACCGAATTCTGCAGATCGACTTGGCCGAATTGTCACGGGAGTTTTCGCGATCTAATTATCCTGTGTCACAAGAATTTCTAGAGAAGCTCCGGTTCAAACAAGAAGCCCATGATTTGAAGGACTGGTACGTTCGGATTATCGATTCCCAGGATCGCCAGGTGTGGAGCAGTCCGGGGGCGCCTAACAAATTACCGCTGGGTGTTGACCCTGTGTTCAGTAAACCGTTTACGAACTTAAATCGTTTTCGAGTGGCACAGATTTTGGTGGAGTCTCCAGTCAACTCGGAGAGTTACATCATTCGTATTGGTTCTCCAATGACTCCCATCGATGATCGCTTACGACTCATCGATAGCCAAGTTGCGATCTTAGCACTGATCATTTGCTTGCTGGCTCCACCGCTGAGCTTCCTGGTCGCCAACCAGTTCACTCGTCCTCTTTCCGAACTCACGACACTTGCAGATCGCTTTCGACCGGAACGATTGGATGAGCGTTTACCGGTTTACCATAGAAATGAAGAACTTGATCAATTGGCCAAGACGATCAATCGACTGCTTGACCGCATCAAAAAGTATCTCGATCAGAATCGCGATTTTTTGATGAATGCGGCACACGAGCTACGCACACCACTGGCGGCGATTCGCAGCAACGTGGAACTGGCCGCCAATCGCTGTGACCGCGATGCAGAACTTCGTGAAACCCTGCTCGATCTGCTCGATCAATGCGATACTCTACAGGTACTGGTCAATCAGCTGCTGCTATTGTCGGAGTCCGAAGCAACACGCCTCAAAGCATCAACTGCGCCGATTTCCCTGAGTGAGTTGGTGCGCAAGTCGATTGATATTTTTGAGCCAGTGGCGGAAGATCGTGGTTTGCGCCTGTCAAGTACGATGCGAGCGGATCTGTTTGTCGCTGGCAATCGCCACCATTTACGACAGGTCCTGAATAATCTGCTCGATAACGCCATCAAGTACACACCAGCTGGGGGGGCGATTCGAGTGGATTTGGATTGTAGCGGCAAGCCGCTGCAGGCGCGATTAGATGTCGCCGATACAGGCATTGGAATTAATGCCTCGGATGTCACGCACGTGTTCGAACGTTTCTTTCGAGCTGATCGCTCGCGTCAACGCGATGTCAGTACTCGTGGAATGGGGCTGGGTCTGAGTATTTGTCGAGCGATCGTGGAGGCTCATGATGGCAAGATCGAACTCACGAGTCATCCAGGTAAAGGTACCGTCGTAACCATCTGCCTCCCGCTGGTTACGCCGGTGGTCGTCGAGCCGATGGTGGCGACAGATTCAGTAGAGGCCATGTCGGTGCCCGCGGTCGCCGCAGAACCTCGCAACGCATAAGGGTTTTCTTTCGTCGCGACGGGAACGAGGTTCGAGCTTCTAGTTTTTTTGGGGCGAATAACTGTCAGCTGGGGACATCTCGTTCAGCAGCCGCGTGTCGACAGGAAAAACGTGCCGTGGGAATTAGGTACCAGCCGAGAGCTTATCGCTTACAGTTCAATATCGCTTTGCAAATCCGGCAGCTCGGCCTGAATCTTGTGACGCTGAAGAATCAATTTGGCAAGTGCCTCGCGGGCCTGAGACTCGCCGTGTGTTAGTACCACTCGCGGTCGAGTGGGCGCGACGGTTCCGAACCATTTCAGTAAATCGGTCTGCCCTGCATGGCCACTCAATCCACCGATCGTATGCACGGTGGCTCGGACCGGAATTCGTTCGCCAAAAATGGTTACCCAGGGCCGGCGATCGACGAGTTGCCGCCCTAGTGATCCCTGGGACTGGTAGCCCACGATCAGGACATGAGTTTGAGGGGCGTGCAGATTATGTCGCAAATGATGCAGGATGCGACCACCCGTGCACATCCCCGCTCCGGCCATGATCAAGCACGGCCCGGGCACTTGATTCAAAGCCCGCGATTCCTCGGAAGTCGCACAAAATCGCACCGAGCTCAGGTTCCGAGCCAACTCACCGGACTTGGCCAGTGCCAGCGCCTCGTCGTCAAACAAGTCCATATTTTTCGCGTACACTTTCGACGCCTCAATCGCCATCGGGCTGTCGACGTAGACCGGAATCTTGGGCAACTGCTTTTGCTTGAAGGCAGCGGCTAGCAGGTAGAGCAGAATCTGCGTTCGACCGACCGCAAAGACCGGCACAAGAATTTTCCCGCGAGCGTCGATTGCTTCACGAATCGCATCTTTGGCCTCGATGATCGTTTCGCTGAGTGGCCGATGATCACGATCGCCGTAGGTTGATTCGAGGAAAACCAAGTCCGCTTGTTTGAAGGGCACAGGGTCGCGGTGGAGTGGCGCGCCACGGGGACCGATGTCACCCGAGAAAACCACGCTCTTCTGACGCTCCCCATCACGCAGGGTGAACTGCAAGCTGGCGGAGCCGAGCATGTGACCGGCTTCGACGGCTCGTACGGTGACTCCGGGCGCCACTTCGGTCAGTTTTTCATAGGGCAGCGGTTTAAACAGCGGTATCACACGCTCGACATCGCGCTCCGTGTAGAGTGGTTCGACAGGATCCCGCCCCTGTCGTTGTCGCCGGCGATTGGTACGCTCAGCATCCGCTTCCTGTAAACTCGCTGCATCGCGCAAGATCAACGTCGCCATCTCGATCGTCGCTTTGGTCGCATGGATCGGACCAACGAAACCAGCCTTCACTAGGAGCGGTAAGCGACCGACATGATCCAAATGGGCATGCGTGATCACCACTCCATGTAATAGATTTGGCAAGCTTTTCTTGGAGGGGCGATTCAGGCGTTCAACTTGGCTGGAGCCTTGAAATAGACCGCAGTCAACCAACAATCGAGCTCGGGAGGTTTGGATTAAGTACGAAGATCCCGTTACTTCACCACCGCCTGCACCCAATACCGTGATTTTCATGAAGTCTATTCCTACGCGATGATTCCCTGCACCACTTTCGCCTCGCCCACACCCGTCAGTTTATAGTCTCGGCCACCGTAACGATATGTGAGTCGTTCGTGATCAAGTCCCAGGAGCTTGAGCATCGTTGCGTGTAAATCGTGGGGATGTACTTTGTCTTGCACAGCCTTCACTCCAAAATCGTCGCTCGCTCCATACCGCAGGCCGCCTCGTACTCCGCCGCCGGCGAGCCACATGGAATAGGCCGATGCGTTATGGTCTCGACCATCCTTCGCCTTCACATGAGGTGTGCGTCCAAATTCACCACCCCAAATGACGAGCGTATCCTTGAGCAGACCACGTTGTTCGAGGTCTTTCAGCAGAGCGGCCAGTGGGCGATCGATGGCCTTGGCATTTCCCGTCAAGGCTGATTTGAGATTTTTGTGCTGATCCCAATTGCCATGCGTGATCTCAATGAATCGCACTCCCGATTCCGCCAAGCGACGTGCCATCAAGCACTGACGACCAAATTGATCCGACTCACCTTGGATCCCATAAAGATCCAGAGTAGCTTGAGTCTCGTCTTTGATATCGAGGACATCGGGCAAGGCGCCTTGCATGCGAAACGCCAATTCATACGACTCGATCACACCCTCCACGTCCGCATTGACTTCTTGTCGAGCCAGCAGATTGCGATTCATGGACTGTACGAGATCGAGCTGTTGTCGTTGCAGGGCTGTCGGTAAGTGGCTCGTTTCGATATTGCCAATGCCGGCCTGCGATGCTTTCTGTCCCTCGCGGCCAATTGCCGTCCCCTGATAGATCGCCGGCAAAAAAGCACTCGAATAGTTCTGTGCTCCGCCAAGATTATTCGTTGGACTAATCGTGACGAAACCCGGTAGATCCTCGTTCTCGCTGCCCAATCCATAGAGCACCCACGAGCCCATGCTGGGCCGGGTAAAACGAAACTCCCCGGTGTGCATCATTAGGAACGCCTGCGGATGATTGGGCACATCGGTGTGCATACTATTAATCACACAGAGCTGATCGGCATGCTCAGACAAACGGGGAAACAATGAGCTGATCCACTGACCACTTTGTCCGCGCTGAGAGAACTTGAAGGGCGACTCCAGTAGTTTGCGTCCTTTGAATCCCGGCGCTTCTTTACCGTCACTCTTCGCTAACTTCGGCTTGTAGTCGAACGTATCGACATGCGATGGACCGCCGCGCATACAAGCAAAAATGACTCGCTTCGCCTGCGGCGGGAAATGGGGAACTCGGGGAGCAAGCGGATTCGTTCCATCCGCTCCTGCGGCCGAACCACTCAGCCCCGCCAGCGCAAAATATCCAAACCCACTCGACATCGTCAGCAGCCAATCGCGGCGCGAAATCGTTGTCATCGATCTATCCTTCCTCTCGCTTTATTCCACATATCGGAATTCGGCTAATTCAAACATCGCTTGTACGGCGGCCGCCCAGGCGCGCAATTCACTTTCCCCCGACGTTCCACTCGACGCACTGCTCTTGGTTTGTAAACCGAGCTTGGCTTGCGCAAGAAACTGACTAAACCGTTGCTGCTCTTCCACCGTCGGCGAACGTCCCAGCACTCGCAAAAACAACCGGTCTAACCGCGCCCCATCGGACGAATCGCGTCCAGCTAATAAACGACTTGCCATCTGACGTGACTGTTCCACGACAAATTCGCTGTTCATTAAATACAGTGACTGCGCCGGTACGTTGGTGCGATCGCGAGCACCCACCAGCAGTGCTGGATCGGGAGCGTCGAAAAGATCGAGCACCTCGGGCATCGCATTGCGCAGCACCGGTAGATAGACGCTGCGATGACGATCCTGGTGGGAGAGGGAATCGGCGAAGTTGCCTTTGCCCTCACGGACCACTTGTTCACCCAAGGATGATACTGCCGAAGTCACTGGAGGCTTGCGTTCCAGGTCTCCGCTAGCCGCTAATATCGCATCTCGCAAAGCCTCCGCTTCTAAGCGTCGAGGGGAGTGTCGCCATAAATAAATGTTGTCTGGGTCGCGCGCGAAATTGCTCGCCTGATGCTCGCTCGATAACCCATAGGTGCGACTGAGCACAATCTGCTTAATCAGTTGTTTGAGTGACCATTTTTCCGCTACGAGTCGCAGTGCCAGATAGTCCAGCAGTTCAGGATGACTAGGTGGTGACCCGAGCGCACCAAAGTTGTCGACCGTCGTGACAATCCCCTGGCCAAATAGATGCGACCAGACTCGATTAACAATGACGCGCGCGGTGAGTGGATTTTGCGGAGATGACAGCCAATTGGCCAGTTCCAGTCGACCACTGGCATGACTGGAAAATTTCGGCAATTCACCCACCATGGCGATCGAAATAAATGAACGTGGAACCAGCGGTCCTCGCTCCTTCGATTCCCCGCGAATGCAAATTCGACAATCGCCGATCTCCTTCGCCTCGCGCATTCCCATGGCCAGGCTTTCGCGCTGCTGTAAGCTCGCCGTCAACCGCTCTTCGCGCTCCCGCAACTCGCTCAATTCAGCAATTTTTTTCTGGATGAGATCTTTCACGCGGAACGCTACATTGGCAGGTACC
Organism: Pirellulaceae bacterium; assembly: GCA_044235425.1. GTDB lineage: Bacteria > Planctomycetota > Planctomycetia > Pirellulales > Pirellulaceae > JBJSXJ01. The sequence continues at coordinate 256,941 of JBIIHW010000002.1, forward strand.
TTGGCATCTTTGATGGCAGCCGCAACATCGATCGTGGCAGCTGCTTTTTTGCTGCCAGATTTCGGCTGCTTATCGGCCTTCTTCTTATTCTTCGCATTGCCAGTCGTCTGCGCTTTCTTGCCACCTGCTTTGCCGGTGACAGGCGGCAAGGCGCCGAATTGCCGCAGCGCCTCAATCGTGGCTTTCTGCAGTTCACGCACGACGGTCAGTTGATCCTGGACCGCTTGTCGATTGACACTGGCCGCAGCATCACCGGACAAAGTATGAAAACCGGTTTTTTCGAGTTTCCCGTTTCCCTTACCACCACCAGCGCTGTAGAGCGTTTTGGAACTAGTGAAGATGCCTGCCAGCGCATAGTATTCGTCCGTCGGTATCGGATCGAACTTGTGATCGTGGCAACGTGCACAGCCGACCGTTAGCGCCATGAAGCCGGCCGTCGTGACCTCAATCTGCTCCGCAACTACGTCCATTTGAAAATCAGGATTGTTTTGTGCTCGAGGCTTCGGGCCCAAGGCGAGAAAGCCAGTCGCAATAAGTTGGTCGTCGTGCTGTCGACCCTTTGCTGGCGGCAAGAGATCTCCCGCTATCTGCTCACGAATAAACTGATCGTAGGGTTTATCGTCATTTAGCGAGCGAATGACATAGTCACGATAACGCCAGGCATGGGGATAAGTGACATTATCCGTGCTGCCATTCGACTCCGCATAGCGCGCGACATCCAGCCAGTGCCGTCCCCAACGCTCACCATAATGCGGCGACTGCAACAGCCGATCGACGAGCCGTTCAACGGCATGTTCGGACTGATCCTGCTCAAAGTCTCGAATTTCATCCGGCGAGGGCGGTAGACCGATGAGGTCAAAAAAGAGACGCCGCACAAGTTGCCGACGCGAGGCGTCAGCGACCGGTTGCAGCCCCTGCGATTCTAGACCCGCCAACACGAATCGATCCAAATCCGCTCGCGGCCACGAACGATTTTGCACACTGGGCGCCACCACCGGTTTCACCGGCTGAAAGGACCAAAACTGGCGGGCTTGCGCCACGTCCAGGACCAGTGGAGCACTACCACTGCCTTGCTCGCGTGGATCTTGAGCACCAAGTTTGATCCAGGTTTCAAAGTCAGCAATCACTCGTTCGGAGAGTTTCTTGGTGGGCGGCATCGCCAAGCCCTCGTGCCTTAACGCCTCCATCAACAAGCTGTCGTCAGGATTGCCCGGAACCACTGCCGCTCCACTCTCACCCCCACTCCGTAGTCCTGCGCGAGAATCAACCAGTAAACCAGCCTTGGGATTACCTGCCTTCTGCGAATGACATCCATAACACTCGGCGACCAAGACGGGCCGAATACGGGACTCAAAAAACTGCAGTCCCTTGCGATCAGTCGCGTCATCGGCTGTCAGTGTGGTGGTAAGCGCGGGGAGGCACACGAAGCCAGCAACCAGCGCCCACAGGGGCGCCTTTACCAATACCGCTCGGCGATATTTGAATTCATACCGTGACCGCATATTCGGTTGTCTCCCCCAACAGACCTGCCTGCGTACTTTTGCCCCGGTTGTCCGGTTTTCATATCTTATCGTAGCCGCTCGGTTGAATGCGAATTTGGCTGAGAAAAATGTTGTACTCGAGTGCGAAGTTGTATGGGCGGAGCGGCAGGGCCGCTTTTGGTAGCCAAAAATGATGGATATGAGCCGCTAGTCGAAGAGGATTTTCGTGCCGATTTGATGGTCAATCAGATGAAGGATGGAATCGCTCGCCTGATCAACGGACAGATCTAGCTGTCCTCCGCAGTGCCTTGGCATTTCCGTGCGAAACCAATTGGTAACCGTTGCGCACGGTGTCAGGATGTCACGGTGGAGCGGTGGAGCGGTGTCACGGTGTCACGGTGGGGCGGAGGAGTGCGGGGCTGGTTGAGATGGGGATTTGAGTTGGTATCTTGGTGCGGCTAAACGCCTCTTTCATTGGGAACTCACCATGATGCCCGCGATTGATTTTCATCAGCTTACTTTACCATCTGTGGTAGCTCAGGATATTCCGGGCGTGGCCACATCGCTGGCGTTCACAGAGGGGCCGGCGGTGGATGCGGTGGGGAATCTATATTTCTCGGACATCGTGAGCAATCGCATCTGGAAACTGGCACCCACTGGCGAGCGGACGGTATTTCGCGAGCCCAGTTATCGTACGAATGGGCAGACGTTTGATCCTCTAGGGCGGCTTTATCACTGTGAGGGTGCGGAGTTTGGTCCGGGAGGTGGTCGTCGAGTGACTCGGACGGATTTGGGAACGGGCGAGTACACGGTTGTAACGGACCACTTTGAGGGGCAGCGGTACAATTCGCCGAATGACATTTGCAGCGATGCGGCGGGGCGGTTGTACTTTACCGATCCTCGTTATGGTGATCGCTCGGACATGGAAATGTCGGTGGAAGGAGTCTATCGCATTGATTTGGATGGCACGGTCACTCGTCTTATTGCCCAGCCACTCATCGATCGTCCGAATGGGATTGTCGTCACTCCTGACGCTCGGCAGCTTTACGTGATCGACAGTTGTCCGACGCCGGGTGGTAATCGCAAGATCTGGCGTTTTGCGTTATCCGAGAGTGGTGCGGTGCAAGATCAAACCATGGTGTTTGATTTTGGTACGGGGCGTGGCGGAGATGGTATGCGCATGGATCGAGCGGGGAATCTGTATGTCGCCGCCGGTATACTCGCCGCTCGAGGCCCTCATGAAAGCTTGGCGGTGCCTCCCGGCGTTTATGTGATCGCTCCTACAGGCGAGCTGTTGGGGCGTATTCCGATTCTGGAAGATGTGATCACCAACTGTGCCTTTGGTGGAGCGGATGGTCGTACGCTGTACATCACGGCTGGCAAAAACGTGTATACCACGCGCACGGCCATTCCTGGTTTGGTGGTTTATCCCACTTGGAGGTGAGTTGATACATGTTTCCCTTAGACGAGTTAATCAAGCAGTGTCTGGTCGTGCCGGGAAAAAAATGTCGGCTGAAGGATTTCGATCCGGATTTTGAGGGTGACAAAGACGTGCCGAAGGAGAAGCGACAAGATCTAGCTCAGCAGATCATGGCTGAGAATCTTGTTCGGCTTGAAAAATCTCAAGAGTTGTTATACGCGTCCGATACTTGGTCGATTCTGGTAATTTTTCAAGCGATGGATGCGGCGGGTAAAGATAGTACCATCAAGCATGTCATGTCGGGGATCAACCCTCAAGGCTGTCAGGTTTATAGTTTCAAGCATCCCTCCGCGGAAGAGCTGGATCACAACTTCTTGTGGCGCTGTAGTAAGTCATTGCCCGAACGTGGACGAATTGGCATCTTTAATCGGTCTTATTATGAAGAAGTGCTGATCGTGCAAGTACATCCGGAGCTGGTGGAGGCGCAGCGAATTCCAGCGGCGGTCATCGATCGCTCTTTTTGGGAGCATCGCTATGAAGACATCAATCGCTTTGAGCAGCATTTGAGTCGCAATGGTACGAAAGTGATCAAATTCTTTTTGAATGTTTCCAAAGCGGAGCAGCGGCGTCGGTTCCTTGATCGTATCGATGATAAACGCAAACACTGGAAATTGTCTTTGTCGGATATCAACGAGCGTCAGTGCTGGGATCAGTATCAGGATGCTTACGAGCAATGCCTGACCGCCACCAGCACGGAGTGGGCGCCATGGTATGTCATTCCGGCGGACCATAAATGGGTTACACGCACGGCCGTCTCCTACATTCTTTCTCGCACCATCGACGATCTGAAGCTCTCGTATCCAGAAGTCACTAGTGCCAAACAGGCAGAAATCGAGTTAGCCAGAAAACGTTTGGAAGCGGAAAAGTAAAACTGCTATGGCAGTCAGGGACTAATTCACATCACACAGGGGCTGCGGTGTATCGATACATGTGATCGCCGGACCAGTCACAGAGTCCGACGTGATTGAAAGGGCGAAGTTCTCGGGCCACCAGTTCTTGGTAGTCACGGATGGCGGTCGCACTAATTGGTTGCGAATCGCTCGCCGGGAATCCGTCTGAAGCACCTAACGGGTGGCCGAGCAGTGTTTCGAGTTTTGTCAGGATGCGCTGGACGGTGTTGGTGAAGTCGGGATTTCCGGCCAGCAGAAAACGTAATTGCGGCTGGTAGCCGGCGGCATGTCGTTGTTTTTCATAGGACGTTGCCGCAGCAAAGTAGAGCATGGAATTGGCAATTAGCAGTGGGAAATGGTGGAAGGTCGAGTAGCAGGCGGCGACAAGCTGATCGATCATGTTTAATTCAGAGAGCACTGCGGATTGGTAATCGATCAAGGCCTCCGGCAGGGACCGGCGCCAATCTGCGGATTCGAATAGTCGCATTAACCTTTCCACTCCGCACAGTGAATGGGCGATGCCGGAGCTATGGAGTGGATCGACAAAGCCGGCGGTATGAGGCAGCATGGCCCAGCCGTTCCCGACGATTTGATTCCAGCGGCGCTGAAGTCGTCCGCTGCGAATCACTCGGCCCGGTGGAGTCTGTGGAAGGCGATTTCCCAGCATTTCATGGATGGCAGGGTAGCGACTCAGCCAAGATTCCCATTCCTCCTGAGGTGATATCTGTTCGGGAATTGGCCAGCGCCGGGGGTCCATGGCAATGCCGACACTTGCCACACCGTGGGAAAACCGCAGGACCCACATCCAGGCACCATCGAAGAGGTGGTGTTGAGCGGCATCGTCACTGGCGAAGGGGTGGGAGTGAATGTCGGCACCCTGTGATTGTAGCCACTGGTCCCACGAGCCGATGTCGCTCCAGTGCGAAAAAATTGCGCGCGAGTGCGTTCGCATTCCCGAAGCCGTCGAAGGGATATCAAACGCGTGGGCCAGTGCAGCTGCTTCTCCCGAGCCATCGAGGATGAAATCGGCATCAATTTCTAGGGTCTCGTTTTCATGTTGACCGATCAGCCGCCACGCTCGACCGTTCGTCGGCGGCTGGAACTGCCGAATGGTCAGGCCATCCAGTACTTCTACACCTAGGGCCTGTGCTTGCTCTACCAGGAACTGATCCACATCGGCACGAAACCACTGAGTATCGCTATGTAGATCGTCAGCGCTAGCGGCGACGAGCAGTTCATTGGCGTGATTTTGCTGTGGCCGAAAGGTCTGCTGGGAGAGGTGGGGGAAGTAGCTGAAGCCACGTTTTTTGCCCCGGCGTAGCTGCGGATAGGTTTGCTCCCATGTGCCCCATTTTGCGAGAGGAGTAAGGGCGGGCAGGTCGTAGCGTTCAGCAAGATCCAGAAGCAATCGATTTGCCACGGGGGTGGAGGATTCGCCAATTGCAAACCGCGGATGCGAGGCGCGGTCGACTAGTAGCGGTTGATGCCCCAGTTTCTTAAGGATCATGGCGGCAATGCTTCCTGCAAAGCCGGAACCAAGGATGACGATATCCGCTTGTCGGCGAGTCATCGCGCTATGCTCACCTTGGGTGGAGCGTTGTGAATCGTCCAGCAGATACCGTTCAGCAGAAGTTGGCGGAAGGCTGGATTCTGGAAGTCTTCGGGATGACCGAGCGAAGTATAGAACACTCGTGAATGACCCAGTCGAGGTTCGTTGGTCCAGGCGACCGGTTCCGATGGATGATTGGGAATCGTGCCAATCAGGAGTGGCGTAGTGGAGGGCTCGAGTGGAGCAACCTTGTAGAGCGAACCATGGCCGCCGATGGCTGCCAGATCGAGGTAAGCGAGGATCGGATGAGTGGCCGCTCCGGGAGCTCCACTGGTTTTGACCTGCGGTAGATCATTCCCGTGATGACCGGTGTAATGACCGCCGAGAATTCGCGGGTCGAAATCGAGCCAGGCGGCATGGCCTGCCGCGGGTGGGTTATTGTTTCGCAGTGAAAAGGCATGACTGGCAGTGCGAATGCCGACCAGTGGCTTGCCGGCTTCGAGATGCTTGCGTACGGCCGACAGCTGATCGGATGTGGGGGTACGACGACGGACACTGACCAGCAGCAGATCGGCTTTCTCGATCGCCGCCTCTAGCCCTGGAAACTGATTGGGATCATTGCTGTCGGCATGGACGATCTGGATCTGGAAGCCGCGCGTTTCGAGTTCTGACTGGGCGAACTCTGGTAATGTCTCTTTCGTCTTATATTCGTCTTCGCCAATCATCATGACAATCGAACGACGATCGTGGCGAAATCGAAATGGTTCTCCGCCCAAAAAATCACTGCTGGTAATCGTTGGGCAAACATATTTCTCAATATGCTCAACGATCAAATCGGTGCCTTGATAGTGGGTGACGAAGGGGCGCATGCGCGGGTTGTACATGGTGTCGGTCATGTCGCGCATCAGGACAACATTCTTGCCATTCTTGGCCATTTGTCGGAGGCCGAAGGGACGACCCAAGACACACATGTTAGTGTGCACGCCGAGGACCACTACATTGCGAATTCCACGTTGTTCCAGCAGGTTCCACACTTCCACTCCGGAATCACTGATCGCATCGCTGTCAGCGATTTGCAGTAGATCGACTTGAGCCTTCCAAGGAGCTTTTGGATTGCGTCCCATGCCGGCCAGTCGTTCATGCCAGGCGCGATGTTCCGCAGGGTCATCGTCTTCGCCGCCATCGGACTGATCGATCGGATACTGTCCATGTTCTTCACTGGGAATCTTGTGGCACCACTGACTGATGTCAGCGGGTAAGTTGCTGGCTGTTGGAGCCATTTGAGCTCGTTGTCGCGCAGGATGCCCTTCGTAAGCCGCCATGCAGCTGCTCGGCGCATGAATGATGAACACTCCTCGAGCACGTGCCGCTTCGATGACTTTGTTCATGCGTGGTGCCATCTCCTCCACTCGCCGCACCGCATTCAGGCAATGGTGAGAATCCCAGACGTCACAGACGATGAGTGCGGTTTGGTTAGCCGCCCAGTTTTCATCCTGCTCGCGCACTGCCCAGCGTCCCGCCATTTCCACTCGCGATCGTTTGTGAAGCCGTAGCGGTGCTGCGTCCTCTGCGGGTAGGGCACCCACGAACGTCAGCAAGGTTCCAATCACCGTGAACGCTACGGTCAGCCTGCGAGTTGTCATCGTCATAATCCCTCGGTTGCGAACAAATGGAGTGATCCGGGGCGACATTGTGGAATAATCACTCGGCACGATGCAAGTACGGACTGATTGTTCGGCCTCGAGCAACGCGACTACAGCGGCACACGGCCTGCAGCCGATGCCCACCGATGCCCTGTATCTTGTGTCCGTCAGACAATGAGACCCTGAGGTCCTACATGCGTCGCTCCTTACTCCTTTCCGCCGTAGCTGCGAGTTGCGGTCTGGCATCTTGGATCGTTCCGACCTGGGTTATGGCCGCCGATCCATGGCTCGAACCGCGGGCCAGTCAGAGCTGGCAATCGCCCGTGATTTATTATCCGGCAACGACACGTTCTACGCTGCTGAGCCGTCAGGAAGTAGCGCCCACGCTGGCCACTCAGGCGCATCCACATCAGGCGCATCCACATCAGGCGCATCCACATCAGGCGCATCCACATCAGGCGCATCCACATCAGGCGCATCAGGAGCTGGTGCGGAAGGTGTCGCTGCTCGGTGGCACCAAGCTGATTTGGGCGAAGAAGGATTCTAATGAGTTAATTGGTGTTGAGATTCGGGGAGCTCATGCGAGCGACCGAGTTTTGGACACGATTTCCCAAGTGACCGATTTGCGGATGCTCTTGCTGGCGCCGGATCGCCCCAGTCAACTCACTGATCGCGGGGTAGTGAAGCTCGCCAAAATGACGCAGTTGGAGTATCTGGGACTAGCGGGTACGAGTGTGACCGACGCGGGCTTGGCGGAGCTGCAAAACATGCCGCAACTCAAGCGTCTGGAGCTACCGGCAGGCGCGACCGATGCGGGGATGGCCGTGCTAGCGCAATTACCACAACTCGAGCAACTGCGAGTATGGCCGGCACGAATTACGAATGAGGGGCTGCAGCAGATTGCGCAGAGTCGCTGCCTACGCTATCTCGATCTTTCAGGGACCGATGTGGATGACGAGGGCGTTGCGGCTTTGCGATCGCTGCATGGCATGGAAACACTTGATCTGCGAAATACTCAGGTAACCGCGGCCGTGTTGCAGCATCTCGTTCCGCGGATGGATGAAGATCTAATGTACGCGCAAGGACCCAACTTGCTGCAAAAGCTGTTTCTCAACCCCAACACGGTGCTAGAAAGCTCTCAAGTGGATGATTTGATTCGTCTCTTGGGAATGTGCGAGATTGATACGTCGAGACCTCAGCCGGAACCCGGCAAGGCTCCGCGCTCAGCTGAAACGGTTTCCCCGGAACTGACCAAGACCTGGCTGGATCGCGCGAAGCTGGAAGGTTATCGGATGGAGATTAGTTATTGGCGGGCCTTGGGAGCATACGTAGAGTTTGCTCCCTCCTTGGAACTCGATCCCGCAGCACCCGTGCCGGCTGAGCTTTTAGAGGGAAAGATGACCAGTGTGAAGCTCGAGCAGCTCTCACGCTTCTTTCAGGCTCAGGCCAGTCAGCACATTTTGGGCCTGCACTTCATTCGTCCGATCACCAAAGATGATCGCAAACGGGACGACACCATTTTCCCGAGTGGATTGGGGAATCGAGTGTTGCCACCAAAGCTCGAACGGCTATCGCTGCGCGATACCGAAATCACGGTGACCACGTTCATGAATGTGGTCGGGCCTGCCATTCGCGGCGGCACGCCGCTCAAGGTGATCAACGTCTTCAATACCGCCACTCGCGCAACCGAGCCGCTGGTGAAGGAGGGGCAAGAGCCGTTGTTGGGGCGACCTGGACGAGGGCGCTCGTCGCACATTCCATTTAATCCCGGACAACCGGAGCTCACCATTCCTGGAGCACCTGGTCGACCGACGTTGACACCCGAGGATTTACGCAGTCTGGAGGAAGTGCTGGCCAAGGTCGATCGCCTGGTCATGACCGAGGAGCAGGCTGAGCGTTTCAAGGCTGCGCTGCCGAATCTGGCAGGCAAGGTGAAAGCTCGACCTCGTTACTTACCTGGTGAACAGCAGCGCTGCGAGGAGAATCCGGATGGAACGCTGCGTCCGACGTACAGTGGTCCGCTGAATTGAGCTCCTGTGCCTGGGGCGTGATGCAAGATTAGAGAGCGGTATTGGTGTCGACCAGCGTCTGATTGCCGTGGCCACGGTGCTCAGACGCGCTTGCCTGCATGGAATCTCATCGGATTGAAACCCTTCATGCCGGACAGCTCAATTGCCAGTCGTTGACGTGGAATCGGCTTCTTCGACCCATGACAGTGGGAAGCTGGCGAATCTCAAACCGACATCCTCAACGCTTTCGTAGAGGATACCGATGCGACCATCGCGAAGGATCGTCAGGCAGGAGTACATCGCTCCACCAGGCTCGAGCAAACGACCAGTGTTCCAGGTTTTTCCTCCATCGACACTTGCACGTACGGTCAAGCTGATACGTTGTTGTGGATGAGCAGGATTCGAGTAAACGAGTTTGCCACTGGGATGTTTCACGATACTGGCCATGCAGGTGGGATCGGGTAAGGCCCTCCACCAAGGACTCCATCGGCCTTTCATCAAATCGGTGCCGTCCCATTCCCAGCGTGCCCAGGCTCGTTGTCCCGAACGCGATTCGTCGCGCATCGTCAGCAAGAGTGCGTGGGGATCGACTTGCACAATGGCACTCTCGCTGGTCGGTATTTCCTGTGGAATGGCTGCCGGCGAAATCTGCCAAGTCTGCCCACCGTCTCGACTCGCGATAAAACAGGAGTGCGACAGGATGGTCGCTGGTTGTTTGTTCTGCGGGTGAGTCCGTGCTTTGTACTGGGCAGTGAAGACCAGCGTGCCATCTGTGAGCTGAATACCGCTACCAGGTCCGTTGAAGCACAAGTTCCAATCGGGCTGTTTTACGTGCTGAGTGATGCTTACAGGCTGGGACCAGGTAAGTCCATCATCGAGGCTTTTCACCATGACTAATTGCCCGGTTTCCGCCGGAGTCATTCCGGGTCCACTGTCCCGCCAGGCCCGGCGTCCTTTCGACCAGAGAGCGACGACAAAGATCGCACCGGTCTTTTGATCGACTAAAACGGCTGGATCACCTACTCCATTTCCGGCGGTGCCGGCTTCGCTAGCATCGAAGTCGATGATACGACGCATGGCACTCCAGCTTTTCCCATCATCCGTGGATCGCATCAGCGCTACATCAATGTCGCCCGGTAAATCTCCGCTGTTTTTATTGCGAGCGTCAAAAACAGCGATGAGGGTACCTTGGGGCGTAGTGGCCAATCCGGGAATTCGAAACGTGTGTACTGCGTCATCGCTGGCACGACGAATGACGGTCGAGAAAACGCGTGGATCCTGAGGGCGAGTTAGCGGCTGTGGCTGCTCGCGAGCTGGCAATTCACTCGCGTTCTGCCATTTGTCACTCAAATACTTTCGCACCTCGCCTAGTTCGGCGGTGTTAAGCACACGAGAGTAAACGAGAACTTCGGCCAGGTCGCACCTGAGTCCTTGCTGAGTGGCCACGTTGGCTCCGAGAATCAAACCTCCTAGTGGAGTTTCTTTGTCAGTAAACGTAAAGCTGTAGGTTTCGTATTGACCAGAGGCAGGTGTATGACTGCTGGTGGCCTTGGTAATCCAGTGATCTCCGTGTAGTTCGATAGGCGTACTTCCCACTCGAGTGCTGCCATCCAGGATCACACCTTTTGAGTCATCTTGCAGTCGAGCGTGCAAAATAATGGTACGGGGCTCATTCAGCGTCCCCCAAGAACTAACGGCTTGCCAGATCGCCGCAGCTCCATCGAGATGCACCACACTGCGCGTCACGCTTGCGGTTTTCACTCGCACCCATTTTGGTTTACCAACGACTCGATTGAGCGTGCGATCAGAGGTTGTCTTCAGGGCACTTTCCCAGGCGAAGACGGTATCACCTCGGGCACGAATTCCTTGCTCGTGATACCAGGCATACAGACCTTCTCGAGGAGGTTCGGCTGCGGCGAGTGTGCGGTAGGAAATAGAGATTGCTGACGTGAAGAGAAGCAGTACCAACCAGCAGTTAAGCCACTTGCGATCGAATTGCCGTTTTGCCGTACAGTTGAGTATCACAGATAGCTCCCGGATGGTGACGTTTACTACTCTTTGTTGTGCGTTCTCGGAGGGACGATGATCTTCATGGAGTTGGAATAGTCGACTTCGCGATCGTATCCAGTCCCACCAATCGAGCTCGTTCACCAGCTTCGCGCACGAGTCGACAGATTAAATCGATTACTTGGAATTGCGGATCGACCACATATAAGCAGGAAGGATGGCCGAGAAAATTAAAAACCGCTCCGTGCTCAATTGCCCAGCGTACGCTGTGTTCGATTGCTAGCAAGAACCAATCGAGTTGCCAGCGACCGGTACGAAATGCACCAATATCACTGATGGGACTCATCGGAATCTCGATCATTCCATCTTCATACTTGAAGGGCTGAGCGAGTTTTTGTGCCGCAACGATACCGGTGAGGATCTCCGCATCTGGCTTTTGTCGAGCCGCGGTATGGGGATGTGGCGGATACAAGCTACTGGTCCAGTTAAATCCGAGCTCTTTCAGTAACGTTCGCACGGCAGGGTGGTTGCGCAAACCATCACTGAATCCTCCCGGTGTACGAAAACCGTTAGGAGTGATCCCGATTCGATCTTTGAGCGCGTGGCTGGTGAGTTGAATGTTTTCACGAATGGCCGCTGCCACCGACTGTCCGCGTAGTAACCAAGGGGCACGTTGAAAGCGGAACTGTAAATCTTCAGGCCGAGTGGCGAGAACATTGATATGATCGTAGGTATGGTTGCCGATGGGATGACCTTGGTCCGCAATCGTTTTCAGCCATCGGACGTCGGCTTGTTCAAGCACTCGTCCCACTACAAAAAAATGTGCTACGCCACCGGCGGCGTGGATTCGTCGAGCCGCTTCGACTGAGTAACGTTTGGTTTCGTCGTTGAGGTTTCCCTTTTCGTAATCCCAATGAGTCATTTCCCAATCAGGAAAATTACGACTCATTTCCAAATCCAAGGTGATCGCAATCCGTGCGGGCCCATGGCTGACGGCTGACGCGGGCTCATTACAAAGGAGAGCAGCTGTTGTGGAGGCGGTAGCCAGCTTCAGCCAGTTGCGTCGCTGCATCATTTCTTTTTCTCCATCGTCTGGATCCAAGAGACTTGCGTGATGAGCTGGTTGAGTGAAGCAAATGAGATCGCGGCATTCACGGCAAATCGGGGCGAAGTATTCGCTGGAAAGGTAGCTAGTGAGGCATCCGCCACTAGAAACACGTTGAAATCTTTTGTCAGATTTTCATAGCCAGCAGTCGTACGGCAGTAGCACATATCCGTCGCATAACCTGTTAGTAACAGATGTCGCACACCCTGCTTTTTCAAAAAATCCCGCAGCGGCGGGTAACCTTCGTCATCGTAGATTACGACATCCTGCGGATGTACGGTGACCGAGTCACTCACAGGAATCGGCAACTGCCAAAACCCCGGGCCGTTATAGCGATCGCCCGCATCTAAACCGGGAAACTGGCGAAAATAGTCGGCAATTGGGCGACGCGTATCCAGGGAAAGCTGAGTGGGTAGCGGCTTGCCACGATAGGGGAATTCGGCGAGTACTTTCCGCAGTTCCTGTTCCCCCACAACACGTTCGCGGTCGCTCGGAGTGTGATCAAAAGAACGATAGATTTTGGTGCGGAGTGGATCTGCTGGACCGGGAAGGCTGTACATGACGACGGCAACCTGACTGCGCAATCGTTTGAGAAACGGATCAATCACTTGCTTCGTGTGTCGTGCACTGAGGATGTTTTTTTCGGGAGTGCAGAAATCAGACACTCCGTTTGGTTCAGGCGATTTCCAGCCCCAACCATCATCGATTGCCCAGGGGTGTACCATGATGATGGCGGTCTCGCGTGCCAGTAGTTGGTTGGGCATCTCAATGATGCCGCGAGCGTTATAGGAAAAGCGCCATGCGCGTACTTCTAAATCAGCGCCGTCGTCGACGATGAGTGCTGGTGCTTCGAAGTGCGCTTGCTCGCTGATCGGTTCGAAGAACTCGGGATAGTCCGCCAGGATCTTACGTGGTGTCGGCAGTGGCGTCAGGCGGTTTTCATAGGTGCGAGTGGCCACCGGGACATTGTTGGCCGACGTGACAACCTGACTCCAGGCAACTTGTTCGATGGGTGATAAGCCGAGGTCAAAGGCTGGCATGGTCGCCAGCAAGGCGAGCGTAGCAAAGAGTCGGATGAAGAGTTTGTTGGGAAGCTGGTTACGCATCGGGAGTCGCTCCTTAGTCGCGCTTCGATTGCAGGTAAGCAAAAAGATTACGTAGCTGATCGGGAGAGAGCTGACGATACAGATCGTCTGGCATCAAGGAGACCGGTGAGTCCTGTTGCTCTTCGATTTCCGCGATGGGAACCGTTTGTTTCACACCGCGGGAATCGACGAGTGTGAGTTGTGAATCGGAGCGGTCGACCGGCAGACCGGTCAGTTTAACGCCGTTGGTCTTTTGGACCATGACGCTGACGTATTCTTTGCGGATGACGCTACTGGGGTCGACAAGACTTACGAGCAGATAGTCACGATCTTGACGATTTGCGGTCGTCAGATCGGGACCAACTTTGTTTCCTTCGCCAAACAGCTGATGGCAGTTGGCGCAGTGCCGTTGAAAAAGTTCACGACCAAGCTGCGGATTACCGGAGGCTGCTCGCAAGTCGTTGTTGAGGCGGCGTACCTCGGCTAATTTTTCCTCGCGAGTCGCAGCATGGATTTGGCCCCAATGTCGGCTGACGAGTGAATTCAGGTTTTCATCTGCGAGGAGTGAGACGAGTCGTATTTGTTCCAGGGAGACTGAATCGGCGGAAAGTTTCTTTCGATCGACGGCGATTAACAACTCACGTGCCCAGTCGCGGCGACTCAGGAGTAAATCGCCGATGGCCTGCTTCAATTGGCTGGCATTCGGGTTAGGTGAAAGCTGGATCAGGGTTTGGGTGAGCTGCGACGGGACCTCCGGTTCATTTGATCGAGCGATGAGCTGCAGCGCGGCGAGACGGACATTTAAAGGCTGGTGCTGCTGCTGAAAGAGTGCTAGGGCTTGGCGGGACAGGGCGGCTTGTTTGGCCGAGGCCAGTATTCCCAGCAAGGTGGCTCTTCGAGACGATTCAGTGTGGTCATCGAAGGCCTCTTTCACCGCCAGGTCGATGGCCGGTGCGTGCTGCCAGGAGATCGCTAATCGCCGCAGTGTCTGGTCCTGCGGCTGCGTCTGCCAGTCCGTGATAAGTAACCGCAGGATCTCATGCTTCTGGACTATTTCGAGCGAATTCTCGGCTGTTTTTTGGCTGAGTTGCTCCTGCCAACCGAGGAGTACGTGGGGCCAGAGCGTGCCGCGGCTGGCCGGGTCTGGTGCTGCCTGTAACAGCCGCGCGGCCGCATTTAAACCATCGACCGTCGCTTCGGCGAGATAGCGGCGAATCAGTCTTGTGAGCAGTATCTCGCGGCCTAATCGCGATTTCCACAGGGTGGGTCGCACGAATCGTTTTAGTACTTCTTCGCGACCCGTGACGCTATGTTTTTCGACGGCCCACCACCAGAGCAACGGCAGAAAGGGATCGTCACCATGATCGTCACGATTGATATTCGCATTTATCATCGGCATGGCGACGGCAGCGGGAAGCCGAGCGGCAGTAGCGGCCAATTGCTGTAACACATCCACCGAAGCTTCCTGCTCGGCGATCTCATCCAACTGATGTGCCATATCCAGCGAGACCTGCCGATCGTCGCCCAGGAAGCGCAGGGTCCACGAGCGGACGGCTGGATGTCGGCTGGTGAGCAACTGTCGAGCGAGTGGTTCCGAAAAACCTTGGAGCGTGTGGACCGTCCAGAGAGCTTCGAGCGCGTGTATTTCGTTGTCCTGGCGCAGAGCTTCGCTGATCAGCAGTTCGCGCAACTGCATTTCGTCGGGTGCTAGTTTTCCCTGAGAGCTGCCAATACGGCGGGCTAGTTCCTGGCGAGCTCTTCGCACGTACCACTGACTGCGATGGTCATGTAGAGCATGTAGTTGAGCGGTCGTCAGCTTGGCGAAATCGATGGGAGGTGAGCGAGTCGTGCCTGTGGCGGCGATGCGATAGATGCGGCCGTTCGTACGGTCCCACTCCGCGTCAGGATCGGGATGAGCGGTACGGGCGTCGTGCCAGTCGGCGATGTAGATTGCGCCATCGGGACCGAGCGTCAGATCGGTGGGTGCGAACCAGGAATCGGTTGTGGTCAGAAGTTCGCCGCCATGGGAACTGGAGACGGTCGAGCCACGGGGGCGTATCTGGTGCCAATAGACACCATGGCCGAGCAGGTCAGCGGCGATATAGGTGTCGCGAAAACGACTGGGAAAAGAATCACCTTGATAAACAATTCCACCAACCGTTACGTGACCTCCACGAAAGTTCTCGTGCCTTGTATGTTCGAAAAATCCATAGGCATGTGGATTGTGAAGGGCTCCATGTTTTCCAAACGATTTAACATAAAACGCACCCTGGACTCCATGCACAAACAGGAACCCGCCAAAATTGGTGCTGTAAAACAGTTTGCCGGTGCGGTCAAAATCCAGTCCCCAGGTATTACCTCCGCCTTCACAGAAAAGTTCGAACTGCTGAGTGACGGGATGATAGCGCCAAACTCCTTGTTGAAACTCCAGACCGCGTACGTGGGCGGTCACCGTACTGCCTTGGCAGCCGTAGAGCCAACCGTCGGGACCCCAGGTGAGTGAGTTGGCCACGCTGTGCGCATCTTCCATGCCGAAGCCACTGAGTAACACTTGCGGCTCACCGTCGGGCACATCATCCCGATTGCGATCGGGGTAAAAAAGCAAATAGGGAACTTGCAAAACGAAGACGCCACCGTGACCAAACGCGAGGCCTGTTGCCAGGTTCAAGCCCTGGACGAAATCGCGGCTGCGATCCATCTGGCCATCGCCGTCGGAATCCTCCAGGATGGTGATACGATCGGCGCCGCGCGGTCCGTGAGGTGGCGGTGGTGGCACTCGGTCGTAACGCGTGCGCGAGTATCGGTCGACCTGCACTCGCTTGAGTTCAGCCGGATTGGGGTACTGCAGATATTGAATCACCCAGAGTCGACCACGGTCGTCAAATTCGATGGCCACCGGCTGTTTGACGAGTGGTTCGCTGGCGACGAGCTGTGCCGAGAAGCCGTCGGGCAGTCGCATGGCGGCCAGCGATTCAGCGGGCGATCGTTCCTGAGCGAGAAGCTGATGACCGGGATCGCTCGATATAGGAGCGACGGCCAAGGCGCTGATGGCGAGCGTCAAAATCGCCGAGAGCCACCAGCGCATGGGGTGCTCCTAGGGAATGGCTTTTAGTGGAGTGGGGAAAAAATCAGCTCGGGTTAGAGCGATGGAAATGGACATGTTTCCAACTGTTATTGATCTTTTGCCACACGCGTGTTTCCTCCACCTTGGACGTATGAGCGGTCCCAGAGCCGTCGACGTACTGGGTGAGTCGGATGTAGCAGATCAGAGCCGCTTCGGGCCCGAGCAAACGGATTTGCGGCGAAAGGATGGTGATGTTGCGTCGCGTACCGGAACTGGGCAGGTCGAAGTAGAACTGGTGAAAGCCCAGTCCTTCAACTAACTCGCCCCGCGTCTCGGGTTCAAAGCAAGTTAAATTTGGTGCGCACAGCGATTCGTAAGTCGGCCAGTCCTGATTCATGATGCATTGCAGGAGTTTGAAGTTGAGCTGCATCAGCTCTTCGACTTCTGGCGGAGCATTCGTGGCTGGTGTCGAACTCGGAGGGCTCGACATCGGGTCAATTTCTCGTTGGTAGCTTTCGAACACGGAATCGTATTGATTTTTGTGGTCCACGGGGATTGCCTGTCGTTCACGCAGCCGCCATTCGGCGGTCAAGGAGATGGGAAAGTAAGTATCGCCTGCAATATCCGCCGACACTCGCGTGAGGTAGAGTCGCTGACAAGCAGGCCATGCCAAATGATAAATCTCAGCACCGCCAATCACAAATACCTCATCGTCACCGGCTGCCAGTTCGAGTGCCGCGGGCAGGCTGTGAGCGACCAACACACCGGCGGGGGGTGTGTAGGATGTATTACGAGTGATGACGATCGAAGTTCGACCCGGCAGAACTCGTCCCAGCGATTCAAACGTTTTCCTCCCCATGATGAGGTGATGGCCCATGGTGAGGGCTTTGAAGCGCTGCAGATCTGCTGACAGACGCCACGGAAGTTCTCCGTCGCGACCGATCACGCCGTTCTTGGCAACGGCAATAATGAGGGAGACGATCATACCGCCACCGGTGCTTTGATGGCGGGATGCGGGTCATAGTGATCGAGTCGAAAGTCTTCGAAACGAAAATCAAAAATATTGGTGACCTGAGGATTGATCCAGAGCGAGGGGAGCGGTCGCGGCTCGCGGCTCAATTGTAAACGTGCTTGATCTAGATGATTCAGGTAAAGATGTGCGTCGCCGAACGTATGAATAAACTCACCGGGTTGCAGCCCGGTTACCTGGGCCACCATCAGCGTCAGCAGTGAGTAGGAAGCAATGTTGAAGGGGACGCCGAGGAAGACGTCGGCACTGCGCTGATAGAGTTGGCAGGAGAGTCGTCCCGCGGCAACATAGAACTGAAATAGTACGTGGCAGGGGTGCAGCCTCATGTGCGCCAGGTCGGCCACATTCCACGCGCTGACGACCAAGCGTCGTGAATCCGGAGTGGTACGAATCTGTTCGATCACCTGCGAGATTTGATCGATGGTGGTTCCGTCGGGTGCAGACCAGCTCCGCCACTGTTGACCGTAGACGGGGCCCAGATTGCCTTGAGCGTCTGCCCATTCATCCCAGATCGAAACGTCGTGGTCGTGCAAATACTGGACGTTGGTATCGCCGCGAAGAAACCACAGCAGCTCATGAATGACCGAGCGCATGTGGATCTTCTTCGTGGTCACACAGGGGAAACCAGCCGTGAGATCAAACCGCATCTGGTGCCCGAAGATGCTGAGGGTACCCGTTTTGGTGCGATCGGTTTTTTGGACACCGTGATCGAGAATCTGTTGGAGCAGCTGAAGATATGGTTGCATGGTTGATGGCTTGAGGCGGATCAGTAAGCGGCCTGCAGGATCTGCAGAAGATCTGGGGAAGTAGGTTGGCGCGGGTTCATCATCATCAGACGTTTTATGCTGAAGGCCTTTTCAGCAAAACCAGGCAATTGTTCTCGAGTACCACCGAGGTCACGAATATGCCCCGGAACACCAATGGCAGCTCGCAGTCGATCAACGGCTACGATGGCTCGTTCCGCAGCTTCGGCGAGCGGCAGTCCCGCGACGTCTTCACCCAGCAAGCTCGCTATCTTAGCGAACTGAGGCAGGCGAGTGGGGAGGTTGTAGCGCATCACATGCGGTAACAGCAGCCCATTACCGGCTCCGTGGGAACAGTGCAGCACAGCTCCCAGCGGATATTCAAGTGCATGAACGACGGCTACGGCACAGTTGGAAAAAGCGATGCCAGCCGTAGTCGCGGCCAGTGCCATCGCATGGCGGGCGGCGTGATTGGTGCCATCCTGCACGGCAGTAACCAAGTGCTGACCGATCAACTCAATCGCACGTTCGGCCAGACACATCCCGAGCGGAGTGCTTCCCTCGTAGGCTGAGGTCTCACCTTCGGCGAGCGGCAATTCGCTGAAGTCTGTTGCCGTGTATGCTTCGATCGCATGAGTCAGTGCATCGATACCGCTGTCCGCCGTAACTCGCGCGGGGCAGGAGTAGGTGAGTTCGGGATCGACCAAGGCGAGTGCGGGACGCAGATATGGACTGAGCGTACTCACCTTCAACTGATTCTCGGTGTCGGTCAGGACCGCGGCGTGAGAGACTTCGCTGCCTGTGCCGGCCGTTGTGGGAATGCAGACCAGTGGCAGTATAGGCCCCGGCACTTGATCCCAGCCGAAATAGTCGCGCGGTGCACCACCGTGGGTGAGGACATTAGCAGCAATTTTGGCGAGGTCCATGTTACTGCCACCGCCCAGACCGATCATGACATCAGGACGGAAGTCGGCGGCTTGAGCGATTAGTCGTAGTGCCGTGTTCACCGCTGGCTCGGCTTCCCCTTCGCCAAAAATCGACAATGTCAGATCTTGAGTTTGAAGGGCGTCCTGGATCTTACGGAGCAGACCCACTTGAATCAGGATCGGATCGGTCACGATCAGCACTCGGCGATATCCGCGTCGCGCTAGCCAGGCGCCGAGTCGATTGGTGGCCCCGACGCCAAAAATCATCTGCCCGGCAGTTTGAAAGTTCCACGTGGTTCGCATGCGTGATCCATCTCTGAGTGATTCGGTGCGCAAGACAGCGGCGCGAGGCGCGGCAGGGTCAGCTTTGCCACCGCAAGCCGGTTAAGGTTGATCGAGCTTTTGAATGAACTTGGCGACGAGTTCCGGGTTGTCTTCCTGGACCAAATGGTCAATTTGCGACTGTGGAATCTGCAAGCTTTGCAGGTGAGTGACGATATTTTTCCAGTGCTGTTGTCGCTTTTTTCCGGTCGATAAGTAGAGTTCCGTGACGAGTTCCTGCAGTCGCTGAATCGCCATGACATCCCGGTTTTGATAGTAGTTCTTGATGATCTTTTCTTGATATTTGGAGTAACCGTTCATGGTTGGTGATTCCTGGCGGGAAGGTGTCGACGTGCTAAGCGGCCGATCCGGGAGCGAAGCGGAAACGAATGATTATGCTGAATTCCCGGCTGCTCTTCTAGATGACGGTTCAATCCGGGACGGTTAACCGTTGGCGAGCTTCTTCGGCCCAGGGACTGTCGGGAGCTAGTCGCAGAAACTCGCGCCAATGCTCTGCCGCTTCCACCGTTCGGCCGCAATCATCGAGTGTGCGAGCCAGGTGATAATGTGCATCGGGGTAATCGGGGTGATATCGCAGTGCGCCGGTGAAGGCAGCGATCGCCAGTTCGGACTGCTGTTGCTCCAGCAGCAAACATCCCAAGTTGGCGCGGGCTTCAACGTAGTCCTCGTCCATTTCGATGGCTTGGTAGTAGCGTTCCCGCGCTGCCGACAGGTCACCCACTCGGTAGAGTAATTCACCGAGTAAAAAAGCGATTTCTGCCCGTGGTCCACCGGCAGCCAGGGCGCTGCGACAAAGGTCGATCGCCAGGTCCAAATCGCCTGACTCTTCGGCGACCGCGACTTGGTCGAAAATCTGTTCCGGTGTGAGTGGAGACGCTGCGTCGGATTCCGGCGCGGGAGGAAATGGGACGACGTCGGGACGACGAGTGCGGACGCCGACTGCTTGGTTTTCCAGAGCATCGAAGTCGATGCGGATCTGTCCGTTGGCTTCCACCAGTCCCGCATCCTTGCGGAGCAAAAGCTGTCGTCCTTCGACGATGATGGAAAGCTGTGCGAGCGGTCGTTCGACGTTGGGCACATATTGGGCGATTTCCGCCAGTTTCCGTTCAATGGAGGCAGGTGAGACACCGGCTTCCAGCAATTGCACTAAACGCCGCGCCGTGGCAATTTCATCAAAAGAGAAATACGGCAAACGATGCACTTCACGAGCGGGAATGATGAGCCCGCGACGATGCCAGCGCCGAATCGTGGCGATGGGAACTTGGAGTAAATCGGCGAGCATCGCGGGAGTGTACAGGCTGCGCACACTCTGCTCGCTCTCCACCATCCCGAGTCGTTGCCAGAGCTGAGTTTCCGAGACAATTTCAACTTTGCCCAAGGCAGCCGCTTCGCGCGCGGCTGCAGGAATGATGTCGTCATCCTGCCAAAGCAATTCGTCGGCACCCAGAACAATCAGGTTTACCGTGTCATCAAAGACATCAGATGTGGTGCCGGCTCTCTGCCGGACCAACTGCTGAGCTTCGCGTCGCGTAAAGCCTCCCAGCTTTCCCACGAACCAGACTCGTTTGTCCGCCAGCGAGCCCAGATCGGGCTCGTCGTCAGCAGCACGATTCGTCGAATCCAGTTCATCATCCAGCTCAGCATCGTCACTCATCGTAGTCCATTCGAAGAGTCCACCGGGTGGTGGTGAGGAATGTTATTAGGTCGTTTTCAGTCGCTGGGGAATCCGAAAACCAGATTTCGATGAGGTGCCGGTCTTGGTCGGGCTCAGTAGTTCCGGAATGCCAGTTTGTGGGCCGACGAGTGTCGGTGGAGCGGCTACCGGACTCAGCTTGGCCTCCGAGCTAGTTACGGAGTCGGTCTTCGCGGGGGCGTCATCGGGGGCCGCAGTGGCCGCAGTGGCCGCAGGTGCATCCGCCGCAGGAGTTTCGGCCGCCGGAGTTTCGGCAGCAGGAGCTTCCGCAGCAGGAGTTTCGGCCGCGGGAGCTGCTGGCGTGGGAGTCTCCTTAGAGGGAGCGGCTGCGGCAGGAGTTTCTGAGGCGGGTGCTGCTGGTTGATCGGTGATGGGTTCTTTGGCGACGCCCGTTTTGGCAGCGGGTGCTTCGGGAGCTTTTGCTTCGGGAGCTTTTGCTTCGGGAGAGGGCGGTAAGGTTACTTTTGGTTCGGGCACGGCCGGTTTCTTCACGGAATACGGCGGCAAGTTTTCCATGCTGGTTCCGCCCGTCGTCGTGGAACTGTTCGGCTGAGCGGAGGGGGAGGGGGTGGCGATTTCGTTGCCAAACGCATCGATCGGCACACGCATGACCACGGTGCGCGGCACGTTTTGAGTCATTTGCTGGGCGACCCATTTGGCCACGGTACGAGGTTCACGAACCGTCTGGGTGTCTTCCACATATTTGAGGACTTTCACCTTCACCGGCTCAACTCGTTCCTCAATTTCAATTCGTTCCGTGGTGACGGGAACTTTCCGCACCACTTCTTCGTCGATCCATTTGCAAACCTGCACAGGCACTCGATTGACCACTCGTTCGGTCATGGGGCGCTGGACCGTGTAAGGCACTTGGCGCACCTCTTCTACCTGCTCCATGCGGCAGACCTTGTACGGGATGCGCTGAGTGACCACTTCATCCTGGTAGCGCATGACTTGGACGGGGACTTGCTGGTTGACGACGCGTGCCTGGTACTGCGTGACAGGAACCTGTTGAGCGACCACGTTGGGGACGTACTGCTGCTGGACTTGATAGGTGCCGGGAAGCTGAGTGGGGACCCAGTGCAAGCCCGCTCGGTGCCATACCGGCATCCCGGTGTAGGGATCGGGATAGTAAGAGCCGGGGAGCCATTGCAGGCGATTGCGAGTCGCACCGGGTTGATACTGCCAGTTGTTGACCCAGCCGCCTTGATCCACATATTGCGTCTGAACGCTCGTGACCGGATCGTAAGCGGTGTAGCTTTGATCTTGCATGACCGTTTCTGCAACGGCTCGACGAACCACCTGATTCTGTTCGTGGACCTTCTCTTCCCAGACGGGACGCTGCGTAACGACGCGTTCCTCGCGCGTGTGCGTTTCCTCGACATAGGTCACTTTGTCGAACGCTTCTTCGCGATATTCCGTTTCCCACACGGGCTTCCGCACCGTGAATCGTTCTTCCCGCTCCGCCGTTTCCACCACCGGTTTGGCGACTCGATACCGTCGCTCCTGAGTCTCCTCTTGCCAGACAGGTTTGCGAGTGACCACTTGTCGTTCATCGTAAACCGTTTCGTACTGCAGGCGGTACACGGTGACTGGCTGCTGATCGTAAACCGTCTTGTGCACGATGCGGTAGGTTTGCTGCGCCGTACAGGGAGCGCAGCCGGTTTGGGCCGAGGCGGGACTTCCCAGCAGTACCGTCCAGCTCAGGGCACCTGCGACAAATGTCGGCAAAGCGGCGAACAGCTGGCGACGCAGCGATCGCTGGCGACGCATCAGGGCGGCTCCCCAGACACGAACTTGATGCTGCGGTAGACCGGCAAGCGAGCGAGTTTGGCGGGAACGATTCATGGGATTGGAGCGTCTTAAAGCGGGGGGGAGTGGTATGGATTGAGTTCAGGACGTAACGAATATGCCTGCTTTGAGTGTGGTAAGGAGGCCCGTCTCACGCAAGTAACTTCTTGAAAGATTTTTCCTGGCGCCCTGCGAAGCGAACAACCGTCACGATGTCACCTGCGGTGCGATGGGTGGAGTTTTCTCCAAGTTGCCTCGGAACTCAAGAGGTACGAGAACGCCATTCCCAAGAAAAGTACCGGTGCTTGTCGTCAGAGTCGCTACAACCGGAAGTGTTGCCGGTAATTTTGCGTCGGCGAACGTAAAAGCTCGTTGGACAGCAGGAAAAAGTCGAGCTAGCGGCGGGAGGTGGGTGGCGGGTGGCGGGTGGCGGGTAGCGGGTAGCGGGTAGCGGGTGGCGGGTAGCGGGTAGCGGGAGGCGGGTGGCGGGTGGCGGGTAGCGGGTAGCGGGTAGCGGGTAGCGGGTGGCGGGTGGCGGGTGGCGGGTGGCGGGTGGCGGGAGGTGGGTGGCGGGAGGCGGGTGGCGGGTAGCGCGAGGCGGGTAGCGGGTAGCGGGTGGCGGGTAGCGGGTAGCGGGTAGCGGGTAGCGGGTAGCGGGTGGCGGGTAGCGGGTGGCGGGATGCGGGTGGCGGGTAGCGAAATTACTTTTCGGGGTTGGTCGAGCGGGGCCAGCGCTGACTCAGCTCCGTCGCCACTCGAGCCACGGCGGCAGGGGTGGTCTCTTGTTCGCTGAGAGCTCGCACAGCGGTTTGCAGACGCTGTAATGGTTCGGGCAGTGGAGTTTCGCCGGCGCGGCGTGCGGTCAGTTCGTCGACCGCTCGGACGGCATTCAGCATCATGGAGATTTGTTTGAGCTTTTGTTCGGACGCCGATTTTTCATCTCGCAGGGCCGCTGTATTCCCTGGGTCCAGCATCTCCATCAGCACTCGTTCGCCACGCAGGTCACCGTGTCGGCAGAGCCCGATGGCGGCGTTGTAGCGCGTGTTCGGATAAGCGTCGCTGAGGAGTTCATCCAGCCGCTCGAGGGCTTGTTCGCCGCCCAGGATTCCGAGAGTGAACGAGGCGCGGGAGCGGATTTCGGCGTGCGCGTGGTTCGTGTCGGAGTCGATTGCCAGGTCGCGGGAGGCGGCTAGTACGGTTTGCAGGACACGTTCGTTTTCTCGCAGAGGCGGATCAGCAGCTTGATGGGCGAGGAGCGCGAGGGCCTCTAAGGCGGCAGCCTGCACTTCAATTTGCTCGGTTGTGGCTGGCTCTTGTGCCGCTCGCACCAACACTTCCACGCCGGAGGGATCTCGAAATTCGCCCAGCGTACGACACAAGAAAATACGCAGCTTCAGGTGCGGCATGTCTGTCCGGTC
Organism: Pirellulaceae bacterium; assembly: GCA_044235425.1. Taxonomy (GTDB): domain Bacteria; phylum Planctomycetota; class Planctomycetia; order Pirellulales; family Pirellulaceae; genus JBJSXJ01. Next base: position 281,194 of record JBIIHW010000002.1, read on the forward strand.
GGAATCAAGTTCGGTGTTCAGGATCGAGGCGAGTTCCTGGCACAGCTCCGTATCATCTTTCAGTTTGTCGTTGGCCGGATTACGGAGTAGATCGGCAAGCGAGACGGCTTTTTGCCAGCGTGCGTCGTTGAGTTTCTTGAGGTCGCGGACAAGGTCCTTCGGATCGTTGCCGGCGCTGGCGAGCCAAGTGAAGAGCAGCCAGACGGAGACGATGATCGAAACGATCACCAGCGGGATGAAGAAAAGCTGCAAGATGAATCCGGCCGAAGGCGGTTGGACCGGTGGCAATTGATCGTCGGGCGATGCGGGCGAACCAGATCCGCCGACTACCGGGCCCGATTCTGAACTAGCTGCCATGTCAATTCACCTTGTAAACATTTTCCGGGGAAGCTTGCCAATCCCACCGCGTCATGATCGCTGCCACGATCACTCGCCCTGCCAGGATCAACAGTTTAGATTGGGGTATCGAATCGCGGAATGGGACGACGATTGACTGGTTCGTTTGCGGGGTGGTAGCGGCATGCAATTACTGGATCTCACCTTGCCTTCGGTAGGCGAAAATCTGGCACTGGACGAGGCTTTATTGGAGGCAGCGGAAGCGGGTGAGCTGACGGGTGAGGTGCTGCGTTTGTGGGAATCGCCGCAAACGGCCGTGGTGTTGGGGCGTGCTTCGCGCTGGCAGGACGAGTCTTGTGTCGCGGCTTGCCGCGACGATCTGATTGAAGTCGTTCGGCGAGCGAGTGGAGGAGCGGCGGTGATGATCGGTCGGGGATGTCTCATGTACGCCTTGATCCTTGATCTCACTCTGCGTCCCGAGTTGTCGAATATCGATGCAGCTCATCAGTGGGTTATGCAGCGGCTGCTGGCCGCCATCTATCCACTGGTGCCGGACGTGGAGTTTCAAGGGACCTGTGATTTGACTTACCGAAAACGAAAATTCTCGGGTAACAGCTTGCGCTGTAAACGGGGGCATTTGCTGTACCACGGCACGCTGCTGTATGACTTCCCCTTGTCACTGTTGGCGCGTTACCTGGGTACGCCGCCGCGTCAGCCTGCTTATCGAGCGGGTCGAGATCATGAGGAATTTGTGACGAATTTACCCGTCAGCGCCGGGCAGATCCGCAACCACTTACAGCAGGCGTTTACGGTCACGCGATTATTGAGTGAATGGCCGCAGGCGCGCACCAGCGAGCTCGCTCGCACTCGTTATCAATCCACGGAATGGAACCAGGCCCGCTAGTCGTGGTCATTCCATTCGAAACGACGAGCGCCATCCTGGTCAGTGATCGTCGAAAGTTGATCGTCAAAACGCTGGTCTAATGTTCCAGAGCCAGTGGCTCGAAGCGCGGCATTTCCAGGCCTTCGACAAAACTGGCCAGGGTGCTCGCGCGATAGGGCTGCTGTAATTTCCGGACGGCTTTGGATTCAATCTGTCGCACGCGTTCACGAGTAACGGAGAAGATTTTTCCGACTTCTTCCAGCGTGTAGGAATAGCCGTCGGCCAATCCATAGCGCAGCTTCAGAATCTCTCGTTCCCGGTAATTCAGCGTTGCCATCGCCTCTTCAATCCGGGTTTTCAGCGCCTGACGATTCGTGTCGTAGAGCGGATCATCCTGGCGATGGTCTTCGACGAATTCACCAAAGAAGCTGTCGTCATGCTCGCCTACGGGTTGGTCAAGCGAGAGTGGCTGGCGAGACATCTTGAGAATGCAGCGGGTGTCTTCGAGTGACAGTTTGGCCGCTTCGGCAGTCTCTTCAGCGGTCGGTTCACGTCCTAGTTCCTGAAATAGTTGTCGACCGATGGCTCGAACTTTGGTCATCGTGTCAATCATGTGCACGGGAACTCGAATCGTCCGACTTTGATCGGCAATCGCGCGTGTGATTGCCTGGCGAATCCACCAGGTCGCGTAGGTAGAGAATTTATAGCCGCGAGCGTATTCGAATTTGTCTACGGCCCGCATCAGTCCGGTGTTTCCTTCTTGGATCAAGTCCAGGAAGCTGAGTCCGCGATTGCGATATTTCTTGGCGATTGACACTACCAGCCGCAGGTTACCGGCGGAGAGGTCCCGTTTGGCAGCATCATATTCCGCTTGATACTGAAACGTGCGCTCGATGCGTCGAGCGAGTGTCGCGGGACTCTCCAGCGTAATGCGCATCAGAAAATGCAACTCGCGTCGCAGTTCGGTGGAAGGTGTTTGACCCGCCAGATGATCGCGCGGTGCTTCGCGGAGCAGGCGTTTTATCTGGGTGAGTCGACGCGAGATGGAGACCAGTTTGTCGAACAGTGGCTGTAACCGATTGGTACGCAGGTTGAGCTCTTCGATTAGGCGCACCGCCTTATTACGGCGACGGATTAATCGTCGCCAAGCCAGGCGGCGGTCACTCATGCGCTCGCGACGACTGATCGCGAGCCGATAGTCACGAGTGTTCTGTAGCACCAAGTGACGAAGCGTAGCGAGGTTAGGTCCGAGACGCTTCATGATCTTCTTTTTCTCGGAGGTGTTGGTCACCGAGACTTCAATCGTGCGATCCAGACGGAGTTTGCCACGATGAACTTTATCGAGCAGATCGATGGCGCCTTGCAGGATGAAATCGGTTGCCAGCATCGTATTGCGAAAGAGAGTGCGCGTACGTTCGATTTCCCGAGCGGAGGCAATTTCCTGCGCGCGGTTCAGAAGCGGAATCTGTCCCATTTGCACCAAGTACATGCGCACGGGATCGTCGGTTCCCGCGAAGGAATCATCGCGCGAGGTGACCTCGGTGTCGTTGAGCTCGTCATCTGCCTCCAGGCTTTCCGCAGGCTCGAGTTCCACAAGGGAGGTTTCTTCGACCGCCACGAATGTGGAGTCATCTTCCAGTGTTGGTTCTTCGACGATCACGTCCTCGATGACGGATTCTTCCAGCAACTGGTCCGACAACGCGACTGCTTTGGTTTTTGGTTTGGAACCGTTTCGTGGAAACGAAGCCGCTGATGGTTTACGGCTTTTGCCGGCGAGCGAGGTGACGAGTGCGGGGGGCAGAGGGGTGGCTGGCAGACGAGTGGCTGGCAGTCGAGTGGCTGACCCTCGGGTTGCTGGCACATGGGCGGCTGGAAGTTCGTCGCGAGTTTTAAGAGCAGGGTCCTGAGCTAATCGAGTGCGGGTGGAGCTGATTTTTCGCTTCGTCGATACGAGGGTAATTTTGCGTGGGGTACGGGACACGGGGCACACTCCTGAATCAGCCTGCTGAATGCCGGCCGAACCTTGTCACCATCCGCCGTGGATGGTCTGTTTCGATTCGGCTGCCTAAACGGTACCGATACCGTAGGTCAGAGGACTGGGAGCTTTAGAAAATCTGAGCGGATTACTCAAAGTTTGCAGCGTGATTTGTAGCGTTGGTAGGGGTTGTAGGAGGTAAAGCGAGTGGCCACCAACAAAAAAACTCGGAGAGTTGCGGCCTAGTCGGCTGAGCAACTCTCCGAGGGGGAGAGCGACGCTGAAATCGTGCGAGGAAACCAGCGTCGTGGAATGATTGTTTGGGGGCGCGAATCAAGCGGTAGAAATTGTATTCGCAGCCCCTGATTTTCTCGAACCGTTACTGCGCCTCTTTGCTCAGTACGCAGCCGACAATGATCCAGCCATCATCCAGCGTGCGAGCGTAGGTACCGGCCGGGCCCAGGAACCGTCGTACGATATCAAACTCAGGCATCTTGGAGCCATCAATCTGCTGCTCACGCAGCGCGCCCTCTTCCTCCGGACCCAAGGCTTTGTTCAGCACGCGGCCGAGCAGCGATTCAGACTCTGGCATCTTGCCTTGCCGCAGCAACTCATACGTCGCACGGTAGGCCTCGTCGGTGCGAGTAAAACCTCGCACGCAATCCTGGCCGGCGCCCAATTTCGTGAGGGCATGCATGACGGAGTGATAGTCGCTGGCGGTCGTCAGGCGGTTGGCATCGTCGCGATCCGCAATCAGTTCACGCAGGTAGTCAACATGGGTCGAGATGAGCAGATGACCGTCGATTACGGTGACGGCGGAGTTGGGGATCATCGGCTTCTCGCCGTCTCCCTCGTCTTCCATCTCATCTTCGGCCGCGACGAATTGTCCCCCTTCGATCTCCAAGGTGTCGACTTCCGCTGGAGCTTGATCGTTATTGATTTCCCAAATGATGCGCCCGTTTCCGACGTCATGTTTCTTGGCGTGCGGATCCGAGCTCATGATCTTGCCGATCGCCTTAGCCACCGCCTGAGCGTCGGTGATATCGATCGCCACGGCCAGACGCTCGCTCTTGGTATTCACCGGCAGGCGGCAATCGGTCATCACGGTGATGCGTTCACCGGCATGGCGAATCAGTTCCTTACGAAGGTTGACCTGAGGTCCATTGCGATCAATCTCAATGCTCTTCAGAACTTCCTCGAACACTCCTGGTTCACCAGCGACTTCGTCAACCAGCGACCCGATGTACTCGAACGATTCCTTGATCTTCCAGTTCAGCGTCAGGTGAGTGGCCAGATCACGAGGTACAAAGGGGAGGGGAGCGGGAACTTCCGCGTTGGGAAAATTCAGCACTCGGGCTGCCAATTTGAATCGATCGCCATTGGCTGCTTCGGCGGTTGGTGGAGCGAAGATAAAAGTCTGATGGAGTACTTCCTGTTCGGGAGTGGCCAAGGCGACTTGACCGCCTAGTCCCTGTACGGCTTTGAAGCCTTGATTGGCGAGTACTTTGAGTAAATCGGTGCCGCGTTTCTTGCGGCCACCGGCGAGGGCTCGGGAGGCTTCCGTGTATCCGAATGGTTCCACGAACCAGCGCACTTGGGGAGCGATTTCGCCGGCCGCTTCGCTTGTTCGCTGCGTCACGACCTGATAGGCCTTGAGGTCCGCCAGCGACTTACCGCCTTCGCCGTTTGCCAACACTCGCTTGGCAAGTTCGGCGATCGTTTCGGCGTGATCGGTAGCTACCAGCAGGTTGTTGTGCAGGAAGAAGTGAGCATTAATACCGTCGTTTTGCCCCTTCTTCGGCGGCAGAACAAAGCCCGTGATCTCCACTTCGCCAACTTGTGCGGAAGTCTTTTTGGCGCCCTTCTGCAGTTGATTCTGTGCGATCTTGGCGAGCAGGGCCTGAGCCTTTTCGGTGTGATCCGTCACGTCGATGATGAGCACCAGCGAATGGGACTTCACGTCACCACCGGGTTGTACCAGGGCAATCGCCAGTTCCTGGGTGGCGATATCGGTCAGGTCCTCGACCGTTACGCCGAGCTTCATGCCGGTCTGGCTGAACTTGCTCTTCAGCTGCCGTTTGAGGTCATCGGTGAAGGGTTGCATGACCGGGTCATTCACGAGCTTACCCAGCTGAGTTTCATCCCAGCGTTTGGTCAGCTCCGCGACACTCGGAATGGACAAGTATCCTTTGGTGGTTTCTGGCAGTAAACGATCGCTGCGAGTGGCAGCGAAGGCGAGGTTGGCAAACGCCAAGAGACTCAGCAGTACAAGGGATGCAGAGAGGAGGACGCGTCGCGTCACAGGGCTTCTCCTTAAAGGGTACGCTCCGGGATCGGAGGATCGGTGCGCATTAGGGCGGGTGGTGGTGAGCAGGCCGGTTGGTGAAATATCGACAGATTTTTCACAAAAGACAATTTTGGAAATGTTGACACCATTACCGGGCTTCATCGTTACAAATTGCCAACGGGCCGCTCCGCATTCTAAACGATTTCGCCCCAGAGCGTGAAACGGGGTGGTTTGAGTTGAGATTAACGCCCCCAGCGGCTGTCGATGGATGGCCGCATGAGGGTAGATTCCCAATTGTCGCATTCCGCGTACACTAACCGGCCCGAGCCCGAGCTGGCCGTAACAGGAGCTGGTCCTGTCGATAACCCAATCAGTGCCTCCGCGAATCAGGGCCCGCGATGATGGGCGTTCCCGTCGGGAAGATTATTGGAGCGTAATCCAGCACAGGAAAACGACATGCTCTCTTACGGCAACGAGAACCTCAGTCACGATCCACTGCATGGCTACATTCCGTTTACGGCGGATGCCGCCGTTGGTGGTGACGAGGTCTCCGAGCGTCAGGTGATCGACCATCCCTGGGTGCAGCGAATGCGGCAGATTCACCAGCTACAAACCGCCTGGTTTGTCTTCCCCACTGCTGAACATACTCGCTTTCAGCACATTCTTGGGGCAATGCATTTAGCAAGTCGTGCGATTGCGACGCTGTACGACAGTCTGCAGTCGGTTTGTCCGGACGTCCCCAGTCGCGGTTATGTCGAAACGTTGCTGCGCATGGCCGGGCTCCTGCACGATGTGGGGCACGGTCCCTTCGGACATTTCTTCGATGAGCACTACCTGCGCAGCTTTGGGCTCACGCATGAAACTCTTGGAGCTCAAATCATTCGCACGCAATTAGCTGAACTGCTGCGCGGATTGCGGCGAAATCCACACAGTCAAATGCGGTCGGATGAACGATTAGATCCGGAGCAAGTGGCGTGGCTCATCCAGCGTCCTCGCGGCGACGAAACACGGGAGTCCGTGCCACGCTGGTTGCAGTTTTTGCGCAGTCTGCTGAGTGGCATCTACACGATCGACAACCTGGATTTTGTGCTGCGCGATGCCTACATGACCGGCTACAGCTCGCGAGCTTTTGATGTCGAGCGGCTGTTGCACTACAGTTTTTTTTCGCCACAGGGATTAACGATTCACGATCGGGGCGTGGATGCGCTGTTGCGCTTCATGACGGTCCGCACCGAACTCTTTCGCTCGGTCTATTTTCATCGAACGGTGCGTGCTATCGATCTGACGCTCGCCGATCTTTTCACTGCCAGCAAGCCCTGGTTGTTTCCCGGAAATCCGGCAGAACATCTGGCGGCCTACCAAGGATTCACAGAGTTCTCGCTGTTGGTCGATGTGGCACGCTGGGCAGCGATCAGCGATCCGTCGGACCGGCAACGAGTCGGGACGGAGTGGCAGCGATTTCTGCAGCGACAGATTCCGTGGCGCATGGTCTGTCAACGAACGCTGGTCTTCACCGAAACCGATCCGGAACGCAGCAGCATTTTCAGCGATCCGCGACTGGTCGAACAATTGGTGCGACGAGCTCTACCGAGTGATTTGGCAGACCTGCCGTTGCGAATCGACATCGCTCGACATATCTTTCGACCGCACACGAGCGGCCCGGCCAGCGGACAAAACTACTTGTTCGACTCGGCAACGCAGCGCGTGCGCCCGCTGCAAGCCAACCAATTGTTTCAGCGGCTGCCCGTCGCTCAGCGAATCTGTCGAGTGTATGCGCAGGAGACTGAGCAGGCACCGCTGCTGGCTACCGCCCTCGATCAACTCATCGGCGGTGCCGCCATTGATGACTTGACGAACATGTGAAAACCATTGTGAAGGTGTGTCTGTCCGGTGGGGAGAGTCACGCACGAGAAACGTATTAGCGAGACCCGAGGAGAGTGCGAGCGATGTTTCTAGGATTTGGAGAAATCATGGCGCGGATTTGTCCGCCGGACCGATTGCGCTGGCGTCAATGTTTACCGGGGCGAGTAGAAGTGACGTGGGGCGGTGGTGAGGCCAATGTCTGTGCCTCCTTATCGATGCTGGGCCTGTCCGCTCGCTATCTGACCGCACTGCCTCGACAACCGATTGCCGAGAGTCTGGTCACATCGCTCCGCGGTCTCGGTGTCGATACGACTCGCATTTTGTATCGCAAAAGTGGTCGTTTGGGCCTCTACTTCGTGGAAGTGGGTGCCAATCAGCGCGGGTCCACGGTCACGTATGATCGAGAATATAGTGCGGTGAGTTTGGCGGAGTCGGCCGAATACGATTTCGCGGGGGCTCTGGAAGGTGTCACGTGGCTGCATGTGACCGGCATCACACCGGCCATCAGTGCGGCGGCCTGTGCCGCCAACCTGGCGCTGGTAAAACTGGCTCGCAGTCGTGGTGTCACGATCTCCTGCGATTTAAACTTCCGCAAAAAACTGTGGAATTGGCGACCTGGGACCGCGAGTCGTGATTTGGCACGCGAGTGCATGACTCAGGTACTCGAGCATGTTGATCTGGTGATTGCGAACGAAGAGGATGCCGCTGACGTGCTGGGGATTCATGCGCCGCATAGCGATGTTACCCAGGGGCAAATCCATGTGGCCGGCTATGAGCATGTAGCGCGGGAGATCTGTCGGCGCTTTGGGCAAGTGAGTCGCGTGGCGATAACGTTGCGCGAAAGTTTGTCGGCGGACCATAACAACTGGGGCGCGTTACTCTTCGATCAAGCCACCGATCGGGCCTGTGTGGCGCCCACCAATGAACAGGGTGAGTATCAGCCCTACGAGATTCGGGATATTGTCGATCGAGTGGGAGCGGGCGATTCGTTCGCGGCCGGATTGCTTTACGGATTGAACTCCCCTGACTTTTCCACGCCACAACAAGCGCTGGCATTCGCCGTGGCAGCAAGCTGTTTGAAGCATTCCATTCAGGGTGATTTCAACTATGTGTCACGCGATGAAGTGGTGGCGCTGATGCAAGGCAATGCCAGTGGTCGAGTGCAGCGGTAGAGGTCTGAGTCAGGGATAGCGAAGTAGTTTTGGCAGATACGAGAACCAAGATGACCAATTCCTCCGAACGTTATGAAAATCCACTCATCAGTCGGTATGCATCGGCAACGATGGCGCGGTTGTGGAGTGACCAGCGGAAGTTTAGTACCTGGCGACGGCTCTGGGTGGCGCTGGCGGAAGCCGAGCATGAGTTAGGGCTGGGAGTGTCAGCAGAGCAAGTTGCGGAATTGCGTGCACAAGTCGATAACATCGACTTCGCGGCAGCAAATCAGTATGAGCGGCGTTTGCGTCACGACGTGATGGCTCACGTGCATGCGTATGGAGATGTCTGTCCCACCGCTCGACCAATTATTCACTTAGGCGCCACCAGCTGCTATGTCACAGACAACACCGATCTGCTGTTGATGCGCGAAGGCCTGCAGCTCCTCGCCGCCCGACTGGCGACGGTGATTGATCGCTTGGCGAATTTCGCAGTGGAATATCGTGAGCTGCCTTGTTTGGGCTTCACGCATTTGCAGCCGGCACAGCCAACCACCGTGGGAAAACGAGCCTGTCTGTGGGCCTACGATCTGGTGCTGGATTTGGAAGAGGTCGAGCAGCGCATCGCGGGGCTGAAGGCGCGAAGCATCAAAGGAACGACGGGAACTCAGGCGAGTTTTTTGCAGTTGTTCGGTGGCGATCATGCGCAAGTGCGGAAGCTCGAGCAGCTCGTCGCACAAAAAATGGGATTCGCCAGCAGTTACGCGGTCACCGGTCAAACCTACACGCGCAAGGTCGACGCACAGGTACTCGACACACTCTCGGGCATCGCGCAGAGTGCGCAAAAAACCGCGACTGACATGCGGTTACTACAAAGTCGCAAAGAGCTGGAAGAACCGTTTGAGGCGGATCAAATCGGGTCGTCGGCGATGGCGTACAAACGCAACCCGATGCGCAGTGAACGCATTTGTGCCCTGGCTCGGTTTGTGATCAGTTTACAGTCGAGTGCGGCGCAAACCGTGGCGACGCAGTGGATGGAGCGTACTTTGGATGACAGCGCCAATCGACGACTGGTCATTCCCCAGGCCTTTCTCGCGATTGATGCCATCCTCTTGCTCTATCAAAACATCGCCAGCAATCTGGTGGTGTATCCGCAAGTGATCGCGAGGCATCTGCAGGAGGAACTGCCCTTTATGGCGAGCGAGAATATTTTAATGGCAGCGGTTGCCAGGGGCGGAGATCGTCAGGATTTACACGAGCGTATTCGTCGACATAGTCAGGCGGCGGGCGAGGTCGTGAAACGGGAAGGACGCCCCAATGATCTGCTGGAGCGACTGGCCGCCGACTCCGCATTTGCAGGCGTCGATCTAACGGCAACGCTTGATCCACGTCAATTTGTAGGACGGGCTCCGGAACAGGTGACCGAGTTTGTGGCGGAGCAAATCGAACCGATCCGGCAGCGCTACCAAAATGCCGCTCGGCAAGACGCAGACGTACGCGTGTAAGGTCAACTCGCTCATTCGCAGCTTACCCGTCATGCCACGTCTTCGCGCACGTTACGGAGGTGGTCTCGAGTGTGAAAGAATGAACGTCGAGCGGCGGTAATGGTCTTAGATCAGATCAACGCGGCGCTTGGTGCGTTGTCGGGACTTCTGACAGGCTTCACAGACGCCGGTGATGATGAGTCGATGGCCGGTCACTTTGAAGCGATAGGCTTGGGCGACGTGATCGCGTAGTTTCAGCAGGTCGGGGCTTTGAAACTCGATCAATTGCTGACATTCCGTGCAGTGCAAATGATCGTGCTGAGGGTAACCGTAATCATGTTCGTAGACGGTGCGGCCGTCGAGGATGAAGCTGCGGAGCAGTCCGGCTTCAACAAATTTGGTCAGGGTACGATAGACGGTCGCACGACCGATGCGCCCCACGTCACCCCGCTGCGGTAATTGATCGAGCAGGGAGTCGGCATCGAAGTGATCGTGGCGGCTGAATACGTGTTCGATGAGCAGTCGCTGCGGGCGAGTCATGCGTTTGCCACGACTCTGCAAATACTCCTCGAAGCGTGCCAGCGGCGATAAGGAAACCTCGACCGAGCCGAGCGATGAAGTTTCTAACATGGGGAGACCACCGAGCGATACAAATGCCACGAATCAGGAAAGACCACACCGCCTAATAGGTGGCATTGTAAAGATTTGAGCGACGTTGGGTAAGCGTACGGCAGCAGCGGTATTGTCTGTCGTGCCGCCCGGACGCCCGCGGCATTCCCGCTGGATGTGAGCCGATGGGCCGGTTATTTCCAGGTCTGGCGTAAGACGTCGATGAAGTTACGCCAGAGAATTCCTTCGATATCCTGCTGCGAGTAGCCACGGCGTTTGAGCAGGGCGGGCAGAGTTTGCAGGTCCGCGATGGAGTTGAGGTCGAGCGGTACTTGTTCGGTACCATAGCCGCCATCCAAATCGGTGCCGATGCCGACATGCCGAGCGTTGCCAGCGATTTGACAGATGTGGTCAATGTGATCGCAGATGCGTTCGATTTTGAGCTGAAAGTCGGCGGGTTTGCTGCGGAGGTGTACCCAGCCTGGGACCATCATAATGGCGTCGAACGCCATACCCAGCACCCCGCCACGCTCGATCACCGCTCGAATCTGGTCATCGGCAAACTGGCGGTTCCAAGGTGCGAGTGTGCGGCAGTTTTGGTGACTGGCCCAGAGCGGTCCATCCCAGATCTCCAGCGCATCCCAGAAACATTCGTCACACAGATGAGTGACGTCGAGGATCATGTTGAGGTTGCGCATTTCGCGGAGCAGTTCGCGACCCTTGGCCGGCAAGGAGCCTTCGGCATCCGTGCCATGGGCGTACACGCCAGGACCATAGTGAGCCGGCCCTAAGGCTCGTAGTCCATCGGCGTAACTGCGTTCCAGATGCTTCAGCGAAACGATCGAGTCGGCGCCTTCAAGGCTCAGGATGTAGCCGATCGGTGGTCGCTCGTGTCGTTCCCGGGACTCTTGGATGTAAGGGCGGTCGACGTCCGTGATCGGCAAATTCAGCCAGAACTGCAGGTGTTGTTCGAGTTGCTGACGGTCGCGAATCTGCACCATTTCGCCTTGTGCTTCCATTTCGCGATACCAGGCGAGTTGACCTTGGGTCTGCGCCCAGGCCTGCTCGGGCGAATTCCACCCGGGGAGTCGATGGAAGTAGGGGGAGTGGCGACCGATTTGTGTCGCCACACACAGGCCCACTCGGCCTCGTCGCATTTCCGGAAAGCAGACCGTGTTATTGCCACGGTCCACTTTGTCCTTCATGTAGACTTCCCAGCGGCGAATGCGTTCCAAAGACCAGCGCTGATCTCGATTCCATTCCAGCGCGTTCATGCTGAGATCGAGATGGGCGTCAAAGATCAGTGGCGATTCGATCATCGTTCACCTGGGCATGAGTGAGGGGCGGAGATGATTAGGCGAGTTCGTCCAGGAGTCGATCGAGCGCGACGCTGATCTTCTCTTCGGTCTCGTAGACACCGGCTGCAATTTGTGCTCGCAATTCCGCTACGCGATCCGCTCGCACCTCGGGTAAGTCATGGATTTGACTGATGAGACGTGCTTCGGGCGAAATGTCGACTTGATCCGCTGCGTGTGTGACAGCAGTTTCCGCTGCGGCCTGAGTTCCCACAACTCGATGGGGAGCGTGGATGGGTTGAGCGCCGTGCAGGTGATTAGTACCGTGAATCTGCATTGTTGGATGTCCCCAGCAAACAAGGTTCCGTGGAGCGCAGGGAGAGCGTGAGAATGCGCCCTCCTGGCGTCCTGAAAAGTGGTATCGTCGGCGTGGCAATCCCTGTCTGACGAGCGCTATCCGTGGCTCGGAATGTTGTCCCTGAAAACCACCGTCTCGGCGACCGCAGTCACGAGGCCATCCCGTTTATCGTCCAGCATCATTCAGCGATTCCACCCAATCGTCGACACGACTTCCTGTATTGTTCACGCGGAGTAGGTGCGTTTGTGCGGGCTATTCCGTGCCGCGTCCAATCCGCTCCCACCCTCCATGTTCAACGTGTCTTGGTGAGCGATTTCGACGAATGTCGCAAGATTTTCCGACGAGTTCCGTTGCGGCGAACGCCGCTTCAGATCGTTCTTGCCTACGCAACCAGCTGTCCACCGGTTTGCTCATCCTCCGAAATTTTTCGCTTTTCCAAACGCTTTCTCCAGCGCGGCGGCAGTATAGGATGTTGGGCAAGTTGGGAACAAGAGCAATCCGAGCGGGCTCTGCCCTTCGCCACTTTTTTTCTGAAAATACGTCTGGATGGCGCCCGTCGATCGAGTTCCTGGCACCAAGCCGTCTTGCGACTCAGATGGCCTAGGCTACGCCCAGCGCGCAGTCAGCCCAGTTTCACCGTTCAAACTTCCACGTTCCCACAGCGGCGGATGCTGACGTGATGGCGTGAGCCGTGAGCCGCAGCCGTTCAATCCGGTGCGATCCGATCGCTGGGCGTTTTTCCAATGGTCCCGGTGGCGATCGCTGCCACCGGGACCGTTCATCGTGCAGTTGCTGTTGAAATCGCAGCTGCAATTCAGATCGCAGCTGCAATTCAGATCGCAGCTCACGCCTGGCTTAGTTTTTCAAGAGCCAGGCGACCGCTGCCGACGAGGTGTCGGCGGCCGGGCCGGCGAACGCCGCGGCGTGCTCTTTCTTGCCACTCGCTCCGTAGGTCGCTTGCACGATGGCGGGCAGTTTTTCTCCTTCGCCGGCGACCCAGAGCTTTCCGGGAGCGGCGAGCGAGAGGATGCCGGGCAGGTCACCATACTTGGCGCCTCCGGGGAGGAAGTTGGGATCGTGGATCTCCAGCAATTTGCCGAACCGGAAGCCGCGGGTGTCGATCGCTGTCGCCGTGATCGCCTCACCCGCCTGAGCCTTGGCGAGGGCCGCGATCGTGCCGGTACCGTTGAGGCCGACGAGATCGATGCGTGTTGGCGGTTTTTCATAGCTGCGGGCGAAGGCGAGGATGCTGAGCACATCGTGCACTCGTGATGCCAGGACGGCCGAGTTATAGCCGAAGGTATAGCCGGCAAATTCGCGTGGGTTTTTCACACGGGGCGTTTTTTCCCAACGTCCCGCCGCTTCGGCCGGTAAAAACTCGCCTTGATACAAGAGGTCTACACCTACGACGCTGACGCCGGCATCCAGCAGTTGCTGTACCTCGGGCCGAGGGCGATCACCGTCCGCGAAGAGTCCGGCTTTGCCAGCTTCACTCAACCATATCACGACTCGACCATTCCACGACTGTGGGTGCAAGAACGCCACGGGCAATTCTTCGCCCCGCGACTTCACTCGCACGAGCCCGGTCATGAGGAGGTGATTTCCGTGCTGAGTTTTGTGCGTCTGTTCGTAGGAGACGTCGGTGGCGGCAGGAGTGGTTCGTCCCACGAGGATATCCACTGCACCTCCGACGACCTGCTGGTACTTTTTCCAGGAGGCGGCATCGGTGGGAGTGAGGGCGGCAAGTTGAGCTTGTGCGTCCTGGTGCCAGTAGCTGACCAAGCGGCGCTCGAAATCATCGCCGCTGGGAGGCGCGGGATGCTGGTCGTTCCAGACCGTCATTTCGGCGATGGAGAGTCGTTTGTAATCGCCTTCCTCGATCGGCTCGGGGAGTCCGATTTTGAGGTGCTTATTGAACCAGTTGTACATCGCCGCTCGGTTCACATAGTTATAGTTGTGACCGAAGTTGATTGTCGCCTTGAGCATCACATTATCGGCGGCGCCGAGCAGTTCGTACTGCTTCTTGATTTGCGGAAAGCCCTTCGTTTCCATCTCCTTGGTCCAGTCGTTGGCGGCGGACATGCCCTGCGGCTTGGGGGCGAACATCGCCGAGAATTCAATATTCCCCGTGTCAACTCGCAGCAGCGAGCAGTTCTCGCAGGTGCAGCCGCCTTGCATCGCGGTTGAGACCATCACGGCCGGATAGGCGACGGCGGGACGGGGATCGATAGCCCCCAGCAGCATCGTCTGCGTGCCGCCACCACTTGCGCCCGTTACGCCGATGCGCGCCGGATCGACGTCGGGCAAGGTGAGTAGAAAATCAAGTGAGCGGATGGAGTTGAGGGTCTGCAGGCCCATGATGGATTGCAGGTGCGTTTCCGCTTGCGTGCTGTAGAGTCCCCAGTTTTCGAGTGTGTTCATTTCGGGACGCTGTTTGGCGAAGCGATGCGCCAGTTCGAACGAGAGCTGCTTGTTGTCTGCGTAGCCAATCATGTCGTAGTGAAAAACCACGCAGCCCATGCGGGCGAGCTGCATGCAGCGGGCTTGCAGCGGACTGCGACCACCTTCGGGATACTTTTCGGCCCCATCGGCGATTTCCTTCTTCACGCCTTCTTCCCCGTTGTCGTAGAAGCGTCCGTTGTTCCAGTGTCCATGCGGGCAGAGAACGCCGGGACGCTTCCCGCTAGCGGCCGCCGTGGGACGATACAAACTGCCCGTCACAAAAAAGCCCGGCAGGCTCTCAAAATAAACCCGCTCCACCGTGAACCCATCGCGCTCCACTTTGCCATGCAGGACGGGATTGAGCGGTGTGGGCTTGGGAAGTGGCCAGAGTCCTTGAGAGACCAGGATTTGACGCCGCACACGCTCGGCACGCTGTTGCCACTCCTGCGGTGAACTGGACGGAGTGAACGGAAAATAGCCATCGAGATCTTTGAGCGGCTGCAGACGTTGGTCTTTGGGCAACTGTCCGGCAGGTAACACGCGCGGTGCCGCTTCCAGGCGACAGAGGATCGGCATCGATAAGAATAAAAGGCAGCCAACTGCCAGCCGTCCGGCTGGTGCGATGAACATGGTGCGCAGCGTTTGGCCGACCGTACGACGAGCGTGGTGCTGCGATGGCGCGCTGGATGGCATGGGAAGGTAGGTCTGCGCAGGGGTTCGCGAACCAGACGTCGGCTCAAGATGGGCTGTCATGAAAGCTCCTCGCCTTAGGGGAAACTTAGGGCTGCGAAAGTCCCACTACGGTTCGTGCTTGTGGGCCAGTCGTCGCCGGGAAGGTCGGTAGTGTACGGTGCCCGGGCGCGTCGAGCAAATTTCCGTGACGATTCGAGCTGATCGTTGGGGCTTGGGGCTGGTGGAGCGGGCCATTGACAGGGCTGACCGCGCCCGTAAACTTTCGCTAACCGTTACAGATTGTTAGCTGCCAAGGGCGGCTGCGGTGTTATCCCGGCCGGCTTTTCGCTGGTGCTCGGAACCTGAATTTCTTCACGCAAGGGGAATGGAACGATGATCAAGCAGATGCTGATGGTGGTGGTGGCGTTGGCGGTCGTGTCGCTGGGTGGAGTGGCGCAGGCGCGTGGTCGTGGCAGCTGCCCCGGCGGCGTCTGCCCGAACTCGGCAGCGCCTACGGTGGCGGCGACGGAGACGGCAGCGGCACCAGTGGTCGCCGAAGCGCCCGCTCAGCCGACTCGCAAGCTCGTCACGAACGTGCGTTCGATGCGTTTGCGTCGCAACGGCTAGTTCCTGATCGTTGACCGCAGTCAGGGTACGGGCGGTGAAATCTGTTTACCGCCCAGAAAAGTCGCGATCACTTTCGTCTCACGAATCTCGTCGACGGGGCACTCGAGCAGGTTTTTATCGAGCACGATGAAGTCGGCCAGTTTTCCCGGCTCGAGGGAACCGAGCTGGTGATCGAGGAACGTTAGATAGGCATTGTTGGCGGTGTAGAACCGCAGCGCTTGGGCACGACTGAGTGCCTCTTCGGGATGTAGTTTGCCGTCATACCATTTGCCTCGCCGTGTCACCGTGGTCCAGATGCCCAGGAATGGATCGTACGGATTGATCGACCGGAGCGAGCCGATTTTCTGCATGTGATCGGATCCACCGCCGGCAATCGCACCTTGTTGAAACATGGTCTGGAGCGGCTGGAAGTAGCGGAGGCGATCGTAGCCGAACTGGGCGGTCAGGGTGCGGGAGTCGAGGTAAAGCCAGGCGGGCTGAATGTCAGCGACGACTCCGAGAGCTGCCATCTGGCGGACGGCGTCGGCGGTGAGGAAGTTGGAGTGGGTGAGGCAGGGACGGGTGGCACGGATGGCCGTCTGTTCATTGACCTTGGCGTAGGCATCGAGGAGTGTGTGAATTGCGCCATCCCCGACCGCATGGGCAGTGAATTGTAAGCCGCTGTCGACCGTGGCGCGCACGATGGGCAGGAGTCGTTCCGGGGGAATAAATAGCACTCCGCGATATTCCGGATCGGTGATCCCGTAAATCGAACTCACCCCCCATGGTTCGCGCATGTAAGCGCTGCCGGTCAGCATGCCACCATCCAGGAATGTTTTGATGCCGACGATGCGGAGCCAGGGATTCTCTGCTCGCAGCGGATGCTGAGCGATTTTTCGAATGGCCTCTTCCACCGCTTCGACTCGATCTTGTCCGTTGACAGCGTGAGACAAAGCGACGCGCGTGGTGAGTTGTTTGTTTTGCAGGAGACGTTCGTAGCGGGCGATTTGGCTACTGCCGGCATTGCGATCCGCGATAGTGGTGATGCCCACGGAATTATAGTCGGCCAGTAATTCGCGTAGTCGTTGTTCTCGGTCGGCCTCGGTGGCTTTGCTGGGCGGAGATTCGCCTTTGAGGAAGCGCTTGGTGCCGCCGCGGAGCATGCCGGTTAGCTCGCCCTGGGAATCCTTTTCGATCGAACCGGAACCTGTGACCTGGAAATCCTTGTCGATGCCGCTGAGCCGCAGGGCCAGGCTATTTACCATCGCATCGGGACCGGTGGAGAAGACGATGGGATGATTGGGGGCGATGGCGTCGAGTTCCGCTCGAGTGGGAAAACGCTGTTCGCGCAGCCGGGTGATGAAGATTTGATGGACCCAAATCCATTGGCCGGCGGGCACCGCTTGCACGCGCGACTTCACGTAGTCGAGAACTTGGGGAATGGTTTCCATATCCGGAATGGGGTGATCAAATTCATGCATGCCAGCATCGCCGGCGTGGACGTGAGAGTCGATCAAGCCGGGCATTAAAAAGCGGTAGGGCAACGAATGGAACTTGGTCTGTAAGCCCTGATACCGGCGAATATCCTCTCGTGTGCCGACGGCCAGGATGCGATCACCGCGCACGGCGATGGCTTCGGCTGTTCGATCACGCGCGTCAACCGTGGCGATTTTTAAGTCGGTGAGAATGTAATCAGCGGTTTGATCTTGCGCCGCGACCAGCACCGGAGTGAGGAGTTTGGTCCAGAGCTGATAGCCGGCGGCGCTGAGGTGCAAGCGATCGTCGGCCAGGAGTGCCGCTTGTGGTTGCCCATCGCCATCGAGCATTGGGGTGAAGACGTCGACAAAGGAGAGGCGGGAATCGTAGGAGCAATGTTGCTCGAGGAGCTGATTGGTGGCCCGGATTTTTTCGGCGAGTGGCCAGCGCTCGAGGCTCGCTTTAATTCCGATACAGATGATTTTAGTGGCGGGCTGTTCCTGATGGATGAGACGTGTGAGATCGCGAAAATTCTGCGCGACTCGTGCCGGGGTGACTCCGCTGGCCAGGTCATTATCTCCTGCGTAGAGGACGAGTACCTGGGGGCGATGGGGCAGGATGATGCGACGCGCATAGTGCAGCACATCGCTGAGATGTGAGCCGCCGAATCCGCGTGCGACGATGCGCTGCTGAGGAAAAGACTCGGCCAGGTTCCAGCGGACAATGCTGGAGCTACCACAAAACAGAACCGCGCCCGGTTGCGGCGGCGTCGCCTCATCTTGTCGCTCAAAATCCTGGATCGTTTTTTCCCAGCGTTCGGGTTTGGCAGACGCTTCAGCGGCGTGCAGAAGCGCACCGTCAGTTGAGGAGAGTCGTGCGAGTTGATTGAGGTCCGGGCTGGACAGCAGCAGGAGCGTGGCGTAGATCCAGGGGCGACTACGACGGCATCGGATCCCGGGGCGGCTGGGTTTGTGACTGGTAGAGTTCATGGGGCGAGCGATCGGGGGTAGAGTTTCATGCGGCGGTAGTGGATCGAATTGCTGTCTAATGTGGAGGTTGGCCGCGGCAAATGCAATTGGTGAATTGTGAGACAGTTCGTGCGGCCTCATACTGTCCGTTGCCCGCTTAGTCGGTAGAATCTGTCTTCCGGAGCACCGCCATGAACCCTGAACTCGCACGCACGCCACTCCACGACTGGCATCAATCACACCAGGGACGCATGGTGGAGTTTGGTGGTTGGTCGATGCCGGTTCAATATCAATCGATCATGGAAGAGCATCAGGCGGTGCGCACCGCGGTCGGCCTGTTCGATGTTTCTCACATGGGCCGTTTCGCCTTTACAGGCTCCCAAGCTTGGACATTTCTGGATCATGTGCTGACTCGTCGAGTGCTGGATTTGCCGGCGGGGCGAGTGCGTTATTCGCTCGTGACTTCGACGACCGGTGGCATCTTGGATGATGTGCTCGTCTATCACGTCGTGGGTGAACAGGGAAATGCGTGGCCACTGCTGGTGGTAAACGCGAGTAATCGGGCGAAGCTGTGGGCTTGGTTCAGTGCCTTGGGGGCGGAGAGTGCCGCGATTGGCATTCGCGATAACACGCTTAGTACCGCGATGATCGCAGTGCAGGGACCGCAGGCGATCGAGTTGGTGGGGCGTGTGGCGGCGGTTGACATGCGAGTCCAGGAGCGACCGGCCGCGGGTGCGACTGGAAGTGAGACGTCGGGTGCGACTGCGGCGTCGTCGCTGCTGGACCAGTTACGAGCGATTCCAGCGTATGGGGTCCGAGCGGGTCGATGGGGTGAGTGGCCGCTGCTGGTGAGTCGCACGGGGTATACGGGCGAGGATGGATTGGAACTGATCGTGCCGGCGGCGGTTGCTGTCTTGATCTGGCAGCGATTGGTTGATGGTGGTGGCCGGCCCGTTGGGCTGGGGGCTCGGGATACCTTGCGTTTGGAAGCGGCGATGCCGCTGTATGGACATGAGCTGTCGGAGAACCGCGATCCATTTGCGGCTGATTTGAGTTTTGCGGTGCAGTTGGAGGGGCGACACTTTGTGGGTAGTGAGGCGCTGCTTGAGCGGCGTCGCAAGCCGGCCCGCGACGTGCGGGTGGGGGTGTTGCTGGAGGGCAAACGCGTGGCGCGTGAGGGTTACGGGGTATTGGTAGGTGGGGAGCGAGTGGGGGAAGTGACGAGCGGCACGTTTTCGCCGACGCTGCAGCAGTCGCTAGCGATGGCCTATGTGCGGCGCGACTATGCGGTGGTAGGCCAGTCGCTGCAGGTGGATATTCGTGGTCAGTTGGTGGCTGCGACGGTCGTGAAATTGCCATTTTATCGGCGCTCTTGATTGATCGAAATTCCTGCCAGAAAAAAGGAAGCAGACGTGAAACCGGAAGAGTTACGCTACAGTGAAACACACGAATGGGTATCGCTCGGAACGGAGGACGGGCAACTGATTGCCACGATTGGCATCAGCGCGTTTGCTGTCGAGCAGCTGACCGATTTGGTCTACATGCAATTGCCGGCGATCGGCCAGCAGCTGGCGGTGGGGGATGAGTTTGGTGAGGTGGAGTCGGTGAAGGCGGTCAGCTCGCTCTATAGTCCCGTGGCGGGTGAAGTGGTGGCGGTTAACACGCAGCTGCCCAATACGCTGGAATGGCTCAACTCGGATCCCTACGGGGCGGGGTGGATCATCAAGGTGAAGGTGAGCGACCGGGCTGCGGTTGACCGTTTGCTCGACTATACCGCCTATCAAAAGCAGTGCGCCGAGCATGGTTAGGGTGCCAGTTGGTGATTGGCGTCTGGTCTTTGGTTGAGGATCACGGGCATGACCGAGGGGCTGGGGCTGGGGCTGGGTGAGAGCTGACTTCTAGTAAGAGGGAGAGTGGTCGAATGGCCTACTTTTTCAATACGGCGGACGATCAGCGGGAGATGTTGGCGGCCATTGGTGCGGCGTCGATCGACGAGTTGTTTGCGGGGGTGCCGGCGGCGGTGCGTCTCGATCGACCGCTCGCCTTGCCCGCCGCGCTCGGGGAACTCGCCTTAACGCAGCAGCTGCAGACGCTGGCGAGTCGCAATCAGTCGGCGGGGCAGGGGAAGTGCTTTCTCGGGGCGGGAGCGTACGACCATTTCATTCCCGCCGTCGTGGATGTGGTGGCTTCGCGGAGTGAATTCTACACGTCGTATACGCCCTATCAGCCGGAAGTCAGTCAGGGCAATCTGCAGGCGATGTTCGAGTATCAGACGCTCATCTGTCAGCTCACGGGGATGGATGTGTCGAATGCCAGCTTGTATGACGGCGGCAGTGCGGCGGCGGAAGCGGTGATGTTGTCGCTGGCGGTGACGGGCCGGCATCGCAAAGTGGTGGTGGCGGGCACGGTCCATCCGGAATATCGCCAAGTGATTGCGACCTACTGCGATCGATTAGGAGTAGAAGTGGTCACTGTGGCGGGACCTGCGGGGCGGCTGGAGTTGGACGAGGTGGCTCGCGCGGTCGATCCGCAAACGGCTTGTCTGCTGATCCAGCAGCCAAATTTCTTGGGAGGTCTCGAGGAGGTGCAGCGGCTGGCCGACGTCGCTCATCAGGCGGGAGCTTTGTTCGTCGTCTCGGTCGATCCGATCAGTCTGGGGCTGCTGCGTCGTCCGGGGGAGTTCGGAGCGGACGTGGTGATTGCCGAGGGGCAGTCGCTGGGCTCTCCGCTGCAGTACGGCGGTCCTTATTTGGGGATCATGGCCTGTCGCGAACAGTTTGTGCGGCGTCTGCCGGGACGACTGGCAGGCCAGACGGTGGATCGTCAGGGGCGTCGCTGCTGGGTACTGACTTTGCAGACGCGGGAGCAGCACATTCGTCGTGATAAAGCGACGAGCAACATCTGCACGAATCAGGGTTTGTTTGCCTTGAGAGCTGCCGTTTACCTCGCCTGTCTGGGGCCTCATGGGTTACGTGAGACGGCGGAACTGTGTCAGCGCAAGGCTGCCTATGCGAAGCGGCGAGTGACGGAGTCGAGTCGATTCGAGTTACCGTTTGCGGGGCCGGTATTCAAGGAGTTCGTGGTCCGCGATCGACAGGGGCAGGTGGACCAGTTGCTCGCCGAGGCAGCGGCGGCGGGGTATATGGCGGGCGTGGCACTCGGCCGCTGGTACCCCGAACTCAGTGATTGCTTTCTGGTCGCTGTCACCGAAAAACGCACGCGGGCGGAGATTGATGGCTGGGCCGCAGTGCTCAGTGGATCTGCCAGTTGAGTGGATCTGCCAGTGGAGTGGATCTGCCAGTGGAGTGGATCTGCCAGTGGAGTGGATCTGCCAGTGGAGTTAGGTGGCGAGTGGAGTTAGAGGAATTCAGCGTGACGATTTCCTGACGAGGGGTGGGGGATGCGGAACGAACGAGCGACACAGCTGTTGTTTGAGTTGTCGAAGCCGGGGCGGCGGGCGAGTCATTTACTGGCCGCGGACGTACCGGAGTTAGCGGCGAGCGACGCGTTGCCGGCGGACTTGGTGGCGAGTGTGCCACCGCCTTTGCCCGAGTTAGCGGAGCCGGATGTGGTGCGGCACTTTATCAACTTGTCGACGCGAAACATGTCGGTCGACACGCATTTCTATCCGCTCGGTTCCTGCACGATGAAGTACAACTCGAAGCGCAACGAGCGGTTGGCGTCGTTGCCGGGATTGGTGGATTTGCATCCTTATCAGGCTGAATCGTCCGTGCAGGGGTTGCTCCAGCTGCTGTACGAATTGCAGCAGTATTTGGGTGAGATTTCCGGGTTGCCGGGGGTCTCATTGCAGCCGGCCGCGGGTGCTCAGGGCGAGATGGCGGCGCTGATGGTGGCCGCTGCCTACTTTCGGTCGCGGGGGGAGTCGCGATTGAAGGTGTTGGCACCGGATAGTGCCCATGGTACGAATCCGGCGAGTGCCAGCATGGTGGGATTTCAGCCGCTGACGGTGAAGAGCACGGCGCAGGGTGTGGTGGACATGGATGATGTGCGCGCCAAGCTCGACGATCAAATCGCGGTGTTTATGATCACCAATCCCAACACGCTGGGGCTGTTTGATGGTCACATCGTGGAGCTTGCGGAGCTGGTGCACGCGCGCGGTGGCCTGATCTACTTGGATGGGGCCAACATGAACGCGATTTTGGGGCGAGTGCGGCCGGGAGACTTTGGTGCGGACATGATGCATTACAACCCGCACAAGACCTTCAGTGGTCCGCATGGTGGGGGTGGTCCGGGCGCGGGGCCGATCTGTGTGGCCGAGAGGTTGACGCCTTTCTTGCCCGCTCCCCTGGTCGCTCGACAGGATGACCGCTATTACCTGGACTTCGATCGTCCGCAGTCGATTGGTCGAGTGCGCAGCTTTTTTGGGAATGTGGGCGTCTTGGTCCGGGCCTACTGCTACATTCGGTCCCATGGCCCCGAGGGCCTGCGGCAGGTGGCGGATCAAGCGGTGCTCAATGCCAATTATTTGCTCAGCCAGGTGCGGGAGATTCTGCCGGTACCGCAGGGCGATCGTTGTATGCATGAGTTTGTGGCATCGGCCAGTGGGTTGAAGAAGAGTCGTGGCGTCAACGCGATGGATGTGGCGAAACGACTGCTCGATTACGGTTTTCATGCACCCACCGTCTATTTTCCGCTGACGGTGCCAGAGGCGATGATGATGGAACCGACGGAGACGGAGAGCAGGGAGACGCTGGATGCGTTCGCGGAGGCGCTGCGGACGGTGGTTTCGGAGGATGCCGATTTGCTCCATAACGCTCCCCATTCCACGCCGATTTGCCGCCCCGATGAGGTGCGTGCGGCGAAGCAGCCGGTGATGCGATGGAAGCCCGGTTGCTGATGGACGAGCCGCGTCGAGGCTCGCTCAACATGGCTCTGGATGAGGCGCTGGTGGAGTCGGTGTCGCGGACCGGCGTACCGTGCTGGCGGTTCTACTTTTGGGATGCGCCGACCGTAACACTGGGCTATTTTCAGTCTCACCGGGCGCGGCTGGGGCATGCGATGAGTGCTGGTTGTGATTGGGTCCGGCGCACGACGGGGGGCGGTGCGATCGTCCACGATCGGGAGTTGACCTATAGTTTAGTCGTGCCGCTGGGGCGAGCGCCTTTTGCCGATCATCGGCGGTTGGTGGATGAAGTTCATGGAGCGTTAATCGAACAGTTGGCGGAAGCTGGCATTGAAGCTCGACAGCAGGGCAGTTCGCGTCCGGACGTGGACGATTCTTTTCTTTGTTTTCAGCGGCGCGCGGCGGCTGATGTGGTGTGTGGTGACAGTAAGGTAGCGGGCAGCGCGCAGCGCAAGCAGCGCACGGTGCTGCTGCAGCACGGCAGTGTGCTCTTACGCTCTTCTTCAGTGGCACCGGAATTGCTAGGAGTGGGGGATGTGGCGGGGAGGGATCTAGATGTAACTTGGTTAGCACGTGGCTGGACACAACGGCTGGGGGCGCGTTGGCAGTTAACTTGGATGCAAAGTGTTTTCGAAACAGTTGAAATCGCCGCTGCGTCAGACATAGAATCAAGTAAATTCGCCAATCCAGTCTGGAATGAAAAGCGATAGGTGCATCAAGGTTCGTCGTCTAATTGAATAGTCTTATCTGGGGCTAGTGGGTTCATCGGGGTTGGGCAGCACACGGTGACTTCTGCGTTAATGAGCGGGTGACAGGCATGTTAGCCAAATTAAAAGTCATTCACGGAGCCAGTGCTGGAAAGGAGATCAAGATTACTTGCTCTCCTTTCGTCATTGGTCGGGCGGACGAGTGTCATTTACGACCGAAGAGTGACGCGATCAGTCGGCGTCATTGCGAATTGATCGTGCAAGGTGATCAGCTCATTCTCAGGGATCTAGGAAGCAAAAACGGCACCGAGGTGAATGGCGACCGGATTCAGGGCGAGCGGCCGTTGAAGCTGGGTGATCATCTCAAGATGGGGCCCCTGGAATTTGAAGTCTTGATTGACGTCGGGTTCACGGGTCAAAAGAATTCCAAGGTGGAGAGTGTGCAGGATGCGGTGGGGCGCACCGGCGAGAGCAGCGTGGTCGATTCTGATATCAGCGCCTGGCTCATGGCTGATTCACCCACGGCGAATCGGTCCATCACCAGCACGCTGAGTTCTGAGACGCGCCAGTTCCGACTGGAAGAAACCGACAAGGTTGATTTGAAGCCCGGAGTTGCGCCCGAGACGAGCACGGCCTCTGCGGAAAGTGCGGCGAGTGCGGGCAATAAAGAGGCGGGTGGGGGCAAAGCGGAATCGTCGTCGTCGGAGCTTAAAAAGCCGGAGAAAAAGGAGCCGGGGAAATTGCCGCCACGTGCGGAGGCGGGCACGGCAAATTCACGGGATGCGGCTGCGGACGCACTGAAAAAGTTCTTTAATCGTCGCTAGTCGCCTGGCTTGTTGCGAGCGGAGCACCGGCAGGACAGATGGGAGGAAGGCGTGAGCGAAGAATTACGCAGTCTGGTGAAACGCTGTTTGCGGGGCGAAGAGTCGGCATTTGGGGACTTAGTCAACCGCTATCGTCAGCGCGTGATGCAGTTTTGCAACCGACTGCTGGGGCAGCGTGAAGACGCCGAGGATGCCGCTCAAGAGACTTTTTTTCGGCTTGCGAAACATCTGCATCAGTGGGATGAATCGCGCGCGTTTGAGCCATGGCTGCTCGCTATCGCTGGGAATCGCTGTCGCACGGCGATGGCAGCCCGGCGTCGTCGAGCGGTGGCTCAGCCTTTCGTCGATCAGCCGACGAACGATGACGCTCGGGATCAGGAATTTCGGCAGATGGTGGAGGAGTTGGAGCTGGCGGTAGCGCGGCTGCGTCCCAACTATCGGCAAGCCTTTGTGATGTTTCATCAGCGGCACTTAGAGTATCAGGAAATTGCTCGCCGTCTTGGTGTCCCCATGGGCACTGTCAAAACTTGGGTCCATCGAGCTCGGCGTGAAATCAGTGATTTTTTGGTGCAGCAGGAGGAGGCGCAGGCGTTGCGAGCACGTGCTCGTCGCGAGGGGCGGGATGTGAGCTCAGCGGCAGGGCCGGAGGCAGCCGCTTCCTCGCCCGTTCTGCGGGGGACCCGAAAACTGGATTCGCAGGACATTCACGGCCCACGGGTGCATGATGAACTGCGCTGAATTTGAAACTCGACTGAACCAATTACTGGATGATCGTCAGACGCCGAGTGACGACGCGCAGCTGTTCCACCATGCCCGGGAATGCGTGGCTTGTCGTCAGCTCTTGTTGCAGCTGCAGACGATGGCCGAGGTCAGTAATTATCTCGGTGCCACTCGATCCGTCCCCCATGAACGTCATCAGTCGCCCTGTTGGCGCCGCGGAGCGGAGGGGGAGCGAGCGGCTTGTCGCCAGCGCGCGGAAACGTCGCGGTGGAGGGACGAGGATGCTGGAGTGGATTCGGTGTCGGGCGACGGCGGGGCATCGATGGCTCCTGAGCTTGCGGATGCCGGGCATTCGCTGTCGGGATTTTCAGCTGGTTCCTGGGCTGGGGATGAACTAGTGGGTGGGGAGCTACGGCGAGTGGCCGGCCTGACATCGGGCGGTTCCCGATCCGCTGCGATCAGCTGGTGGCGGGGACTGGCGGGCCAGGTCGGGCAGCCGCTGCTGCTGGTTTGTTTGATCCTGAGTGTGGTGGTGGGCATGGAGCGAGCGGTGACTCGGTGGGAGCCGCGAGGAGGGGTGGCGGCGGTCGCCGGAAACTCGGCGAGGAGCACCGTGGCTCGCGGGTTAGCGAATTCGTCTGCACGCGAGCAGCCGGAGTTGGCGGCAATCGATTTGGGTCCGCAGCGAGCGGCGAGGGTGATGGAAGTGGTGGTCTACGATCCGCTGTTTGTGTGGCCGAAGCGGGCGATGCGGGTTGCGGGGCAGTTACCAGCGGCGCCGACACGGGCCTGGGATGTGCGGGCGTGGGTGGAGCCGACAACTTGGGTGGAGCCGGTGGCGGAGCAGTTAGTGAGTGAGCGGCTGACGGAGCTGCGAACTGAGCCGTGGCAACTGGTGGAGGGGTGGGCGACTGGGATGCGCCCTCTGGCCGCCTCGATGACGGCCGCGTTGGAAGACTGGATTGACGTCTGGGTTCCGCCGCTGCGAGGCGAAGTGGAGCGTGGGCAGCCGCTCGAGAGCGATCAGTGGGACTGGCGGTGGGATTTAACCGCTTGATCGGATCGCGCGGGGCTCTGTCGGTCGAGCCATTCGTCTTCTCCACAGAATCTTTTCGTTTTCACGAAACGAGTGGTATATTTCTCTCGTCGCCGCATTCACGGGATGAATTCGGCCAGTTTTATTTAAGGCGAGCGAGAATCGCCGGCCAGGATCGGCCCGAGGCTGAACCGAGTGTGGCGGATTAAGTGGGTTTGATGAACCGCTTGGACGCACGCTCCCACCGGGGGAACTCAACCGTGCAAAACGACTGCGTCATTGAAGCTCAAAGTGTCAAACCAGCCAAAACAGCTCGTCGCCGCCAAATTGATCCGACGACTTGCGAACGGGATTATTCGGGGGAGGAGCTGGAATTCATGCGGGCGCTGGACGATTACAAGCGGCGGAGTGGTCGCATGTTTCCGACCTGCAGCGAGATTCTGGAGGTCATTCGCGGACTAGGGTACGTGCGAGCCTCCTGAGTTGATTGTGTAAACTCAGCTGGCTCCTTTAGTTATCCTGTTACATCAAGTACAAACGACGTGTGATCCGGGCGGCCATTTGGGCCGCCCATCTTTTTTCCCGAGTTCTTGGGATTTTCTCAGTGCGGCCTTGTGGACCTTGGCGAAGGACAAGTATACTCATCGGCTTTCCCCTGTTGGAGAACTGCCATGAAGGTCCGCGCGAGCGTGAAGCGGGTGTGTGAGAATTGCAAGATCGTGAGGCGAAAAGGTCGCGTGTACGTGACCTGCAGCAATGCTCGACACAAGCAGCGCCAAGGTTAGTCTTAACGAAATTTTTGTTGGTTGGATGAGCTGCGTGTGAGCGCGGCGAATTTGAGGAGAGTATCGGCATGCCGCGTCTACTGGGTGTTGACTTACCAAATGACAAGCCTACGGGAATTGCTTTGCGTTATCTCTACGGAGTGGGCAAGCATGTATCGCTGGAGCTGTGCCAAAAGGCGGGTATTGATCCGCAGAAGCGAGCTCGCGATCTGGGTGAAGACGAGGTGAGTCGCTTGGCGGCGTTGCTGGAGCGGGACTACACGGTCGAAGGTCCACTGCGTCGTCTGGTTTCGCAAAACATCTCGCGGTTGAAGGAAATTAAGTCGTACCGCGGGATGCGTCATCGCTTGGGTCTGCCCGTGCGTGGTCAACGTACTCGCACCAATGCTCGTACTCGCAAGGGTCCGAAGAAGACGGTGGCAGGCAAGAAGGGCGTGAAGGATTTGAAGTAGCAGGGCGGCGGTGGCTGGAGTCGATTACGATCGGCTGGGAGGCTACCGGGATGTGCCAGGCTGGGTAACAGAGTCGCGTGATTGGTTCGGTTGGGAACAGTAAGGAGCTAGTGGTGGCCAAGAC
This sequence comes from Pirellulaceae bacterium, assembly GCA_044235425.1. Lineage (GTDB taxonomy): Bacteria > Planctomycetota > Planctomycetia > Pirellulales > Pirellulaceae > JBJSXJ01. Next base: position 309,111 of record JBIIHW010000002.1, read on the forward strand.
GACAGCAGCGGGTGGTTCGGCGGCGAGTGCGAAGAAGAAGAAGATTCGTCGTAACGTGACGGTCGCGATCGCGCACGTGAACGCTACGTTCAATAACACGACGGTGACGATCACCGACACCAAGGGTGATACCTTGTGCTGGGCGAGTGCTGGGACGTGTAATTTCAAAGGCAGCCGCAAGAGCACTCCATTCGCTGGGCAGCTGGCCGCACAGAAGGCGGCTGAGCAGGCCGCGAAATATGGTGTCAAAGAACTGGAAGTGCGTGTGAAGGGGCCCGGTTCCGGGCGTGAAAGCGCCATCACCGCTCTGCAAACCGCTGGGATGACGGTCAAGTTGATCGAGGACGTAACGCCGATTCCACATAACGGCTGCCGTCCCCCCAAGCGCCGCCGCGTGTAATGCGGTGTGCGTTTCGTGGTTGGATAAGTGACAGGCATAACAGGGGAATTCAACGATGCATATTCGATGGCGTGGGCTGGAACTTCCTAGCGTAGTGAATTGTGATTCGGCCACTTTGACGGCGAATTATGGGAAGTTTACGGCGGAGCCGTTTGAGCGAGGGTTTGGTACGACTGTGGGCAACAGCCTGCGGCGTGTGTTGCTGTCCAGCTTGGAAGGCAGCGCGGTAACCCAGATCAAGATTCGTGGCGCGCAGCACGAATTCACAACGATTCCAGGCGTGCTCGAAGATGTCACCGAAATCGTCCTCAACGTAAAATCGCTCGTGGTCAAAAATCACAGTGATTCGACACGCGTGATTGCCATCGAGAAGAGCGAAGTGGGGCAGATCACCGGTGCCGATGTTCAGACCGATGCAGACGTGGAAGTGATCAATAAAGATCACGTGATCGCCACCTTGACCTCACCCGTTCCGTTCATGATGGAGATGGTGGTGGAAAATGGTCGTGGCTACGTACCGTCCACTGAGCATAGTGTGGGCGATCACGAAATTGGAATTATTCCGATCGATGCGGTCTTCAGCCCGGTCACGCGAGTTCGTTACGAAGTGGAAGAAACTCGCGTTGGTCAGAAGACCAACTACGACCGGCTCACCATGGAGCTCTGGACCAACGGATCGGTCAGCCCCGAGATGGCGATGGTGGAAGCGGCGAAGATTCTTCGCAAGCACCTCAACCCATTCGTCCAGTACGCCGAGCTCGGACCCCGTGTCCACTCCTCCACTCGCGGTGCCAGCTCTTCCTCGGATGCCATCCTGGAATCCAAGTTGAACATGAGTTTGGCCGAACTGAAGTTGTCGGTGCGAGCGATGAACTGCTTGGAGTCGGAGAACATCAATACCGTTCGCGACTTGGTGCAGAAGAGCGAAGATCAGTTGTTGGAAGTCCGCAACTTCGGTGAAACGACGTTGCAGGAAGTGCGGGACAAGTTGAGTGAGTTAGGGTTGCATTTGGGCTATCGCCTGCCACGCAGCTCCCCGCTTCGCTAGTCATACGGGCACAGTTTCGCCGAATGTTTTGTGGCCGTTTTCGCCTGGGCTATAAGCTCGCGAAATGGCGAATGAAAAATAGAATTTAGTCCTTGTTTCCCCGAGAAAGGTTTGGGGTTGGTGCGTCATGCGACATCGCAGAATGAGTCGAGTTTTGGGGCGTTGCCCCAGTCATCGTAAGGCGCTGCTGAAGAACCTGGCGAGTGCCTTGTTTTTGACGGAGCGTCCGCAGGATGAACTGGATACGAATACGCCCAAGGTAAGTGGTCGAATTATCACCACGCTACCCAAGGCGAAAGAAGTTCGTCCGCTGGTAGAGAAATGCATCACGATCGCGCGGCGCGGTTTGGCACATGCCGAAGCTGCGGTCGCTCTCGGTACGACGGCCGAGCGTAATTCGGATGCATGGAAGCAGTGGCGAAACAGCACTCAGTGGCGTCAGTGGGCTGCCGCTCGTGCTCCCTACGTTGCCGCTCGTCGCCAGTGCTTGCAGCTGCTGGGCGACAAGAAGGCCGTGAAGGTCCTCTTTGAGCAGGTCGCGCCCAAGTTCACCACTCGCCCCGGTGGTTACACCCGTATCGTGCAGCTCGCTACGCCTCGCCTGGGTGACGCCGGCGCTCGCGCGATCCTCGAATTCGTCGGGAAGAATGATCGAAAGACCAAGCGAAGCGAGAAGCCATCCTTCGGCGATAGCTCGACCGAGGCCGCTTCCACTACCGCGGCGGAATAAGTCCCCGCGAAACGATTTGAGGAACTCTCCGGAGTTCCTCTTTTTATTTGACGATGGGTTGTGAGGGAAGCGAGCCCAGTAAACCAGGAGGAGCCGATGTCCGTGTTCAACTTCACGGATCGCATGCGACTAGTCTGTGAAGACATGGTCATCCGGGTTCCCGAGCTGCAGCACATCGATCTGTCCTACGTCGGCTTCTCTTTTGCCCAGGCGCGGAATCGTAGCCGTTACGGTATGTTCGCCTCTCTCACTCCACTGCGTTTTCAGGGTGGAGTGCCCACCACGGTCAAGCACGGCCATGTCTATCGCGTCCAGCAGGTGCGTGATAAGCAAGGACGCGAGATGCTGTACATTCTCACCTTCTACCTGCCGCGCTTTCAGGATCTCGATTTTCGCGAGAAACTGGTTACCATCCTGCACGAGCTATGGCATATCAGTCCGGACTTCAACGGCGACATCCGCCGTCATCCCGGTCGGTGCTATGCCCATAGTCATTCACAAGCGGAGTATGACGTGGAGATGGGGCGACTGGCCGATCGCTGGCTCGCCGCCTCGCCCCCACCCGACCTCTACCAGTTTCTGTTCGCGGATTTCACGCAGTTGTCCGACCGTCATGGACGTATCGTCGGGACTCGCTACCGCCGTCCGCTCATGTATCGCCAGCAAAAAGTCTCCTGAGCCCAGCCGCCGTTTAGACTAAGCCCCAGCGTTTACGAAGCGACCATTCCAGCGCCAGCGGCAGGAGCAGCGTGAGGAACACCAGCCAGGCGTCCGTTGCCGTGTCGGTAAGTTGCCAGCGAGTTTGTACAGGCACCTCCCAGTCCGCACTCTGCACATAAAGTTCCTGCAGCAACTGCGGCAGCTCCTCGGCCGCTACCACTCGTCCACCAAAATCGGCGGTGAGCTGGGCGAGGCGTTGCATCTGAGCATGGTCGGCGGCGGAATTAGCGAGCTCCAGATCTTGATCCAGAACATGGAAATTCGTGCGAGCTGAACCAATTTGTCGCTCACCCTCCCGCGCTTGCAACTCGATCTGATAATCACCCGGCTGCATAACGGCCTCGATCTGTCCTTGCCAAGTATCACCCTCGCGACTGAGCCGCAGTGGCTGACGCTGGCCATCGGGGCCGATCCAGTGAGCGGTTAGGGTAGCGGCGGGCAGGGGATCACCAGCGGCGTTTTTTGCGCCCGCTTGAAAGACCACGCGGGACTGCGGAGCAAAGCGCCGCTGAGCGAGCTTCAGCCACACTTCATTGCGTTCGTTTTCATCCCGACGCGCTAACCATAAAATCACTTGTCGCCAGAACCGTTTGTGATCCGCGGCATACCCGCGCATCGACCAACGCCAAGTGGAATCGCTGGCAAACGCCAGCACTCGACCCTCCCCATACTCGCCGGAAACCAAAAGGGGCGCTCCACCCGTTGTCTCCAGCAGCACCTGCACTCCAGCCGCATCTTTCACCTCGTTGAATTTATTCGCTCCGTCCAGCGGTGGCAGCGCAGCCCAACGAGTGGCGTTGTCGGGGCCAGGGGCCAGGCGAGTCGTTGGATGTTCACGAGTCGGTCGGATGGCTAGTGGACCCGCGCGATGTAAGTCGGAGCGTGGTGGCTGACCAAAATCCTGACGCTCCAAGCGATCCATTTGCACCGGTAACACTGCGGCCAGCGGAGTCGTCTGATAACCTCCCGGTCCAAAACTGTGATACCCACCGAGCATGATTAGTCCACGACCACGACGCACGGCGGCGGCAATGTCGGTCAGATTCTTTTCACCCAGAGCCGTTGAATCGAGATCACCCAAGATCAGCACGTCATAGTTCGACTGCGTCAGGGTGTCGTCGACTGTCACCGGCCACTGACTGCGTTGACGGGCATCAAACCATTGAAAATCTAAGGCCAGATCAGGTGACGAGTCGAGCACTCGGTTGATAAACCGCTGCTCATGTCGCAACTGTCCCTCCAAATACAACACGCGCAGGCCGCCCTCCAGCACGCTGAGGTAGGCGGTGAGGGCGTTGTTTTGAGCAACGAGTTCACCAGCTTGCACTGCTGCTCGCAGCGTCAACCTATATTGCCCCACCTCTTGCGGTGTGTAAGCAAAAACCACTTCCACAGGCTGCTGGTCCTCACGTGGTATGATCTTCTTTTGGCCAATCACCTGACTTGGTCTATTCGGCTGATCGATAACCAGCTCCACGGGAATTTCCTGATTCACATAACCACTCGCCCGCACAACACCGCGAATCGACACTTCGTTTTTGACAAACACCGTGAACAGGTCGGGCATGCTGTCGATGGCGACATCGCGAGTTTGCTGGGCATTGCCGGGTGGACCAAAGACGATGGGGAAGAGTGGATAACCCAGCCGCTGAAGCTCTCGGGCCGCTGCTTGCGTCTCGACCGACGGTTCCAAGGCCGTCTGCACTCCGTCCCCCATCAAGATGACACCAGCAAGTCGTTTGCCAAGTTCTTGACGAACGGCAGTATGCAAGTTGGAACCGATGTCCGTCACTGCGCCGGTCGGTTTCTGCGGCCATTCGCGGTAGCCCTCACGCCAGTCGCGCTCGACCAGCCGTTCATCATAGGCAAACATTTTGACATCGATGCGATCGGCAATCTCCCGCAGTGTCCCGTCGGCCGCTCGTAGACTATTGAGCTGTGCTTCATACCGCGAGATGCTATCAGTCGCATTCGGTAATTGCATGCTGCGACTTTGATCGAGCAGAACCAGCAGCGAAGCGCGTTCGATCCGCTGAATCGTACTCACGCGAGTGGGGCGCAGCATCACCAGGGCGAGAAGGGCAATCACGACGCAGCGCAGCGCGATCAGGACCGCTTGTCGTCTCCGTGACACTCGTCCGAAATTCGGACTCACCAGCAACAGCAAACCCAGGGCCACGATGATCATCGTGACCGCCAGATAGCTCTCGAAGATGGGATTCAATGACCAGTTCGTCACGGTGATCGTCCGTAAAAACGATTGGCTAAAATATGCTCCAGTCCTAAGACACCCGCGAGTACGACAAGCAGCAGTGGAAAGAATTCCCGTCCCACTCGCGCTTCACCAATCTCACGATTAATCTCATCGCGCGTGACCGCGAGTCGATAGCGATTTTTTCCGAGGATGTCGTCGAGCTGTTCGCGCGGTAGACGCGTGAGATTGGTAGCGGCGGGATCGAGGTTCACACTGAAACCGCGAGTGACACCAGCCGCTCCCAATCCGCGCAGATAATAATGGCCCGGCTCATCGGTGGAACGAAGCGTAACTCGACCACTCCGCGCCAACAGTTCCTGCGATTCCTCCGTCGGGGCAAACAATTGATACCGACTGGGAAAGGGAGGCTCTGGATTCGGCATCGTCACAAGTTCCGCCGCTCGATAATTCAACTTGGCTAATCGTTCACCGGCTAGATAGTCGACCAGTTGATCCATCAGCATCACAAACGGCCAAGCCTCGGGAGCCGTTGGTAATTCATTCCAGCTTGGACGTCCACGCGGTCGCACCGGATCGGATACCGGCGTTGTCATGGTAATCGCTCGACCGCGTCCCACTTGGGTCTCCAGCAGCGCTGGTCGTCGATTGCTGTAGGTCAGAATGACTTGCGGGACCGTGCTGGCGCCGTCGCTCTCGAGTTCCCAGTGTCGATACACGGGAAACTGCTCCCAAGGAATACTGGTCGCCAAGCTACGAAATTCACGGGTGACTGGATGAGTGAATTGCTGAGGAGCGAGAAAGAGGTCGCCGCTACTGGAGCGCCACTGACGACTGAGTTTTCCTCCCAGCAGCTGCTGCGCCAGCGGATCGTGGAAAGATCCGCCCGCTTCCGCTTGGTGGCCGAGGAAGATCGCCAGTGCTCCGCCGTCACGCACATGTTCCCATAATCGTCGCCAGGAATCGGGAGTGAGCGGCAAGGGATCGAGCAAGCAGACAACGCCGTATCCGCGCAGTGCTTGTTCATCGAGTGCGGATTGGGGGACTTCTTGGCAAGTAAAGCGCGCCTGCCCGGACTCGCGAAATGACTCCGGTGCAATCGCCTCGATAAAATAGCGAGTGATAACACCAGGCGAGGCGACTACGAGAACGCGCGTGGGTTCGGCGGCTTCGATCGTAAAGAACCGTTCATCATCAATCGCCAGGCCATCTTCACCCAGGAGTCGCAGCACACCATGCTGAGTCCCTAGCGCACTCGGACGCACTCGAAACTCAACACCTTGTGCACCACTCGACTGCATATCGACATCCTGTCTGCCACGCGGCACGCTCGCTGGTCGGATGAGTTTTCCATCGCGCAGCATCGGCAGGCGATCATCAGGTTCCTCCACCAGTAGCTCGACGGTACGAGTCCCGGATTGATTCCAGGATTCGATCGTGGCACTTATCGTTAACTCACCACCTCGCGGTATCGCTTCCGTCGATAATTCCAGTTCCCCGATACCGGCATTACGTGGTTCGTTCACGCCCACATCGATCACTTGGATCTGCGTGTCGCCGGACTCGGCTAGCAGTCGCTGCGTTTCGGTGGCAGCAGCAGTGGGCCAGGCACCCTGAGTCAGGTCGGTGAGCAAGTAGATCTCACGTCGCACGGGAGTGCTGTTCTTGATCCAAGGAATCACGCGACTCAAGACGGCAGGTAGCGATTCGTGTGCACCGCCAGTCTGCAAGCGACTGATGGCCTGAGCTGCCGCCGCTCGATCCAAGGCAAAGATCGGTGTTCCAGGTCGGGTATCGACGATCGCCACTTCGCTGCCTTCGGGAAGCTGCTTCAGCAGAGACTGGGCGGTTTCCTGAGCAACTTCGAGACGAGTGCGATTTTCAAATCGGTAGTCCATGCGCGGGGCGGAATCCAGAACGATGGCAGCCGCCACGGGCGCTTCTTGATCGCCCATCAGACGAGGGACTGCGTTGCGACTTGTCTGCAGCAGCAGCCAAAGGGTGACGAGCAGCAGCAGTGTGGTGGCTGCGGTGAGTCCGCCGACCAGCACCGCTCCACGTCGCTGCACGGCCGCTGCGATCGTAACCAGAAGGAGGACCAGCAGCGCAAAGCCCGCGATCCCCACGACGCTCCAGGCACCAATCGCCGCTGCAATCGTACTGGGGCGCGCCAGGGCTAGCGCGAGCGTGGCAATTGCCAGACAACGCAATGCCAGCAGCAACCACTGCCGCCATTGCAACTTTCTCTGATTGGTTTGCTGACGAGCTTTGAGAAACCGGATCGCCGGAAACAGCTGCCGCTGGGGCTGACGACGCGTGGTCAAATGCAACACGATCGGCAGGCCGATACCAAGCATTCCCAGCAGCAAGGAGACGTTGACGAGCACCACAGTCACACCTCAACAACGTGCTCGACGACTAATCAAAAACTCAATCAACGCTTTATCAAACTGCATGCTGGTATCGAGTGCCACGTAATCGATGCCCGTCTGGTAGGCCTCGCGACGATACTGCTCTCGGAATTCCGCCACGCTAGCCAGATAACTCTCCCGATCCTCCGTGGCATCCACCTCGATGCGTTCACCGGTCTCAGGATCCTCAAATTCCTGAGCTCCAGAAAACGGAAACTTTACCTCCGCTTCATCCATCACATGAAACAGGATGACATCATGCCCTCGATGACGTAGGGCCCGTAACGCACGACTCAGCGGCTCAAAATCGGTGAGTAAATCGGAGAAGATCATGACCAGCGAACGATGTCGCAGCATGGCGGTAATTTGGTTGAGACTGCGCGGCAAATCAGTTTTTCCGGCTGGTTTCAGCCGTGCCAGCTGCGCGAGCACCGTGCCCACTTGAGTGCGCTTCGAACGTGGTGGCAGGCTTTGACGAACACGTTCATCAAACGTAATCAGGCCCACGGGGTCCTGTTGATGAACCATGAGATAGCAGAGCGCGGCAGCGAGGGAGATTGCGTAATCAAACTTCGTCAGCTGCTGACGATAGGAATAGCCCATCGAACTGCTGAGGTCCATCGCCAGATAGCCTGTGATATTCGTCTCAGCGGAAAACTTTTTGACGTAGTACTTTTCGGTTTTCGCGTAGACTAACCAGTCGATGTCCTTGGGATCATCGCCGGCGGCATAGCGACGATGCTCGCTGAACTCCACCGAAAAGCCATGGAATGGGCTGGAATGCAGCCCCTGTAAAAAGCCCTGCACGACGAACTGAGCGCGCAGATCAAGACGCTTGATCTGATTGATCACCTCGGGCTTCAAATACTTTTCAACCGATGACATGGCGGCTCAATCAAGCTCGACCAGGCGGTGGTGGCGGTGGCGTCGGCGCGTTCTTGGGGGGATGCTGTGGCGGATGAGTCGGCGGATGAACGGGAGGGGTACCTGCCATGCCCGCAGTTGTTCCACCGAGTGACGTAGGACCGGCACCCGGGCCCACGCCTGCCCCAACACCAGTGCCTCCGACAAATTTCGGAATCTCAGGCTCCGGGATTTCCTTGAGCAATCGTCGCACCACATCATCCGTGGTTTGACCTTCGGCTTGGGCCTGAAAATTGGTGCTTAAACGATGACGCAGGACCGGTACGGCAATGCGCCGAATATCGTCCATGGCGACCGAAAATCGTCCATCCATGGCGGCCAGCGCCTTGCCGCCTTGGATCAAAAACTGGCCAGCTCGCGGTCCCGCTCCCCAGTCCACCAGTTCGCGCACGAATTCAGGAGCCGTCGGGTCTTTAGGACGCGTGGCGCGGACGAGTCGAGCGACATATTTAACAATCAATTCACTGACCGCGATCGAGCCCACCAGCCGCTGAATGTTGACGATCGCGCGGGCCGAGAGCACTTTGTGAACCTCGGGCTTTTCATTGCGTGTCGTAGCCGACAGGATCCGCTCCTCTTCGTCCGCCGTCGGATAACCAACTTTGATGTTGAACATGAAGCGATCGAGCTGTGCTTCGGGCAGCGGGTAGGTACCTTCTTGTTCAATGGGGTTTTGAGTGGCGATGGTGAAGAACGGGTCGGGCAAGTCGAGTGTCTGGCGGCCGACCGTCACCTGCCGTTCCTGCATCGCTTGCAGCAGCGCCGCTTGAGTCTTGGGAGGCGTACGGTTGATTTCGTCCGCCAGCAGGATGTTCGTGAAAATCGGGCCTTCGACAAAGCGAAATTGCCGCTTACCGGCTTCGTCTTCGTCGAGCACGTTGGTGCCCGTGATGTCGGACGGCATCAAGTCGGGCGTGAACTGAATGCGTTTGAAACCCACATCCAGAATGCGCGCCAGCGTGCTGACCATCAACGTCTTGGCCAGTCCCGGAACACCTTCCAGTAAGCAGTGACCGCGTGTGAAGATGGCGGCAAATAGCTGCTCGATCACCTCCTGCTGTCCAACAATAACTTTCTGTAATTCTTGCTGCATCACCTGCCGATGCTGGGAGAACTCCTGCAGCACATCTCCCAGATTTCGTGGCTTGGAACTGGACACGGCGAATCCTTCCGAAGACAACTCCTGACAACACGTCGCTATGCGTTATGATATCGTCGGTTCAATCTGGAAGGGTAACACGGATGAAAAAACTACTGCCGATAATCCTGACGTTGTCGGTTGGGGTTTTGTCGATTACGGAGAGCTTGCGGGCCGAGGTGACCGCCACTCAGGTGCGCGATGCCATCGATCGCGCCGTTGAGAATTTGAAGGGTCGGCAATCCAAACCCGCCGGTTCGTGGGGCGAATTGGGAAGCCAGAGCGGTGGCTTGACCGCGCTTGTCACCTTGGCGCTGTTAAGCTGCGGTGAGTCTGCCGACAGTCCCACGGTAAAAGCCAGTCTGCAATACCTGGAGTCGCTCGGTAATCCGCAAATGGTTTATGCGACGTCACTGCAGACGATGGTGTTCTGTGCCGCCAGTCCGCAGCGATATCGTGCGCGCATCGGCGAAAACGTGGCTTGGCTCGAACAGGCACAGCTCAAGCAAGGTAACCGTTCCGGCAGCTGGGGATACTCCGAACGGCAAGGAAACGGCGACAACTCCAATGCGCAATTCGCTCTCCTGGCACTCTACGAGGCCGAACGGATCGGCGTGCGAGTCGATGAACAAGTGTGGCGTCGAGCGATCGAATACTGGAAGGGATGTCAAAATCAAGATGGTTCTTGGTCCTACACTCCCGGGGAAGCTCCCACCGGCAGCATGACCTGCGCCGGTATTGCCTCGCTGGTCATCGCCAGTGGTCGAGTCGCCGCTCGTGATTCACAGGCAGCGGATGGCGAGGTGCGCTGCTGTGGCGCGATCACCACCGATGACACCTCCGAGCGAATTGCTCGCGGACTGACTTGGCTGGGTCGACATTATCGAACCGATACAAATCCGAGTGCGGGTGGAGGTGGAGCCGCTGGATCTGCCTGGTTGTTTTATTACCTGTACGGTGTCGAGCGAGTGGGGCGACTCACCGGACAGCGGTATTTTATGGGGCCTCCGGCCGCGGCCGGCCGTCCCGTCACTCCACCCCGCGATTGGTATCGTGAAGGTGCCGAGTTCTTGGTCAAACAACAGGATGAGCTGCAAGGCTATTGGCGCGGTTCCGGAATCGCAGAATCGAATCCCGTCATTGCAACCTCGTTGGCGCTGCTGTTCCTGTCCAAAGGGCGACGTCCGGTGGCGATCTCGCGTTTGCGTTACGACGAGGAAGCCGCGACCGAGTTTCATCTGGGCGGCGTCCCCAACCTCACTCGCCGCTTGGAACTCCGCTGGAAACGTGATCTCACGACGCAAACGATCGACCTCAGTGCCGCGTCACTCGAAGATCTGCTGCAATCGCCCGTTCTGTTCATCAGCGGTCGCAGTCGGATGCCACAAGACCCCGCACAGCGCGAACGACTGAAGCAATACGTTACTCAGGGAGGTTTCTTATTTGTGGAGGCCTGTCAGGGGCATGGCTGTCAGGGACAGGAGTTCGATGCCGACTTCCGGCGCTGGCTACGCGAAATGTTTCCCGATAGCACGCTGCGGTTACTGCCTCCCGATCATCCCGTATGGTTTGCTGAACAGCCAGTCGATGCACGCTTCGTTCGTCCGCTCTACGGGCTCGATAGTTGCTGCCGGACCGGGATTGTCTATTGCCCAGAAACACTAGCCTGCTACTGGAATCTGGCTGAGATTGATCGTCCCACGGAAACTCCGCCCGCGATTCAGCCCGAGCTGGAGGCGGTGCTGCGGATCGGTGAGAACGTCGTGACCTATGCCACCAATCGAGAGCTCAAAGACAAACTCGATCGACCCACAATCACACTGGCTAAGGCGCAGCAGGCGGTGCGGCGCGGGGCCGTTTTCATTCCCAAGTTGAGCCATTCCGGTGGAGCGGATGAGGCCGCGAATGCCTGGCCAAACCTACTCACCTATTTCGCGCAGCAGACTGAGTTGGATGTGGTCCCCGAAACGCGATTGATCGCGGCGACGGCTGAAGATCTGGCTGATTTTCCGCTGCTTTTTATGCATGGACGACGGGCCTTTCGTTTCAGTGCCGCCGAACGTGAAGCACTGCGCGAGTATCTCCAGCGAGGCGGCTTCTTGTTTGCCGATTCCATTTGCGCTCAGAACGCCTTCACCGATTCTTTTCGCCAGGAATTGAAGACGATGTTTCCTGACTCGAGACTAGTCCGCATCGGCGCGAATCATCCGATGCTAAGCAATCAACTGCGTGGCTTCGATATCTCAAGTGTGACGCTGCGCGATCCGCAGTCGCGAGCGGGGGAGGATCCCCTGGTGGCACGACAAGTGAAGACCGAACCATGGCTGGAAGCCCTGGAAATCGATGGCCGGTTAGCCGTGATTTTCTCGCCCTACGATGTGAGCTGCGCGCTCGAAAATCAAACCTCCTTGGACTGCAAAGGCTACATCAAAGCGGACGCCGCCAAGATCGCCGTCAACGTGCTCCTGTACGCCTTACAGCAATAGCGGCGGCGGAACATTCGGTGTTCCAAAGTATTTGTCGAATCGAACCAAATAGTCCAATCGTGATCGGCGTCGGTTGATTTTTCGGGAGCCCCGCTGAAGAGATTCATCGACCAGTCCTCCTGAACGGCGGAGCCGTGGCATTCGATAGCCAGGCGCGCGAGCGCCTCGAACTTTTGCCGAACTGCCGAACACGGTCGAACTGCCGAACACGATCGCCAAATCGCGGAGCGATGGCATTGGTTCCACCTTGGCCGAGTGATTTCGTAAGGACGGGCTCCGCCGGTCTGTCTAACCGTTACCACGTCGATCAAACCAGAGCAGCAGCAAGGGCAGGATCACCAAGTTGCCTGCTAATCCGCCGAGCATCGCCAGGCTCACCAGCCATCCAAAATAAATCGTGGGTACAAATTCGCTCGTGCTCAACACCGTAAATCCCACGATTAACGCCAGCGTGGAAAACACCATCGCTCGACCTACCGATTGCTGAACGTGGGCCAGTGCCTGCGCGGTCGTGTCGCCGGCTTCTCGCTGTCGTCGATAGGCGGTGAGGTAATGGATGGAACTGTCGACCGAGAGACCCATCGAGACGGCGGCAATCATCGCCACACCCAAATTCATTTTCAAATGGAGCCAGCCGAGCAGACCAAGGACCAACAAGATGGGTAGCGCGTTGGGCACCAAGGCGATTACCACCCAGCTCGGTCGCCGAAAGGCGAGTAGAAGCACCACGGCCACTCCCAGAGTTGCCCAGCCAAACGAGACCCACTGATCGCTCACCGTACTGGCGATCATATTCGTGAGTAACACGAAGTAGCCAGTGACAACCGCTTGCTGATCGGCAGCTTGAGCCTCGCTGGCAGGCCACTCTTCGGCGACAATACGGCGCACTTCCGCGATGATCCGCAGCTTCTCGGCAGCCGTTTGTCGTTCCTTCGCTCGAATCAGAATTCGATACCACCAGCGCTCGGGATCAACCGGATCGCGGCTATGCAGCGCGGCGCTAAAGACCGGGGAACGCTGCTGCATCATCGACCAAGCAGCGTTCAGCATCGGTCGTCGCAGCAGCTCCAACTTGATCATGGCAGGATGCTTCGGAGCGGCCGCCACCAGCGCGTCCGCGGCACTCAACACTTTCGTTAATCCCGGCTCCGTTTCACCGCGCTCATTCGTTACCGAAATCTCGCGCCGCAGTCGCTCCTCCAAACGCAGCACTCGTTGCAGGTACTCCCAGTCGAGCGATTCCTTTGACGGCAGTAACACATCCAGCACGCCCGCTCCGCCCAGTCGAGTTTCAATGAATTCATAGGAACGTACCAGGGGACTGCCAGCACGAAAATTCTTCGTGAAATCCGTCTCCACATCCACATTCCTCATGCCGACCAGTGCCAGCACGAGTACGGCTACCAGCAGCGTGACAATCGTGCGCGGATACCGCTCGACCCAGTGAGTCAGTCGAGTGAGCACGCCGTTTAACTGTCCTTCACCCCAAGCCGTGGTGGGTGAATCGTCCCAGCGTCCCACGAGTGCCAGCGTCGGTGTGATGGTGACTAAGCCGATCAGCACCAGGAGTGAACCGACGGCAGTCATCAATCCAAAATCTCGCACCGGGCCTACGCCCGAAATCAACAGCGAACCAAAACCGCAGGCATCGGTCACCAGCGACCAGACAATCGGCATCGCTACCAGCAGCGACGCCTGGAGCAGCGCTGACTCCGCCGACTTCCCCTCCCGCCGCAGATCGCGATATTGCACCAGTAAATGAACGGCGGTCGCGATACCGACCACCGTCAAAATCGATGCCCACATGGAACTGACCAGCGACAGTCGTAAACCGGTGACCGCGAGCAGTGCGGCCGTGATTATCAGAGTCCATTGCACGATGAGCAGCGGGATCAGGACCCAGCGCACACTGCGAAAGCAGAGCAGAATCGTGATTCCGACAAAAATCGTCGACCAAACAGCCAATCGCCGACCATCGACCTCCAGCGCCGCAAATCCCTCTTCTACCAACACCGGCTCACCACCAATCAGCCCTGGCGCGAGACCGTCCGGCAGATCATCCATCACCGCCCGAATCGCGGTGATCGTCGAGGCATGACCCTGCGGCTGCTCCTCGACCGGCGCCAGCATGCAGACCGCCGCTACCGTGCGACCGTCGCTGCCATGTGTGTAACCCGACATCGTCTCCCGCATGCGAGCGGCTACATCACTATCCGGATCAACGACGATTTCACCGAGTGGCCGATCGAGACTTAATACCTCGCGCACCCCAGAGATCTCTTCCAGGCGACGACGAATTTCCGCCAAACGCCGGATGCCACGGCCGTCTGCGGCGAGCAGCTCCGGGTCGTCGTACACGGCAAGTACCAATTCGTTGCCGCCAAACACGCGTTTCAGCCGCCGATACGGCTCGACAATCGGGTCTCCCGCCGCAAACATGTTTTCGATCGAGCGGTTGTAGGTGACTCGCGAGGCGGGTAGATAGGCCACCGCAGCGAGAGTGCACGCGCACAAAAACCACCACCAGCGGTTGGAAAGTAGTTTTTGCAGAATGGTGGTGAGCATGAGCAAAGCGGTCCCGAGGTAGTTTCACGACACACAGAGCCAGCGATCGAGTCGCTCTGTGGACCCTAACCGAAAACTCAACCCGGTAAGTATCCAGGAATCTGCGAAACTTCCTAGTAGCACAAGATGTTGCCTCGCAGATTTGCGGCAGTTCCGGGGTGCGTTTCCACAAGCCAGCAAGTTACATTAAGCGCTCGCTGCCACACCTGCATACGCCAACATCCACACACCAACATCCACACACCAACATCCACACACCAACATCCACACACCAGCATCCACACACCAGCATCCACAAGCCAGCATCCTCGCCACCAGACGTCACTCGAACACCAACACACTGACTCCATTCATGTCGCCTCGTCGCCACCTGTTGCTGGTCGTCATCGGCTCGTTGCTACTTCGCGGCACGTTCCTGTTTGCCAATCGAACGTCGCTGGAAGCGGATCCCGATGCCTATCGATTGATCAGTCGAGTGATTCGCGAACATGGGGTTTATGGACTACTGTCGCCGACCGCCGACTTCGAGCAATCGTCTACGGCTGGTTCTCACTCTGCCACATCCAGCCGCCACGACACGCAGGCTCCACAACCTTCCCCCAAATCGCCCGTTGTTCCGACAGCCTACCGGCCCCCCTTGTATCCGCTGATACTCGCCGTGATTACTCCTGCCGGCCTCGGTGACCCAGACAGCATCGCGATCTTGCACTTGGCACTCGGGGTGATCACCAGCGTCCTTGTCTGGCTGTTGGCGCGCGACTGGCTCCACGCCTCGGTTTGGCGAGCCTACGCCGCCACTGGCATCGTGGTGCTCGATCCACTACTGCTCAACCAATCGTCGCAAGTCATGACCGAAACGCTCGCCGCCTGCTTGACCATGGTCATCGTCTATACCGCCTCGCGCACGATCTCCGTTGGCACCCTGCGCTGGGCGGTCATGGCAGGATGCAGTCTTGGTTTGGCCGCCCTGTGCCGCCCCACCTTTTTGCCGTTGGTTGTGCTCATGCCCGCAAGTTTTCTCGTCTGTCGCCGCGCTGCCAATCCCAGCCCCTCTCAAGACGTGGACAAGACTGCCAGTACAAATGTCGTTACCAGTGCCAGTACAAATATCAGCGCGAAAGCCAGCGCTGCCCACGATCGACGGCGCATGAGGTGGATGGCGTTTGCCAGCCTGCTCGTGGCGCTCGCCGTACTTTCGCCCTGGGTGCTGCGCAATCGGCTCGTCCTGGGACGCTGGATCACCACCACCACACATGGCGGTTACACCTTGCTGCTCGGCAATAACGATTCGTTCTATCGTTTCTTGCGTGAACGCCGTCCGGGGGAAGTCTGGGAACTTCGTCACCCCGATCAAATGCTGGCTGACGCTCGGCACAAGGTGGGCCAGCAGGGCGAGCCTGTTCCCGTAGCGGGCACTGCGCAGTCGGAATTGGCTCGCGAGGCACTCGCCTATCAAGCTGCGCGGCTGACGATCGCCGAGCAGCCCGACGGATTTGTACGTGCGTGCTTCGATCGCGTCGTACAGTTTTGGCGACTCCTCCCGCATGCCCGCTCGATCGCCGAATCGCCACGAGCCCGAGCAGTTCGCTGGTCGATCGGGATTTGGTATAGCCTGGTCTTTACCAGCGCGCTCTTCGGCCTCCTGGCGGTGGCTCGTGGCGCGGCCAAGCGAGTCGCCGAGCCGGTCGCGGCGATCTTTTCCGGTTCATGGATGCCCTGGGGCTGGTGCCTGCTCATCATTCTCGTCTTCCAGGCCGCCCATTTGATCTACTGGAGCAACCCGCGAATGCGTGCTCCAGTGATGCCGCTGGTCGCCCTGCTGGCGGCCGCTGCGGGAACTCGGATTTGTTCTCGCGACAGGATGTAAGTTGTTTGTGAGTATGGTCTTGTGTGTTTTGTTTCGGTCGAAAACAAGCCTTGCGACCTTCCCGGTATGCTCCTATAATCCGCCACCCAAAACCTCGTTCTAACTGGTTAATTCATGGTGGGTTAATAAGTTTGGAACGAGCTGGAAGCAAGGATGCTGCCCTCTGAAGCCGCTCGGTGAATTCTACTCACAGCCGCTCACCTGCGTCCCGCGCACGCGCCGCGCCCGCACTCGCGGTGCGCGCTGGCAGCTCCGACGAACGCTTCACCTGGCCGCAGCTCCGCAGCTGCCTCGGCTCCTACAAGGGCTCATGCAACTGCCACGACTCCTCCGCGGCCTGACGCTCGTGCCGCTCATCCTGATCTCGGCATTCGTTCTGTCATCGGCCTCCGCCGAAAGCGATATCGCTCTGCCCGTTGCCGACCCACGTGATGCGATTACCATTCGCGCCACCGAAGGACAACGGTGGCGACAAGGCGCGTTCGAAGTTTGGTTATTCGAACAAGGTTGTGAATTGCAGCAAGGTGAGCATCGAGCGCAAAGTCGACAGGCAGTCCTCTGGATTGAACGTGAGAGTGCGGAGAGCGAAACCCCCAGTCGAGTGCTTGCCTATCTGGAGGGTGATGTCACGCTCGAACTTCAAAACACCACTCCACGACGCACGAGTCGATTGCGGGATCGCGACTGGTTCGGTCAGTTTCACACGTGGAATGAAATTGAGGTGCGGGTGCCCGTGGCGACGGGGGAGCCACAAGCAAAGCCCGCTCTGTGGACACGTGCGAGCACCGCTCGCCAAGCCCATCGACCACCTGTCATGCCAGCTCAGTGGGTCGAAATGAATGGTCCCAACCGGCCGCTCACCGGTTCGCAGCTGGACAGCTTGAATCCCACTGGCCCCACTCCGAACACCGTCTATCAACCCGGGTCACTTATCCCCGGACCGGTGCCACCACCGAATCTACCGCAGGCTGTCTATCCGCCCGAGAGTTATCCACCGCCCTACGCTGGTAGCTATTCAGGTGGCGGCTATCAATCGAATTATCAAGGGGAAGCACCGGGTGCAAATCCTGCCTTGGGGCCGGGGGGAAATGCGGCTCTACCACCAGGAGCCTTTTCACCCGCGATGATGCCGCCCGGTGGTTTCACGACGGGAGCTGGCTTGCCGCCGGGAGTGGCACCCTTTTCAACGCCCAACGCACCTAAGTCTGCTCCGGGTGCCGCCATCAAGAAGATCGAATCACGAAATAGCGGTGGGTTCAATGTGAAAACCTGGGATGGTCCGGACGGAAAGCCAATGGGCTTCTACGTCGACTCCGGCGTTCGACTGGTCTTCGATGCTATCGATAACGTGCAGTTTCAGGGATACAGCGTGAAACGCATCGATGTAGAAGCCGACCGAGTTGTCTGTTGGGGAAAACTGCCCACCAATGGCATCAATCTGGGAACTGCCGATGCCAAGCCGGAACCGGAATCCGAGCAGCCGATTGAAGTCTATCTCGAAGGTAACATCGTCTTTCGCGAAGGTGATCGGGTGATCTATGCCGAGCGCATGTACTACAACGTGACAAATCGTTTCGGAGTAGTCTTGAACGCCGAAATGCTGACGCCTGTTCCGCGCTACAATGGCCTCGTGAGACTCAAAGCGGAAGCGCTGCAGATGTTTAACCAACAGACGCTGCAGGCTAACGGTGCCGCTCTCACCACCAGTCGACTCGGCGTGCCACGCTATTGGTTTCAAGCGAACTCCGTACAGCTCGTCGATACGCCGAGCACTCGCTTGGATCCTCTCACACGGCTACCCGTCTCGGATCAAGTAACGGGCGAAGTCATGGCCGATCATAGTTATCTGGCGACTAGCCGTGACAACTGGATCTTTGTCGGTGGATTACCCGTCTTTTATTGGCCAACCATCGCGACCGATCTCAATAATCCTGGCTACTATTTACAGCGAGTGCAGCTCAAACAAGATCAAATCTTTGGCACTCAAGTGATGCTCGACTGGGATGTTTATCAGTTGCTAGGTTTGCGAAATCAGCGTTCTGGTACTCGCTGGCTATTATCCACGGATTATCTTTCGAAACGCGGCCCGGGTGGTGGCACCAATTATCGCTATCAGGGCGATACACTGCTCGGCATCCCTGGCCCTTATAAAGGCGAATTCGATGCCTGGGGAATTTATGACACGGGAACAGATAATCTAGGAATCGATCGTCGCAGCCTGATCCCCAATGATGAATGGCGAGGGCGTGTGGTCTGGGATCATCGGCAACGTTTCGGCGATGGCTATCAGTTTACCGGCGAGCTTGGTTTGGTGAGTGATCGTAATTTTCTGGAGCAATACTACGAGCGTGAATGGGATACGCGTAAAGATCTCACGACCGGCCTGGAGCTTAAACGCATCGTCGATAATCGTGCCTGGAGCCTCGCAGGTGATGTGCGAGTGAACTCTGCCTTTATGCAATCCGACTGGCTGCCACGCTTCGATCACTATTGGATTGGAGCGGCACCGGTGAACAATGTTTTCACCTGGTTCGAGCATTCCCATATCGGTTACGCTCATCTCCATGATGCGGCCACGCCCACCGATCCACAGGATGCTGCCAAATTCTCGGTCCTCGGTGGCGAAGCGGATCGTGAAGGTCTGCACACGGCCACTCGCCAGGAATTTGATCTGCCCATCGATCTCGGTCCCGTTAAGTTCGTGCCGTATATACTCGGCGAAGCTGCCTACTGGGGCGAAGACATCACCGGCGAACCACTCACGCGACTTTACGGTCAAGCCGGCGTGCGCATGAATTTACCTCTCTGGCGTGCCGATCCGAATATCCAAAGCGAACTGTTCAACCTCAACGGACTCGCTCACAAAATCAATTTCGAGACTGAGTTGCTATACGCGGACGCCAGCAAAAATCTCGATCAACTGCCTCAATATGAACAGCTGGACGATGATGCAATCGAGCAGTTTCGACGGCGATTGCTGTTTAATACCTACAATCAGCCTGCGGGAACGATCGTGCCGCAGCGGTTTGACCCGCGCAACTTTGCCATGCGATCTGGACTGCAGAGCTGGGTTTCGTCGCCCGTTACTGAGATTGCGGAAGACTTAGCGATGGCCAAACTCGGCGTGCGTCAGCGGTGGCAGACGAAGCGTGGCACTCCCGGCAGCGAACGCATTATCGATTGGATTGTGCTCGATACTCACGCGTCCCTGTTTGCGAATCCTTCACGAGACAACTTTGGCGAAACCTTGGGACTCTTGGACTACGACTTCCGCTGGCATATCGGTGATCGCTTCACGCTGTTGTCCGATGGCTACATGGATATGTTCGATGATGCACTCCGCACCGTTTCCGTCGGGGGACTCATCAGTCGGCCGGATCGAGGCAGTTTGTACATGGGCTATCGTACGATTCAAGGTGCCAAGCAGACCGGTGCGCTCACGCCACTCGATAGCCAACTCGTGAACCTGGTGCTCGATTATCGCATGAACGAAAAGTGGATTGTCACCACGGCTTCGTCCTATGACTTTGGTGAGGGTGGTAATCACAGTCAGTCGTTTAGTTTGACGCGAGCCGGCGAATCTTTCCTCATTCGTCTCGGGGCCAACTATGACTTCAGCCGTGACAACTTTGGGGTCGTCTTCATGATTGAACCACGAGCGTTACCGAACCACCGCTTAGGTCGAGTGGCCGGAGTGCCGATTCCGCCCGCCGGTGCGCTGGGGCTGGAATAAGCTTAGTACCCATGAAGAAGGCATTTCGTGAGGTTGTTTAAGGGGTGGGTAGGTTTTTTAACACAGAGGCACAAAGGTCACAAAGGCACAGAGGCACAAAGGCACAAAGGCACAAAGGCACAGAGGCACAGAGGCACAGAGGCACAGAGATTCGGTTAGTAGATCTTAAAAAAATGGAGTATTAAAAAACTCCAAGTCTGTGATCTTTACTGCCTCTCTGTTTAAATCCCCACGGTCATCTCCATGCCCTCACGTAACTCTTACCATAAACCGTCAGCCGACGATCACTTTTGGTGTAGAGCGGCATGTGAAGCGTCGTCCTGAGGGCGATTGTCATGGCCACGTCCCAGGGTGAACTCGATCCAATCCACAAACTTCACGTTGGCACATTCATCAATTTCATGTGTATGGCACGCCTGATGGTCGGGGATGAAGAACCGAAATGGGCCGCCGGCGGATGGGCTAAGCGGCTGGCCATCGAGAGCGTAAACCACCAACGCGCGATCACGCACCGACGCCAGCGGCACGCTCGCGTGAAAGTCATCTCGAGTGGCATGCAGGCCGATGTAGGTGGCGTCCGACGAGACGGCGACGAGCTCTAACAGCGCCGACAGACGCACCGCTTCGCCTCGCCGTTTTGCCCCTAATTGACTGACATCCGCTATCCGTGCGGTCGCTGGAAGGTTTGCGAGATCTTGCCAGCTGATCGTCTGGGGTTTTTCTACCAAGCCGTCAACCCGCAGACTGCCTGCAGCTGAGGTTTCACTCATGATCACATGCTCCTGAAATCCTATAAACGGATCATTTAGCGACCCACACCGGATGCTTTCGGAATCGTGGGCTGAGCAGCGGGGGGAGGTATGAGCCCAGATATATACCCCAGCAAATCGCGTATCTGCTGATTCGATAATGGTTCGAGTTGGCCTTCGGGCATCATCGACTGAGTCGACTCCTTGATCGTCTCGATGTCGCTCTTCGACAGTGTCAGGCGGTCGGTTGCGGTTTGTACCACCAGTCGCTGCGGAGTTTGTTCGACAATCATGCCCGTGATCACTCGACCGTCGGCGAGCGTCAGGACGGAGAGCCGATAGTCTTGGCCAATCTCGGCACTGGGATCGACGATGTTGCCGATTAAATAATCCAGATTCCGACGATTTGATCCGGTGAGATCTGGGCCGATCTTACCGCCCTCGCCAAATAGCTGATGACACTGTCCGCAATGCTTGCGATACAACTCTCGACCATGTTCCGCATCGGCTGTTTGCAGGCCCGCCGGAGTCAGCAGAGATCGATAGCGTTCGATCTGGCGCCGCTTTTGCTCCGGCGTCTCGCGTACGGCCCCCCAGAGCTTTAACAGTCGTGCACTGAGCTCCTCATCGTTGTAAGCATGAATTTGACGAGCGGCGAAGGCCGAGACGTCTGCTCGAGGAATGATTCCCTGCTGAATGCCATCGAGTAAGCGAGTGGCATGAGTGGGTCGAGCGGCGAGTGCCGCGACGGCCTGTTGACGCTCCCTGGTCGTCCACTGGGCATAGCCAGCGAGGACTCGCGCCGGTGTTTCGTCACTGGCGTAGCTCACCAGACCGCGCAGGGCGATCTCGCGGAGCGGTGCATCGTCGAGTTGTTCGATAAGTACGGGGGCGAGTCCCGGCACTTGACGTTCCACGAGTACGTTGAGGGCTCGCCGCCGACGGTTGCTGTCTCCGGCACGATCCCGTACTTGAGTGCGCAAATCGGTGATGATTTGCTCATCTCCAAATTGCAAACCGAGCGCAATCAGGTGTTCTTCCATTCGCTCATCGGCCAACTTGCTCAACTGGTCGTAGGCGAGCTTCCAGGTGGAGGGGACGGCCAGTTTTTTCGTGCCGCGTAAACCTTCGCGCAGTCCCTGTAGCCAGTCCGCGACAGCCTCGCGCTCGCTCTTCGTTCCAGCTTGGCTGCTGGGTGAATGGCGAGCGATGAACTGCAGCAGGTCACTGATTGGTTGAGTACGACCTTGCGCCAAGCTCGCTTCCGTGAAACGACGAACGGCCAGGCGGTGGATCAGCGGAATCGTATTCGCGGAAAGGATTTCCCAGCAGGCGTCCGCATCTTCGGCAATCAGCGGTTCCACTCCATACCAAATCATGTAGGGCAGATTCGGGTCGTCGCGATCTTCCGCGTGACGCACGAGGGCGAGTGTCAGCGGTTGCCGGGTATTCGGCGGCATACGCTGCAACGCACTTGCCAAATAAAGTCGCACCACGGGTGAAGGTTCCGCCACTGCCAGTTCCGCGAATCGTCGGCGGATCTGTTCCGTGGGTGGAGTTTCCGCCAGCAACTGCACGGACCAGGCACGAATCCAAGCGGAGTCAGCGGCGAGCAGTTCTTCGAGTTTCGCTGAGCTCAAATTGCCAGTCGCATGTAAGGTCCAGAGAGCGCGGAGTCGTCGTCGCTCGTCATCATGTTCGCGCAACGTACGTTCCAGGAATTCGATCGCCGGGGCGCTGATCTTGGTTCCGCGAGCCACACGCTCCTGCAACAAACGACGAGCGTGTCGAACAAACCAGTCGTTGGCGTGTAGTTGAAGTTTAGCGAGTGCTAGGTCGTCGAGTTGTTCGAGGTTGGTGGGATGATCGAGTTGCTTAACGGAGGGCTGCTTCGCTGATGTTTGCTTCGCTGATGTTTGCTTCGCTGATGTCTGCTTCGCTGCGGGCTGATAGCGAATGTGATAGATGCGACCGGAACCACGATTGGGTTTATAAGTATGACATTCGCCGGTGTCCGACCAATCACTGACGAGTACTCCTCCGGTGGCCGTTTGTTTGAGTGTGACACCCATGAACCAAGGATCGGCGGCGATCATCAGATCGGGAGCGTGACTGGCGACGTAACCGGACCCTCGCTGTTGAAGTCGATCGCGATTCACTCGCCGGCCATGCACGTTACACATCAGCACCGAATTGCGATACTCGGCGGGAAACTGATCGGCCAGGTAGATCAGCGTGCCGCAGTGGGCGTGGCCACCGCCCAGTGCCAGAGTTTCCGCCGATTCTCCGCGCATCACACGGGTGCGGCCGGTCGGATAATGCAAATGATCGGCGATCGTCGGAATGCGTTCATAGGCGTAGAGGCTTGCCGGTCGATTGCGCCACGGTTCATAGTGCCCACCTTGAATCATGTGAAACAGGTGTGGATTCACGCAGTTGGAAACAAAGCATTGGCCCCAGTCATCGAAATCCACTCCCCAAGGATTCGTAGTGCCGTCGGCAAAATTCTCGAAGACCAGGCGAGTAGGATGAATACGATAAACTCCGCCGTCACAAAGCACGCGCTGGTTGTCCGGGGTGCCGGGACGACCAACCTTGGATGGGCTCGTGCGACCATGGCCCGCATAGAGCCAACCGTCGGGGCCCCAAGTAAAACCATTCGCCAAGTTGTGGCGGCTCTCCCGATAGCCGAAGCCGTCGAAGAGCACTTTTGGTGGACCGTCGGGACGAGCGTCGCCGTCCGCATCGGGGATGAAGTAGAGTGACGGGGGGGACATCACCCAGACGCCACCAAATCCAACTTCGATCCCAGTCACATAATTCAGGCCTTCGTAGAACAGCGTCTTACGATCCGCTCGACCGTCGTGATCGGTGTCCTCGAGGACGATGATGCGATCCTGCCCGGTGGCTTGCCATTCACCATAATTCAGCGCTTCGGCCACCCACACTCGCTCGCGCTGATCCACGCAGAAGGAAACGGGTTGCACGAGCTGTGGTTCCGCGGCGAATAGTTCGACCGTGAAGCCGTCGGGAAGCTGCATCGCCCGCGTCGCCTCGCCGGGCGGCAGAGGCGCAGGAGTGGGTTCGGCCGCCATCAGGCGAGCAGTCGTAGAACTCGCCTGCTGAGTTGGCAAATCCACGTATGGTGCGAACAGCAAGAGAACGATCGCCAGGGTCAGGCAGCGGATACAAGAGCCCCCAAGTGAGCTCGCGGCACGGAATGTATTAGCGCCACGAAATGCAGCGGCGTCACGGAGCCAGCAGAAAAATGGTGGAAAGATGCTAGGGGCTGGGCTCATGTTGCTCCTCGTCGAACTGGCGCGCCGATGCCAGCCGTTAAGGATAACAAAAAAAGAGTGCGGCGAGGTGCCTCAGCCGCCGGCACACGGCGGAGTCATGAGCAGACCTGATCGACTCCTCGCTCAACAACTCTTCTACTCCTTGGCGGCCTTTACGCCTTGGCGTGATCATCCCTCGGAGAGGCTCACGCAAAGGCGCAAAGCTCGCGAGGTTTTGCCAAATCCCAGTAGTAAACGAAAAAAGGCAGACTCCGCATTTCGCTTGAGTCTGCCTTTTCTCAATTCCGCATCGTCCGATTCGTAAGATTCGTCCGCTTCGTAGTGCTCGTCCGATTCCAATGAATCGTGGTTCCTGGTCGTCTTACGAGCAGCCCATACTGTTACCGCAGTTGTGACAGAGGTAGCAGTTGCCGTTGCGAACCGTGATCGAACCGCAGTTGTCGCAGCTGGGTGCGTCGCTTTGGAAACGAGCGAATTGGTCGTTGCGATTGGTCATGGGCATGCCATGTTCGTCCACCTGCATCGCAGCTCCGGCTCGGTCGAGCGCGGCGTAGTCGATTTTCGGTGTCTTGGCTGCTGAATGACCATTCTTCGCACCGGACTTGGCTTCGACCTGCTTGGGCTCATCCCCGCTGGTCGAACGAGAGCGTGCTGGCCCGCTGACCTTCATGGTAGCGGGCGCACTAGCTGCTTCATCATCTCCCTTGCTCCCCTCGCTGGACGAACCGTTCGAGCTCCCCGCACCGTACTTCGGCAAGGCACCCTGGTTCGCTTCGCGGAAGCCGGGCATGAACTGAATTCCCATCCAGCGGAAGATGTAGTCCACGACGCTCTTCGCAATCCGAATGTCTGGATTGGTCGTGTGGCCCATCGGTTCAAACCGCGTGTGCGAGAACTTATTGACCAGCACCTCCAGCGGCACTCCATACTGCAAGCTCATCGAGACGGCGGTACCGAAGGCGTCCATCAAGCCGCCGATCGTGCTGCCTTCCTTCGCCATCGTGATAAACAGCTCGCCCGGTCGACCGTCCGGGTAGAGACCCACGTTGATGTAGCCTTCATGGCCACCCACGTTGAACTTGTGCGTGACCGACTGCCGAGTGTCCGGAAGACGTTCGCGACGAGGACGCGGCGTAGCCTTCTCCTCCTTCGCCTTATCGCCCTCAGACTTCGTGTTGAGCGGCTGGCTTTGCTTCGAGCCGTCACGATAGATCGCCAGCGCTTTCAGGCCGAGCTTCCAGCCCCAGAGGTACGCATCGGCGATGTCGCTGGGCGTCACTTCCGTCGGCATGTTCACCGTCTTCGAGATCGCTCCCGAGAGGAACGGCTGAGCGGCCGCCATCATGCGGATGTGAGCCTTCCAGGCGATGCTGCGTACCCCATTGGCCGGCTTGAACGCACAGTCAAACACGGGCAAGTGATCCGCCTTCAGCTCCGGTGCACCCTCGATCGTGTCCTGCTCGTCGATATGCCGGATGATCGCCTTCACCTGCGGTTCGTCATAGCCGAGCGTCTTGAGTGCCAGCGGGACCGTCTGGTTGACGATCTTCAGCATGCCACCGCCCGCCAGCTGTTTGTACTTCACCAGCGCGATGTCCGGTTCAATTCCAGTCGTGTCGCAGTCCATCATGAAACTGATCGTACCGGTCGGAGCCAGCACGGTCGCTTGAGCGTTGCGGAACCCGTTCTTGCGACCTTCCGCCAACACTTCGTTCCAAATGTTGCGAGCGGCATCCTTGAGGTACGTCGGTGCGGCGTCGTTCACCTTGTCCACGGCATCGCGATGCATCTGCATCACCCGCAGGAACGGCTCGCGATTGGCCGCGTAACCGGCAAACGGTCCGACCACGGCCGCCATCTCCGCACTCGTCAAATTCGCCGCTCCATGCAGCAGCGACGTAATCGTGCCGCACATCCCGTAGCCGGCATCCGAGTCGTAGGGCAGGCCGGCCGCCATGAGCAAGCTTCCCAGGTTGGAATAGCCCAGGCCCAGCGGGCGGAACAGATGGCTATTGCGAGCGATATCCGCGGTCGGATAGCTGGCATGGTCTACCAAAATCTCCTGCGCGATGAAGAACAAACGGCAAGCTGCCACAAAGCGCTGCACATCAAACGTGCCATCGCCACGGCGGAACTTCATCAAATTGATGCTCGCCAAGTTGCAGGCGGTGTTGTCCAGGAACATGTATTCCGAACAGGGATTGCTGGCATTGATGCGGCCCGAATTCGGGCAGGTGTGCCAGCGATTGATCGTCGTGTCATATTGCACGCCCGGATCGCCGCAGTGCCAGGCACATTCAGCCATCCGGCCCAGTACCGTCTTGGCAGCATAGGTCGGGCCTTCGTGATTCGGGTCCGTTACCCACCGCGTGTGCCACTGGCCATCCTGCTCCACCGTCCCCATGAACTCGTCGGTCACACGCACCGACAAATTGGCGTTTTGGAACAGAATCGAACTATAGGCTTCGCCATTAAAGTTTGATTCGTAGCCGCCTTTTTCGATGAGGCAGTGGGCCTTCTTCTCTTCCTTCCACTTGCACTCAATGAATTCCATGATGTCTGGATGCCAGACCTTGAGCGACTGCATTTTAGCCGCTCGCCGCGTCTTTCCACCCGACTTCACAACAGCCGCAATCTGGTCATACACACGCATAAACGACAGCGGGCCCGACGGACGTCCGCCGCCCGACAGTTTTTCACGCTGTGAACGGATCGTGGAAAGGTCGGTGCCGGTACCGGAGCCGAATTTGAAGAGCATCGCTTCGCTGGTCGCCAGCCGCATGATGTCTTCCATGTTGTCATCCACGCTTTGGATGAAACAGGCAGAGCCCTGTGGATATTCGTAAGGATTGTCCGGCTGAATCGACTCCTGTCGCTCTTCGCTCCAGTGCCAATTGCACTTGGCGCCTGTCACCCCGTACTGATGAAAGAGCCCGACATTGAACCACACCGGCGAATTGAACGCTCCGTGCTGGTGCAGGCAGAGCCACGACAGGTCGCGATAGAAACGTTCGGCATCGTCGGCGGAACCGAAATAGCCGTCGGCCAGTCCCCAGTCCGCGATGGTGCGCGTCACGCGATGAATCACCGCTCGTACACTTCGCTCCCGCTCCGACGTCCCGTTTTCGCCGTAGAAGTACTTGCTCACCACAACGTTGGTGGCGAGCTGGCTCCAGGAAGCCGGGATTTCGCAGTCGGTCTGTTCGAAGAGCGGCTTGCCACTCTCATCCTTGATGGTCGCCTTACGCAGTTCCCAGTTGACGGTGTCGAACGGATCTTTGACATCCGTGGGACAGAACGTGGCGTCGATCTTTAAGCCGCTGCTGGTGGGGCCAGCGGCCGCTCGCTGCGACGCTCGTGAACGCGATTGAGGGCGATCCTGCTTAACTGTGGCCATGAGTGAGCTCCTTGCTGGGGATCGGCCATCCGCACAGGTGGACGGCACGACTGAACATTCTTACAGGGGATGGATCGGATGGCAAGCCTTTTCAGCACCAGAAAATCAGCCTCCTGCTGTCTAAAAAAACGCTCGCCGTAAGCTTCCTACTGTGGCTGCAGTTCTACCAGATGTTGTAGAAGCACGAATCGCAGCCACCATTCATTGCGTAGGGGCGAGAGTTTAACGATCTCAGCGAAACCGTCAACGCGCGCCGGAAAATAAGTTCGATCTTGAACGCTGGAACGATGTTACGCGCTGACCGCGCGCGCGCCCCGTTTCGCCCCCCTCGCGCGGCGGTGTTTGTTAACCTTCGAGCCGATAACTGGTTAAGAAATTCCGCCCGTCAGGCAGCTCGCGCGCGAAGAGAAAAAACTTTTTTTGCGAACGTTTTTTCGGGTCCGCAGGCGGGGGCCGGGGCAAGCTGGGTAGGCTGGATGGTCGCTCTGCGGACGCCTCGAAGCGCCCGCCGGCGGATGCGTCAGGCGGGGCGGGTGAGTGGATGAAGACCACTTAAACCGTTTTCTGCCCACGGCGGCGGAAGGATTTCGCACGGAGACACCGGAACGCAGAGTTCTCGGTGGGAAGAGGCCGTGGCATTCAATAGCCAGGCGCGTAAGCGCTTGGGCTCGGCGCCCCAAAGAAAATCTCCTGAACGGCGGAGCCGTGGCATTTGATAGCCAGGCATGTAAACGCCTGGAACGAGCGCCGGAGAATCTCCGTAACCGCGGCGCGTTGAGGAGAAGATCGCCGGTGTTATCAATCGATTGATCGAGCAGAGCCGAGCCCCGGATGGGGCGACAACAAATCAGCCCATGGCAGAGGTACAACGAGCTTCCGGCGAGTTGCACCGTCGCCATGGGGTACGAAGCCCCGCCACTCCTCGCATGTCACGGTTCCCCGGGTTGGGGGGGGGGGGGGGGGGGGGGGCGCCCCCCCTCACACGGGTGCCGTATTTTTTTATTTTCGAAA
>JBIIHW010000047.1:0-37883 GCA_044235425.1 Pirellulaceae bacterium
GGCCCGTGGCCGCACCGACCGAACCCGGGGAACCGATATTTTTGCATGACCAAAAAAGGGCCGCCTACGCGCGCCGACCCATGGCGTTGCCATGGGCTGACATGTGGCTGGCCCTCCGGGCCGGAGCGTGCTTTGACCGAAAGGGCGAGGACGCCCACGCCTGCCCATAGCGTTGCCATGGGCTGATATGTGGCTGGCCCTCCGGGCCGGGGAAGTGCTTTGACCGAAAGGGCGAGGACGCCCACGCCTGCCCATAGCGTTGCCATGGGCTGATATGTGGCTGGCCCTCCGGGCCGGGGAAGTGCGTGCTTTGAGCGTTAGCTAAAGGTCGCCCCCGACGATCCATGGCGGTACCATGGGCGGAGATGTCGGGCCTCGCGCTCTGGCCGCCGACTCTCTAGCTGTAATGCGTTTGGACAACAAGAAACGAACCTAGCCCGCAGTGGCCGTGCACCAACCACGGGAAGTCCGAAAGAGCCCGAAATACGAAGATGCCTTAGGCGGGTTGGATCTTGCTGATCCGCACTCGGATGTATTGCTGGCGATGGCCGGTGCGGCGGCGGTAGTTCTTGCGGCGACGGAATTTTTGAATCGAGACCTTCGGGCCTTTGACGCCGGTCTTGATCACTTTCGCGGTCACCACGGCGCCCGCCACCAGGGGCTTGCCTAACTGAAAACCAGCCTCGCTCGAAATCGCCAGCACGCGATCAAAGGTCAGCTCGCTGCCCTCCGCCACGTCTCGCAGGTCAATGTCGAGTTCTTGTTCGAGTTCAACTTTGTATTGGCGACCACCGTCGGCGATAATTGCGTACATGGCTCGTTCTGCAGTCTGTCTAGGCGTCCTGGCAAGCATCCGTTAACTTAGGAACGCAATAAGGTACAAGAAGAAGCCCGTGGCGTCGAGTCCGTGCGAGGAAAATTTACGATGACTGCTTATCCCCGAATCTTTCGCGTCCGTCAAACCTTTGAAGCGCCCCGCGTCGCCGATGTGGAAACCACCGTCCACGAACAACTTACACGACTCAATCTCCGTCAAAAAATTCAGCCCGGGCAACAAGTTGCGATCACGGCTGGCAGTCGCGGAATCGCCGGCATCCGCTTCATCCTCCGGGCCATCGTCGCTCACCTGCGAACGCTGGGCGCCGAGCCGTTCCTGGTGCCGGCCATGGGCAGTCATGGCGGCGGTACCGCTGAAGGCCAGCGAGCGGTGTTGCAATCCTACGGCGTGACCGACGAATTCTGCGGCTGCCCGATTCGAGCCAGCATGGAGACCGTGATCGTCTGTCAGGCGGCGGAAGGTTTTCCCGTACACTTCGATAAACATGCTTTTGGAGCCGACCATGTCGTCGTCTGCGGCCGCGTCAAGCCGCACACCAACTTCGTCGGCGATATCGAAAGCGGCCTCATGAAAATGATGCTCATCGGACTCGGCAAACATGCCGGAGCCAAGATCTACCATCGCGCCATCCTGGATTACAACTTCGGTCAAATCCTCCGCTCCGTCGCCCGCGAAGTGCTCTCCCGCTGCCGGATCGTCGCGGGCGTCGCCATCGTTGAAAATGCCTATGACGAAACCGGACTCATCGAGGCCGTCGCTCCCCAAGATTTTGAGGCTCGGGAAAAAGAACTCCTGCAGCTCGCCCGTAAGTGGCTTCCCAAGCTCCCCTTTCCCGTCGCCGATTTTCTGCTCATCGATGAAATCGGGAAGAACATCAGTGGCACCGGCATGGATACCAATGTGATTGGCCGCAAATACAACGATCATGCTGCCGCCGAACACGAATTTCCCAAGGTGAAACGGATTGCCGTCCGCGGGCTCACCCACGAAACGCACGGCAATGCGACCGGCGTGGGGATCGCCGAATTCTGCCGCTCACGCGTGGTCGAGCAGATGGATCAGCGGGTGACTCGCATTAACTCGTTGACCGGCGGTCATCCGACCGCCGCCATGCTGCCGCTCGATTATCCCAGCGATCGCGAGCTCTTTGATGTGGCGCTGCCCACTATCGGACTCACCGAGCCTCCCCACGCGCGGCTGCTCTGGATTCGCAACACGCTGGAAGTGGGGGAAGTGGAATGTGGCGAGGCCTATCTGGAGGCGGCTCGCAGTCGAACCGATCTGGAAGTGATCGTGCCGCCGCGCCCGCTGCCATTTGACGACGCCGGCAATTTACCGCTGATCGGTGAGCTCAGTCCGACGCCCGCCAAGTCCGCGCACGGGTAACGGCCGGGGGGTAGGTCAGGTTCCAGGTGCTGAATTGATTCGGGGTGGCAGTTTGATTCGAGGTGGTTTGAGGAGCAGGAGAGAAAGCGGCATGGCAGTCCGTTGGTCACAGCAATTTGCCGCTCAGCTGCACTTGGCTGTGCCGCCCGACTTGGCCGACTGGCTGGATTCCCAGCGCTGGCAGCAGCCGGGCGGTGGTGAATTTCATCAGCCGCTGGCGCCGTCCGACATCCTCCAGCCTTCAGCCGGAGCGTTTTGGTCGGGCTGCTTGCTACCGGATACGGTGCCGGTCATTGGGAATGATTACGGCGACTGGCTCTGTCTGCGCGTCTCGGCCACAAACACGATCGCGGAATGGATCGCCTGGTCGCATGCCGGAGGGGATTGGATTGGAGCGGGCCACAGTTTGGCCGCCGCCTTGCTCGCCGATGCTCGGCGCTACACGCGTAATCCCGAGCGAACTGGTCATGCGGCATGGGCCGAACGCGACTCGGCTGCCGGACCGGTCGATCAGCACTGCGCGTGGGCCGAGTCTTGGCTGGCGAACGAACGGGTGTTGGCGAGTGCTGCTGCCGGAGATGAGCGACCGACGTCGGCCGGTCAGCCGCTGACCATCGATGCCGCGACCGCGCGCGAACAGCTTCTGGAGTGCCTGGATAATCCGTTTCGGCAGCAAGCCGATTTTCGATTCGCTCAACGCTTGGGCGTAGCCTGGGAGCCGGAGATGGCCAGCTGGCTGTTCGATGGGGCTCTGATCCCCGATGCTTGGCAGGCGCCGCTGCGGCACGGCCTGGAAGGGGCGGCCGTCTGGAAAAATTCGCCCCATCCTTGGCGGCAGGACTGGGAGGGTGCCGAGCAGGTTGCTCGGCGGGTGCTCGACCAACGCAGCGATCTAAGTTGGCCGTTTGCGATTGCCGGGTGGGCCTGTGAGCGACGCGGGGAGCGGCAGGCGGCCTGTGATCAATACTACGCGGGGCTGCATGCGTCCGCCTTCACCGACGAAACCGCTCGCCTGCATTCGCAGTGGGCCAGCGGCGGGCAGGGCAAGTTCGTGGCCGCTCGACTGGCTCAGCTCCGCGACTGCTGGAACGAGTCGCAGCGGCAGGACGAATACCTGGCGCTGTTGATCGCGGGAGCCGGACATGACGAGCTGCCGAGTCAAGTGAGTGCCTACTGGTGGCAGCAGGCGCGGCTGGCGGAAGGGGCGGCCGAGCGGCAGTCGGAGCCGTCGGCTTGGCAGGCAGCGTATCAAGCGTATTACCGAGCCGGCTGGGATTTAGGGCTCGCTCGCCGCTCTGCCTATCCACCAATCCTCGCAGCACTCGTCCGCACCGCGCGCCACGCCGGCGCACACGCTCAAGCGGCCGTCGCCCAGTGGCACCTCAACAACCTCAGCTGATTGCCGAGTGAATGACACGGGGATTGTTTCGCACGGAGACACCGAGGCACGGGGATTGTTTGCTTTTCTTCTTAGCTTAGTGTCTCCGCGCGAAATCCTTCTTGAAATCCGGTGTCTCCGCGCGAAATCCTACGAGAGCCTTACTGCTGCTTCTTAGCAGGTTCTGGCGCCGGAGCGGGTTCTTGGGTGGAGACCGGTTCGGCGGCGGCGTTCAGGTCGAGTAGTTGGAGGGAGCTTACCAGGGGCCGGTCGTTCTCCGCGAAGCGTTCGGCGAGGCTGGATTCGAAGGTGCAGACGAGTGCGAGTCGCCGTCCTGCTTCGTCGGACAAGTGGTAGTAATTCCACTGCATGGGGATTTCGGAGGCTTCGCCGGCGGCGACGACGCGTAGCAAACGCAGGCCCTCGGGAGTTTGTGACTGCGAGGCTTCGATGAACTGCCGAAAATTCTTGGCCAGCGAGGCCTTGATATCGTCTTGGAATTCGTCGAGCGAGAGCTGTTTGCCGGGAGCGAGTGCGGGGAGTCGAGTGAGATTGCACTGCGCGATCAGGTCGCCGCGATCGATCCAGCGGAGGACGGTGAGATCGGAGCGGTTGATCATCAGGTGCCAGCGGCGGTCGAGCAGCGCCTGATAGCCTGCCTCGGTGACTTCAAATTGCAGCAGGGTCTGGGTGGGTTCGAAGTTCAGCGGGAGGTCGGCGAGCAGCTGTGGGGTGAGCCGCTGGGGAGTAGCGCTGGGCCGCATGGCCACGCGAATCTGGCTACTCGTTTCAAATCCTGGTTCAGCGTGCCCAATGGAGCGATTTTCTTTCAGTCCCAGGGCGAGCCAGGTGACGCAGTGGTGCGTGAGGTCGACGTTGAGTTTCGCGGCGATTTGGATTTCGGTCGCGATTCCTCCCACCGCTCCTTCCACATTTCCTGTGATCTGGATGAAAGCCGTTGTGCCTTCGACTTTGGTGAGCTTGCCGGAGACTTGAGCGGTGGTGACGGCATCGAGGTTGAGCAGGTGGGCCAGGGCCGTGGTGGTCACTGGCCATTCGCCATTGAGTTCCACGGGAGTGGCCGGGAGGAGTTCGTCGAGCAGGGTGCTTTGGCCGGGGTGCACGAGCAGTTCCAGTTCATCCCGGGTGAGCGGGCCGCTGGGGGAGACGCAGGTGAGTTGATCGTCGAGCAGGTGGAGTGCGACGAGGGAGTGGGATTCCGCGAGTCGGGCGGGGAAGGGCTTGCTGTTAATCAGGATTTCGGCCGAGGCTTTGTCGTAGTATCGCAGGGCCACGAGGGGCGTCGGCTGACGGTCGGTGGCGGGGACCGCTTGGTCAGTGGCGGCCGGCGCGGTGTTTGGCGTCGCGTTCGCGGCGGATTTACCGGTGGCGGCTGGGGCAGGTCGCTGCAGTGTTTCTTCGTACTGAAAGTCCGCGCGAACCTGGAGCGGTTTACGGATCACTTTTTTACCATCGGCGTTGAGTTTCAATTCGCCTTGGGACTCGACTTTCACGACGACTTGCTGGTGCAGCTGTTGGCGCTGCTGTGGGGAGAGGTCGAACGTGCGGCGATCGGCAGTGCTAGCGGCTGGGCTGGCGGTGCCTGGTGGCGCGGCCAGGCAGTGGGGCTGGCCGCTGAACGAGTTGCTCGACCGTCCGCCGAGGGTTTCCGCCGCGAGCAGAGCGGCGAGCAATTGCACGCTTTGCGCCAGAAACCGGCGGCGACCGGAGTGTAATGAACTGGGTAAGCTGCGTAGTTTGCGTAAGTTGCCCATCGCGAGTTTTTGGATAGCGGGGATAGGGAGTGGGTGAATGGTGGGTGTGCGGCGGCTTGGGAAAATCTCACCAGGTCCGCTTTTGGAAGTGGAATCCGATCGGTGGAGTGGGGACTGTGCGGGGCGTGTGCGGCGGCTTTTCGCCGGGGTGTGCCCGCAGCGGTTCTTGGCCATCGGTTTACATCGACCGCTGGGCGGGTCGAGTTCACGGTTAAAGGATGGGGATTACTTCGATTTTTCCATAAATGCTTGACGTCACCCCGGGGGCTTGCGGTATGAATCGCACACGCTGACGGGTGGTGCTGACGGGACGTGCGCCTGGAAACTTTCGCTGGTGAGAACCTGATGGTCATCCAATCCGTAGAAACGTCATCACTGTCGTGCGTTGCTTGAGGGAAGGGAGTGGGATTCATGCATAGCGATTACCAAACTGCGTTGCTGAGGCAATTGCGAGACCAGCAGGTCCGGTTTGCGCCGCGAGAGAAGAAGCTCGACCAGGCCAATCGTGCGGAGCGGCTGTTGGGGGAGTTGGAGCCGGAGCGTGTCTACACGTTTGAGTATCTCTGTTATCGCATTACGGATTATCGGCCGGAGATGTCCGCCAAGGAGTCGATGACGGGGCTGGATGCGCGGCATGACCTGCGTCTGTTTGTGGAGGATGTCTCGGATTCCGCTGACATGACGGTGGCGGAGGCGGGCGAGCCGGTGCACACGGTGGAAGATTTGAGTCGGATGTTCAATGTGTCGACGAAGACGATTCAGCGTTGGCGGGATCAGGGGCTGGTAAGTCGCCGGTTTTTGATGGGTCGGCGGAAGCGCGTGGGCTTTTTGAAGAGCAGCGTGGAGCAGTTTGTGGAGCGGAATCGGGGGCGTGTGGAGCAGGCGAATCGGTTTCGCTTAATCACGGCGGGGGATCGGGAGCGAATTTTACTGGCGGTGCGTCGGTTAGCGGCGATGGGGGGCTGTCCCACGGAAGTTGCGCGGCGTGTGGCCGAGCGTTTTGGGCGGAGTGTGGAAGCGGTACGGCTCATCATGCGGGAGTTCGACGACACGCATCCGGAACTCGCGATTTTCGCTCCTCATGCTGGCCATTTGCCGCGGGCGGAGCGGGAAAAGCTCTATGAGCGCTATCAAGCTGGCATTCCGATCGGGGATCTGGCGGAGCAGTTTAATCGGACGCGTTCGAGCATTTATCGTTTGGTGAACGAGACGCGTGCCTATCGGATTCTGGAATTGCCTCTGGATTATGTGGATTCGCCAGAGTTTTCGGCGTCGGGGGCGGAGCAGCGGATCATGGGACCGATGCCGGGTCTGGTCCCGGAGCGCGTGCCGCATCGGGCGCCGGCGGGATTGCCGTCGTACTTGGCATCGCTCTATGACGACCCGCTCTTGGAGCGGGAGCAGGAGCTGCACATGTTTCGTCAGTTCAACTACTTGAAATATCGAGCGGCGAA
This sequence comes from Pirellulaceae bacterium, assembly GCA_044235425.1. GTDB lineage: Bacteria > Planctomycetota > Planctomycetia > Pirellulales > Pirellulaceae > JBJSXJ01. The sequence continues at coordinate 6,832 of JBIIHW010000047.1, forward strand.
GCTGCGGGAGAAGCTGGTCCCGGAGCGGGCGCGGGTGAGTGAAATGGACGAGATTGAGCGGCTTTACCAGCAGTCCCTGGACCTGAAGAATCAGCTCGTCAAATCCAATTTGCGGTTAGTGGTTTCGATTGCCAAGAAGCATGTTTCACCGCTGCAGGATTTCTTTTCCTTGGTAAGTGACGGGAACATGTCGCTCATTCGTGCGGTGGAGCGGTTTGATTTTTCCCGGGGTAACAAGTTCAGTACCTATGCTTCGTGGGCGATCATGAAAAATTTCGCTCGCAGCATTCCTGAACAGACGCGGCAGCGTGATCGCTTTCGGACGAGTTCGGAGGAGGCGTTTGTGTCGACTCCCGATCTGCGATCTGATCCGGCGGTGGAGGAGCGAGCGCAGCGGCAGATGCAGCAGCAGTTATCGCGCATTTTGAATCGGCTGGACGAGCGCGAGCAGTGGATTATTGCCAATCGCTTTGGGCTGAATACCGCTCACGAACCTTGGACACTCAAGCAGGTGGGCGAGGAGATGGGAGTGACCAAGGAGCGGGTGCGTCAGATTGAAGCGCGGGCCATGGTGAAGCTCCGTGAGGCTGCCATTGAGGAAAACGTTGAATTGCCAGACTGAGCCAGACTGAGGCTGTTGCGGGGCAGTGCTCGTGGCTAGAGCCTGTTTTTACGACTGCGCGGCGTGGCCATTCCGTCTTGGTGTCTGGGGCGTGACCGGCGGCGAAGGCATTATTCCGTCCCGCGATCGATTCATCGCGGGACTCTTGGCCGCGGGTCGATTGCGGCCGCTGGCGCGTGCTTTTTCTGTTCCGCGATCGAATAATCGCGGGACCCAGGTTGCTCAAATGGAGCGACTTTGTTTTAATGCGGGACTCAGGTTTGATTCGCCCTTGCAACGAAGACGCCGGTCGGTATACTGGCCGGTTTTCGTGCCCAGGGTTCGGCCAGCGTAGCTCAACTGGCAGAGCAGCTGATTTGTAATCAGCAGGTTGTGGGTTCAAGTCCCTCCGCTGGCTTGGTATGGACAGGTCAGGGTTGGTGGCTGGTGTTGGGGGAGGCGAGTGCGATTCTGAGGAGAGTTACCGAAGCGGTCAAACGGGTCAGACTGTAAATCTGATGGCATTGCCTTCGTAGGTTCGAATCCTACACTCTCCACTCCGCCTACTTGGTTTGAGTGGGTGTGGCTGGGCGAGCGGATTGGTGGATTGGTGGATTGGTGGTTGGTGGTTGGTTTAGTGAGGTTAGTGGATTGGGCTGGTTGGATGGTGAGATTCGGCGGGTGTAGCTCAATGGTAGAGCGACAGCCTTCCAAGCTGTACACGAGGGTTCGATTCCCTTCACCCGCTCTGCGGATGCGATTGAAAATCGAGGTTCTTTGGGTGCGGTCTTTTCGTGACGGCGAAGAGTGCCTAAGCTAGAGGGCTTCCGTGGTGTCGCTGACGGCGTCACTGGGTTGGTGGTTTGTGATTCGTGGTTGGGAGAGGTTGGGAGGAAGAGCTGTTTGTCGTGTGGTGGCGTCTATGTCCAGGGGCGCCCTGTCGACCGGCTGCTGTAGCTCAGCTGGTAGAGCGCGTCCTTGGTAAGGACGAGGTCACGGGTTCAAGTCCCGTCAGCAGCTCCTCCAGAGATCGTTATCGTTGACACTGGTTACATTTCTAGCGGGAAACTCGAGAGACAGGTAAGAAGAGATGGCCAAGGAGCAATTTCAGCGTACAAAACCGCACTGCAACGTCGGCACGATTGGTCACATTGACCACGGCAAGACGACTTTGACAAGCGCCATTGTGGCGGTGCAGGCGCAAAAGAAGTTGGCGCAGTTCAAGTCGTATTCGGATATCGCCAAGGGTGGTACCGTTCGCGATCAAACCAAGACGGTGACCATTGCGGTGGCGCACGTGGAGTATGAGACGGAAAAGCGTCACTATGCTCACATTGACTGCCCGGGTCACGCGGACTTCATCAAGAACATGATCACCGGTGCCGCTCAGATGGACGGCGCGATTCTGGTGGTGTCGGCGGCCGACGGCCCGATGCCGCAGACCAAAGAACACGTGCTGCTGGCTCGCCAGGTGAACGTGCCCGCGCTGGTCTGCTTCATGAACAAGATCGATTTGGTGGATGATCCCGATTTGCTCGACCTGGTCGAAATGGAAATCCGCGAGCTGCTCACCAAGTACAAGTTCCCTGGCGATGAAGTTCCTGTGATTCGTGGTTGTGCCAAGCCGGCATACGACAATCCCGGGGATCCAGCCGCTTCGAAGTGCATCAGCGATTTGATGGATGCAGTTGATGCCTACATTCCGCAGCCGACGCGTGAAGACGACAAGCCGTTCTTGATGGCGGTCGAAGACGTGTTCTCGATTGAAGGTCGTGGAACGGTCGCCACCGGTAAGGTGGAACGCGGGATGGTGAAGGTGGGTGACGAAGTTCAGATCATTGGTCTGAAGCCACAGCCGATGAAGACGACGGTCACGGGCGTCGAAATGTTCCGCAAGGAAATGTCGGAAGCTCGTGCGGGCGACAACGTCGGCTGCTTGCTCCGCGGTGTCGGTCGTGAAGAAATCGAACGCGGTCAAGTGTTGGCCAAGCCAGGTTCGATCACTCCGCATCAGAAGTTTGAAGCCGAAGTGTACTGCTTGGCGAAGGATGAAGGCGGTCGGCACACTCCGTTCTTCAGCGGCTATCGTCCTCAGTTCTACTTCCGGACCACGGACGTAACGGGCACCGCCAACCTGATTGGCGCGGAAATGTGCATGCCGGGCGACAACGTGCGAGTGACGGTCGAGCTGCACAAGCCGATCGCCATGGACGAAGGTGCTCGCTTCGCGATTCGCGAAGGTGGACGCACGGTCGGTTCGGGCGTCGTGACGAAGATCGTGGAATAGGTTGATTACGCCTTACGGAGCGAAAGGCGGAGCGGTTTCTAGCTGCTCCGCCTGTCTCGTTAAGTTAGGTTGGAGGGGTGTAGCTCAATTGGCAGAGCACTGGTTTCCAAAACCAGCGGTTGCGAGTTCGACTCCCGCCGCCCCTGCTCGGCTAGATGAGGTTAGCTGTCGTGTGTAGGGAGGCCTGATGAGCGGCGAAAAGAGTTTGACCGCTGGGACGCTGGTGAGCGAGCTGTTTCAGCTGGGATACTACAAGCGGACTCAGGGCCGAGTGGTGCGGCAGGCTACCTTATGGGCGCTGGCGATCACGGTGCTGTTTGCTGCGTATCGTTTGTATGAACAGTTAAAAGGAACGGACTGGTTCCCTGGGGCACGGACAATTCTGCCGCTGGTGGTGCTGGGTGTAGGTTTGTGGGTGAGCTTCCGGCTGGTGAATTATTGGCGTTTCGCTGATTTTTTGATCGCCGTAGAAGCGGAGATGAGCAAGGTTTCGTGGCCGTCGAAAAGCGAACTGATACGTAGTGCGGCGGTGGTGATCTTTGTGTTGTTTGCGTTGTCGGCGACATTATTTGGTTTTGACATCTTCTGGCGTCTCTTGTTCCAAGTCCTGGGCGTGATGAAGCAGTAGCGGGTCGGCGATCGTGGCGGGTGGACTGGCGAAGGCAGTGGAGTGTAACCGTGAGTAGCGAAACGAATCATCCGGAAGAAGAGCACAGCGACGCGCTGTCCGCTCTGTCCAGCTCGCCGGGTGCCGGTAACACGGATTCGCCCCACGCGGTGGATCAGGCATCCGCTTCGGCGGCAGCCGCTCAAGGTGCGGCGGAATCCGCTGCCGAAGTGGTGGCCGACGAGCCCGAAGTCGATGACACTCCGCAGGTGCCGGTTGAGTATTCGTACGAAGGGCATGCAGAGCCACTGGAGCTGATCGACGAGCCCGAGGGGGCCGAGTTAGACAAGCACTGGTACATCTTGAAGGTGGCGGTCAACCGCGAGGATTCGATCAAAGACGCGCTGCTGCGGCGAGTGCGGATCGCGGGGATGGAGTCTTTTTTCAGTGAAGTAATTGTGCCCACCGAGGATGTGGCCGAGTTCAATAAAGCGGGCAAGCGGCGAATCGTTAAGAAGAAGCTCTACCCCGGCTATTTGCTCGTCAACATGGCACTCACCGATGAGTCCTGGTTTGTGGTGCGCGAAACCCCCGGAATCGGCGACTTCACGGGACGCTCGGGCAAGCCGAGTCCGATGGCGACGGCGGATGTCGAGAAGATTTTGCGAGTGGTGAAGCCGGATGAGGAATCGGCTGGCGTCGTGCGGACGGCGATCCCGTTCAAAACGGGCGATCGCGTGCGAGTCAAGGAAGGATATTTTCAGAACTTTGAGGGTGAGGTGTCGACGATTGATCAAGCCCACGGCCGCGTGACGGTGATGATCAACATTTTCGGTCGCCCCAACCCGGTCGAGTTGGATCATTGGCAGATTGAAGCGGTGTAAAAGGGCTGATTGCCGGAGTGGGGCCTTGGTGGCCAAACCTGGTTAAGGATCGCAGATAGGCATTTAACATGGCAAAAGTAAAGCAACTAGTTGGGCAAGCGAAGTTTCAGGTGCCCGGTGGCAAGGCAACTCCCGCTCCTCCCGTGGGTACCTCGCTAGGTAAGTTCGGTATCAACCTGAAGCAATTCGTCGACCAGTTCAATGATCGAACGCGTGAATACAATGGCACGCCGATTCCAGTGATCGTGTCGGTGTACAGCGATCGAACGTTTGAGTTCGTGACGAAGAGTCCACCTGCCTCGGCGATGCTTAAGCAAGCGGCTGGGATCGCGTCGGGGTCTGGCGAGCCGAACAAGAAAAAGGTGGGCACGGTCACTCGCGCTCAAGTGGAAGAGATCTGCAAAAAGAAAAAAGAAGATCTCAACGCCAGCGACCTGGATCACGCGCGACGCATGATTGAAGGTACGGCTCGCAGCATGGGCATTGACGTGGTAGGTTAAGCGCGGTAGCCCCGCACGCTCGACCAACAGTCGTCGCGTGGCCGGAGTCGACCCGAGACAGCAAACGAGAGTTAGAGAGTTCGAGAGTAACATGGCGAAGAAATCGAAACGTTATCGAGCGATGGCGGCCAAGCGGACCGAAAATGCACTGCCACTCACCAAAGCGGTTGAGACGCTGAAGAGTTTCAGTGCGGCGGGCCCTGGCAAGTACGACCAGACGGTCGAGATCCATTTGAACTTGGGTGTGGATCCGAAGCAGGCGGATCAGTTGGTCCGTGGATCCGTGGTGTTGCCGCACGGCATTGGTCGTTCGCAGCGGGTGGTGGTATTCGCCAAGGGGGCGATGGCCGACGCGGCGAAGGAAGCGGGTGCCGACGAGGTAGGTCAGGAATCGCTCGCCCAAAAAATCAAAGATGGCTGGACGGACTTTGACGTCTGCATCGCGGCACCGGACATGATGGGTTTGGTGGGTCCGCTGGGCAAGGTTCTTGGTCCGCGCGGCTTGATGCCGTCGCCTCGCGCTGGTACGGTGACGCCCGACGTGGCGAAAGTGGTTCGCGAGTACAAGGCGGGTAAGGTTGAATTCCGCAACGACGATGGCGGCAATGTGCATGCGGTCGTGGGGAAGATGAGTTTTTCGGCCGAGTCGCTGCGAGACAACATTCAGGCCTTCCTGGATTACGTCAGCGGTTTGAAGCCGGGGACGGTCAAGGGCACCTATATCAAGAGCGTATCGATCTGTGCGACGACGTCGCCTAGCGTTCGCGTGGCGGCTTAGTAGGGGATAGTCATGAGCAAGTATGTAAAGCAATTGATGGCCAAGGACATCGAAAACCGCCTGCAGGGTGTGACTGATGTGCTATTGGTCAACGTGATTGGCATGGGAACGGATCAGACCTACGCTTTGCGCAAGAAGCTACGGGATAAGAACATTCAGCTGATGGTGGTCAAGAACAGTCTGGCGCGACTGGCGACGAAGGGCACTTCGCTCGCTCCTGCCTTTGAAGGGCTGGATGGGTCGGCGGCGGTGCTGTGGGGATCAACCGACTTCGTCCAGTTGGCGAAGGAGTTGATTGAGATCCAGAAGGATCCCGCCTTTGAAAAGTTAACCACCCGCGGCGGCGTGCTCGACAAAGAGCGGCTGACGCCAGCGAAGGTGGAAGAGGTCAGCAAGTGGCCCAGTCGTGCCGAGCAGCTTAGCCTGTTGGTGGGACAAATCTTGGGGCCAGGAGCTCAACTTGCCTCGCAGCTCACTTCGGTGGGTGGTGCGCTGGCCAGTCAAATCAAGCAGAAATCGGAGGGGGACGCAGCGTAACCAGCGCGGTCCCCGGTCGACGTCGCGGAAACGGGAAGTGGGGCCGCGATGCCGAGACCGGAGCTGTGAAAAGCGGCGGCTTCTTGGTGAAGCTGTAGCAGCCCCCACCAATTGTGATTCGGATTGGAATGAAAAAGAGGCGCGGAGTCGGTTCGCGTCGTACCCAGTGAGAAAGGAACGTAGGCACCATGTCGGACTCTGCCGTGTTGGAACAGGATCTGAAGGATATCGGCGATAAGATTGCCAATTTGACGCTCAAGCAAGCTAAGGCGCTCAGCGATTACCTCGAATCAGCTCACGGCATCAAGCCGGCGGCTGGTGGCGCGGTGGTGATGGCCGCCGCTCCCGGTGCCGGTGCTGCCGAAGCAGCTCCTGCCAAGACGGAGTTCGATGTGGTCATGACTGCTCACGGCGACAAGAAGCTGGAAGTCGTCAAGGTGGTTCGCCAGATCACTTCGATGGACCTGATGGGCGCCAAGAAATTGGTCGACAACCCACCCGCGACCATCAAGCAGGGAGTGTCGGAAGACGAAGCGAAGAAAGTCAAGGCGGAATTGGAAGCTGCCGGCGCAACCGTGGAACTCAAGTAGTTTCCTCCCAGTTCGCCAACCTGAACTTGCCGCCGACGGGACCAACCGTCGGCGGTCTGGAACTCGCATGCGGAACCAAGCCGATCGAAACGTACAAGCGCGCGCGTGTGCTTGTTGTATCTGTCTCGGCTTGCGCGCTTATCCAACTATCGCGCTCCTTGGGAGCGCGTCACTTGAAGGGTGCTTATCGGTTAGCTGTCGGCGCTACGTCGCGGCATGCGGCAAACCGGTTAGCACCCTTCCTCGATTTTGAAGGATTTGCAGCTCATGGCTACTCCCGCTCAACGTCGTCTCAATCCTCAGGAAGTGCGGACTTTCGGCAGCGGCCGCAAGCATTACGGCATTCCTGACCTCACTCAAATCCAAACCAAAAGTTACGTTGCGTTTTTGCAAACCGACGTGCCGGCTGAAAAGCGCAAAGATCAAGGTTTGGAAGGGGTGCTCCGCGAAATCTTCCCGATCGAAAGTTATGACAAAACGATCCGGCTGGATTACGTGCGGTACGAGCTGTGCAAGCCGCTCTACACACCTGACGAGTGTCGACAGCTGCGCTTGACCTATGGACAGCCGTTCAAGGTCGTCCTGCGACTGAACAAAGAAACGCCCGTCGAAGAAGAAGTCTATCTGGGCGACATTCCGATCATGCTGGGTGGTGGCGAGTTCATCATTCACGGAGCGGAGCGAGTGGTGGTGAGCCAGTTACATCGCAGTCCCGGTGTGGATTTCGTGATGGAGCAAGATGGCACCGTCGACCGTAAATTGCCCAGCTGCCGAATTATTCCCGAACGTGGTAGCTGGATCGAGATCAACGCCACCAAGAAGGATGCACTTAGCATCCGCATCGATCAGAGCGGCAAGTTTTCCGCCATGACGCTCCTCCGCGCCATGCACGCCAAATATGGCAATGACGCCGATCTCATCCGCTGCTTCTGCGAGACGACGACCGAAAAGGTGGTCGATGGCCGCAGCGTGGGGAAAATCGAGGGCAAGATTGCCGTCGACGACATTGTTTATCCGGTCGGTTCGAGCCGTTCGGGTGAGATTATTGTGGAGGCGGGGCATCGGATTAGTAAGAATGCCGCCGAAACGATTTGCACGTGCGGCGTGACGAAGGTGGAAGTCGTGCCGGTCCCGAAGACCAATCTGGTTTTCAACAGTCTGGCCGAAGATACAACATCCAGCCATGAAGAAGCATTGCTGCGAATTTACCAGCGGCTGCGTCCTGGCAATCCGCCCAACCTCGAAAAAGCACGGGCGCTCTTCCAGGAAAAGTTCTTTGATGTCAATCGCTATCGGCTCGGTCGAGTAGGTCGATTCCGCATCAACCGCAAACTGAAGTTGGCGGTGCCGGAAAAAGAGATGACACTGCGGCCCGAAGATCTGATCGCCTCGATCAAGTATCTCGTGCAATTGGCGGAATCGGGAGGCGAAGCCGAGGTGGATGATATTGATCACCTGGGTAATCGCCGTTTGCGCACGATCGATGAACTGGCGAGTGACGAGCTGCGGAAGGGATTCTTGAAACTGCGCCGTACCGCTCAGGAGCGCATGAGTCTCAAGGATCTGGCGGATCAGACGCCACGCACGCTGGTGAACACGAAGAGTGTGTCCGGGGCGATCGATTATTTCTTTGGACGGGGCGAGTTGTCGCAGGTGGTGGATCAAACGAATCCGCTGTCGCAGCTGACGCACGAACGTCGCTTGTCGGCGTTGGGCCCGGGTGGTTTGAATCGAAAGCGAGCGGGCTTCGAAGTTCGCGACGTGCACATTTCGCACTATGGACGTATTTGCCCGATTGAGACGCCGGAAGGTACGAACATCGGTTTGATCTCGAGCTTGGCGATCTATGCCGGCGTGGATGAATATGGCTTCTTGGTCACACCTTATCTCGAGGTGAGCAAGGGCAAGTTGGGTTCTGAGGAACCGGTGCTGTTGCGAGCGGATGAGGAATCGGATGCGTACGTGGCACCGGCTGACACCACGGTCGAAAAGGACCGAATTGTCGGTGGCGCGTCGTTGATCGCGCGGCATCGTTCCGACTTTCAGATCGTGCAGCCGGAACAGGTCCAGTACATCGATGTGTCGCCCAGCCAGATGGTGGGCGTATCGGCTGGTTTGATTCCGTTCTTGGAGCATGATGACGCGAATCGTGCACTCATGGGTTCCAACATGCAGCGCCAAGCGGTGCCGCTGCTCGTGACGGAGCCGCCCATCGTGGCGACCGGCATGGAAGTGGACGTGGCACGCAACTCGAGTATGGTTGTGCGAGCCAAGCGTAAAGGCACGGTGACCGCAGTGGACGGCGATCGCATCGTCGTCGCCGGCGACGTGTACGAACTGCGCAAGTTCAAGGGGCTCAACGAACGTACCTGCTTGAATCAACGACCGATTGTGAAGCTGGGTGATCGAGTAGAAAAGGGGCAAGTGATTGCCGACGGTGCCGCCACCTACAACGGTGAATTGGCGCTGGGCCGCAACGTGCTCGTCGGCTTCATGTCGTTCGATGGCTACAACTACGAAGATGCGATCATCATCAGCGAAGACCTGGTGAAGAGCGACACCTACACGTCGATTCACATCGAAGAGTTCGACGTGGAGATTCGCGAAACGAAGCTGGGCCGCGAAGAATTCACGCGGGATATTCCCAACGTCAGCGAGAAGGCTCTGCGAAATCTCGACGAAGGTGGTATCGTGCGCGTCGGCACCTATGTGCGACCGGGCGATATTTTGGTCGGCAAGGTTTCGCCGAAGTCCAAGACGGAATTGACGCCAGAAGAAAAGCTGTTGCACGCCATCTTCGGACGCGTCGGTGAGGAAGTAAAGAACGACTCGCTGGAAGTGCCGTCGGGCATCGAGGGCATTGTCATCGACGCGCAGAAGTTCTCGCGTCGTATGAGCCTGAACGATGACGAGCGGAAGAAATTCGAGAAGGAACTGAAAGACGCGGAAACTGAGGGCAACCAGGCGATCGCCGAGTTGTTCAGTGGGATGATTGCCGACATTGAGAAGGTGATCGAGAAGACGGTGAGCGACGAGGACGGGACGCCGCTGGTGCGCGACCAGGATCCGAAGTTTATCGCGGATCGAGCGGCGAATTTCCGTGTGAGTGCTATCACGTCGACGCTGCGGAGCGAGAGCCGCATTGCGGAAGTGGAATCGATTCACAAGACGCGCTGGCCCGAAATCGAGGCCGCCATTGACGCTCGCGACCGTCGGCTCAACAGCATGAAGCGTGGCGACATGCTCAAGACTGGCGTGCTGCAGATGGTGAAGGTCTACATCGCGACCAAGCGCGTGATTTCGGTGGGCGACAAAATGGCAGGTCGTCACGGAAACAAGGGTGTGATCGCCAAGATTCTGCCGGTCGAAGACATGCCGTTTTTGCCCGATGGAACTCCCATTCACATCATGCTCAATCCGCTGGGCGTGCCGAGTCGCATGAACGTCGGTCAGATTTTGGAAACGCACTTAGGCTGGGCCGGTGCGAAGCTGGGCTTCCAGGCCGTGACGCCGGTGTTCGACGGAGCGACCGAAAGCGAGATCAACGATGCGTTGGCGGCTGCCGGTTTGCCGCGCCATGGTAAGATTCAGCTACGCGACGGACGCTCAGGTGAGCCGCTGGAGCAAGAGACGACGGTCGGCTACATCTACATGCTTAAGCTCCATCACCTGGTGGACGACAAGGTGCATGCTCGCAGTACCGGCCCCTACTCGCTCATCACCCAGCAGCCGCTGGGCGGTAAGGCCCGATTTGGTGGTCAGCGCTTCGGTGAAATGGAAGTCTGGGCTTTGGAAGCCTACGGTGCGGCTTACATTTTGCAGGAACTGCTTACGGTCAAGAGCGACGACGTCGAAGGTCGTACCAAGATTTACGAAGCGATGGTCAAGGGCGAGAACACATTGGAAGCCGGCACTCCGGCCAGCTTCGATGTGCTCTGCAACGAGATTCGCGGTTTGGCGCTGAACATCCAATTGGAGAAACGGCGCGTGTAATGGGGCGGCCTCTGGCCGCTCGTCCGAGCGTTTCCGGGATGGAACGCTCGGTCTTGTCCTCCCCAAAACCAGTTTAAAACGTTTACCCACTATAGGAGCCCCGGACCATGTCGATCGGCGAAGTCGCTTATGAGCGAGTAAATGATTACGCCTCGGTCAAGATCAGCTTGGCCCGTCCACACGACATCCGCAGTTGGTCTTTCGGCGAAGTGAAGAAGCCGGAAACGATCAACTACCGAACCTATCGTCCTGAAAAGGATGGCTTGTTCTGCGAACGAATTTTTGGACCTGAGAAGGACTGGGAATGTGCCTGCGGTAAGTATCGCGGCATGAAGTACAAGGGCATGATCTGTGATCGCTGCGGTGTGAAGGTCACGCATTCGCGCGTGCGTCGCAAGCGCATGGGACATATTGAACTGGCCGCCCCTGTCGTGCATATCTGGTTCTTCAAAGCGATGCCCAGTCGCCTCGGAAACCTGCTCGACATGAAGACGTCGAGCCTCGAGAAGATTATTTACTTCCAAGACTACGTCGTAGTCGATCCGAAGGCGACGGAATTGGAACGTCAGCAGATGTTGACGGAGGAAGAGTATCGCGAGGCTCGCGCCAAGTATGGTGACGGTTCGTTTGAAGCCGACATGGGCGCCGAAGCGGTTCGCAAGTTGCTCGCTGGACTCGACCTGGTCACGTTGTCGGAAGAGCTGCGAGTGGATTTGTTCAAGACGAATTCCAAGCAGAAGAAGAAGGATCTGATCAATCGCCTGAAGATCGTGGAGTCGATTCGCGACAGCGATAACAAGCCGGAGTGGATGGTGCTGGATGTGATCCCGGTGATTCCGCCGGATCTGCGTCCGCTCGTGCTGCTCGACTCGGGCAACTTCGCTACGAGCGATTTGAATGACTTGTACCGCCGCATCATCAACCGCAACAATCGTCTGCGGAAGCTTGTCGATTTGAATGCTCCCGAAGTGATCATTCGCAACGAAAAGCGTATGTTGCAGCAGTCGGTGGATGCGCTGTTTGACAACAATCGCTGCAAGCGACCGGTGCTGGGCAGCAGCAATCGCCCGCTCAAGTCGCTGACCGACATGATCAAGGGCAAGCAGGGCCGATTCCGCGAAAACCTGCTGGGCAAACGCGTGGATTATTCCGCTCGCTCCGTGATCGTGGTGGGACCGCGGTTGCGTCTGCATCAGTGCGGTCTGCCCAAGAAAATCGCACTGGAGCTCTACCAGCCGTTCATCATTCGCAAGCTGAAAGATCTCGGCCATGCCGACACGATCAAGAGTGCGAAGAAGATGCTGGAGCGCAAGGATGAGGAGGTGTGGGATATTCTGGAGTCGGTGATTCAGAATCACCCCGTGCTGCTCAATCGTGCTCCCACGCTGCACCGCATGGGTATCATGGCGTTCGAGCCAGTGCTGGTGGAAGGCAACGCGATTCACCTGCATCCGCTGGTTTGCAAAGGCTTCAACGCCGACTTCGATGGTGACCAGATGGCTGTTCACTTGCCGCTGTCGATCGAAGCTCAGGTGGAAGCACACACCCTGATGATGTCGACGAACAACATTTTCGCGCCATCCAACGGCAAGCCGATCATGAGTCCGTCGCAGGACACGGTGATGGGTTGCTACTACATGACGATCGAACTGCCTGGTCGCAAGGGCGAGGGAATGAAGTTCGCATCGCTGGAAGAAGCCGAAAGTGCGTTTCAGCATCGAGTGGTCGATATGCACGCTCGCATCAAGGTGCGATTGCCGCGTACTCGCCGTGTGAAGAGCGAGGACGATAAGCGTCGTCCGGGTGAATTGGTGCCCACGACCGTCGGCCGTGTGCTCTTCAACATGATGCTCCCCAAGGGCATGGATTTCTACAATCAGTCGCTGCGTTCGGGTGACTTGGCCAACGTGATTTCCGATTGCTATCACGCGCTCGGTCGGCGAGCCACGATTGAGTTGCTCGACAACATGAACCAACTCGGGTTCCGCGAAAGCACTCGCAGCGGTTTGTCGTTCGGTACCGACGATCTGGTCACTCCGTCTTCCAAGACGAAGATCATCGCCGAAGCCGAAAAGGAAGTGCTCAAGTATCGTAAGCATTACGAGCGTGGTGTGATCACGGACGTCGAACGCTACAACCAAGTGCTCGATCAGTGGACGCATGCTCGCGAACAGATTACCGCCGAAATGTTGCAGGCGATGGAACACGATGATCGTGGCGGCCACGGTTATGTTAACCCCGTGTTCCTCATGGCGCACTCGGGTGCTCGAGGTGGTATCGAACAGATTCGGCAGCTGGCGGGTATGCGTGGTTTGATGGCCAAGCCGACGGGCGAGATCATCGAGACGCCAATTAAGGCAAATTTCCGCGAAGGTCTGACGGTGCTCGAGTACTTCAGCTCGACGCACGGAGCTCGTAAGGGTTTGGCCGATACCGCTCTGAAGACCGCCGACTCGGGTTACTTAACTCGTAAGCTGGCCGACGTCGCTCAGAACGTGGTGGTGACCAAGCATGATTGCGGTACGACCCAGGGTGTCACCAAGGGTGTGATTTATCGCGGTGAGAAGGTGGAAGTGAAGTTGTCGGCCGCCGTCATGGGACGCGTCAGCCGCTCCAACATCGTCAACCCGATCACGGAAGAAGTGGTCGTAAAGGAAAACGACCTCATCACTCCCGAGATTGCTCGCCGCATCGAAGATATGGGGCTGGAGAAGATTCAGGTTCGCAGCGGTATGACCTGCGAAGCCGGGCTGGGCGTCTGCCGCTTGTGCTACGGTATGGATCTGTCGACCGGCTCGCTGGTCGAAGAGGGCATGGCGGTGGGAATCATCGCCGCGCAGAGTATCGGTGAACCCGGTACGCAGCTCACGATGCGAACGTTCCACATCGGTGGCACGGTGAATACGAGCGTTGAGGAGAGCGAGACTCGTGCGAAGAAGGGCGGTACGGTCCGCTTCACTCGTATGCGTTTCGTGAAGAATGCCGAAGGCAAGGACATTGTTCTCACTCGCAACGCCGAGATCTCATTGTTGGATCCCAAGGGGCGCGAGCTGGACAAGTACGACGTGCCGACGGGTGCTACGCTGAAGGTTGCCGAAGGGCAAGAAGTGAAAGCGGGCGCCGTGTTGTGCCAATGGGATCCGCACAGTATTCCGATTCTCGCGGAAGTCTCGGGTAAGGTCCGCTACGAAGACGTGGTGGAAGGCGAGACGATGCGTATGGAGAAGGATCCGGGCGGTCACGTGCGCCGCTTGATCATGGATCACAAGGGTGAATTGCATCCGCAGATCGTGTTGGAAGATGCGGATGGCAAGCCGATCGAAGTTTACTATCTGCCCGAGCGAGCTCACATCGAAGTGGCCGAGGGTGATTTCGTGGCCGCCGGCTCGGTGCTCGCCAAAACGCCGCGTGAAGCGTCCGGTATCACGGACATCACGGGTGGTCTGCCGCGAGTGACGGAAATCTTTGAAGCCCGCAAGCCAAAAGATCCCGCCGTGATGGGGGAAATCGATGGCATCGTCGAATTGCTGGGTGAGAAGCGTCGTGGCAAACGTACGATCATCATTCGCAGCGAGACGGGTGAAGAACGTGAGCACTTGTTGCCGCACGGTAAGCGGTTCCTGGTGCACTCGGGTGACCACGTGAAGGCCGGGCAAGCACTCGTCGATGGCCCACTTGTGCCGCACGACATCCTGCGGATTTCGGGCGAAGAAGCGGTGCAGCAGTATCTGCTGCATGAAATTCAAAGCGTTTATCGTAGCCAGCGAGTCGATATCAACGACAAGCACTTGGAAATCATCATCGCTCGCATGCTCCGCAAGGTGCGTGTGGAGTCGGCGGGTGATACCGCCTTGCTGCCTGGTTTGGTGATGGACAAGTTTGATTTCCGCGAGGTGAATAATCGCTTGGCGCAGTGCCTTAAGATCACTCACCAGGGCGACAGCAACTACACGCAGGGTTCGATCGTGCCGCGTGAAGTGTTGGAGCAGGTGAATTCGCAGATTGAGGCGTTGGGTGGTCAACCGGCCAAGGGTGCGAAGCCCAAGCCGGCGACCGCCAGCACGCAGTTGCTCGGGATCACCAAGGCGGCCGTGCAGAGCTCCAGCTTTATCTCGGCAGCCAGTTTCCAGGAAACGACCAAGGTGTTGACCGAGGCCGCTTTGGCGGGGAAGGTCGACAACCTGGTCGGTTTGAAGGAAAACGTGATCCTGGGTCACTTGATTCCTGCTGGTACCGGATTCCGTACCTACCAGGACGCCGAGGTGCGAGTGTCGACCGAGGCGATGTTGGGGATGGAGAGCCAGGCGAGCACGTTGGAGAAGAAATTCCCGCTGCTGCAGCCGTCCGCCGAGGAAAGTGCCAGCGAGGCTCGTCCAGCCGCCGCTGGATCATCGGCCAGTGCCATCGATAAGCTGTTCGGCACGGGTGGTGATATCGAGGACGAATAAGGAACATCAAGGTCTGGGGCTCTTGGAGGGTGAATCTCCAACAGCCCTTGACACGTAGCCAGGAACCATTAACTTAGCCAATTCGAAATTTACTGCGTTACCACGCATCCAGGTAAAAGAAAAGTCGTACATGCCCACGATTAATCAGCTCGTTCGTCGCTCGCGCCGACAAAAACGTCGGTTCAGCAAGTCACCGGTTTTGGAAAAGTCGCCGTTTAAGCAAGGCGTCTGCTTGTTGGTTCGTACCACGACTCCCAAGAAGCCCAACTCCGCTCAGCGTAAGATCACGCGTGTGCGGCTCACCAACGGTAAGGAAGTGACCGTTTACATTCCTGGCGAAGGTCACAACCTGCAGGAACACTCGATCGTTCTCGTACGTGGTGGGCGTGTGCGCGACCTGCCGGGCGTGCGTTACCAAGTCGTTCGTGGCACTCGAGATACTCAAGGGGTGCAAGGTCGCAAGCAGTCGCGCAGTCGTTACGGAGCGAAAAAGGGTTAGTCCATGGGTGCCATTACCGCTAGTTCGTCGACGCTTAAGCCAGACCCGATGTATAAGTCGCTGCTGGCCAGCAAATTCATTAACTGCCTGATGTACGATGGCAAAAAAGCTGTCGCTCAAAAGGTCTTCTACGATGCGCTGGAAATCCTGCGAACCAAGGTTCCAGAACGGGATCCGATCGAGGTATTTACGGTGGCGGTCGAGAATGTGAAGCCGCACATCGAAGTCCGGTCACGCCGCGTCGGTGGTGCTGCCTATCAGGTGCCGATGCAGGTCAATCGAAATCGTCAGCAGTCGCTGGCGATTCGCTGGATCCTGCTCGCCTGCCGCGAGAAGAAGGGCCGACCGATGCACGTGAAGCTGGCGGACGAATTGCATGCCGCCTTCAATCGTGAAGGCTCGGCGTGGCTGCGTCGAGACAATGTTCACAAGATGGCGGACGCGAACAAGGCCTTCGCTCACTTCGCCTGGTAAGCTGCTGGTTTACCGCAGTGCCCTTGGCCCTGGGCAATTGAGGCCGTGTCGAATTTCTAAACGCCGCTCGGTCTTCCGCGCGGCGTTTTTATTTGCCCCAACTCGACTCACCGCCCGCGTGCCGTGAGATGTGGAGCTGACATTCGATGGCTCGTAATATTGAAAACATTCGCAACATCGGCATCATCGCTCATATTGATGCCGGGAAGACGACGGTCACTGAGCGGATGCTGTATGCCAGCGGAGCGAAGCATCGCGCCGGGGCTGTGGACTCAGGTACCACCACCACTGACGATGACGCCGAAGAGCAAGAGCGTGGAATCACGATCTACGCCGCCTGCGTAACCTTCGAGTGGAAAGACGTGCACGTCAACTTGCTCGATACGCCCGGACACGTCGATTTCACGGCCGAGGTCGAACGCTGTCTGCGAGTGCTGGACGGAGCTGTGGTGGTCTTCAGCGCGCGGGAAGGTGTCGAAGCGCAAAGCGAGACCGTTTGGCGACAAGCGGACAAATACCATGTGCCGCGCATCGCCTTCATCAACAAACTGGATCGTGAAGGCGCAAACTTCGAGTCCGTGCTGGATGAAATGTCCAAACGACTCAACTCACAGCCGCTCGCGGTGCAGATTCCGGTCGGCCAAGGTCCCGCTCACGTGCAGCAGCCGTTTCGCGCGGTCATCGATCTGATCGAAATGAAAATGCTGTCGTTTCCCGGCGGCCCACAGGGACGCGAAGTGGTAACCGCCGAGATTCCCGAGGAGTCGCTGCCCGAAGCGCAGCTGTGGCGCGAATCGCTCCTGGAACGACTCTACAATCATTCCGCTGAGATGATGGAATTGGCGTTGGCGGAGCAGCCGATTCCGGTGGAGCTGATTCGGCGCGTAATTCGGCAAGCGACGATCGAGCGGCAGTTGCAGCCGGTATTGTGTGGAGCGGCCTTGCAGGGGGCAGGAATTCAGCCCCTGCTGGATGCCGTGCAGTACTACCTCCCCAGCCCACTCGATATGCCGCCGATCGAAGGAACGACCGTCGACAAGAAGAAGAAAGAAACGCGCGAACAGCGGAAGCCTTCTCCCAGCGAACCGTTCTGCGGGCTGGTCTTCAAGGTCCTTCCGGCCAAGACCGGCGATATCGCTTGGGTGCGAGTTTACTCGGGGCAGCTCCGACCCAATTCACGCGTCTTCAATCCCGGTAAAGATCTGAAGGAAAACGTCGCTCAGCTCTGGCAAATTCATGCCACGAAGAAAGAGCAGCAGGTCGAGCTGGCTGATACGGGAGATATTGTCGGTGTGATTGGACTGCGGCAATCCATCACCGGCGACACGCTCGCGGATACGCGCGAACCGATCCTGCTGGAATCGATTCAGTTTCCGGAATCAGTGATTTCGATGGCGGTAGAGCCCGAGTCCACCACCGAACGCAAAAAGCTGGCCGACACCCTCGACCTGCTCAAACGCCAAGACCCCACGTTGCAAGTGACGATGGGCGATACCGGTCAGACGCTGATTCGCGGTATGGGTGAATTACATCTAGAGATCATCAAGAATCGCTTACTACGCGACTTCAACCTGGATGTAAAGTTTCACAAGCCTCAGGTCAGTTTTCGCGAAACCATTGAGCGTGCGGTGGAAGTTGTGGGTGAATGCCATCGTCAGTTGGCGGGTCAAAATCTGTTCGCCAAGATTCGATTGCGCATGGAGCCGTTGACGGAGACCCAGCAAGGTGTGATTACCTTAAATGCCGTGCCGTTCGAGCAGCTTCCCGAGTCGATGGTGAATGTCACGATGGAGGAACTCAAAAGCTGTGGCGAAGGTGGTGGAGTCATCGCGGGTTTCCCACTCATGAAAATTCGCGTGACGTTTTTGGGAGGCGAGTTTGATCCAGAGAATCTCGATGAGCGGGCGTTTCGGATTGCGGCCAATGATGCATTTCAAAAGGGACTGCACGACGGTGGCAAGGTGCTGCTGGAACCGATCATGAAACTCGACATCAAAACTCCCGAGGAATATGTGGGCGATTTCGTAAGCGACTTACAGAAGCGTCGCGCGCTGATTGCCAAGACGGAAAATCGAGGCGGTTTGACCACCATCGAAGCCCATGCACCGCTGAAAGAACTGTTCGGCTACTCCAGCGCCATGCGAAGCCTCAGCCAAGGTCGCGCTGGGTGCTCACTGGAGCCATTCGAGTACCAGGCAGCGCCTACGGAGTTGATGCAGGAGTATGCGCTTTAGATAATGGGTGCATGCAAAACTCACTCCCGCCTCACGCTCGTGCGACCATCACGCCGAACTCATCGCTTCGGCGTCTGACTCGCTCTCTTTCGCAGCTTCACGTTGGCCGCCTCCTGCTGGCCTGCGGTGTCCTAGGGCTTTTTCTGGCCCCAGGTGCTGGAACGTCTCCGCCGTCGGCAGTTTCTCGAATAGCAGGAATTACCGCACAGGTGTTTGCAAACGAGCCGTCCGTGCCCGATCAGCCAGTCGTGTACGAAACGCAGATTCGTCCGCTGCTCAAAGCTCGCTGCTGGCATTGTCATGGGGACGACCCCAAACTTGCCGGTGGACTGGATCTGCGACTGGCGCGACTGGCGCGGACAGGTGGTGAGAGTGGTCCGGCGATCAATCCCGGGAAGGTTTCGGAAAGTCTGCTTTGGCAGAGAGTCGAACAGGGAGAAATGCCGCCTGGTGAAAAGAAGCTGTCGCGCGCGGAGCAGGATCTCTTGAAGCGCTGGATCGAGCAAGGAGCGAAGACGGTGAAAGAGGAACCTGCCACCGTGCCTCCGCCGGGAGCAATCTCCGAGGAGGAGCGTTCCCACTGGGCATTTCAGCCGGTGCGGATGGTTGAGCCGCCCGGTACGCAGCAGCCAGCGCTCGCTCGCACCCCCGTCGATCAATTTCTGCTCGCGGAACTTGATAAGCAGTCGCTCTCGTTTGCCACCGAGGCTCCGCGCGCTGTACTGGCGCGACGCACCATGATCGACCTCTGGGGTATCACCTGCGTGTCGGATGGTCGCGAAGAAGTGGAAGAGTTTTTACGGGATGAGTCGCCGGATGCTTATGAGCGCTGGCTGGATCGATTGCTGGCTTCGCCGCGTTATGGTGAACGCTGGGCTCGACACTGGCTAGACGTCGCTGGGTACGCCGACAGCGACGGCTACACGGAAGCGGATCCCGAGCGAAAGTATGCCTACAAGTATCGCGATTATGTGATTCGAGCGCTGAATTCGGATCGTCCATGGAATGAATTGATCGTTGAACAACTGGCGGGTGACGAACTGCTCACGCCACCACTTACCAATTTACAGGCAGCGCAAGCCGAACTGCTGGCCGCGACCGGGTTCCTACGAATGGGGCCTGATGGAACAGGGCAGGGCGGTGTGGATCAAGCTGCCGCTCGTAATGATGTAATCGCGGAAACGATCAAGATTGTTTCCACCTCGCTGCTCGGTTTGTCCGTCGGTTGTGCGCAGTGTCACAATCATCGTTACGATCCCATATCACAGACCGACTATTATCGGTTTCGAGCGATTTTCGAACCGGCCTATGATGTTGCTAATTGGCGTCCGCCCGCCGCTCGCCTCGTGTCGCTCTGGAGTGACGCGGAGCGGCAACGAGCGGCCGAGGTGGATGCGGAGGTGAAGAAAATCGGCGAGGAACGCTCGGCGGATATGGAAAAGATCATCCAGGAGATTCTGGAGCGTGAAGTGGCGAAGTTGCCCGAGGAGCTGCGCGAGCCCGCTCGACAAGCTCGACGCACCGCCGAGAAGGAACGTACCCCCGAACAGGTGAAGCTCATCAAGGAATATCCGAGTATCGGCGTCTCCGCTGGTAGTGCGTATCTGTACGATCAGAAGCGAGTTGATGAGCACACGAAAAAGTTCAATGAACTGACGTCTGCCGCTCAGGCGCGTAAACCTGCCGATGATTTTGTACCTTGTTTAACGGAGGTGCCGGGGCAGATTCCTGTGACGAAGTTGTTTTATCGAGGTGATCATAAGCAGCCGCGCGAAGCGGTATTACCGAGTGAGCTGTTGGTGTTGGCCAGTGGTGGTGGTGAGCTTCCGACGGACGATCCAGCAGTGCCGACTTCTGGTCGTCGACTGGCTTACGCTCGCCATTTAACCAATGGCCAGCATCCACTCCTGGGGCGAGTGCTGGTGAATCGTTTTTGGCTGCAGCATTTCGGTCGCGGACTTGTGGCTACACCAGCGGATTTTGGCACGCAAGGTGAACGTCCGAGTCATCCCGAATTACTCGACTGGCTCGCCGGTGCCTGGACCGGTCATTCTCCCTCGCCCAGTATTCTGCAGGCCTGGCACTTAAAGTCGCTGCATCGCTTGCTGATGACGTCGGCTGCTTATCGGCAATCATCACGTCGCTCGGAGCGGGCCGAGGTGGTGGATCCCGACAATCGGTTGCTATCGCGTATGTCCGTACGCCGAGTGGAAGCGGAAGTTTTGCGCGACTCGATCCTAAGTGTGTCGGGGATGTTAGTGGAACGTTCATTTGGTGCACCGATTCCCGTCGCGCCCGATGATGTCGGCATGGTGACAGTCGGGAAGGACTCACGAGACTCTGCGGGTCGCCCTTCGAACGACAGCCGCTCACTCGGTGGCCAAGAATACCGCCGCACAATTTATGTGCAGGTGCGACGTACTTGGCCCCTCTCGATGCTCGAAGCGTTCGACGCTCCCACGCTCACGCCGAACTGCGAGCAGCGATTGACATCGACCGTCGCGCCGCAGTCGCTCTTGCTCATGAACAACGAGTTTCTTCTGTCGCAAAGTGAATTGGTTGCGAGGCGCGTGCGGCAGGTAGCGGGCGAAGACGTGAACGCTCAAGTTCGCACGGCATGGCGATTGGTTTTGTGTCAGGAGCCTGCGGAGGCGACAACGGCAGAACTGGTGCAGTTTCTCACCGAGCAGACTCAGATTTATCGTGAGCGACCAGCGGCGGCGGCGGAGAAAGGGAAGACTGCTGCCATGCGAAATCCGGCTGAACAGGCGCTGGCCAATCTCTGCCAGGCTCTGCTCTGCTCCAATCAATTCCTGTATCGAGAGTAAATCGTTGTTTTGAATTCGTGAGACGCTCAATCGTGCGCGTGGCAGCGCGTCGAGTTTTTTTGGATGAAGTTATGCATCGACGACATTTCTTAGCCAGTCAAGGATTTGGGTTAGCGGGATTGGCACTGACGCATTTGTTGCAGCAGGACGAGTGCCGCTCACTGATGGCAGCGGAGCCTGTGCAGCCACTGATTGGTCGTCCACAGTTTGACCTGTTGCCCAAAGCACCGCCGGCCGCACCGCGCGCCACCGCCATGATCTCGATGTTCATGCAGGGTGGGCCTAGTCATCTGGACCTGTTCGATCCCAAACCCGAGTTGGCGAAGCGGCATCTCACCAAATTTGATGGTGATATTAAGTATGACAACGCGGCGCAGGCGAGTGCCAAATTGTTTTCTGGACCGTGGAAGTTCGCTCCGCGTGGTCGCTGCGGCATGGAACTGAGTGAACTGTTGCCAGGCCTGGCGGAAATCGCCGACGACATCACCCTGATTCGCTCGATGCATACCGGTGTAAACAATCACGGTCAGTCAATTCATGCGCTGCAGTGTGGTCGGCCAGTGGCTGGTCGCCCCAGTTTAGGCTCCTGGTTCACGTATGGTTTGGGGACCGAGAATCAGAATTTACCGGCGTTTGTGGCGCTGACTGATCCGACCGGATTGCCGGTGCTAGGTGTCGACAACTGGTCGAATGGCTGGTTGCCCGCGCTCTATCAGGGCACGGTGATTCGGCCGCGTGAGCCCCGTATTCCCAATCTGGATGCACCGGCGGAGATGCAGGGTTTGCCGCAGCAGCGACTACTCAAGCTGGTTGGCGATATGAATCGACGTCATCTGACGGATCATCCCGGCGAGACCGATTTGGCCGCTCGAATTGCCAGTTATGAGTTGGCGGCTCGGATGCAGTTATCCGCCAAAGAGGCGCTCGATATCAACCAGGAAACGGTGGCGACCCACAAGTTATATGGAATTGATGATCCAGTAACACGCGACTATGGCACTCGCTGCCTGCTTGCGAGGCGGTTGATCGAGCGTGGAGTGCGTTTTGTGCAGATTTATACAGGGAATCAGACGTGGGATCATCACGGTGGAATTGTGACGGGTCTGCCGGATGTCTGTCGCAAGACCGATCGCCCAGCCGCGGCGTTGGTGCAAGATCTGAAAGCGCGCGGACTGTTGGACACGACGCTCGTGCACTGGGGCGGTGAGATGGGGCGTTTGCCGGTGATTCAGAACGAGCAGAATATTGGACGCGACCACAACACGTATGGTTTCAGTATGTGGCTGGCAGGCGGCGGCATTCGCGCCGGTTATGTGCATGGTGCGACCGATGAACTAGGTCATCATGCTGTTGATAAAATCGTAACGCACTACGATTACCACGCCACACTGTTCCAATTGTTTGGATTGGATCCACGTCGAGTGGTCTTGCGCCGAGCGACCGGCGACGGCTCGCTCCTGGACGGCCAGCCCGGCAAGGTCGTCACCGAGATTCTGGCGTAGGGGAGGCGGTGGTAAGTGGATGAGTTTGGTTGGGTTTTGCAGACCTCTGAGCTGCACCGCGAGACGCGACGATATCAGGCGAGTGATACTGGGGCTGAAGCCTGCCTAACTTGTTCGGCAGGGCCAAGAAAGGGTACACTTGGATAGTTGTTGGCAGGCGATGCCAACCTCTTCGCTATATCAAAACCGGTATCGCGGTGAAGAGGTTGAGTATTGTTTATGATGGGATTCGTGGGCGATTGATGCTCCAGGCAGATCGACATGCAATGTCCTCAATGCGCTAGTCAAATTGATCCCTATATTGTCACCTGTCCGCACTGCATGGCGCACGTCGGATTCCCAAATGTGCGCGCTGCCAGTAATCCCGACGAGCGGCAGGCGTTGGCTCAGCGCGTTGCTGTCGCTCGCGACGATGCAAATCGACGTGGTTGTGAACAGCAGTTGCGAGATTTTCATTCGGCCGTTGCCAACGATAGTCGGGCCGTGATTAATCGTCGCTGGGGAACGCTCGCAGGCCTCGCTTCAGCGAACAGTTCAGTTTTTAAAACCTTTTATGAAATGGTGAACCTGAACGAGCGGCGGCCGCAGGATAACGAGGCGGATCGTGCTCGCAAATCAGTTGATGCCACATTCTTTCCGTATTATGAGGATCAAATCCATTTCGCAGCGTTAAGTCTCAGTGGGCAGGGGCCGGCTAGTTATGGTGAATGTTCACTGGTGTTGCACAATACTGCAATTGCTCATCGGGCATCAGTGTTTGAGGAAAGCACACTCGTATTCTGTCGCAAACATGTCATTGCTGTGGGGCAGTCTCCACCTTGTGGTTATCGTGCCACCTGGTTAGACCGTGCTGACTTGGCAATTGCCAAGTTACATGCAGAGATTCAGCCAGGAACGGTCACGGATAACTTCGACGATATTCTGCTGAAGCAAAAAGGTGGCACGGATCAGGACGAGTTTTTAGAAGTGCATGTGTATGGAACGCTAGCTTTTAACAACGTGGAAAGATTTCGCTGGCCGACACCGAAGATCGATGATGATCGGGTGTTGTGCAAAAATTTGAACGGGCAATCACTGGTGCTGGCGCAATTTCTGAGAGACGATGATGCACGCTTTAATATCGGGACAAGCGGGTCTGGCTGTTGTGTGGGATAACCACCGCGCCTGGCGTGTTTCGTATGAATCGCCGGACCAGCGACTGGATTGCCCTCGCGATGGGATCGAGCGAGTATTCCATGGGGCTCATGATGTCCAGAGTCTGCAAAACACCACCGTCGATGAAGCCGTGCAGCGGATGTTGGCAGCTTGGCGTTGTGACCGTGCGTTGCAGCTCAGTTTGATTCTGCTGGAGCCGGAAGATGACGAAAACCGGCAACTGGCCGCAGAGTGTGTTGAGCGGCACTTTCAATCAAGTACGACCGCTCAGGCGTATGTCGCGAATCGTCTGTATTCCGCGCCATTACCCGCAGCGGCTGATATCGCGGGTGCAATGGACATTACCCGAGTTTTGCAGGCCACTCAGTTGACTGACTTACTCGAGCGAATTGCTAATGACCAGGAGATCATTGAGGCTGTTTGCCAAGGGTGGCTGGAGGTTTTAGCGGAAAACATTCAGCCTGAACTAACGTCGACTCAAGCTCGGCGTATTGCTGCCGACGCCGGTGTTTTTCGCCACTTTGTGGAGGGAATAAAATCAGGGCAGTTGGATGTGGCTGCAGTAACGTGCTTGAACGACAAATCTCTGGCAAATTGGCAGTCCCAGTTCCGTCGACTCATCTCTGCGCTCCTGCGCAATCTGAAATCAAAGTATGGCTCAAAGAATGATTTCAAGTTAACGTCGCAGTCAGGACATTCAGGACATGGTGACGATTCAAAGGATGAAGAGTCGGCGGTCGACAAACAGCTTGTCGGTGATCATCAACGACAAAAACATGGTCGAGTCAACACATCGAGAAAGAATACTGCGACACATCCACGATTCGTTCGCGCGACATCTGAACTGAATGAAATCGCTACGTTATTGCTGAAAAATCAGCATGGCCGCGCGGAGCAATATGCCCGGGAACTGATCTCACGCCAGATCCGTGAAGATGGAGATTTTGCGGCTCGAACAATCGGGACGCTTTGTGTGATGGCAAAAGAACATCGTCGGTTTCGCTGGCAGCATGATTTTGCACAGTGGGGACAACAGATCTCGCCGTCCGATGTAAAGTCTCAATGTCAACTTGCTGATGCCTATCTCCAACTGGGTCGTCTGGAGGAGGCCGAGCGACTGTATGCGGAGACGATTCGCGATTTCCCACAAGATGTAGTGGCCCGTTGTGGATGGGCGGAAACGCTGCGTGCGCTGGGTCGTCTGGAGGAGGCCGAACGACTGTACGCGGAGACGATTCGCGATTTTCCGCAAGCTGTGGTGGCCCGTTGTGGACTTGCAGATTTGCTGTCACGATCGGGGCAATATCAGCGTGCCCTTGCGCTGCTACCGAATCAAACACCTGCGACTCAGGATGATTGGATTGCGTTTCACATTCGAGGAATGATCGAACTGAGAAGAAGAAGCTGGGATGCAGCGCGGCGAATATTTGCAACCGGTGTCGAAAAATGCCCCTGGCCGCATTCGGTAGATTATTTCCGAAACGCCTTGGGACTACTGCTTTTGCAACAAGGCTCCCTTCATGAAGCGGACGCCGTTTTAGGTCAATCGCAAAGTGAAGTGGGGCAATTACTGCGATTGCATGTGCAAGGTGAGCTGAGCGTTTACACCAATGTGTTAGCCATTTCCCATCAACTAAGACAAGTAAAAGCTCCCGCTTTTGCTAAGCTACGCGATACTCTCTTGGAACAATTCTCAGCTGAATCACCAAAACCCATTACGACGGCTTGGCGTGAACAGGTTTGGCAGGCCGAATATGATTTGGTTCTGCGACTTGTCTCATAATCCGGAAGATTCATTGACCCCACGAAGAAGCTTAGTGCTCGTCGGCCGACGGAACGGATTCGCCGAATAAACGGCTTCTCCTTGGGAAATCCCTCGTTTAACAAATATCAGATAGGATCATTTTATGTGCCGTTTTAGGGCCTGTCCTTGGCAAACCTGCGGACGATTGGCGGTCGCCTTAGCTCTGCTGCTCGCGGTTTCTTGTTTAGCGAATGCAGCCGACGACCAAGGACCTGCGGCTGCTGAGAATCGACCAGCTGCTCGCCAAAACCAAGTGCTTGCCAAACCTAATATCCTGGTCATCATGCCCGACGATGTGGGATATTGGAATGTCGGAATTTATAGCCACGGGATGATGGTTCCCACGCCCAATATTGATCGAATTGCTCGGGAAGGGCTGCTCTTCACGGATCACTACTCGCAGCCCACCTGCACACCGGGACGAGCGGCTTTCATCACGGGACAGTTGCCCATTCGCACCGGTCTCACGACGGTCGGTATGGCGGGGTCACCCATTGGACTGGACAAACGCGATCCGACCCTGGCAGAAGTGCTCAAAAAGGTAGGGTATCGAACCGGGCAGTTTGGCAAAAACCACCTCGGTGACCGCAACGAGCACTTACCCACCGTTCATGGATTTGATGAGTTCTACGGCAACCTCTATCACCTCAACACCGAGGAAGAACCGGAACTTGGCGATTGGCCGAAAGACAAGGGATTCAACGACCGCTATCGTCCGCGTGGAGTGCTTGATTGTCGAGCGAGTGACAAGGATGAT
This sequence comes from Pirellulaceae bacterium, assembly GCA_044235425.1. Lineage (GTDB taxonomy): Bacteria > Planctomycetota > Planctomycetia > Pirellulales > Pirellulaceae > JBJSXJ01. The sequence continues at coordinate 33,310 of JBIIHW010000047.1, forward strand.
CCGACCGAAGACCGGCGGTTTGGCCGGGTCGGTAAACAAACGATCAAGGATACCGGTCCGCTGACGACTAAGCGGATGGAAACGGTCGATGATGAGTTTCTGGAACGCACCAAGAAGTTCGTGGGAGAGGCCGTCAAAGCGGGTGAGCCGTTTTTCGCTTGGTATGCCCCCACTCGCATGCACATTTACACTCACCTGCGGCCCGGCCGTGAAAAACTCGCCGCCCCGCACTCATCCGAGTTAGACATCTATGGTAGCGGGATGATTGAGCATGACATGCAAGTGGGCGAATTACTTCAGACGCTCGATGATCTCAAGATTGCGGAAAACACCATTGTCATCTACACGACCGACAACGGCGCGATGGCGTCTTGGTGGCCAGATGGCGGAGCCACTCCGTTTCGCGGCGAAAAGGCGACGACGTGGGAGGGAGGCGTACGCGTCCCATTCCTCGTCCGCTGGCCAGCGAAGATCGCGAAAGGAAAGGTATCGAACGGAATTCAAGAGCACCATGATGTCTTTGCGACGTTGGCTGCTGCCGCTGGAGTGACGGAGGTGGCGAAGCAACTGAAAGATTCCCATCACGTTTTGATCGACGGTCAAAACAATCTGGCTCACTGGACTGGTGACGCGCCGTCGGCGCGCAAAATCGTGTACTACTACAACGAGTCGGAACTATGTGCGATTCGTATTGGAAATTGGAAATCTCACTTTCAGTCCCGTGACGGGTTTTTTGATTACAACAAGCCGGCAGCGTTGGTATTTAACTTGCGCATGGACCCGCTGGAACGTCACAGCGGTCAGAAAAACAACGATATTGCCATGAAGCTAGGAGTGGCCTGGGGAGGCCAGGTACAAGATGCGATCGCCGAGCACCTGGCGACACTCAAGGAATTCCCGCCTCGGCAAAAAGGCGGCACGCTGAAGCCTGGTGGAGAAAAGTAACTCGCCACCAGCGCGTTAATACTTCACGGTTAGATTGACAAGCCCGCCGACCCACGTGGTGGAGTTGGTGACGAGGTTTCGCAGTCCCTGGCCGGGTAATGAAACCGCGACTCCCGAAGTGAGGAAAATATTTTGAGTGACCACGCGCGTGTACTCAAGATAGAAATCGTCGGAAAGATGCGGAGTGTCGACTCCCGAGACCAGTGAAGGTTCACCTCCCGTGACGACGAATCGTCCCGCCTGTCCGAACTGGATGGGACTGTTGATCTGGTTGGCTCTGACGTGCCAGTAGTAAAACGCCACAAAGTCGCGCGGAGTGACCGTCAGGTTCAGGCTGAGTCGATGTGCGCAGACGTTGGAATTAAGAAAACTGAATGACCCGTTGCTGCCGGTGGCCCATAGTGGTGGCGCCCCTTCGTAGTACAGCGGATCAAATTTTTCGTATCGGCTGGTAGCGGGATCATCGCCGCCGAACCAGCGGAAGGCATAAGCTAGTCGTGGCATCAGCGGCCGGCTTTTGAACGTGTAGGCCGATTCCAGATTGAACGCGTTGGCGGACATGTTGATGCGGTCGTTCCACTGGTACGCATAGTCACCCGCAATTTGCCAGTCTGGGTAAGTCTCCATCAGTGGATTCCAACGACCGTACGTATGGACGGTGTTCAGTCCCTGTCGGCCATCAGGAATGAGTTGGACTGGCGCGGCGACATAGGGATAGATCGACTCAAAGACATTCAAATACGCCACTCCCAGCGATTGATCGGCTCCTAAGCTCCATTCGGCCTTCGCACCTGCGAGTCGCGTGAAGGTGAGAGCTGAGGGCAACTCATTTGGTTTGAGGTAGAACCCGTCGATACTGAGGGCCCCGTGTGCCCACTTCACGAGCCCAGCTTCTTCCCAGGCTCGGCGAGCGAATGTTGTCGTGGCTCCGCGTTCAAAGCCGTTCGCCGCGCCGACAGAGACCAGCATGCCAGACCCAATTTTGTAAGGCTGGCGACCGTAGGAGACGTCTAGCGATGAGGTTTGATTGGGAAACAAATACCGAGTTCCCAGATACGCATCCTCGACTGCCCATAGTCCGCGGTTCCCTTGTTCGAACACATCCTTACCAATGTTGCCGGATCCCACGTAAGAGACGCCGGAGTAGAGGGTGAGCGCATCGGTTACGGATGTGTCCAGTCGGATTCCCGGTTTGATCCAAGTCTCGACCCAGGCGCGGTCTGGTTTATATCCAGAGTCGGGCGCGTATTGGTCGGAGAGATTCCACCACGATCCGGTTACTCCGGATAACTGCGTGACGGCGTCGAGGCTGAGTTTCACACGGTTTGGGCCGGAGATAAAAAGCAAGGGATCCGCTGGGGGGGCAGGAGTGGCCAATGCCTGTTCGAGCGTCTGCTCGGCCCGTGGGGGCTCATCGCCCATCCCGAGATCGCTGAACTGGGTTGCCGCACGGGGATCGGCGCTGTTTGCGCTAGTTGGCTGAATTGTGGTTGGCTGATCTGTGGTTGGCTGAACTGTGGTTGGCTGAACTGTGGTTGGCTGAACTGTGGTTGGCTGAACTGTGGTTGGCTGAATGACTGCTGGCTGATTGGGATTGATCGGATCGGCGCCGCCATCGTCAACAGCGTGTGATCGTTCGGAGAGGCAGGCGGCCTGCAGGAGAATGCACAAAAGAAACGCCACGGTTTTCCCGTTGAGGCAGCTGCCGAGCAGTGAAATCGCTCGCCCATCCCGCATCGGCAATGTTTCCTTTTGTTGTGCGAGGACTGCGGACGACGCAGTAGCAGGCCAAAACGGGGCATGTCGAGAGCTACGCCGCCGTATTCTTTTGAGTCAATCGACACAGTCGCCCTAATTGCACCAGTTTTACTTACAGAGAAAGTTAGTTTTTGCGGTTCCTTCGAATGATCTGTGTCTTTGGGGGCATAGAGGATTTGAATCACATGCAGAGAAGAGATTCATCGACCGGTCTTCCTAAGCGGCGGAGCCGTGGCATTTGTTAGCCAAGCGTGTAAACGCCTGGAAATCTCGCGCAATAAAACCTCCGGAATCGCGGAGCGATGGCATTTGATAGCCAGGCGGGTAAACCAGCCACTAAATGTCCCACGAGTGCGCGCGACCGGTCTTCCTAAGCGGCGGAGCCGTGGCATTTGATAGCCAGGCGTGTAAACGCCTGGAAATCGGCACGCAATAAAACCTCCGGAATCGCGGAGCGATGGCATTGGGCCGCACCTTGGCCAAGGAATCCCCCAAGGACTTGCAACGCGACGCCAATGGGGCCGCTCTGCCGTTTTGGTTTTTTATTGTGAGACTGATTTGCGGTGGGGCGAGTCCTAGGGCGTTGCCGCTAGGCTACGGTGTCCGCATGGCCTTCGGCCATGCCGTCGATCCATAAGGAATCGCGGAGCGATGGCATTTGATAGCCAGGCGGGTAAACCAGCCACTCAACGTCCCACGAGTGCGCTCGTCCGGTCTTCCTGAACGGCGGAGCCGTGGCATTCGATAGCCAGGCGTGTAAACGCCTGGAAATCTCGCGCAATAAGACCTCTGGAATCGCGGAGCGATGGCATTGGGCCGCACCTTGGCCAATAAGTTCCCCAAGGACATGCAACGCGATGCTAATGCCGCGACGCCAATGCCGCCGCTCTGCCGCTCGGGTTTTTTATTGTGAGACTGATTTGCGGTGGGGCGAGTCCTAGGGCGTTGCCGCTAGGCTACGGTGTCCGCATGGCCTTCGGCCATGCCGTCGATCCATAAGGAATCGCGGAGCGATGGCATTTGATAGCCAGGCGGGTAAACCAGCCACTCAACGTCCCACGAGTGCGCTCGTCCGGTCTTCCTGAACGGCGGAGCCGTGGCATTTGATAGCCAGGCGTGTAAACGCCTGGAAATCTCGCGCAATAAAACCTCCGGAATCGCGGAGCGATGGCATTGTCCGCACCTTGGCCAATAATTTCCCCAAGGCCTTGAGACACGGCGCCAATGCCGCCGCTCTGCCGTTTTGGTTTTTTATTGTGAGACTGATTCGCGGTGGGGCGAGTCCTAGGGCGTTGCCGCTAGGCTACGGTGTCCGCATGGCCTTCGGCCATGCCGTCGATCCATAAGGAATCGCGGAGCGATGGCATTTGATAGCCAGGCGGGTAAACCAGCCACTCAACGTCCCACGAGTGCGCTCGTCCGGTCTTCCTGAACGGCGGAGCCGTGGCATTCGATAGCCAGGCGTGTAAACGCCTGGAAATCTCGCGCAATAAGACCTCTGGAATCGCGGAGCGATGGCATTGGGCCGCACCTTGGCCAATAAGTTCCCCAAGGACATGCAACGCGATGCTAATGCCGCGACGCCAATGCCGCCGCTCTGCCGCTCGGGTTTTTTATTGTGAGACTGATTTGCGGTGGGGCGAGTCCTAGGGCGTTGCCGCTAGGCTACGGTGTCCGCATGGCCTTCGGCCATGCCGTCGATCCATAAGGAATCGCGGAGCGATGGCATTTGATAGCCAGGCGGGTAAACCAGCCACTCAACGTCCCACGAGTGCGCTCGACCGGTCTTCCTATGCGGGCGGAGCCGTGGCATTCGTTAGACAGGCGTGCCAGCGCCTGGAAATCTCGCGCAATAAAACCTCCAGAATCGC
>JBIIHW010000049.1:0-35588 GCA_044235425.1 Pirellulaceae bacterium
AAACGATGACAGACGGCTTGTTCCAACCCTCGTTGTACCGGCTCTTTAACCGCAGATGTCAAAGGCTACTTTTCCACCATTAAACAAATCAGCATTTACTTATTCAAAAACCGAATTCGGGCACCTCGAATCGCCTACTCGACACAAACAATTAACCAACAAGGACTTGCAACATACCAACTGGTGTCTGGCACCAGTTTTATGGATTAAATTATCCCCGTAATAATGGCCACCACGATCAACTTGGATCAACTTGTGTCCGGCACCAGTTGAAGCAACGATCAACTTGTGTCTCAACTTGTGTCCGGCACCAGTTGAAGCAACGATCAACTTGTGTCCGGCACCAGTTTAAGCAACGATCAACTTGTGTCCGGCACCAGTTGAAGCACTGTTTCGGCTCATCCGAATGATGCGAGCTCGAGCTTCATTCGGGAGCCCGCTGACCCTTACCAACCTTTTGGAAAGCCAGTCAGGAATGGCCGTCGGAGACTGAAAACAAAGATCAGGCCGCCTGTCGTCACTAACCAAACCAAACCAAATCGTGACGGGTTTCGCAACCAATCATTGGCTGTTTATGCACGCCAAACGATGACAGACGGCTTGTTCCAACCCTCGTTGTACCGGCTCTTTAACCGCAGATGTCAAAGGCTACTTTTCCACCATTAAACAAATCAGCATTTACTTATTCAAAGACCAAATTCGGGCACCTCGAATCGCCTACTCGACACAAACAATTAACCAACAAGGACTTGCAACATACCAACTGGTGTCTGGCACCAGTTGAAGGCTTAAGAAACTGGTGTCTGGCACCAGTTTTATGGATTAAATTATCCCCGTAATGATGGCCACCACAGGCAGTTCCCCACCGACAGGAATTAACTGGATACGACGGATGCTCGGCGGTACTTGATCATCCATTTCGCTCCTCAGAAATCGCGGAGCGATGGCACGCAAGTACCTCGAGGTCCAAACCCGAGACACTCGGCTTAACCAACTCTGCACCCCAGTTCGGAACGGGGCCATCACGCCACGATTGGGTGTGATAACTCAAAACACTACCGAGCGAGCCAGCGACGGAAGACCTTGCGGGGCGAGAAAACGAGTTGGTTCATGGCGGCATCAATGTCGCTGACAGCGGGCGGCGTCATCTCTGCCGCCGTCTCGATCGTCGCATCCGGTTTCTCATCGAAATCAGCATCCAGTTCACCCCACTCATGAGCATCCAGCTCACCCCGCTCATGAGCATCCAGTTCACCCCACTCATGAGCATGAATATCCTCTTCGTCATGATGATGGTGATGCTCCTCATCATCGCCCGGAACCGTTAAATAGCCCAGGAGAGCCGCATCATTCATCGTCGTACCGGAACTCACACTTGCCGCCCAGTTGCTCTGCGAGTCCAGAGTGGCACCGGCCGTTGAGAACGATCTCGGGTAGCTCGCAGCCAGCGTGAATTCGGCACTTCGACTCGCCTCGCCGCCCGAACCGCCATTAAGGCGATTGATGATGCGCAGGGCGTCGATGGGGCTGATGAATCCGTCGGCATTGACGTCCAGATAGGGCGGCGGCGCCTGCGGTCCCACTCCCGGACTTGGTAACGCTCGACTGCCATACAAATTCAAATCGTTGACGACCAGGAGTGCATCGAGTGGCACGACGACTTGATCATCATTGACATCTTCCGGCAGATTCGCATTGTGCCACGTGTTGGCAACTCCTTGCGCACCAAAGTCGACACTCGGCGATGCCTCGCCAGCAGCCAGCGTTACCTGAATGTTCCCGGGTGCTGGACCGGTAAGTGTAAATCCCGCCGGCGGAGTTGCTCGCACGGTATAGCTGCCTGCCGGGAGACTCGGCAAGCGATAAGCGCCACCGACCGTCGTTTTGGTCGACGTGATCGCACCAAACTGCAGTCGATCGAAAACTACGGCCGAGCCGCTGAGGTGCGGTTTGGTGACCACATAAGCAATGTCCGCTCCATCACGACTCACCGTGAGCATCTCAGTTTGCTGCGCCGACAAGCTTTTCGAAGTCGTACGTAACAGCAAGCGGCCACTGGCATCGTACGCTTCCAATCGCGCGTAATCGTTGCCATCGAAACCAGTCACATCAATACTCACCGTCGTCTGTGGACTGGTAAAATCGATGCGGATTGAGTCGTCATTCGCGCGATTGGAGGCAGCGGTCCAAACACCCGTAAAGTTGCCCGTGTTCGGATCGTTTGTGCCGAACACTCGACCACTTTGTCCACCTAGTGGATTGGCGACAGCATAGACAAAACGATCCGTATCGGGCCCGTTCGCCGTGATCGTCACTCCACTGAAGACATTCTTCAGATTGCTATCTTGCGAGTAGAAGTCGGGATCAAAAAACTGCCGCTGATTCAAAAGCTGGCCGTCGGTATCCAACAGGTCGATGGTCCAGTTTGCAAGTCCCGTTTCGTTGTTATCAAAACTGGAGTCACCATCGATATCTTGCCAAACGAGTCCTTGAATCCCGGGAGCGAGTGTCATGGTGGGACGAGTGGTCGTACCCTGAAAAATCGGCGACGTCGCCCCCGATTTCGCATCTACCGTTCGCACCTCAACCGTCTGACTGCCCGCCGGCACTGGGAAGGAAAAATCGAGGTTTGCTTGATAGACGCCCGGTGACGCGCCCAAAGTCCAGGCGCCACCGTCGATGCGATACTCCGCTCGACTCACCAAATTAATCGTGATGTCATTTTGCAGGCCAGAGCTGTTTTGGTTGGGCAGCGTTTGTACCGTGGATTGACCGGTGAAACGATAGAGTCCGGTTTGTTCGTCGTAGCGACCGTCGCCGGTCAGCGTGAGCGGCACGTCGAGCACATCGAGAATCCCGTCGCCGTCACTATCCTGCCAGCCGATCATCGCCAGGGTAAACGTCGAACTGGTATTGGTGCTGAAGGCATCGGTCAGCGACTGACCGCTCGACATGATACTGGGCACTTGCGTGTAGCCATTTCGCACCGCGTTAAAATTCTGCGTGTTGTAGTAGCCACGACGAGCCGTGAAATCCTCCCCCAGATACTCATCACGCCCCCAAAACATATGGCCGGTCTCGTGAGCGAACGTGCTGTCAGGGCGCCCGGAGGGAACAATCATGAAACGTCCACCGGCATACGAAAACGCCCGTGAAAAGGAGCCGCCGGAGGCAAACGAGTCGTCCGGATCATTGGTGCTGTTCACCACAAAGATCGTGAACGACCAATGAGTTTGGAGCGATTGGCGCTGGGCGTGGTTGAAGGCTCGAATGTCGCGGCTGAAATCACCGGTTTGGGAGTAACCGGCCGGTCGCAGGAAGTCATACATCCACTGCAAGAAGTCGTCGGACTTGCGATTGATCGGTTCATACCCGGTCCGCACCGGATTGTCCGCGTACTGGTAGTCGACGACAAAGTTGAGGTCACCTGCGGCGGCCGGGAAGGTATTGGCGAGCGTATCTTTCCACCAGTTCAGAGCGATGTCGACTTTCGTCTTCACCCCCTGAATCAAGGACGGCGTCCAATCCTCGGTGCTCGCATCCCGTGGCCCCAGCGACGAATCTGACTCCATCAACACCACGGTGACGCCAACATCACCGAGCATGAATTCGCCGGTGTCGTCCGGCATCGCGCCCAACGGCAGAGTGGCCATGAGCTGGCGTGATTCGAGCGCCTCCACCGTCAAGGTGGAGGTCCGTCGCCGATAACGCTTAGGCATGACTGATTTCCCGCAACGATTCCCAACGTTAATCCCGTCGTAACTGGAGCGCATCCTACGCAGGGATCACCATTTGGACAAGAAAATCGCCGGGAACGTATGAGCCCCCGTCCCGGCGATGTCGTCGGTATCATCGTCTATCTGACCGTCGCCGCTGGAGTTGCAGCGCGCGTTTCTAGGCAAATTCCGCAAAGAACGCGTCATTGCCCTCATCTTGCCCAGCTTCCATCTTCGACGCAGCTAACCCATCCAGCAGACCATCCAGCGATAGCGGGCTCGTCTCCAGGCCAGTCGATAGCACCGAGTCCCGCACGCGTTCGCCCGCAGCCGCATCGGTCGCCAGCGGCGACGTGCCGCTTTGCACCGTGAAGGCATATTCGGTCGAACGTCGACGAGCTGCGGTCGTGGAACGGGAGGCCGTCTCCGTCGCCTGACCAACATTCATCGACCACGTCGAAGCTTGCCCCGCAGGCAACAGTGACGCTGTGCTGCTGGCGAAGAGTGGCAAGCTGGTGATGTCGGCGGCGGTTAGCGACGAGGTCGTAACCACGCTGTCACCTTCACCTTCACCCGCCGACTCACCACCTCCGCCGGAGTTGAGCGTATTGATGATCAGCAGTGCATCCAGTGGCGAAATGAAGCCGTCCCCATTCACGTCGATGAAGTAGTCGCGACCTGTGCCGGGATTATCCGGGAAGATCGGCGTACCGGCAATCGGCACGAACGGTGGGGGATTCGGCAGCGCGGAGACTCCCGGATAGGCGTTCAAGAAGTTCACCACCAGCAAGCTATCAAGCGGCGTGATGAAGTTATCGTTGTTGACGTCCAGCGGCTTGGCCAGGTTCTGCCATGGTGGTCCGTTAATCGTCAACTGGTAATCTTCAACTTCGCCATCCACGGCCGTGCCCGAGGCATTGAGGCCGCCGGTCGAGCTGTAGCGGAAGCGGGCGAACGTGCTGCCCAGCGACGCGGCGGAAGGCACAACGAACGTCAACGTGTTCGCACCGGACACCAGAGCTCGGCTTGAGAACACGCGGTCCGCCGGGTCATCCAAATCACCGTCGCGATTGAAGTCGACAAATCCGTCGAGGAAGCCAGCGGGTTGTCCCGCAGCCACACCCGCCTTGTTTGCGGTGACGACGATCGTCACGGCACCATTGACGAAGAGCGGATTGTTGAACACGACACCGTCTTCATCGTTAGGTGAACCATTGACATCGTCACCGGTGGCGGTCAGGGTGGCCTGGCCATCCGATTCCGCATCGACAAGGGCCCCGAGGTAGAAGCCCGAGGCGATCGCATGCCGAGCCGCATTGACTCCGGTTGTCGAATAGCTGGCCGGGGCATCACCGTAGTCGCTGCCGTTACCCAGCAAGATCGTGAACGTCGTTTCGCCGGTGAGCTGATTGGCCTTCAAGTCGTTGCCGGCGAGGTCACGGATAGCGGAGGTGAACGTCGTGGCAAAACCCGTCACATCGGTTGCTCCACGAATCACGACTTCAACCGTCGCCTGGCCTTGCAAGCTGTACTGTCGTGTGGTGGCGCGAACTGCATTCAGTCCGCTACCCGAAATCGCTGTCACCACGGCTTGTGCGACCAGTTCGCTGGACATTACCGGTGCGGCTGGCGTCGTTCCCGGTACGGTCCCGGGGACGAATGGCACCGCGATGGCACCCGGCGTTTGCACTCCCGGCGCGCCTTGCAGCGTGAGCGTCGACAGGGTGACATCGACGAAGTGATTGCTGGTACCACCGAGCCACACCTTGCCGCCCGACGCATTGACCGGGTTCAGCGCCAGCGAAGCGACACCTTTGACGGCCGTCACAATCGCGTTGGCAATGTCGTTCTGAGTGGCGGTGCTGCCGATCGGAATGGCGACGTTCCCCGGCGAGACTCCCCCCACGCGATTGAATTCGAACGTCACCGCCGGATTCAAGCCATTGCGAATCGAGAAGCGCTGGGCGTCGGCCACCCCAGCCTGCGGAACCTGCAAGACATAGCCGCTGTCAAATTCGAACGTCGTGGTGGTGGTGTCGTCACTTACCGTGAAGGTCTGACCTTCGGTTAACTGATCACCACTCGGAGGACTGAACGTGAACTGATCACGATTGACCAGATCGATCTGGTAGGCATGATTCGTTTCCCACACACCAGCCAGCGGCACAATACGAATGATCTTGTTGGTCGTGTCGTACGTGAACTTGTAATCGATTCCTTCCACCAGCAAGCGATTGTCACGCAGCACGAGGACCTTGTTCTTGCCTACCGTTGAGTCGTCGACACCGACACCATTCTGCGGATCGGCCGGCTCCACACCATCCACCAACTGAATCGAGAAATCGCTCAGCGGGATGTTCGGCAGCTGTACCACCGAGCTGGCACCGTTGGAGTCACTATTGGGATCATTGACCGATGCGGTGCCCGAGAAGACCTTATCTTGCGGGTTGATCAAGCCAGCGGCTGGCCCGCTGAAATCGGAGCGATCAATGGCCCCGCGATCCTTGAACACGTTCTCGCCGAAGCCCACCGGCGGCGACGTGTTCGGATCATCCACTCGCAGCAGCCCAAACAAGTCACGCTGCGGAGCGAGGATTGGTGAGGGCGTGATGCCCAGTGGTGCTTTCACCGTTTCTAGCGATGCTCGTTCCAGCAGCGAATCAATCGAGCTGTCGATCGTGCGTGACCCCTGAGCGGGGTAGAAGTTGCCGGTTGCAGCATTCACAAAGAGCGGATCGGTATTGGCCAGAATGATGGGGAAATCTTCCCCCGTCACGCCCACGGTGTTCGTGCGATTGCCTTGATAGACTGACGCACCCACAACCGTTGTCGCCGATGTGCCGTCGATGCGAATGCCGGTAGCCGCATTGGCAACAACGTTATTGAGCAGCGTCGGGCTAGCGTTCTGGCGCACGTTGATGCCGACGTCCGGTGCACCCGCCACGGCGACCAGCGTACCCGAGTTGCCAAACACGGTGTTGTTCACAATGCGGGCAAACGGCACGGGAGCATCCGGGGCCAGCGAGCCGGAAATCTGTACACCACCAGCCAGGTTGAAGGCGAGCAGGTTATTCGTGACCACGACGCCCGGTGCGAGTTTGTCGTAGTTCAGCTCCTGCAGATTGCGCACCGCCCCGGGCCGAGCAGCGCCCGACGTGGCATCCACCGCGCCTGGTCCCAAATCGATTCCAAAGTTAGCCGAGTAGCTCACACGGTTAGCTTGAATCACGATCTGACCTTGATCGCGGAAATGGTTTTGATCGCCGTAGCCACCAAAGTATTGGAAGTCAGCCTGCGTGGGATCTCCGAACGTCAAACTGAGTTCGTAGAAGCCGGTGCTGCCGGGTGCATTGCTGCCCGCAAAGTTTGGATTGTAAACGCTGAATGGAGCGGCCACCGGCGTGCCGTTAAAGCCACTGACACCGATGTAGTACTTTCCGGCAATCACCGCCGTGAAGTTCAAGAAAGCATCGGTGCTGAACAGTTCGTTGGGGCCTCGGCCCGTGTTGTTAAATGCCAGAGGCGTACCGGCGGCATTAAAGACCGCCAGGACGGGATTGAGCGACGAGCCAATTTCATTGGCATCGACGTCGATCGATAACGTCTCACCAGCATTCAAATAGACTTCGAACAGATCGACATCACGACCGGTTTCCAGACCAAACTGCGGATTGTCGCCGATCGCACCGCTGGCTCGATAGGTCGTGCTATTGAGTCCCGAAATCGTCGTTGTCGTGGCGGTTTCGATTGTGTCGTTCGCTTCCGGAACCGGCAGACCAAATCCTTGTACCGTTACGCGGCCGAAAATATCAACGCGATTATCGGTACTCGGTCCAGGTCGTACGACACCGTCCGTACCATCGGAAAGTGCCGCCGAGATACCGGGTAGAACCGACTGCACGGCGGGGCTATTGATCGCATCACGAATCGTTGCCGCCACGATGTGATCGGCATCGGTGGGATTGAAGCCCAGAGCGACATTACCCGGCTCCACGCCAAATGCCGGATTGGTCGACAGAATAGACAGATCTTCATACTCAAAGGTCACTGTCGAAACGCCATTGGAGAGCGAGAACTTCTTACCGTCGGTGAGTCGATCGCCGCTCTTTGCCAGCAGTCGCACACCCTGAGCGAGCCGATCGTTGGTGTCCATGCTGCCGTTGAGGCCCGCTGGGTTATCGGTCGTCGTCGTGGAAGACGAGAACGACTGCGACTGTCGCACTTCCAGCTGGTATGGCCCGGTCAGAATATCCGTGACCAGCAGTTCTGGATTCGCCACAAAGCTTGTGTCCTGAACGGCGCCGGTCACCAGTTCGCCGCGTTCGGCGAACCCGATGATAAAGTCGTCCAGATAAACGCCCTCGAACAGATTCGCTTGACCCTTGCGATTGTTGTTGTAACCAAGTCGCAGCAGTGGATCGTTGACGTCGCTGGGGATGTCTAAATCGAGCGAGTCGACCAAGCTGAGTGGACCGGGATCGGTCACCGTGTGATTGTAGATCCGCACGAGATCGCGATAACTCTTCACGATGTCGTTCGTCTGTTCGAACGACAGCGGTGGATTGCTGAGGAACGAGACCACGTTGCCGCTTTGCTTGAGCGTCACGGTTGGGCCGCTCAGCGTCACGCGAGCGCGGGAGTGCGTGAACGTGTTAGCCGTAACACCCAGCGGTGAAGCGTTGATCGCCGTCGCGATGGCACTGGCCACCGATCCCGCATTGAAGTTGGCACTGGGCGAGAACCGGACCGGATAGACATTGTCGCCAGGGGCACCGGTGCGTTGGATGCCGATCAAGCCGGATGTCGTCACCACTTCGTTGGTCGATTCACCGAGCGTCACGATTCCGAGCGGCTGGGTAGCGGCATTGAAGCCGGTGAAACCCTGAGCCTGAATCGCTGCCGCGATGCTCGAGGCAATCACATCCGGATCGTCGGTTACGACAAACGAAATCGCCACATTACCAGGTACAACAGCCCCATTAGTATCGAGCTCGAACGTGATCGTCTTCGTGGCATCACCGAGCGTGAACTGTTCGCCATCCACCACGTTGCCGCCACGGTTGAGTCCGATGAGGGCCGTGGAACTGGTGTTGAGCGTGTGGCGGAAATCGCTACCCAGGTCAACATAGATGTTACTGCCGCTGCCGCGAACAACCGGTGCCAAACCGACCAAGCGGTTCGCGGTTACTTCGTTCGCAATCGCAGCCCGAATTGCTTGAGCAATTTCTGCCGCCGAGTTACCGGGCGACGTGTACGAGAATGGAATCAGCACTCGTCCTGGCGTAACCAAACCGTCGGACGACATTTCAAACGTGACACTGTTCACGCCGTCGCTGACCGTGAAGTTGTCACGATCGGTGAGTGCGAGTGCTCCACTGGCGGGCACTCGAATGCCCAAAGCCCCTGGCACTTGGAATTGCACGGAGCCACTCACTCCAGGCTGACCTGTGGTTGAGAAGGCATTGTTCGAGCTGAAGGCACGCACACCGCTGGCACCGAAAATCTGCACTCGCGAACCACTGAGCACGACTGGATTATCGACACCCAAGCGGATGAAGGCCGGGTCGGTAGCTGCGGCAGTACGCATCGCTTGCCGAATCGCCGTGGCGACCGTCAATTGACTCGAACCGTTCGTGATCGGAACCGCAACGCGACCAGGCTGCACTCCGCCCGTCTTATTGAACTCCAGGATCACGACGTCGGACGTGCCTTCGTTGTAGATCGTGATCGTATCGCCATCGTTGATCGAGGCACCACCTGAATTCGGCACGGACAGGATAAGACCGCTTTCGAATTCATAGTTGAACGTGTTTTGCCCGTTGCTCAGCTGGAACGCATCACCATCGCGGTACTGCAGACCGCTTGAAGCGATCAGTGCCTGGGCGTGGAACGTCGGTTCCAAGGCGGCATCGATCGCGGTCGCCACCTGGGTCGCCGTCATGTTCTGGTGAATCGGTACGGACACATACGTCGGCGTGGCGCCGAAGTTTCCTTCCAGGACCATGCCGAGCTGCGTTTCGTTCGGGGCCAGTCCTTGCACAAACGCGGTTGCTCCCTGCAGGTTCACTCGATTACCCGACACATGGGGTGTGACAGTCGAGGGGCCATTGAGCTGAATCGCTTGCGAGATCAGTCGAGCCAGATCGGCGGGAGTTTGGGTGGCATCGAGCAGGATGCGCACGTGCGTTGCATCATTCAGCAGATCATCGCGATCAAATTCGTAAGTTGTCGAGTTGCCATTGCGATCAGTGATTTGGAACGTTTCACCATCGACCAGTGCGGCGCCCGACGGCGGCACAATCGTGTAGCCCATCTCAAATTCAAAGATCGTATTATCGATCTGGAACGTCTGGCCATCACGCAGTTCCGTGCCCGGCTTCGCCCATAGCTCCGAGCCACCCGTGGTCGGATCGCCGACGTTGAAGTCGCCAGCGGTGCTGAAATCAAACCGCAACTTTAAATGCCCCAGACCCGCGAATCCCGACAGGTCCACTCGAGCCTGTCGCCACGTGTTCGTGTTATCCCACAGCAGGCCACCCGAGGCGTTATCGTTGTAGGCGACCGCCGTCCACTGATTATTAACGCCGACAAACACGCGGAACGAATCGTAGTTCGTCGTCGCGCCGTCGGCATCTTCGTTGTTCGAGAAGTAGTTGAAGTAGAGTACGGGCTGGTCAGCGCTGGTGTAGCCTTCCAAGCTGAACTCGTTGGTAACAACCGTGCCGGCCGCTCCACCAGGGAAATCGTAGGTTCGCGCCACATTGCCGACTCGGCCCTGACCGAACATCAAACTGGCCATACCGGCCGTGGGGTACGGATCCAAATCCGGTGGCACGGGCGGAGTCGCCGTGGGCGACGAATTGCCCGCTCGAGTTGTATCGGCAGTGGCCAACACGCCGTGGCCCGGATCGTTCTGTCGAGAGTCGACGAGGATCACATCACCGACGTTGGCAGCGGCACCGACGCGCACATCCATCGCCGTGGCAGCGGAATCCACCGGCTGGGTCGGCGTGATGTTCCAAAGGTTGCGATTGAGCGTCGAGAAGGCGATACCTTGAATTCCGCCGTTGCCACTGCCATCGAAGCCATCGACACCGCGAATGCCCGTATCAACGCTCGTCTGACCGTCGACAAAGATCGGCTGCAGCACACCTTGTGTGTTGAACGCATAGAGTCGCCCGTTGCGGTCCATGCCAAAGAGCAAGTTTGCATAGCGGCCGTTTTCGACATTGCGCGGCCCCGCTGCCAACGCAGCGAAGCGAATACCCAGCAGGTCGTTTGCCGACGAACTGATGTAGGTTGTCGGAATCGTGCGCTGGAATGGCGGCTCGGTGATCGCCGAATCGAGATCGGGATTGATGCGGTACAACCCACCGTTGCTCGACACCACATACAAGCCGCTTGTCGTACCAGCCATACCCGTGACAAAACCACCGGGGCCCGTCCCGCCGCCCGTAAACGGCGACTGCGTGGTGATCGAACCATCGAGCAGGCCGTCGACGATCACACTAATGCCCGACGCCGTCGCACTCACACCCGGAATGTTCTGGTTATTGATGGCCGTCGCTGCTTGCAGAGCGATCTCCGAGGCGGAATCCGCCGCCCAGAACGGAACGGCAATATGTCCGGGAGCCACTCCGAACGCTCCGTTACGATCGACCCAGTTGGGGACGCCGTTGAAATCGGCGGCTTGAGCCGCGATGCGATTCGGCAAACCGTTGGTGATCTTCGGCGGTGGGAAGTTAATGCGGCTCACATCGGAGCTGGCCGTAAACTGGGAACCCGAATTCACCACCTGTTCAACGGCCAGACCAATCTGGTCGGCCGTCATGTTCTCTTCCACCGGAATCTGGAACACGCGACCGGGTCGAGCCGTGATCATGTTGACCACCGGCGAGGCGGAGGTAAAGGTGAGTCCGCGACCATTCACCACCAGGCGCCCATAGCCGCCAGCGGCCGGAGCAACTAATTGAGTGGTGACGTTCATGTTCGCACCGGCGATCGCCGACTGCATCGACGCCGCCACTTGCTGCGGCGACATGGAACTGGTGTACGGCACCCACACGTTGCCCGGACTAACCGTGGTCGACGTACGCGAGAACTGGAAGCGCACCAGCGCTCCACCCGCATTCTGCAAAGTGAACGTTTGGACGTCGGTGAGCTGCGTGCCGGCAGGTGCTTCGAGAATCGGCGCTGAGCCGCGATCGCCGTTCACCGAGATGAGCCCGGTGCTCGACTGCGCCGCATTGTCATTCGTCAGCGTGACACGGTTACCCACCGCGGCAGCGACAACGTTGGTACCACCGCCGGTAATCGCTGCGGCCATCAACCCAGCAACACCCACCGGCGTCAAGTTGCCGGTGATATCAATGGTGGTCGCATTCGGATTGAGCGCCTGGCCACCATTCACATTCGCATGAATGAACTCGAACGTTTCCGTCTGCCCAGCGGTATCGTTGATCGAGAACGTCTGATTCGCCAAAGCGATGGATGCTGAATTCACAATCAGCACGGGGCCGGTATCAAACTGGAAGATCGTTTCGTCGCCCGTCGACGTGGAGTCGCTGTTCGGATCGAGCAGGAAGAACTGCCCATCGCGAATGGTGCGCGCCGGATCAGGATTCGTCGGCAGTTCATTGATGTTCTGCAGGATATCCGGACCGGAATCAAACTCGAACGTGAAATCCTGGAAGCCATCGTTAATCGTGAACGGCAGGCTGTCCGTGATGTTGAACGTCGTAAAGTTCGGATAGACAGCGGTCGGGTTGAGGTTCCGGAAGGTGGCTTCAGCCACCGTCAACTCACCGCCCGTCACGATGCGACCACGTTCCTGTGCGTCCGTGCCCGCACCCTGGTAACGCTCGTCACCGGGATTCGGAGTAGCCACGCCCAGATTGGTACCGCTATTCACATCGTTCGTGAATTGGTAGAGCACGTTGCGGGTGAACGCCACGCCGTTGTTCTGGGCGAAGTCTGGGCGATAACCGACCGCCAGCAAGCGTTCCGATCCGTAGAGGTTTGGCGGAGTGAAGGTGGTGGCGAGGAACTGCATGCCGACGCCGTTCTGGTTCGGCGTGAAACCAGCGGCAATTGCCGCGCCAGGTGTGCCCGGATCTTCGATGAACGTCGCAATGCCGTCGTCGTTGATCACGGTCGTGTTGCCGGTACCCGTATCGATATTGATCAAGTTGCCCGACTCAGCATCGGTCGGACCTTCCGGATCGATGGTGCCATCTTCGAGATCCAGCGAGAAGGCGTACAGCCGTCCATCCGCTCGCATCGCAATATCACCGACGTCGAAGTTATAGAAGCCGTTGGGCGTCGCGTTGCTGTTGACGAAGGTTTCAATCGCACCGGTGAAGGCATTGACCGTGGCCAGTGTCGATTGATCGATGCCCACTCCAAAGTTGTTGTCATAGCTGACGAACAGCGGGATGTTGGCGAGATTGAACGGCACGATGCTGGCGTTGTTGACCAGCTGCGACGTGAGTGGCAACTGTACGGTCGAAATCGGCGTGCTGTCGAGGTGATCTTCGACCACGCGAATCACGGAGGTGTTGGGTTCCAAACGCAGGAACGGATTGGCCGGCAGACGCACCGCCACTTGAGCAGCCGCACTTGGAATGAACGCCTTATTCGCAACCGCCACAAAGTAGGTACCCTCGGGCAGCGGCACTGAGCCGATGTACGGATCGAGTGCGCCCACGCTGCCACGAGCTAAATCCGAGGTGCTGGGACCGGCCAGCGGCTGCGGTCGATCTTCGCCCAGATTGGAATCACCGGAGAGATAGACGAGTCGGCCTGCGCTGTTGAACACGGCCAGCGACAGATCCGGGCGAGCCATGCCGTCGGCGTAGTCGATATCAAACGCGGTCGAAATCAAATTCGTCGCCGTCGACGCTCCCGATAAATGAGCGTAGTTCACATCGAGCTGATACCAATCGATGTCGGTGTTCGTTCCAATCGCACCGGCGACGCTGATCGCACCGCGATCGCTGGTGAGCAGGTTGCCGATCGGATCCGCGGTGACCGGCGAATTATTGCCACCGGTGCCAGTCGTCGTCTCCGATTCCGCCGCTTCACCCAACAGCGGCGAGTGGCCAGGTTGTCCCAGCACCTGAATACCAACGTTGGCATAACGCACGTCGCTGTAGCGCACCGTTGTGCCACCGACTTCATCCAGCTCTTGCAAGCGAATCTGCAGCTGATAAGTACCCTTCGTCAGACCGGCTCCCAGGAGCAGCGGTTCGCGGAGATTGGCAGCCGGATCGCCAGCACTGAGATTGCTGGATCGCACGCGCACGTGGTAGGTGTTGAGATCGCCTTGTCCCGGCAGGATCACTTTCATGCCGGCATCACGCGGATTCGTCGTGAAGCGATCGGGAACGCCGTAGGGCAAGCCGCTGGAGAGCGGTGAAACGAGTGTCGAGCCATCGCTGTAGACGGCCGCAGAACCTTCCGACTCGTCCGTCGACTGGTCGGAGAGGGCGAGGATTTCGCCATTGTCATCGACGAGTTCCACGACGGTGTCGAGTGCGTGGGTGGTGCGATCGATGTCAATCCAGACCGGCGTGCCAGGCGTGCCGCGGAAGCTATAGACGTCGATGTCACCCGGATTCAGAATCGCACCGCGCACCGTGAAGCCCAACCGCAGGTTCTCATCGCCCGCTTTTTGATAGGCGCCGAGATCACCGAGGAACTGAGCGTTGTAGGGAGTGCCGTTGCTGCCCGTACCACTCGTGGCCCGCGGATCATTTTCCAGAATCGTTTCGACGTTACGGTCGTGTGCGTTTTCGTCAATCTTCAGCCCTTGCCAATCGCCCGGCTGTGGGCGAGCGGCCAGCGGTTTGTTCGAGAAGCTGCCAGCCTGCAGGAACACGCCGCTGTCGAGGATCGAGTCAGCTACGTCTGAAATCGCCAGCTTGATCCGGTGCGTGCCGGGGCTGAGATTCAAAGCCGCTGCGGTAAAGACGTCTGTGAAACCGTCGTAACCGACTTCGTCTAAGAAGAGCCCGTTATCGTCCAAGTCGTTGTTGTTGTAGAACTGCGGATTAACCGCGCCGGTGCCAATCGGATCTCCACCGTTCACGGTATTAATCGTGACAGGAGTCGTTGTACCGGGAATGAACGCAATGTTCCGGCCATCCACGTAAAACGCAAACACGTCGTTGAACAGCGAATTCGCAAACTCGTTGTATTCTTCCGAACCGAACACGAAGTTGAAGTACAACTCACCGCTGGTCGTCGTGAAATCAAACTCCAGTACGGTGCTGTCGAGGGTTGTGAAACCGGACGTGGCATCCAGATCCGTGTCCCCTGCACCCGATGCGAAACCGCTACCACCATCGAACAAATTCGGTCCATTCGCTTCCGCGACATCACCCGTGGTGAGCAGCACGCCGCTATCAATACCGATGGAACTTGCACCGCCCACGAACGTTCCAGCCGACGTCGCGCTACTCACGAGCGTCGCGTCGCCAACCGGCAGCACACCGGGGCCGAGCAGGAAGTCGCGGAGTGCGTTGGCCGACGTCACCGGAGTCGCCACGACAACATTTCCGCTGCCGCCGCCCCCCCCGGTGCCCGGTACCACGTTCGCAAACGACACCCCGTCGTTGTTCGTATCCGTTTGCGGTGAGCCATCCGGCCTGTACCCCGCTCCGACCGTGTCGTCTGCCAGCGACGTCATCACGACCGCATAACCCGGCTGTCCAATGACCTGCAGAATGCCACCGATGCGATCGGTGATTTCCAGCGGTCGACCGTTCACCGTGATCCCGGCCACCGCCGTCGAACCCACGGGCACTCCACCATTCTTCAGCTTCACCACCAAGCTTTCTTGCGGGCTGCTGAGCAGCTTCAGGCCGCCGAAGGTGTGGTAGTCATACACGTACACCATGTCTTGCAAAATGTGGACGATGTCGGTGTCGTCCCAGATGCTCTCGGTCGTCAGCGTCTCGCCGCGCACCACCATGCCGTTGTAAGCGTTCGTACCAATTTCATTGTTGTCGATACGGTTGAGCCGAATGAGTGGCCCGGTGTTCTCAAGGTAACCCGGTATGGCGTTGAGCAGTCCCGATTGACGTCCGTAGTCGGTGAGACCGGTGGAGTTCAGTGCGTTCGTGTTGATGCTGATCGCCGGTCCAAGATTATCGCGCAGCGTGTTGGACACGATGACGGGCTGAGCGCCACGCACAAAAATCGAAGCCGCTTCGTTGAAGCCACGCCCTAAACGCCCCGTCGGCGCTTGACCTCCCAATCCATTCTCGTTGTATTCGAACGTCGAATGGGCAATACGAGCCGTCGCTTGATGGACTTCCACCGCATTGAAAGCGGTGAACGTTCCTTCCACGCGCGTGATGCCACCGGCACCCGCGATCACTGCGTGATCCATGCTGGCCGAACTGCCGGGATAGAGGTAAATGCCCGACCAATCGCCACTGCGCGGTCCGTTTGTTTCCGCACTGTTGAACGTCGTATTGGCAACACCATCGTTCTTGGTGAGGAACGTACCGCCCGCACCAAAGCGATCATCCGCAATCGACGTGAGGACCGACTCCAAACCCTGTTTCGCTTCAATGATCAGCTGCCCACCCGGGTTGGCCGAGATACCAGCACCGCTCAGCTTCACCACCACGGCAGGGTCGATCTGCAAGCGTGCATCCAGTCGCGGACGCAAACCACGAGGTGTTTCATCCAGTGTGCCGGCGAGCGTCGTGCCGTTATCGATGTACTGAGTGTCCGTGGCGTTGATCTGAGCGATCAGTGAGTAGGGGCCACCAGCAGTCGTACTACTGCGATAGATGCGCCGTGAAAAGCCGGTGGGAGCGGTCGGCAGATTCGTCAGCCGTACTCGGTCACCCGCCGCAATCGTCGCGGTCGCGGTCGCCACCGAGGCGTTCCCTTCGTTGCCCGAGGCGTCGACAAAAGTCACTCGATAATTGAAATTGCCCGGTCCGAACGTCGTCAGACCACCACCCACCAGGCGTGTTGCTGTGACGAGTGACACGGTGGGCCGCGCGAGCTGCTCCAGCGGTCCACCCGGCGTGCCATCAACAATCAGATTCTCCGCGATCACGTGTGCGATGTCGGTATCATCAAAACGACCCGCCACCGTCAGCTTTCGCACCGACTCGCCCGCTCGCGTAGTCACTCGCACCAGCAAGCCGTTAATCGAGTTGCTCTTACCGCTGACAGGATCGACCAGGGAGTTGCCATAAATTTGAGGACCGACGCGACTGTAATCAGCCGTGAATTCGCGGCCCAGCAATTGATATTCGGGAGCGTTGAAATCATCTTCTTTAAAACTGTTCGGCGTGGCCGACATCGCAGCATCAGCACTCAGCGTGATCTGATTGAACGTGACCGTGGGCCGCGAATCGAGCATATAGATTGGGTTGACGACCTGCGCGACCGAAGCGACCGTGACGTTTCCACCACCGTACCGCAGATCGGTTTGCCCCACATAGTTCAAGAAGATCCCGCGACTCTCCCAGTTGAATCGAGTCGCATCGCTGCCATCAACATCGTTGCGGAACGCCAAACCACCCCAGTTGCCAGCCTGCGGCAAGATCGTGTCAGGATTCGTATCCTTACCGATCGTGGCATCATCATACGACGTGAAATAGACGCGGCTGACGGGAGTGCCAAGCACCTGCAAGGCACCCGCGCTGCGATCGACCGTGGGGGATGTGCTGCCGACGTTCACCGCCGAACGACGCATCTTGAAGATCGCGCCAGCGTCGATCATCACCGTCACACCCTTGGGCACATCCAGCGTACTACCGTCGCTCAGCGGCGCGCCCGTCGTCGCATTGAAACCAATTTCGTAGGGAACGTTGTCGGTAAGGGTCGCGAAACTGTTATCGAGACCCGGGTTGCCGACGACTCGCACCACTTTACCCGCCGTCGCGGCGGTGAGTGCCTGGCCGAGGTTATTGCGAGGAGCGGTGAGTGTTCCGGAACCGCCTGCCACGGCTGTCTTATCGACAACGATCTGATCGGCCGGAGCTACCGCGCGGAACCAGTAATTGTACACGCCACCGGGAATGCCATCGCCGTCCCCATCTAACGCCACCCCCGTCGCATCAACGATCGAATCCGTGACCGCCGGGCGGAAATTGAACCGCAGGTCGTAGCCCCCCTGCGACTTGCCACCCATGCCGGAATCCGAAATCGTGGGATCGTAGGCGGTGTTGCCGCTGGCACTCACACCCAGCCAATACTTGCCGGCCGTCAAGTTGAGCTTCAGCAGGGAGTCTTTGCTGAAGGAGTCGTCGTTCTGCGCGATGACATCCTTGCGCGTGCCGATCACGTTCCCCTGATCGTCGACCAGATCGACTTCTTTCCAGAGTCGCAAGGCGGTGTTGAGCAGCGATGAGTCGAAGCGACGTTCGGCGGTCGTCTCCGCCACAAACTCGCCCGCACGATCCAGCGTGAACTGGAACATGTCGATGTCTTTGCTCTCGGGACGATAGAGCCGCTGCAAGTGCACAATGTCCGCATCGCTGGGGTAAATCGGCTCAATGGTGTTATCAAACGCGAGCCCGGTACCGCCGGCGGAGAGCGAGCCGTTGACGTTGGCCAGCGGAGTGGCAACCGGCGGCGGACCGTCGTTGCCCATCACAGTCCCCGGAGGTAAATCGTTGGTGGCGCCCAGGCCGAGCATCGAACCGATTTCGTGCATGACTCGCTGGAAGTACGTCCCACCCGTCTTGTCGTCCCAGCTTTCGACCGCTTCCAGAATGATCGTCGGTCCAATCGCCGTCGAACCCGCAATGCTGAACGGAAACCCAACGCCCGTCGGCACCAGCGGATCGATCGCTCGCAAGTCGCCCGTGACGACCGTAATGCCCGAGGCAGCGGTTTCCACAAACTGAATCCCCGCCACTCGACTGAACGCCTCAAACGCCTCCCGCGTGCGCTGCTTCTGATTTTCCGTAATGAGGTTGAAGAGCGGATTGCCCTTTGGGTCATAGCCGTACAGCGAGCCGAAATTGTAGGCCACCGTCGAGATGCCAGCAGTCAAATCCGCCGCACCATCCGACAAATGATTTTCACCCGGCACTTCGATATCCCGATGCCCCGGCTCAAATACATCGCCCGGGAAATTCAAGCGATAAACCTGCGGATCAATCGCACTTGAATAAACCACGCTTTGCGAGGTAAGGGTGCCGAGATCGGTGGAGGTGCTGAAGGTCGAACCGAGGCCGCCGGCCCAGACCAGCGTCGCGCGCTGTGCGGTCGCGAGCACGGTTGGCATATCGAACGCGCCATTGCCCGACACAATCGACGCCCTCACCAAGGCACTCGACGCCGCATTCGTGTTGATCGCATCAACCATCTGCTGAGCAGTCGTGCGGCTGCCGGTGGAGTTGTTGACGATGACACTGATTTGATTGCCGTACACATTCACGCTTGGTGGAACGTTGAGCCCCAGGTTGGCGCGGGCCACCGTCACCGTGATGCCACCACCCGCTTCACCAGGCGTGACCGCATCGAACTGAAAATTCACTTGGCCGCCCGTGTTCAAGTCCGACGAGACGGTTGCCACAGGCCGCAGCTGCTGAGGCTTGGCGGGCGTCGCTTCGTTCGTTCCAATCCGCAGCCGATAGGTACCGGCGCCGGCTGGCGACTGATCAATGTTCCAAGGGAACGTCAGCACCGCCTTGTCGGCCACCGCATCGTACGAAACCGTCGACGGCGTGAACTCGACGTCGTCTGTGTTCTCAGCCGTGTCACGAGTGAAAATCAGTTTGTAAAACTGTGGGTTGGTGGCGGAGGCGACATTGAGATTGTCGTTATTGAAATAGACGTCGATTTGATTGCGACGCTGCGACAAGGTGCCCGCCGTCGAACGATCAATCGGCTGCGGCACGACCGCAATGACCTGGGCACCAAGGTCGAGCTCAAAATCGCGGGAGAAGTTGATCCCGTCGTTGAACGCCTCACCATTTTTGTTCTTGAGCGCCGCCGTGGTCCCTCCCAAAATATCGATGCGATAGACATCGTCGGGTAAACGTTCTTTAAAACGAGCGATCACTTCCCGATCCGACTCGCCACGCCCCAGATAGCCAGGGTTGACGAGCACATCGTTGGAACCGGCCAGCGTGATCGACGCACCCGACACCAAGTTCGTCGCGATATCCGTCGTCGGATCGCCCAGCACGACGGCGGCTGAAACAAGTGCCGACGCGGCCGGACTATTGCGCAAGGCTTGCACCACGTCAATCGGCTTCGACTTGCTGCCATTAGTATTGTTGAGCTGAATGGTAACCGTCGTGCCGGACACGGTAACGACCGGCAACTGACCGGTCGGCAGGTTCGCCTTCGTGAACACCACCGACGTACCATTGCCTGCCTGTCCCGCCACGGCAGCGGTAAACTGCATCCGCACGCGGTTGATCGCCAAAGCGTTGAAATCGTAGATACCGCTGGCTGCGTTCGCACCCACCAAAGTGATGGGGGAGTAGTTGATGGCTGGGGTCGCAATGTTGGCGGCGGCGTTGCCGGAAACGATCGACGCTTTGATGAGCCCGCTAGCGGCGATATCGTTGTTCAGTGCCGTGATCAGGTCCGAGGCGGTGGTCGGACCCGCAATGTTGGTATTCAGCACGACGCTGATTTGACTACCCGTGACCGTGATCTGCGGCGCCCGAATGCCCCCCTGATCGGTTTTCGTAAAGCTCAGCTGCAACCCGTTTTGCGAGGTACCCAAAGCTTTGGCGTCGAAGCGCAAAACGACACCGCCACTGGTGTTAAAGTCGCTGCTGGCCGTCGCCGGCGTGAACACGCCATCCAGCCCCGAACGCCAGATCTGAATGCCGCCGACCGTCGCAAAGTCGATGACCTGACCTTCGCTGAAGCGGAAGGTGAGATCCTGCGGAGCCACATTGAGCACTTCGTTGGGCTGCAAAAGATGCCCGTCGTCGGGCAGAATCCCCGCCAGTTGTGGCCCCGCCATCATGCGGCGATCTTCCAGCAACTCGACTCGAATTCGCTGCGCTAGCTCCCGTCTCTGCTGCAAAGTCTTGCGTTGTCGCGCCAGTTGCCAAGTTCCACGCTTCGAGGATCGCCGGATAGCCATTATTTACAGCCTCTTGTTTGTGTCCGCCCCGCGGCCTTCAGTTCAAGCCGGATTATAATTCCGGGGTCAGTCAATGCAACGAAATTGCACATCACCGTTGCTCTTCCGCCACAAGGAGTTGAGTGCCGTCTGGGTACGACGGAACTCGAACGCCTCCTAAAAACGAAAGCGCACAGTCTCTTTAGTGGTCGGGTCATGAGGGGAGTTCGCGTTAATCGTTTCCGCGAGGAGAGAGCAAAGAGTGTTAAAAGAGGGATCAGTGGGGCTCTAGGAGGACTTTACGGGGTGACTGCGGTGTCCCGGGGCGGCCGAGCGGCGGTCCACAGCACCGGTTATAGGGAGTGCGGTTTCAGGTCTGATTGAGGCTACTTGTTCCTGACGCATCAAAGAATCTTGAAGTTTTGTTGCATTTCGTCGATCGAGATGAGATAATCGCGACCTTGACTTTGAAGTGGGAATGCTTCAAAGATGGGTTTGGTCACTGGACGAACACACGGACGACAACAACGTTCAACGGAAGAATGGCACGCATTAAAGGGAGCCTCCATGCGTAAGTTTTCACCCGCCGCAGCCCTGCTTTGGGCTGCTCTTGCCGTCACGGCAACTCACCCAGTTTTCTCCTTTGCCGCTGATCCGCCTGTCAAGGCACCCGGTCTCGGTGATCCCGGAAAACTCACCTCCATCGCCGTCGACTCGGGTCGACAGAAAGATGGCGGATTCGTACTTTCTGGACGCGATTCAGCCCAGCAGCTGGTCGTCACCGGCAAGTATGAAAGTGGCCAAATTCGCGACCTGACCGGCAAAGTCACCTACAAGGTGCAGCCCGAAGGAATCGCCAAAGTGGATTCCTCCGGTTACGTCACGCCGATCGCCGAGGGCGCAGCGGCCATTCAGGTCACGACTTCGGAAGGTGTGAGCGCGGCGACGAAAGTCACCGTCCAAAATATCACCCAAGATCTGCCGGTGAACTTCCCGAACCAAATCACGCCGGTCTTTACCAAGTACGGCTGCAACGGCGGTGGTTGCCACGGCAAATCGGGCGGCCAAAACGGTTTCCGCCTATCGCTGCTCGGCTTCGAACCGACGGAAGATTATGAATACTTAGTGAAGGAAGGCCGCATGCGACGACTCTTCCCCGCTGCTCCCGATCGCAGTTTGCTGCTGCAGAAAGCCACCGGTATTCTGCCCCACGGTGGCGGTAGCCGCATGGATGTCGACTCGGCTGCGTACCGCGTCATGCGACGCTGGATTGAACAGGGAATGCCGTATGGCAGCGAGAAAGATCCGACCGTCACCCACATCGAAGTGTTTCCCCTGGAACGCTTGATGGAACGCGATGGCTCGCAGCAGCTGACCGTGGTCGCTCACTTCTCGGACGGCTCGTCCGAAGACGTGACCCGCACCACGCAGTTCGATTCCAATGATGCCGAAATGGCCGAAGTCGCCGTGACCGGCTTGGTGAAAACCGCTCAGCTGACCGGCAGCGTCGCGGTGATGGCTCGCTACCAAGGTCACGTAGGCGTCTTCCGCGCCACCATTCCACTCGGCTTGCCCGTGAATAACCTGCCCAAAACCAAGGGCTACGTCGATGAACTCGTCTTTGGCAAACTCAAGGCCCTCGGCCTGCCCTCGTCCGCTCTGTCCGATGACACCACGTTCCTGCGTCGCGTTTCGGTGGACATTACCGGTCGCCTGCCGTCGTTGGCCGAGACCGAAGCGTTCCTGGCCGACAAGGATCCCAACAAGCGTGAAAACCTCGTGAATCGACTCGTCGATAGCGCTGATTACGCTGATTACTTCGCCAACAAGTGGAACGCGATTCTACGCAACAAACGCCGACAGGACAGTGACAAGTCCGCCACCTTCGCGTTCCATGATTGGATCCGCGAAAACCTGATCAACAACGTTCCTTATGATCAGTTCGTGCGCGAAATCCTCACCGCTTCGGGTGAACCCGGTAAGTCTCCCGCCGTGTCGTGGTATCGCGAAGTGAAGGATCAGTCGGCTCAGGTGGAAGACACCGCACAGCTCTTCTTGGGCTTGCGTATTCAGTGCGCTCGCTGCCACCACCACCCCTTTGAAAAGTGGAGTCAAGCGGATTACTACGGCTTCACAGCCTTCTTCGCTCAAGTTGGTCGGAAGAAGGGTGACGAGCAGAATGAAGAGCGAATTTTTCATAAGGTAGGTACCGCCGCCGCTCGCAATCCCAAGACAGGTAAAGACATTCGTCCGACCGGCTTGGGCAGCGATACGCTCGACATCGCTCCCGATGTCGATCCCCGTCACGCGCTGGTCGACTGGATGGCCGATCCCAAGAATCCGTTCTTCGCCAAGTCGCTCGTGAATCGCTACTGGAAGCACTTCTTCGGCCGCGGATTGGTCGATCCAGAGGATGACATGCGAGTGACGAATCCGGCTTCCAATCCAGCTCTGCTCGATGCACTCGCCAAGGACTTCATCGAACACAAATTCGATCTGAAGCATCTGGTGCGCACGATTTGCAATTCCAACGTGTATCAGTTGAGTGCCGAGCCGAACCAGTGGAATCGTGACGACAAGCAGAACTTCTCGCGGTACTACCCCAAGCGATTGAACGCGGAAGTGTTGCTCGACGCGATTGATCAAGTGACCGGTTCGCCAACCGCCTTCGGTGCGATTCCCGCCGGCACGCGTGCCGTGCAGTTGCCCGACAACGGTTTCAACTCGTACTTCTTGACCGTCTTCGGACGGCCGGAATCGAGTAGTGCATGTGAATGTGAACGTTCCAGCGAAGCCAACCTGGCCCAAAGTCTCCACCTGCTCAATTCAGGTGAAATCCAGGGCAAGCTGACTTCGGGTTCGGGACGTGCCGCCACGCTCGCCGCGGACGCCAATCGGCCGCTGCCAGCGAAGATTCGTGACCTCTACCTGCTGGCGTTCTCGCGCGAGCCGTCGGCTGAAGAGGTGAATATCGCGGTGGCCCACATTGAAAAGAACAAGGCGGAACCCAAGCGAGCGTTTGAAGACATCGTCTGGGCTCTGCTGAACACGAAAGAGTTCTTGTTCAATCACTAAAGCAGCACCGCGACGATCAAGCTCGCTGGCTCGGTTGCCGCAGTGAACGTGCGATTCAGAGAAAATCAGATCGAGTGGCCGGTGGGGTCTTGCCCCCGGCCACTTGATCCCGTCATCCGCAATTGTCCCTCCTGCGTGCTGGGCGGTTCATCCATCCGCCCAGCTCTCCCTCCCCGCTCAACTCCCAACGTCGCCTGTGTCGGACGCCGAAAAGCCGACCGCGCCATCTCACTTTGCACCCGACCCCTGGAGCCGTTTAAGATGTTTGGAGCGTCCCGATTATCACGTCGCTTAAGCCTGCGTCGCCGCTGGCAACGTTGGCTATTCGCTTCGCTGACCGCCGTCGCCGCCACGATTCCTGTCGCCCACACCTGGGCCCAGCTGCCATCGACGAGCTTGACGTCCCTTTTCCCGCTCGGTGCCAAACAAGGTTCGCAGCTTGAAGTCACCATCACCGGCACCGACCTGGATGATGCTTCGCAGTTGCTCTTTTCCCACCCCGGCATCGTCGCCACGCCAAAAATGGGTGAGGCCAACGAACTGCAATCAGCGCCCCGCCCCGTCGCCAACACCTTCATCGTGAAAATCGCCGCTGACGTGCCGCCGGGCATGTACGAGTCACGCGTGGTGAGTCGTTTTGGCGTGTCCAACCCGCGCACGTTTGCCGTGAGTGCCGTGGACGAATTAATCGAAGCCGCAGGCAACACGCAGATCGATAAAGCGATGGAGCTGCCGCTGGGCGCCGTCGTGAGTGCTCGCGCCGATGCCAACGCCCGCGACTTCTACAAAATTAATCTGCAAGCGGGGCAGCGCATCCTGGTGGAATGCTGGGCCGAACGCGTTGATTCCCGCATGGACGCCACACTCATCCTGATCAATGCCGCAGGGAAGGAAGTGGCACGTAGCCGCGACCAGATTGGGCGCGATCCACTACTCGACTTCACGGCCCCCGCAGCTGGGCCTTACGTCATTGCCGTCTTCGACTTTGTCTACGCCGGTGGTGCCGAACACTTTTATCGCCTCTCGGCTCACACGCGTCCCTACGTCGATTTTGTCTTCCCGCCTTCAGGCGTGGCTGGCAGCAATAACAGCTACACCCTGTTCGGTCGCAACCTGCCCGGCGGTCAGCCCGCTCCCGGCGTATCGCTCGAAGGCAAACCGCTCCAAAAACTCGCCGTCAACATCCCGCTGCCCGGTGAAGATGCCGCGCGCCAGACCGCTCCCAGCGGTTACTCGCCGCCGCAATCGGCGCTCATCGACCGCGTGTCATTCGCTTATCCCGGTGCGAACTCGGTTTCCGTGGCAATTGCCAAAGCTCCCGTCGTGGTCGAGCAAGAACCCAACAATCAGGCGGCTCAGGCACAAAAGCTAACCGCCCCCTTCGAATTCGTCGGGCAGTTCTACCCCCAACGCGATGTCGACTGGGTCCAGTTCGATGCCAAAAAGGGCGAAACCTACTCCATCGACCTGATCTCGCATCGCCTCGGGCTGGAATCTGATCCGTTTATGCGAGTGGTCAAAGTTGGCAAAAATGACAAGGGTGAAGAGACGATGACCGACGTGGCCGCGGTCGACGATCCTGGTGATCGCAACACGCGCATCGGCAGCGACTTCGACACCTCCACCGACGATCCATCGTATCGCCTCGCTGTTCCCGAAGACGGCAGCTATCGAATCATGGTGCGCGACCAATTCGGCGACGGCCGACAAGATCCGCGAAATGTCTATCGGCTGGTCGTTAAGCCGCTGCAATCGGACTTCGGCTTAGTGGTCGTGCAGTCCCTGCCCGCGCCCGCTCCCAATCAGCCCAACGTGCCGCTCGGTGTGCCCGTTCTGCGACGCGGTGGCTCGACCACCTTCCAGTTGACACTCGATCGCCGCGATGATTTCAAAGGCGAAGTTGCGGTCTCGGTCGAAGGACTGCCCGCTGGCGTTACTTGCCCGGGCGCTGTCCTCGGCGGCGACGTAAGCACCGCCCCTCTGGTCTTCTCTGCTGCCGAGAATGCCGGCCCATGGGCAGGTTCCATTCGCATCGTCGGCAAATCCAATGTCGCCGGCAAGGAACTCGTGCGAGTCGCTCGAGTAGGAGCGGCGACTTGGGGCACCGCGAATCGGCAAAATCAGCCGCCCAAGTTCCGGCTCACGAGCGACCTCGTGCTCGCCGTGCTCGATAAAGAAACCTCGCCCGCCTTCGTCCAAGTCGGCGAAGATAAAGTTTGGGAAACGTCACTCGGCGGGAAAGTTGAGATCCCGGTGAATCTCGCGCGACGCGGCGAGTACAAGGAAGCTGTCAAACTGACCGCCGTCGGCCTGCCCGCGGAAATCAAGCCGAATGAAATTAATCTCGACCCCAACACCGCCGCCGGCAAACTGGAAGTGGCCATCAGCAATCAGCAGACCAAGCCCGGCACCTACACCTTTCAGTTGCGTGCCGATACGAAGATGAAAATGTCGCGCAATCCCGATGCCATCAAGGCATTGGAAGCCGAACAAGCGTTTGTCGTGACCATCGTTACGCAGCGCGATCAGAAGTCCAAGGAAGCCATCGCAGTGAAGGATGCCGCAGTTAAGGCTGCCGCTGACGCTGCTGCCGCAACCAAGACAGCCGAGCAGGCGAAGACGACGACTGCGGCAGCCGCCAAAACCGCCGCGGACAATGCCAAGGCAGCCGCCGATAAGGCGGTCGCGGCCAAAGATGCAGCCGCCAAGGATGCTGGCAACGCCGGATTGGCTCAAGCCGCTGCGGCCGCTCAGAAAGCAGCCGACGATGCCGCAGCCGCCGCAAAAACGGCTGCTGAACAAGCCGCTAACGCCGAAAAAACGCTCGTCGACGCGCAAACCAAACAGAAAGCCGCTGACGAAGCTAAAACCAAGGCCGAAGCAGCTGCGAAAGAGGCGATGGACAAGTTGACTCAGGCCAATGCTAAAAAAGCCGAAGTCGACAAACAGCTCAATGACACCAAAACGGCCAACGCTCCCAAGGACATCAACTTCGCACTCGCCTCGACACCGGTGAAACTGCGAGTGGTCGCGGCCCCGCTCAAGCTCACGCTGGCGGCACCGATGGTCGCTGCCAAGCAAGGCGAAAAGGCCGAGCTACCGGTGAAGATCGAACGACTGTTCGGCTTCGCGGATGCCGTCGAAGTCACCCTGGAACCACCCGCTGGCGTAGCAGGCTTGGCAGCTCCCAAGCTGGCTGTGGCCGCCGGTCAAGCGGATGGCAAACTGGAAGTCACCGCCGATAAAAATGCCACTCCTGGCGAACACGCCTTCACGGTTCGCGTGAAGGGAAAATTCAATAATGTCAACGTCGAGACGACCGAAAAGGTGGTCGTGAAAGTGGACAAGGCTTCTTAGTCATCTGCTTTTTAGTCATCACATCCTAGTCATCTTTTTTCTTGGTAGGTTTTCCCATGAGATCAAAAAAAATATTGGGTGCTGTCTCCCGCTTGTTGACTACCAGTGGCCTGATGACCGTCGCTTTGCTGGCCCGTGATGCTGCGGCTGCCGACAAACCCACTCCCATCGCCATTGCTGCAGTAAATCACAATGGTCCCGTCGACTTCGAAAAAGAGGTGCTGCCGATTCTACGACGCAGCTGCCTGGCTTGTCACAACGCCACCGCCAAAGAAGGCGATCTGATTCTCGAGTCACCCCAAACCATTCTCAAAGGTGGTAGTGAAGGTCCAGCCGTAGTCGCCGGCAAAGGCGCCGAAAGCCTGTTGCTCAAGGTTGCCGCACACCAGGCGGAACCGGTGATGCCTCCCAAGGGCAACGATGTCAAAGCGAAGAATCTCTCTCCCGAAGAACTCGGACTGCTCAAGCTTTGGATTGATCAGGGTGCCAAGGGGCAAGTGCTCGGCACCAGTGCCCCAATCGTCTGGCAATCGCTGCCAGCCGGAGTGAATCCAATTTTCGCCGTGGCCGTTTCTCCCGATGGTCAGTACGCCGCCGCCAGCCGCGCGAATCAGATTTTCTTGTACCACCTGCCAAGCAAGCGTGAACTGGGACGACTCTCCGACCCCGCACTGCTCACCAGCGGCGTCTACAAGAATCCCGGTGTGGCTCACCTCGATCTCGTGCAATCGCTCGATTTTAATCCCGCCGGCGACTTGCTCGCTTCGGGCGGTTATCGTGAAGTGAAATTGTGGCGTCGTACGCAGAATGTTAAGACCGGCGAACTCGCTGGCCTGGAAGGTGCCCCGCGTTCGCTCGCCGTCAGCGGTGACGGCAAGCTCGCCGCCATCGCCGAGGAAACCGGCAAGATCAAGGTGTACGACCTGTCGAATGGCCAAGTGGCAAAGAACCTGGCCGGTCACACGGCAGCGGCCACGTCCGTACGTTTTTCAGCGGACAACTCAAAGCTGATCTCGGGCTCGCTCGATAAGACCGTGCGAGTTTGGAATTTGGCCGACGGGCAACCAGCCGCTCAACTGGAAACTCCCGCTCCCGTGCATGCCATTGCGTTGGTGGCGGAAGGAAAGCAACTGGCCACCGGTGGAGCGGACAACATCATTCGCCTCTGGGACTACGCAGCGCTCACGGCTGCCGAGAAGCCTGCCGAACCGCTGAAGCCGGTCAAGGAATTGCCGGGACACACCGGACCCATCACGGCTCTCGTCGCCGCCAACGCCATGGGAACCGAACTCGCTTCGGGAAGCCAAGATGGTACGGTGCGAGTGTGGAATGTGATGGCGGGCAATTCGGTTCGTCAAATGAATCATGGTGGTCCGGTGGAAGCGATTGCGGTGCGAGCTGATGGCCAGCGAATCGCGTCCGTGAGTGCCAACAATTCTGCCAAACTATGGAATGCCACTAACGGTCAGCAAACGTTTGAACTCAAGGGTGACTTCCGCGCTAAAATCAAAGTTGACGATTTGACTCGCGCCGTGGCACTCGCCAAACGAAACGTCGAATCGACGAAAAAAGACTTGGATGAGGCGACCAAGCGTAAGGCAGCCGAGGAGGAGAATTCCAAGAAGTCCGACGAGACGCTGAAAAAGGCCGATGAAGACTTCAAGAAGAAAGACGAAGCGGCCAAGCAGCCTACCATCGACAAAGAAGCCGCTGATAAGGCTCTGGCCGAAGCTACGGCCGCCAAGACCAAGGCTGAGGAAGTGAAGAAAGCTGCAGATGAAGCGGCTCCCAAGGCGACCGAAGCGTTCAACAAGGCGAAAACTGAATTCGACGCAGCGACGAAGTTGATGAACGACACGGCAAGCGCTGCTAAACAAGCTGCAGATAAGGTAGCCAAGGCGAAGGATGCTGCTGGCAAAGATCCCAATAACGCGGGACTGGCCGAAGCCGTTAAGGCAGCCGAAAAAGAAATGCAGGATGCTGATGCCAAGGCCAAGGCAGCTGCCGAAGCCAAGGCCGTCAGCGAGAAAGCTTTCCAAGCTGCCGATGCTGCGAAGAAGGCAGCCGACGAAGCCAAGAAGAAAGGCGATGAGGAATTCAACAAGGCCAACACTGCGTTCACCCAGGCTGATCAAAAGGTCAAGCAAGTGACGCCCGTGGCCATGAAGGCTGTGGAAGAGAAGATGGCTGCCGATCGTACCCTCAAGGCCTCGCAGCGAGGGCTCGAACGAGCGAAAGAGGCAGTCGTGAAAGCCACTCAGGCACTGCCGATGTTCGAAGCGATCGTCAAGCAGTCGGAAGAGGGTGTGAAGCAAGCAGAAGCCAAGCTGGAAGCCGAGAAGAAGGTGGCGACCGATACCGAAAAGCCGCTCCGCAGCGTCGCGTTTTCGGCTGATGGTTTGACACTTGCCACCGGCGGCGACGACCAGATGGTGCACACCTGGGACGTAGAAACTGGAGCGGCGATTGATCGCTACTCGGGTCAAGCGGCCAACCCCACGCAGCTGGCGTTTCTCGCTGACGGTCGACTCATTTCCGCCGCTGCCAATAAGAACGTGTCGCTCTACCAGACCGGCATTAGCTGGAATTTGGAGCGCACAATTGGCGCACCGGATAAGGGTGATCTTATGACCGATCGTGTCACCGCGCTCGACTTCAGCCCGGACGGCAAGATTCTGGCAACGGGTGGTGGTGAACCGTCCCGCAGCGGCGAAATCAAGTTCTTCAACCTGGAGAATGGTGCCCTGGTGTCGGCTCTGAAAGAACCTCACAGCGATTCCGTCTTCGGCCTGGAATACTCACCCGATGGCACGCAGATCGCCAGTTGCGGCGCCGACCGATTTGTAAAGATTCACCAAGTAGCCGATGGGAAGTTCGTGCGTTCGTTCGAAGGTCACACGCACCATGTGCTGGGTGTAACATGGCGAGCGGACGGTCGAGTGCTGGCGAGCTGCGGAGCGGATATGGCGATCAAGGTGTGGGATGTGCGCACCGGCGACCAGCAGCGCACCATTCAGGGCTTTGGGAAGGAAGTGACCTCCATCCGCTTTGTGGCTGATGGCGACAATGTCGTCGCTTCATCCGGAGACAAAACCGTGCAGCTCAAAAACTCTGCCAACGGCGGCAATACCGCCAGTCTGGCCGGAGCGACCGATTACATGTACTCGGCCGCTGCTTCCGGTGATGGCAAGTTGATCGTGGGTGGTGGTCAAGATAGCGTGCTGCGAGTGTGGTCGGCCAACGGTCAGCCCTTCGCCACCTTCGAAGCACCCAAGCCAGCCGCGGCAGCTGCACCGAACGCTGGCGGCTAACGTGCACGACATCGAAAACGCAAACAATTGATGACGATCAATTGAACGCGAATAAGCGAGGGCTGATCCCCGAGTGCAACTCGGTTCGATGAGCCCTCGCTTTTTGTTTTTGTCTTGCAAAAATGAGCGTCCCCGTGCATGAGCGTCCCCGTGCATGAGCGTCCCCGTGCATGAGCGTCCCCGTGCATGAGCGTCCCCGTGCATGAGCGTCCCATTGGGAAATCTCAATGGACTGCCCGCAGCGCCTGGGGTCCTTCGTTCGCGTTCATCCCGCCGCGTTCATCCCGCCGCGTTCATCCCGCCGCGTTCATCCCGCCGCGTTCATCCCGCCGTGCTCAACCCGCCGAGTTCATCTCGCCGTGCTCAACCCGCCGTGCTCAACCCGCCGTGCTCAACCGCCCGACTAAGTGCTCCTACGCACTTTCAAACGCGGACACCGATAGCTGGTTCGAGCGATTCGGCGACGTTGAGAAGTTCCCGAGCGAGCATCGCGAAGAGGTCATCGGCGGTGAGCATCCCGACGAGTCGTTCTTTGCGATCGATGATAGGGAGACGTCGCAGCTTATGACCGCGGAGATATTGCGTGGCGTTGAAAATGCCTTGATCGTCCCAGATGGTGATTACTTTTTTGGTCATGATGGCTTCGACGGGAGAATCGGCAGAAGCATTGCCGGCTACGATTTTGGTTGCCACGTCGCGATCGGTCAGGATCCCGACGACCCTATCGTGATCGACCACGACCACGGCACCGACATTCCGATCGCGCATTTTTTCTACCGCCACACGAATCGACTGCTGCGGCTCGACGGTTACCACTTCACTGCGAAACAACTCGCTCAACATCATGATCGCCACTCCTCTTGATCGGTACTCAAACTAGTTCACCAAAATGACGATGCGATGAGGTGCAATCACTGTGCCAGAGCGGCACACATCAGCCCAGGAAAAGGAAAAAGTATCCGCTGCTGGCATCGGTTTAAGAATGAGCCAACAGGTTGTCCTGCCTCTTATGGAACTGGAATTTAAGGGCTCTGGAGTTAGCACAACTCCCAAGAGCTTATTCATGAGCGAATCGACGGAGCGTAAACGACGGCAGTGTAAACGACGGCATTGTTCCGACGAACGGAGGGCTGCCATTGAGCGGCAGCATTTGAGCGACAAGGGTCCGCAATTCATCGCGCGGGACTTCAAATCGTTCGTGCGGATTCAAGGGCTCACGCACGTACGTACCAGTCCTTACTATCCCCAAAGTAACGGGAAATGAGAACGCTGGTATGCCAGTCTGAAGAAGGAGTGTATCCGCCTCAAATGCCCCGCAGCCCTCGCTGCAGTTCCCGGCAACTGCAGCGCTACGTGGATCATTAAAACCATGTCCGGCTACACACGGCGATCGAATACCTCACGCCAGCGGACAAACGAAGCGGTCTGGGAGAAAGGATCCTCATAAAACAGACCGACCGGTTTTGTCAGTGGACCAGCAGTTCGAACTTGAAGCCTTCTCCTT
The DNA here is from genome assembly GCA_044235425.1 of Pirellulaceae bacterium. Lineage (GTDB taxonomy): Bacteria > Planctomycetota > Planctomycetia > Pirellulales > Pirellulaceae > JBJSXJ01. The sequence goes on from JBIIHW010000049.1 coordinate 32,029, forward strand.
TCGAGCGCAGTTTGCCCCCAAGAGTCCCATGGGATGAACTCGTCCGCGAAGGGGCTAGGCGGATGCTTCAGTCGGCGATCGACCAGGCGATCGACCAGGCGATCGACCAGGCGATCGACCAGGCGATCGACCAGGAGATCGATCAGGAGATCGATGCACTCATCGCCATGCATGACCAGCGACATGATGAGCGAGGGCGCCGATTGGTGGTCAAGAACGGCAGTCTCCCCGAACGGGAGATCCTCACCGGTGCCGGTGCGAATTCCGTCACGCAAGGCCGCGTCCGTGATAACTCATCGGATCCAAAGCAGCGAGTCACGTTCACACCGAATGTCCTGCGAACCGATCTGCGCAAGACGCAAGCGATCGAGGAACTGATTCCCGGGCTATAGCTCAAAGGAATCTCAACGGGTGACTTTGCCAAGGCACTGCAGTCCGTGGTAGGCAAACGGGTTGCCGGTCTGAGTGCCAATGTTGTCGTACGTCTCAAGGAACAATGGTCCGTGGAACATGGGAGTGGAGCTAGCGTGATCTCCCGGACAAACCTCACCAACTGGTGTCAGACACAAGTTATCCCCATAAACCTCACCAACTGGTGCCGGACACAAGTTACGACAAAAACAACGACCTCACATCAACCATTGCTCCCAAACTAACCTTGAGAATCTTAAAAAACTCCGCCGGCCAACCGGGGCTGTCATGATTCACCGGCAACTCGTGCCAGACACAAGTTTACAATGATTCACCGGCAACTCGTGCCAGACACAAGTTTACACCCTCCACCTTCCTCCTAAACACTTCACTGGAATCAACTTAAGGAATCTCAATTGAACTTCAGCATATTTTTCTGAATTTTTTTCGAATTTGATGCAACGGCAACCGCCAAAAATTCGTCATGAGTAGTTGGAGTGCATAAATCTGGCGTGCGTTGGCACACACGCGACTCATTCAAACAGGAGATCGTGGACGTTACTCAACCGTTGCAACGCAAATGCGTTGCCATGGGGTCAAAATTTTTTTGGGGAGATGGATTGGAGGAAGAGTTTTGCCCTAGTCCCACTCAGAAAGGATTTGTCATGAGTCGCATTCCACGCTCCGAATTAGCGCCCGCGGATGAAGTCGGTTACTACCACTGCTACAACAAAACCTTAGATGGCAACATACTTTGCGGCGTCGATGCCGAAACGAACATCGACCACTCGGAACGCCGTGTCTGGATCTTCGAGTACCTCCAGGTGCTTGCTGCCATCATGCTGATCGATTTCCTGCGTATCAGTATCATGAGGAATCACTTCCATCTGCTACTTCGTACACGACCAGATCTGGTGCGGCAGTTGACTGATGAAGAAGTTATTCAGCGTATGTCCGATCTCTGTCCTACTTCCATCTTGAGGGCAGGTGAAAAGCCGACTCCGAGTGTGCTAGAGCAGCGAAAGAAGGATGTGCTGCGAGACCCGGACAAGATTGCGCGCTTTCGGACGAGACTGTCGAGTGTCTCCTGGCTCATGAAGTTGATCGAACAAACAATTGCCAGACGATGTAATAAAGAGCAGGAGCGTAAGGGACCGTTCTTCGTTGACCGCTTTAAGGCGAAACGACTGGAGAGTGCCGCCTCGATTCTAGCTTGTGCGACCTACATCGATCTGAATCCAATTCGAGCGATGCAGAGTGAGACGCCGGAGGAATCGCTGAATACCTCGGTTCACTTGCAAGTGATAGGTCGCCTGCAGCGTGCTCACCGAGCAACTACCGCAGGAGCCCACCTGCCCGCCAATGGTGACCTCTGGCTCGATACCGCGTTCGCCTCGCCCCTCGATGCGGACGGATGGCTCGCACCGATCACACTCGACCCAATCCATCGCTTGCATCACCAAGTGCAACAATGGCAAGACAACGAACCATTACTGGCGGATCGTGATCTTACTGGAGATGATCCAAAGTTGCAGAGCCTCTTGCAGACAGTGAAAGAGTTCCGATGGGTTGTCGGACGCGGAAACCTTCCATCATCCACGCAGGCTCTCGACGAGATGGAACTCCCGACGGACTCGTCAGCCACTAAGCCAGGAACTAACTCCGAATCCCCGCCCGGATCGCTATCAATTGATGATCTCGAGTTCCAGGACTTTGATCCGCAGAGGCTTGATGAATTCACCAAGCTTTTCGAGCGATTCATCGAGAATAGTCAGTCTGATCCGCTAGCTGCTGATGCGGGTGACATGGCCATTGAAGTAGCTATGAGTAGTGGGAGTGACTCCAGTCGCGACGCAGTCGAAACCTCGAACTGCGAGATGGCGATGACCAGCAGCGAGGTTGCCGTAACGAGCTATGAGATCGCAGCGACGAGTCGCGAGATCATCGGGGCAGGAGAACTGGCCGAGGCAAGCCGAGTAGCGGGCGAGCGAGCAATCTTAGGGCGGGCAAAGCGAATGACGATTGCGAGCTGCCGACAGAAACTAGAGCAGTTATCAGCTATCCCACCGAACGAGGTAAGTCGATTGCCGGATGGCACTCCAAGCAAGCTGCGAAGACGACTCGAGTCCATTCTGCAGCGTTGCTCGAAGCAATCACTAACAGCCATGAACGCATGTCCGCGAAGTGGTAACACATATCCCTGTCGGCGAGCATCAAACAAGGGTTTCTTGCCAATCACATCTGAAGAATACCTAGTACTGATCGAGCAAACCGGTCGAGTGATTCGAGCAGGCAAACCCGGATCGATTCCTGATGGCTTACCACCAATCCTGGAGCGACTGGGATTACACTCGGATGAATGGGTCAACTTGATGCTGGAATTCGATACCCACTTCGCGTCGGTCGTAGGATCGGCAGAAGACATTAGGAAGCGGAAGCAATCACTGAAGCACAAGAAAGTGCATGGTATGGCTGCAGCTCGCAGATACTTCGCCTCGATCTAAGAGAAAGGATTGCTTTGGTAACAACTAAGTGGACATTGCTCTGCCCGATTCAACTGCCGTTTTCCCTTAAGTCTGAACGTGGTACTTCAGAGTGAACCCATGGCTACCCAACATGAAATGGTTGAGTACCGAAACGGTATCTGTGGCGATTGTAGACCAACAACTAATCATTTGTTCTAAGTTCGAAAGGAGAAAAATAATTAGTTATTGGTGTCACAGCTGAGAATTAATCACACCATTTAAGCATTTTGCTGCTTGATTGGGCAACCGCGCAAATTGATCGCAGGAATACCCATCATCTAAGCCGTTGATACCAATGGCAAATAGTACCTGTAAAAATCTGGAAAACTAGTGTCTGGCACCAGTTAGTTCGAACTAGTTCGTAGTACCTGTAAAGACCCGGAAAAACTAGTGCCTGGCACCAGTTAGTAATCTAAGCCGTTGATACCAATGGCAAATAGTACCTGTAAAAATCCGGAAGACTAGTGTCTGGCACCAGTTAGTTCGAACTAGTTCGTAGTACCTGTAAAGTCCCGGTGTCCTGCCCCTCATGGAACTGGAATTGACGAGCTCTTGAGTTAGCATAACTCTAAGGAGCTTGTTCATGAGCGAATCGATCGAACGTAAACGACGGTGTTTTTCCGA
>JBIIHW010000050.1:0-35498 GCA_044235425.1 Pirellulaceae bacterium
CCACTCCACCAACTTCTCCGCTCCACCACGCCAACCCATGATCGCACCTCCCGAGGCTTGAACTGAATCCCGTCTCAAGCTCGCAAAATACCAACATGGTCAACCCTGGTGGTGGTGAACGGTTACGGGCCGGATGTGGCCCTGACTTGCCAACAGGAATCCCCAAGTTGGGGTTGGCTAAGGCGGCGTTAGAACGGGGTGAGCCGCATCATTCCCCGGAGCCCGAGCCCGTACGTCCCGGCACCGGTCACTCCATTCGCACATCTGTTCACATGTTCATTTCAGCGTGGTCAGAATAGCACACAATCAGGCTTCTTCAAGATGCGGATGAATTTTTCGCGCGAGGTCGATGAACGTCCACCCAAGGCCAAGTCACGCATGACAAAACTGGTGCAAACGTTGGCGACACTCCTCAAGCTGCTAGTTGACGACGCCTGTCTCTACGAGAAACGTGCGGACTACACGGTACACGGCTGCAGCTGAGGGTGATTGGTCGCCCACTGCCCTCTTAAACACCGCCGCAGCCCCAATAGATCCGGATGCCACGTCACTCGCAAACATGTCATCAAGTGTCCTTTGGGCATTCTTGAACCAAGCCTCGGAAAGCACTCTCCATTCCTTTGCAGCGACCAAGTCTTTAGCGAGCGATTGCCACACTGGCCTTGTTGTTAGTGCAATATCGTAAATATGTCCGGCGTCATTGTCTTGCTTACTTGCATTTCTGTTTTTGCGAATAAGTGCCTTTTGCAGTACATAGAGAATCGGATTGGGAAGCCTAATTGACACATCGCTGGAAATGAGCATCTCTGGAACATGCGACACATGCAAGAGGCGGTTGTTGTCTAGCAAGAGGCCAACGTAAGGATCTGTCTGGGCATGAAGATCTCGCTCGACCTGAATCACACTCTTGCCCTTGCCTGCGCGACTGAATGCGCCTCCTCTTCTTGGCGCGATGAACTCAAGATATATTGGACTACTGTGCCCATCATCTGAAGAGCGATGATATTGCGTTATCGGCATTTCGCCTGAACCACGACATGAAGCTGAAAAACCGGCTCGTGTCAGCTTGTCGTGCACGCAGAGTTCATGAGGCGATTGGAATCGCTCTGGAACAGCCATATCGATGTCAAAGGTCATTAGGGGCGGTGTTCGTGGGTTCGCACCTGTTACGCTTCGCCGGTAAAGCGCGACCGCCACTCCTCCGACAAGTACAATCTCGTTGATGTGATCGCCAAGCGCAGAAACCGACGCACCTAAAGTGCGAAGAACCTCTCTTAGTTCATTTGGGAGCGCTGCCACGCTTATTCACCTCGCCAGTTGAGCACACTACTGATGATGTAATTGGCTTGTTCCTCACCACGTGAGGCATGCCCAAATACGTCAATCGCAGCTTGCAGTACATCAACAACCGGCAGATTCTCTAGCACCAGGCGTCCTTGAAAGATAGACTTCGGGAAGCGTGCCTTTCGAACGAAAAAGTCCGCGTCATGTGGTTCGGAAGGTTCGAGGTCAAGCTGCTTCATTGCTAAGTCAAGATCTCCGTGAAGGTAGATCTCGCGTCTGTCTACCGGTGTGTGCAGAATTTTGAGCATCCGACATGCCTCCAGACCGCACACTGCGACTCGCTCTGGAGCGTCTTTCTTGCAGAGTACATCTTGCAAGCGTGGTGCACAGCCATAGATCCAACGAACTGGAACCACACTGCTAGTACGCGCACACTCGTCAGCAAACCACATATTCATCAATCGCGGCTTATTGACAATCTCAAGCCGCGAGCGTTTGTGAACGAGAAAGCCGGCGCTTTCGGCCGTTCGACAAAACTGATGAGCCTTTGCAAGCGACACTTTTGCAACGCGGTGCAGGTCCGTCGGTGTGGCTACTGTGACGTGGGGCCCCGTCCACAGATGCGGCGGTGCGTCCGACAACATTAGCACCTTGAACATCCATCGGTTCAAATCGCTGAATAGACGCGCATCACGAGTCTGCTCCCAGTGAGCGAGCTTTCCAACCTCTGGTCGGACATCGACTTGAATCCCGCCTTGGGGAATACTGACGACGCACCCCCCACGTCGATCGCACAGACACCACCCACTGCTAGGTGCGTACTTGAACATAAAGTCGGCAATCTCGCGTTTCAGTCGAGGTCCCACGGCTGGAACAAGTGTAACGACGAATGGAATGTTGCGGCGTCCATTGACGAGGCGCATCAGCTGCAGAGTGCTCGCCGCCATCAGTCCGGTGATGTGCTCGATCGATGCAGATCGAGATTCCTTGATCACGCCAAGAAGCGTACCTTTGGGACATTTCGCACAAAAGTCCCACTCGTCGAGCGGCCTACTTCTATCGAAGTCGAACAACTGAGGGATGTTCTCCCGCAGCAGTTTTTCGACAACGTCAAGCGGATTTTCTCTTTGAAACACGGCAAGGCTTCTACTTTAAAAGACAATTGCACTAAACAAGAGAACTCTACAGTACAGCGCAACGTTGTCAAGGCAAGAGTGTGCCGTCGATGCCCCGAACGCGTGTCGCATGTATCGTTCGGAAAAGGAGTTGCGACCTGCCTCGCAAGCGTGTTGGCTCGAGCTGATTGGGAGCAATCCTGCAGCTGTTGTCCCGAATCGGCGATGGAAAGAACATCCTCGTTTAAGGCAGCCGACCGCTGCGGCGCACCACCTAGAAGGGGGTGAAGAGAGAGAGAGAGAGAGAGAGAGAGAGAGAGAGGGTGGGCACAGGATTGTGGTTGGGTCGGCTCGGTGGGCGTGTTCATCGAGGGCAGGGAGCGTCGCGGTCCCTGGCCTCAAGGTGTTTTGGCGTTCAAATGACACCATTCGTCCGCAGCGGTGTTCGGCACCACTGGAAACGATCCATTTTTGGTTCCCGAGACATCTCGGCACCACCGACGGAATTGTGAACATGCCATCAATACGCAACGTGGCGTGTGGGCGGAGGTTGCGCGATCGGGTCTTTGGACTTAAGTCCTGTGTCCGGTTACGGACGTGCGGGTTCGAGTCCCGCCTCGGCTACTGAATCAAAACGCCCTGTTTTCCCGCTATTTTCCGGGAAATCAGGGCGTTTCTGTGCGCCTTCCCATGAGTTTCCGCGAGTGTTCCCGGACCAAGAGTCCTGTGTGTCGGCCGGTTTTCGGTGCAAACTAAAGCAAACTCGACCGTAGAGCAGCGAACTAAACGGCATCAGGGACGCCGTGCTCAAACAACAGACGGCACCAGGGACGCCGTGTTCAAACAACAGACGAAATCCCGTGGGACCCTTTTTAAACACAAAATATGGTACCAGCTGCCTTGGGGACCAGTCCCCAAACCCCTGGAATTTTTGGAGGCATGACGAAGATGTTCCATGTCGTTTCCGAGGGAATAAACAGCAAGATCTCGCTGATAACACTGCGCGGAGACTGCCTCCAAAATGGGTAGCAGCTCAAACTCGCAATCTTTTTTTATTGCGGTGGACGGGACCTCGACCCACCGATCATCTCGGATGGACCTGTAGCAACAGATACAGCGACGTGCCTGGGAACTGTGCTCGCACGACACCAATCGCAGAGTCCGCTTGCAAAGACGTCGGAGTCTAACAGCGACGATGCCCGACGACGATTTAAGGTGTGCTTGGCCAAACGAGCTCCGGCGAGCGGCCGCTTACAACCAGGCGAAGAAACCGAGTTCTTCCAGGGAGTCGCGGAGCTGATTTTGTTCGCTGGCGGTCAGCCGGGAGTTGGGCAGTCGCGGCTCTCCCACATCCACTCCCAGAAATCCCATCGTTGCCTTCGCGGCCGCCATATAACCGAAACGGGAAATCAACTCAATTAATTGCACCGAACGATACTGCTCGGCGCGGGCTTTCACGAGATCACCGGCGGCGAATGCGGCCCAGAGTCGCCGATAAATGGGAGCAGCAAAATTGTAGCTGCTGCCCACCGCTCCCTGCCCCCCCAGAGCCAATGCGGCCAGCAAGTATTCGTCGATTCCCCAGAGAATATCAAATCGCTCGGAATCCACTCGCTGAGTTCGCTGGAAGGCATACAAATCCGAGTTTGTGAATTTGATGCCTGTCAGGGTCGGAATGCGATCCGGAGCTTGAGTTAAAAAATCGGGCATCGAGCATTGCACGCCGGTCATGCTCGGAATGTCATAAAAATAAAACGGCGTCTGAGGCGCCGCTCGAGCTACTTCGGCGCAGCAATCGATGAGTACCGTCAGGTTCTTGGGTTTGAAATAACTCGGGGCCAGGGCCGAAATCGCCGCCACTCGCAGCTTGTCCGCCTGAGCGGCCAGGACGCGAGTGTCCGCCAGACAGTTAGCGCCCACATGCACCACCACTCGAATTTTCGACCCCCGACAAGCATCGCTCCAGCGCTGCGCTAACGACAAGCGTTCCTCGAGCGTCAAGGAATGACTTTCACCCGTGGTGCCACCAATGAAAACCGCTTCAACATGCTGCCGAGCGAAGTGCTCTGCCTGCCGATCGATGGCGGTCAAGTTAAGTGATCCGTCGGCGGCAAAGGGCGTATGAGTGGCCGCCACGATTCCGTGCAGGCGTTGATACATGGCAAATTCCCTCATTCTTCCAGCGCCCCGCGGGGCCGAATACAGAGCACGATGAAGACGGAGACAACGACGGCGGCAGCAAAGACACTGAAGATGACGTTGAGCGGCAGTTGACGATCCCGCATCACTCCAAAGCCCCAGTCCGCAAAGCCGCCGCAGCTGATACTGACCAGATTCATAATACCATACCCAGTGGCTCGCAAATGAGGCCGCACGATCTGAGAGAGGATCGGCATGTTGTTACAGTCGAAGATCCCCCAGCCCAGTCCGAACAGGATGAGGAAACCGATCGCGATCTGCAAACTGCCCGCATTACCCGTGCCGAAGATGGCAGGCACAATCAGCGACATCCCCAGGGCACTCGTGTAGATGCGACCTCGTACCGTCTGCCGCATCCACCGATCGGCGAGCCAGCCGCCAACGATCGCACCGACGATGGCGGCCACCTGCCAATAGAGGGTCGCCGCCACGCCGGCTTTACCTTGGCTGATCAGGAACCGCTCACGCAGAATTGCCGGCATCCAGTCACGCACCACCCAGCCCGCCAGCGCCGGCAGCGTGAAATACAGCACGAGCAGCAGGAAGGAGAAGTTGGTGAACAGTTCCCAAGTGGCAGCGAGCGGTGACGAACGCACCGTCGGCCGCTCAACCTCCTGCCGCCGCTCGCGGAGGAAATAAACCAGCGGTAAGGCGTAGGCCATGCCGATGAGTCCACAGGCGGTGAAGGCCAAACGCCAGCCCAGCGTGGGATAGTCAGCCACGTAACCGCCAAAGCCACCCACGATCACTCCGCAGTAAATGGCAATTTGATGCCACCCCACAGCTCGCGAGCGAGTCGAGCCGGGATGGTAGTCAGCAATCAGGGCCAGCGCCGCTGGGATGTAAAAGGCCTCGCTGATGCCCATCAGCGAACGAGCCAGCAATAAATCGCGGTAGGTGGCGACCTGCCCCGTCCACCAAGTCACCGCGGACCAGACAAATAGGCTGGTGCAGATCGTCCAGCGACGACCAAAACGATCCGCCACATAGCCCCCAATCGGGCTCAGGATCGCATAGACCCATTTGAACTGGCCGAGCATGTAACCCCAGTCGCTGTCAGTCTGAATGCTGGGAATGTCCTGCATCACCGACATTTTCATGGATGCGAGCATCTGACGATCTAGGTAATTCAGCAGCCCCACGGGCATGAGCAGGACCACGACCAGCCACGCGAGCCAGGAAACTCCCTGAGTGTCCGGCGATCGATTCATAAGCGGCCACTCCAAGATTGGGATGCTGTCTGCCGATCAGGATGCTGTCTGCCGATCCACCAACGGCTGCCCACTCAGCGGGCAGGCTCGCCGGCCGACGGCGGAACAGCGAACATTAGGTCGGATAGCTTAACAAAACCGTTCCGCATGTGCCCCCTGCTCTGCATCCCCTGCCCTGCATTCCGGTGTCACCGGGTTCCACCCATTCCCCTCTCGGCTCTTCCAAACCGTTAGCCGACAACGTATTGTGAACAGTCATGAGCGAGCTCCTTTTCCACTACAGCAAAGTAAATCCGACGACCTGGGCGTACCTGTCGTCGCTGCTGATGATCGGACTGTTCTTTAAGTTCAGTCGCTTCTGGAGCGTCCGGAACGTCGACCTGTTTCTCCTGGTCCTGCTCTCTCCGGGATTACTGCTCACCTATTTTGGCGATGACGCGGTGCTAGAAGCGTGGCGAACTCGGCAGGCCGCCCAGCAAGCGATCGACGAACTGAAAGCTCCCATCACGCCGACTCTCTCCGCTGCTCCGGTCGAACTTGGCTCGAATCGTTCGGCCGCCAGCATTCCGTCCCCGGTGAATCTTTCGCCACCGGCCAGCCCCCAGCCAACCTCGGCTGCCCCCGAGGACGGCGAAGCGCCGGTGCCACGTCATCCCGGGGAAATCGGCATGGCCGAGTTACGGTTGACGGAAGCCGAGGCAGCTCTGCTGGAGAAACGAGAGATTCTGCGGCTCGGTTACCTCTGGCTCCTCGCGGTCTCCGCCATTGTGCTGGCCCGCCTACTGCTCGATACCACTTGGTCGCGGCGACCGCTGTTAGAGCCCAATCTATCGACCGGTGGCCTGATTTTTCTCGGCTGTTCCTTGTTTGTCTTCCTGATGGCCAATGTCATCACGAGCGTGCCAACCGCCGACGATATCAAGGGAGCACGCGGAGCGACGCGGCTGCTGCAACGGGAATCACTCACCCCAGAAGATGACACCTTGGTGCGACATGGCCCCGGTTATGCCGTGATGAATCTGCTGCCCAGCGTGCCCACGATGTCGATCATGGGACGCCCGCGCACCGCGTCCGAAGGGGTGAACCTGCATGCGATCATTGCCAAGGTCATGGCGATCGTATCGCATTTGGCGATCGTCATTGGCATCGTCGCCGTGGGCTATCAGCACTTTGATAACCTGAAAATGGGAATCGGTGCCGCTACTCTCTATCTCATGTTGCCCTATACCGCCGTGATGACGGGGCGAGTGGACCATGTGCTGCCCGGCGCTCTGCTCATCGGCGCCATCGTCTTTTACCGCCGCCCGCTCCTGTCCGGCATCTTCATCGGCCTGGCCACAGGCGTCGTCTACTACCCGATTTTTCTCCTGCCGCTGTGGATCAGTTTTTATTGGCCACGCGGATTGCGGGGCTTTCTCAGCGGTCTGGTGATCAGCCTGTCTCTCATGGCACTAAGCTTGGCTCTGGTCTCCAGTGACAGCACCGAGTTCGTCATGAACGTGAAGAAAATGTTTGGCTTGTGGTTACCTCTCCGCGAGGGCCTGAACGGTATCTGGGGTCTGGGGTGGGACCCGAATTATCGCCTCCCAGTCTTGGCGGCCTTTTGTGTCTTGAGCTGCTCGCTGGCCATCTGGCCAGCCCAGAAAAACCTGGGCACGCTCCTCAGTTGCTCCTCCGCCGTCATGGTCGCCACTCAGTTCTGGCACGGTCAAGGTGGCGGCATCTACATGGCTTGGTACTTGCCACTCACCCTGCTCACGATCTTCCGGCCCAACCTCGAAGACCGCGTTGCCTTGACCGTGCTCAGCGAAAGCTGGTTCTTACGCCGCCTGCGTGCCATGCTGGTCCCCAATAGCCTGCTCTGGTTGCTCGCCATGCTCGGCCTGGGGACACTCCTGGTAAGTTCCCTGGCGCGAACGATGGCCTGGTCCACGGAAACACCACCAACGGAAACGGCTCCCGCTGAAAAGACGCCGGCTGAAAAGACGCCGGCTGAAAAGACGCCCGCAAAAGCGCTCAGTCGCGAACAGCTCGACTGGTTTGAACGTGAGCTGCGGCCGCTGCTGACCGCACAGTGCCTCGGTTGCCACGGTCCAAAAAAACAGGAAGGTGGCCTGCGACTCGACCACACCCAATCGCTCCACCGTGGTGGTGATCGAGGTCCCGCGATTGCGCCTGAGACGCTGGACGAATCCTTGATTCTACAAGCAGTACGGCGGACGGGCGATTTAAAGATGCCGCCCGATCGGCCGCTCACCGCGGCCCAAATCAAAACGCTGGAAACGTGGTTGAAGCTGGGTGCATATTGGCCCGCGACGGTCGCGAGCAGTCCTGGTGGCAGTAGCACGACTCGCGGTGGCCCGATCACCGAAGCGGAACGACGCTGGTGGTCCCTGCAGCCGCTCGCGCGGCCCACTGTCCCAGCACTTGCGACCAACGGCCAGGTCGCGTCTTGGGACTCGTGCGAGTTTTCGCCGCGCACCTCCATCGATCCATTCGTCGCCGCTGGGTGGCAGGCGGCTCAGCTGCAACCGGTACGGCTGACGGATCGACGCACCTGGCTACGTCGCGCGACCGTGGACCTGACCGGCTTGCCACCTACCGTGGAGCAGTTACGAGAATTCGCTGGCGACGAGTCGCCGGACGCAGCCGCCCGAGTGATCGATCGACTGCTCGCTTCACCGGCTTACGGCGAGCGATATGGGCGTCACTGGCTCGATGTTGTTCGATACGCCGACACAGCGGGCGATGGCGCCGACTATCCGGTCCGCGAAGCCTATCGCTACCGCGATTACGTCGTACGCAGTTTCAATCGAGATAAGCCGTACGATCAATTTCTGCGGGAGCAAGTTGCCGGTGACCTGCTGCCTGTTCCCAGCGAGGTAACCGGTACGTCCGCGACTCGCGAAACCGCTGCGGCAGCACCGACGGCTGTAGCAGTAGCAGCGGCTGAATTCCCCGAGTCCTCGCTGGAACGTTATCGTGACCAAGTCACCGCGACCGGTTTTTTGGCGGTGAGTAAGCGGTTCGGCTACAACCTCAATAACGAATTTCAGCATTTGGATTTAGCCGATGCGCTCGAAGGCCTGGGCCGAAGTGTCTTGGGTTTGTCGCTGGGATGTGCACGCTGTCATGACCACAAGTACGATCCGATTAGTGCCGCGGATTACTACGCTTGGTACGGCATACTGCAGAGCAGTCAGTTTACGTTTCCCGGTGGTGAGGAGCTCAAGCAGCCGCGCAATCTGGTGCCTCTCTTGCCGCCCGCTCTGGTCACTGCCCGTCAGCAAGCTCAGCAGCTGAAGCTCGGACAACTCGATCTGCAGCTGGCCGAGCGACAGCAGCAGTTGCAAACTGCCGCCGCCCGCTTGCCGCTTGATCCATCGCTCTTTGGTTTCGAAAATCAAACCCTGAATCAGCCGCCTGGAAAACCATGGTTTCAAGCCGGTCCAAATCAAATTCTGGCTGTAGCCAGCAGTCCCTTCACGCATCTGTTTACCGGTAGCACGCGCGGCGCTCGAATCGGTAGCGGCAAACCGAATGACGGCCTTCGGCTCGAGTTTCCGCCGGCTCGCAAGGCTGCCAATAGCCCGCAGCTGTACGTCAACATCGATTTTCGCTCGGTGATCGAAACGACGGGCAACAGTGCCGCGGAAACTGCCGCTCCTGCGGCGATCGACGCAGCCACTTATCCGGGCAGTTTTCGGATGTTCTTGAGCCAAGGCGTCATCGCCTCCATGGGACTCGAATTCAGCGTCGCAGCCAACGAGCTAATGGTGAAGGAAAATCAAGAGTGGCAGCGGCTGCGACCGCTGCAGCCTAATACCTGGTACAGCTTGCAAGTCACCATCGACATGGCGCGCAAGACATATTCTGGGCGAGTGGGCCGGGAGGGGGATTGGAGCGAATGGACGGACCGCAAAATGTCCGCTGGTTGGAACGGTGAAATTGATACCCTGATCAGCGACGGACTGGGACATCGCCCCGGCGCCGTCTTACCTCGTGACCTCGATAACATCGCCTATCAAAGTACTCCGTTTGTGTCTCCGCAGCTCGATCTGCCGACCGCCGAGTTACAAGCTCGTCGGCAGGCCGTGACCGAACTGGAAACTCAGATCCAACAGCTGCGGCAGCAAAAAAATCAGCTCGCTAGCGAGCCGCTGTATGATCTGGCGTACGGTGTCACCGAAGGTCAGCCGCAGGATACGCGGATTCAGAAGCGAGGTGAACCTGATCGGCTCGGTGAGGTTGTGCCGCGACGTAACCTGGAGATTCTGGGGGGAGAGCCGCTGCGTCAACCACAGGCGGGTAGCGGTCGGCTCGACCTGGCCCAATGGCTCACATCCCCCGCTAATCCACTCACCGCGCGAGTCCTGGTCAATCGCCTATGGCAATGGCATTTCGGTACAGGGATCGTCGCCACGGCCAGCGACTTTGGCACACGCGGGGAATTACCCAGTCACCCCGAACTGCTCGATTACCTGGCTCAGGAGCTGCTGCGACAAGAGTGGTCGATGAAAGGACTGCACCGCGAGTTGATGCTGTCGGCCGTCTACGCACTGAGCGACACGGTCGTGGAACGCAATCAGGAACAGGATCCCAAGAATCGCCTGTTAACTCGCTTCACTCGCCGGCCCCTGGATGCCGAGTCGATTCGTGATAGCCAGCTGATGATCAGCGGTGAACTCGATCGACGCTGGCCCGGTGCTCATCCATTTCCACCGGTGAGTCAATGGAATTTCACGATCCATTATCCGTTCACCGCCGACTACGAATCCGCTCATCGTAGCCTGTACCTTATGGTGCAGCGACAGCGGAAGCATCCCTATTTATCACTCTTCGACGGTGCTGATCCGAATATCAGCACGTCCGAACGCTTGACGACCATCACCCCCACCCAAGCACTTTACCTACTCAATTCGCCTTTCGTTCACGCTCAGTCCGCGGCGCTGGCACGCCGCTTATTGCGTGAACATGCGGATGACGACAGTCGGCTGCGGTGGGTGTGGGAAGCGACCACCGGTCGCGAGGTGCCAGCCGAGGAGCTGGCCGCTGCGCGACAGTTCCTGGCCGAGTATCAGCAGCCAAGTGGATCACAGCCCGGCGAGGCGCAGGCGAATCAGTCTCCGGCGGAGTTGGAAGGGGCATGGGCGGCGCTCGCACGCGTGCTGCTGACCAGTAACGGCCTGTTGTTCGTGGATTAAGCTGCGCGGCACCGGTGGCTGGATGCGGCCAGATGTCGGCTGTCGGCGAGTGGACTTACGCACTCTCGCTTTGCCAGTTGCTCGCCACGGTGCCAGCGTGCCGGACCTCAAGTGGACAGCGGAGCGGTATGCTGCCGTTCGACCGCGCGGAACTCCTCCAGCATTTCGTCGTAGACTTTGACGGCTGACGTGCGAGGCCGAATTGTTTTCTCCACTTGGCCAAATTTCTGACAGGCTGCTCGCCAGTCAAACGCCTGACGATGATCCGCCACATTCGCCTGCCAAGCTCGCAGAGCGGCACCGAGAGCAGCAGAGGAGGTGGTGGTGATGCATTCGGCAGTGGCATTGAAAACATCGGCCAGTGTCTGCACGATCGCCTCGTTCGCCGCTGCTCCACCCGTGATTCGCAGGCGACTAAAACGAACGCCCATCCACTCACTGTGCAGTCGAGCGGCGAGAGCTCGGGATTCAATCACGCCGCGCACCACGGCATCACGATCGTGGGGGGATAATTGATGGTAGACCCACAGGGGATGCCGGACGGGCGGAGCGATTTCGGGTAGGTGGTAGGGAAGCAGGATTCTGAACGGGCCCGCCTTTTTGTCCGCTCCCAGCAGTCGATTACCGGGAGCCGTGTCACGCAGTATTCGCGTGATATCGTTCCATTTGAGTCCAAACTGTTTGCGGACGTAGTCGCGACTTAGTCCGCCATTGGCGAAACAAAGCAGCGCCATGTTGTGTCGCCCGTCGGGTGAGGCAAAGACGCAGCCTTCTCCCGTGTCGCAGGTTTTCAGTTTGTCCAAGCAGGCGAAAACGGTGTCGGAGGTACCGAGTGAAATCGCGCCCACCCCTGGCTCCACCAGCCCCAATCCAATCAAGCTGCAGGGATTATCACCACTCCAAGAAACCACTTGGCAGTCTGCAGCAAAGCCGAAACGTCTCACGAAATAGGGACTGATGGGACCTAACACCGTATGCGAAGGCGCGATTGGAGAAAGTTTCTCCTGGAGGCCGTCGGCAGTCGCCGCCAAGGCTCGCGTGGACCAGGCTCGAGTGCGAATATCCATCAGGTTGGTACCGGCTCCATCACCCGGATCGATCGGTGCGATCTGTCCGGCCAGCACAGAGGCCATGAACGAACTTACCAGCGCAATCTCAGCCGTTTGATCGTAAACCTTACGTTCTTCCTGGAAGATCTTGCGGATCTGTGGTCCGCTGAAGCGTGCGAAGGCTTGATTTCCGGTGAGTGATCGCAGGTTGCTGCGGCCTCCCACCGCTTGCTCAATTTCGGCACACTGAATGCCCGTGGAACTGTCCATCCAAATGGGCGAGCGATCGCGTGCGAAGATGTCAGCGAGTGCTTCGCGAAGCGAGCGGGCAGTGCCCTGGGACTTTAAGGCCTGAGTCGCGGTTTTGTTGAGAAACACGGTGCCATGCTGCTGACCGCTGCCCGAGACAGCACCGATCTCCGCCGGCGAAATGCCTAGCTTTTTGAGGGCTTTGGTGATTCTTCCGCAGAGCGCATCGAGTGCCTCGACCCACATCAACGGATAACTCCAGACCCGTCCGCCCTTCCCCAAAGTCACTCCGCCCTGCACATCATATTCACCACCAAAAAATTTATCGAAATTGATCGACTTTTCGACAACGATGCGACTCTTCTCGACGTCAATCACCAGCCCGGTAAGCGACTGAGTGCTGGAATCTAAACCCAAATAATAGCGTTGCACGTGTTCTTTCCTCGCCTGCTGCTAAACATCCAAAAGCTGACTCATTGTAGTCCAAGGAGCGACGGATTCAGCCCGGAGGCCACTCAATCGAAGAGAAAAACCGTTGAGTGAACAATCGCGAAAATTTCGGGGTAAAACGGTCGCGATCGCCCCTTGTGGTCGCTACATTTTTAGCACCGGAACCAGCGTCCTATCCATCGGTGACCCATTCATTCGCAGGAGTTTCTTTCGCAAGATGAACGAGCTTTCTAAACCCCAGGCGTTGCGTTCGCGTCGAGAGTTCACGGCGGAGTCACTGACGTCGCTACTCACCTTCTGCTTCCTCGATACCGTGCTGCGCCGCGAGGCAGTGGCGGACCAGGTTAAGCCCGAGGTCGTTAAGTGGCTGCAGGATGTCAATCAGTCGGCAGCGGATGTCAAAGGACGCAAGCTCACCCAGCAGCAGTGGCAAGAAAAAATTGAGGCCTTATTTGCGAAAGTGGATTTGCCAAGCTTCTTGTCGCTGATCGATTTCGAAAAACTGGCGAAGACCGCTCAACCGCCTGCCTTGGGAGCGCAAAGTCTGCGATTTGATTTCCAGGAGATCGAAGGATTGCCCACGAAACTGGTTTACGGACGACAGATCTTTGCACTCAAGAAAGGCCGTTCGGTCGTTCCACACGGTCACAACAACATGTCGACCGCCTTCTTGATTCTCAAGGGCAAGTTCCATGGGCGGCATTATGATCGAGTGGAAGATCTGCCGCAGCATTACTTGATTCGACCCACCATCGATAAGGAATTCTCCGCTGGAGGGTACTCGTCCATTTCGGACTTCAAGGACAATATCCACTGGTTTCAGTCGATTACCGATGAGCCGGCTTTCATCTTTAACTTGCACGTGTTGGGAGTGAATCCCAACAATCAAGAAGCCACCGGACGACTCTACCTCGACCCCAAGGGTGAAGCGGTCGCCGGCGGACTCATCAAGGCCCGTAAGATCGATCATGATGAGTCGAATAAGTTGTATGGTTAAACGAGTGCGGTGAGTGGCTACAGGGCAACATCAGCCGAGGATGGCTCCTCGTCGTGAGCTCAACGCTTCCTCCGCCACCGACGCAGCGCCATTCCACCCATAGTTACCCTGGGAGGTCTGAAATCCCAGGTACGTGGTCTGGGCGAAACCGATCGGCCGAAAGTCGGCCACTTCAAATTCGCCATACTTAAACACCGTTTCCGATTGCTGCGCCGAAAAGTACTGGTTCGAGTCGACCAGCTCGCCGCGAATGAACTTGGCGGGAGTCACAAAAAGCGGACCGGACGCAATGGTCAGTCCGTCTCCCCCCGCTAATCCGGTAAACAGATTCTGATGCCCGTTGGCGATGAGTAAACTACCGCTCCCAACACCGGCGAACTCATTCACCTCGAGTTGTGCACCCAAAGCGACGCCGCCGTTGTCGCTCGTCAAGCCACTGACATCGATCCCAGTCAGTGCTGCGTCACAGGTCGCGGCGATAGCCCCCTGGAGGGACACTTCAATGAAAGCGATGGAAGATTTCGCGGCGGGAAATGAATAGGACGGAGGGAGGTCACGTTAAAGAAAAAAGCCGCTGTCACCACGTGACAACGGCTTTCAATCAGAGCGGGTGATGGGGTTCGAACCCACGACATCCAGCTTGGGAAGCTAGCGCTCTACCGCTGAGCTACACCCGCAACTTTTCCTGCGACAACAATCACCACTATATCGATCGGAGGTCGTCGAAAGCAAGGGTTCGTTCAGCAGCGGGCATTCACCGCATCGAATTCCAGCTGCCACTCTCACGATCGCTTACGCGGTTTTTCCGCTTCGCTGCCGGTAAAGCTTTTTCAGGAAGCTTGCTGAGCATCGGCCCAGGCCTCAAGCATCTGGAACTGCTTCACGAAATTGTGCTCCGTCGTTCCCAGCGGACTCTTAAAGAAACTGGCGAGGAACGTTAGCAAGCCGGTCTCTCCGCGGCGTGCCGCCAACTCAGTGAAGCGCACCAGATCGAGTACGAGTGGGGCAGCTAGCAAGGAGTCACAGCCTTGCCAAGTGAACTGCATGACCATTGGCGTTCCCAGAAAACCCTGGAAATGAATATGGTCCCAAGCCGTCTTCCAGTCCCCCAGGCTTTCTATGTACTCAATGCTCACCAGCGTCTGCGGACTGTAACCGAGAATCTGATGGAGCAACCGATCCTTGCTCCGCACTTTCGTGCGTTTGTTAGCGGGGTCATCGAGTACTTTGCCGTCCATGTTGCCGAAGATATTGTGCCCCACCCAGCTCATAACCTGCAGATTCCGGTTGCCAAACATCGGCGCCAAAACGCTCTTCAGCAATGTTTCGCCCGTCTTGCCATCGTGGCCCATGTGACATGTTCCACGCTCCACCGCCAGTTCCTGAATCGCGGCGGGAGCCGAACCCAGCGAAGGCGTGAAATTCACGTAAGGAAATCCCAAATCCAGGGAAGCGATCGCATAGACGGAACTCGCCGCCAACGGACATTTCTTGGCTGGTTTATCCAGCAGCTTGGCAAGATCCTTCCAGCGATTCGGCAGAGCTGTTTCGTCCACTGGCGGCTCGGTTGAGGCCAAGTTCATGACCAACAGCGAGTCGAGCTGATGGGCGGCCTGGAAGCTGCGCAAATCGGCCTGGATTCTCTCAATGGCCTCACGCGGCGTTTCCACTCGCCGCCGCAGCGTCTCATCCGCAAATTTCTCAATCGTGCCACCGACGTTCACCAGCGTGCCGGGGACGATGTTTTTGTCGATGCGATCCAATTCGGTTTTGCATTTAGCGATCAGCTGATCATCGATCGCTCGACTTTCCGTATGCAGCTTCATCGCTTCGTCGTAGAGGGTCGTGGAGCGGATTTCATGACCGCCCACGATGAAGTCCTTCCAGCCGAGAAAATCCAAGTTCGCGAACCGCGGCAACTGAGTGACCAGTCCTTGGTTGCCCGTGAGCCCTTTTTTCAGGGCCACGAGGCCTAACGTTACCGTGGTGGCAACTCCGCCTTTCGCGCCCACAATCCAGATGCCATGCCGTCGACGAGCCATAGTGTTTTGAGTCGCTGTGTGTAAACGAGGGTGGGGGAGGTGAAATGATTCGAGCACAGGTGCTCGGGGTAGGTCGGGGTGGAGGGGACTACCTGCTCCGCCCAGGCGAAGTTAGCATGATTGTCCTGTCGCAAGCTGTAAAGCGGCGAGCAACGAAAATCCTCAATCCGCACCTCGCGGCGAGCTCCAGGGGCCCCCCTGCCCTGACGCGAGACTGCCGGACGCGAGGATCGAGGAATTTCGGTAAGTCGTACCGCTGCCCCCCCTGTTGTTGTTTTGTAAATGAGGATTTTGTTCGATGTTGGACTCCCTGACTCTCGCTCCTCCCGACCCCATCCTGGGACTCAACGAAGCCTTTCGTCAGGATCCCAATCCCCACAAGATCAATCTCAGCGTCGGCGTCTACAAAGATGCGGCCGGTAACACTCCGATTCTACCGAGCGTGAAAGAGGCGGAACGGCGCATCCTGGCAACCGAAACGAACAAGGGTTACCTGCCCATCGAAGGCTCGCCCCAGTACGGTACCCTCGTCCGTCAACTCCTCTTCGGACCAGCTCATGAAATCATCAGTTCCCAGCGAGCGGTGACCGCGCACACGCCCGGCGGTACCGGGGCGCTGCGCGTGGCAGCCGACTTCATGAAGCAAAAGCTGTCGATTGGTCGGATCTGGTTCAGCAAGCCGACCTGGGACAATCATCTCAATATTTTCCGCTCCGCCGGTATGCAGGTCGAAGGTTATCCCTACATCGACGCAGCCGGACGCGGATTGGATTTCAGTGGCATGCTGGCCGCGCTAGAAAAGATCCCCACTGGCGAAGCCGTTTTGCTTCACTGCGGCTGCCACAACCCGACCGGCATCGATCCCACGCCCGAGCAGTGGAAGCAGATCGCCCAGGTCGTTCATGAACGCGGTTTGATGCCGATCGTTGACTTTGCTTATCAGGGCTTTGGAGTGGGCTTGATCGAGGATGCCGGTGGACTCGCCGAACTCGCCCAGCCCGGTCGCGAACTAATGATTTGCAGCTCGTTCTCCAAAAACTTTGGGCTCTACAACGAGCGAGTGGGCGCTCTTACCGTCGTCGCGCCACAGGCCAGTTCCGCCGCCGCGTCGCTCAGTCACGTCAAATCGTGCATCCGCGTAAACTACTCCAATCCGCCCTGTCACGGCGCCGCGATCGTGACCACGGTGCTGAGTGATGCGGGACTAAAATCGCAGTGGGAAGCCGAAGTAGCCGAGATGCGCAGCCGGATCGCCAGCATGCGAGCTCGCTTTGTGGCCACCATGAAAGCGAAAGCTCCCAGCCATGATTTTTCGTTCATCGCCCAGCAGCGCGGCATGTTTTCGTTTTCTGGTCTCACCCCCCTGCAAGTCGACGAACTGCGTTCGAAGCATTCGGTCTATGTGGTGGTGAACGGCGGACGCATCAACGTCGCCGGCATGACCGACGGAAACCTCGACCAACTGTGCTCCGCAATCGCTGCCGTGCTATAGACGCGTGGCAGCCTTTGTTACACTACAGCCTGACAAACTGAATACCCCGGCACCTCAGGCCACACTGAGGCCGCCAGTGCTGAGCGACACGCAGCCCGATTCGTCGCTCAGAGATTTCCACCAGTGATTTCTTCGGAGGAGTAGAACATGGCTTGGACGTTTCGGCGATCGTTTTCCTTGGGTCCCTTTCGTATCAATATCAGCAAGTCCGGAATCTCCTATTCATTCGGTCTGGCTGGATTTCGTACCGGAGTGAACTCGAAAGGTCGCCGTTATTCATCGGTGAGCGTACCCGGGACCGGACTGCGCTATTCGAAAACTCATGGCACTAAGAAAACGACCGACGAAGCATCTTGATCGTCATCGATTCAATTCCACCTTGCAGAGGAGCTACTGATATGCCTGATTTGAAAGTCCGTTTTACTCGTGCCCTGCGCACGAATTCCTCCGAGCGTTATCTGATTGATATTAATGGGAATGGTGTCGATGACGCGGTGCTGGATCTGCACTACGCGGAAAACGGAACCGTGGCTGGTACGCTGATCATCATGACCGAATCGCTGGCGACCGAAGAGGTGATCTGCGAAGTCCTGCAGCAGATCGACGGCGCCCTCTTGCCTCAGGTCAGTCTGGAGCAGGGCAATCTGCGATTTACGGTCGTGAAAGGGCAGCTCTGCGGCGAATATGGTCCTAGTGCCTGATTTTCGTGCCTGGCACGCTGGGATCTTATCATGAAACGCCTGGGAATTCTGACGTCGGGTGGCGATGCGCCAGGACTCAATGCGGTCATTCGCGCCGCTGTGAAAAGCGCCGCTCAGCATGGCTATGAAACCGTCGGCTTTCAGCGCGGCTTCGAGGGGCTCGCTCAGCCCGCTCATCTAATTCCGCTTAATTACGACAACACCACCGGTATCCTGGCGACCGGTGGCACGATTCTCGGCACCACCAATCGCGGTCGATTCGCCTGCAAAGTGGGTGTTGATGACCGCCAAACCCTCGACCCGCAGCTCATCGCCGAGGTGCGGCAGACCGTGCGCGAAACGAACTTGGAAGGACTGATCTGCATCGGCGGCGACGGCTCACTCACCATCGCTCAGCAGTTGCACGAAGCCGGCATTCCGCTCGTCGGAGTACCCAAGACGATCGATAATGACCTGTCCGCCACCGTTTTTACGTTCGGCTTCGACAGCGCCGTCGCCTGCGTGACCGATGCCCTCGATCGCTTACATACCACAGCCGCTAGTCATGATCGCGTATTCGTACTGGAGGTCATGGGACGTCATACCGGCTGGATTGCCCTCTACGCAGGTATCGCCGGCGGTGGCGATATTATCTTGTTACCAGAAATCCCATGGACCTTTGATAACGTTTGCCGACGGATCGCCGAGCGTGACCAGTTAGGGCGACTATTTACCCTGGTCGTAGTCGCCGAAGGAGCTCAGTTGCCCGGTGGTGGCCTGGTTTCCCAAGAAGCCGCTCAGCGCGATCGACAAACTCGACTGGGCGGCATCGGCAACGTTGTCGCTCATGAAATTGAACAACGACTGGGACGCGAAACACGCGCCGTGGTGCTCGGCCACCTGCAACGCGGCGGCACACCCACCGCGTTCGATCGCGCACTGGCTACGCAGTTCGGGGCCCATGCCGTACGACTCATTTTGGAACGTCGCTTCGGCGAAATGGTCTGTTATCAACCACCGCACATCGCCAGCGTACCAATTCGAGATGCCGTGGCTACGCTTGCTCGAGTGGACACCAACTGCTCGGCAGTCCTCGCCGCCCGCGCGATGGGAATCAGTTTCGGCGATGTCGCTCAACATACCGCTCCCTTTCGAGCTGGCTAGCCCCTGGAATTAATCCGTGTCTGCGTGCGCAGCCTATTTCTCTGAGGGCTTAGCGACTGAATTTCCGGCGTTGGCTTTCTTTTTACCCTTCTTCTCAGGGCCCTTCTTTTCAGCGTTTTTCTTTTCAGCGTTCTTCGGTGGGGCTTTTTTCGGTTTCGCGGCTGCTCCGGAATCTTTCTTACCCGCGGCGGGGTTGAGTTCGGCGAGTGCCTGTTGCAGGCGATCGCGAGCGGCTTTGCTTTCGCTGGTTTCCGCGTCGCTCCCGATCGGGCGCTCGGTAAAGGGCGCATCGGTCATATCGAACAATTCACCTTGTTCATTGAGCTTGAAATTCTTTTCACGGACGAACCATTTATTGCCCAGTTGCACGTAAATCCAATCGCGTGGCTTACCGGATTGTCCGAGGATTTGTGGAGCGAAACTTTGGCTGTCGAATTTTAGGTTGGCGGGCAGTTTCGTCTCAGCTCCAGCCAACTCGGCGAACGTCGCATGCATATCGACAAGGCTGATCATGTCAGCGGATACTTTCCCCGCAGGCGTTCGGCCTGGCCAGCTGACGATCAGTGGCACTCGCGAACCACCCTCCAAGAGCGATCCCTTTTTTCCGTTCAGCATGCGACCACCAATGGTGCTGGGATAGTTGAGTGCCGTGCCGTTATCAGTGGTGAACAGGATCACCGTATTTTCGCGTAACCCCAATTTTTCCAGTTCCGCTACAACGGAGCCCACCTGCTTGTCGAGATAAGCCAAGTTGTCATCGTATAGGTCGGTTTTGCTGTTCTTGCGAGTATCGGGAGTCTTTTCGATGGGACCATGTACATGGTGTGAGGAGTAATAGAGAAAGAAGCGTTCCTTTTGATGTCGGCGGATGAAATCGAGCGCGAATTGATGGATGACGTCGGGAGCATAACTGCCTTCCGCAGCTTGAAGCTCTTGGCCGTTTTGCTGATGGACGGTTTTCCAGAAAAAGCCGCTCGCCGTTGGATCTGTGATGTACTCATCAAAGCCCCACTCGCGCGGTGTCTCGCCAACTTGCCGCCATTTTCCTACCATCCCGGTGGCATAACCTGCCTCTTTCAGCAGGCGTGCGAGCGGGTATTCGTTGGTGGACTTGGCGCCCGGTCCACCGGGACGCCAGGACTGATTGGTGAGGCCGCCCGTGCGAAACGCGTAGCGTCCCGTCATCAGCAGCGCTCGAGTTGGCCCGCAGACTGGAGCGGCATAGCAGGTTTGAAAGCGCGTGCCGCTGGCCGCCAGTCGATCGATTTCCGGCGTCTGATGTTTGTCCGCTCCGTAACAACTCACTCCATCAAGTCCCAAATCATCGGCCATGATCAGCACGATATTGGGTGGAGTCTTACCGTTGACACTCGCAGATGCCGTCGCCTTGGCGATCGTCGTTTGAGCGACCGCGCTGGGTGTACTTAGCACCCAACAGGACAGCAGCCAGGCAGTGGTATAGGCAACCCACGGAGTGAGATGACTTTTCACGGATTAGGACTCCAAGAGTGTGAGTGGATTGAGTCGATTTTTCAGGGGGACGGAAACGGGAGTTTGCAGGCGATGAGATTCAAAGACGGCGGCAATCATTTCGATGGTCGTGCGGGCTTCATAGATACTGCATTCCGGATGCCGATCATCCTCAATGGCACTCAAAAGATCCTGACAGGCCAGGATATTGCCGGCCAATAGTCCGCCATCCTTGAGCGGCTCGGGCTGACCGATACCGGCGGAAGTTACGGGAACCCAGTTCTTTCCCGAACGCCCGGGTGACCAGGCTGGATCCGCGAGAAAGTAAGCTGCGGGCAGATGTCCCGTGAGTATTTCGACAACACCTTTGGAGCCGAAAATCTGCAGACCGAAGCGATTGCCAGCCGCTTGACGTCGCGAGCTGAAATAGGCGGTCATGCCGTCCTCCAGCCCATACATCGCGTTGACTTGTTCGCCAGCCAGCGGTCCGATTCCTTCATTTCCAGGTTTCACATCCGCCTTGGTCACTCGCCGGCCACCGGCGAGCACCTGAGCGAAGCACCACTGGGGCTCGCCACCAAAATAATGAATCAGATTCATGATATGGCTACCGAGCACCCAGAGATCCTCGCCTCCACCACGTTGATCTTCTTTACCGCGTCCGCGTAGTTCCAGGAGGTCCCCCAACTGTCCACTACTGATCAGTTCCTTGATCACTCGCAGCTTTGGGCTATAGCGAGTTTGATGTGACACGGCACATTTCACTTTATTTTTCTCACATGCCGCGACCATTTTGTCCGCTTCGGCCAGCGTGCGACAGAGAGGCTTTTCCATGTAGATATGAATGCCACGTTCAGCTGCAGCCAGGACCATATCGTGATGTTGGTCGAGCCACCGCGGCGCGATACTTACAATGTCCGGCTTGGTTTCATCAAGGAGCTTGCGGTAGTCAGCGAAGCCAGTGGCGACTTGGAGCCGTTTTTGCGCGGCGGCAAGGCCAGCGGGATCAGCGTCAGCTACTCCCACAATCTCACAGCCTGGTATCTCTAGCCAGACGCGATCCACGTCATGTCCATAGTTACCACGTCCGGTGTGGCCAATTACCGCCACTCGTTTTTTCGACGACTGCCAGCGAGCATACATCAGCCAGATTCCTTATTCAGTTTCGTGTTAAGGCTTTCAATTGATGGCGAGAGTTATGTCGGCCAACGCGAGTGGGCATTGTGACGAGCCTGGAGGGCGCTTGCAATCGAATTTGGCCTGGTTTGGCTCTACGCGTCGCGTCTTGCCCCATGAAGGATTACACTGCAAGCACCGCGTCTCATCGAGAATCGATGGGCAGCGGAAGCAGGTGTTCGAGGAGTATTCGACGAACGATTGAAGAACGTTTGGATCGTGTTCGTGGAGGAGCAATACCATGCATATTGTCTGGACGATTGCGCTGTCGATGGTCGTGGGATGGCAAGCTGAACCAGCGGTGCTACAACAGGCGATCATCGATTTAGGTGACGGTAAAATCGCCGTACGCGAACAGGCAACTCAAACTCTCTGGAAAGCCGGGCTGGCCGCCGAACCACTCCTGAAAAAAGCACTGGCCAGTGACGATGCCGAAGTACGATTTCGAGCCAAGTCACTCTTGGATCGCTTTCAATATGGAGTTTTTGCGGATACGCCTGTCGAAGTCATGCAGCTCATTCAGCAGTTCCGCAATGGTGATCTGAATGTGCGTTCCAACGTTTTGCAGCAGCTTGCGAAACTCCGTCGCTTCGAAACGATGTTCGCGTTGATTGAAACGGAATCCGACCCCAATCAGCGGCAGCAATTGAATCAGCGAGTGGCTCAGGAAACGAATGGACTGTTTTTCCAGTTGCTTCTCGATGAACGTTTCGAGGAAGCAGATAAGCTCGTGGAGCTGGTGGCCATCAACGATCAGGGCCTGCTGACACTTGTCACCTATCGACTGCTGCGCGGAACACTGGACGAGCAGCTGGCCCGCTGGAAAACGGCCGATGGAAAGCCAATCGACGCCAAGGCCGCTCGCCGATTGACGTATGGCCTGCGAGCGAAAGGGGATTGGGCGGGAGCGAGAGCGATGGCCACTACCACGGGTGACGTGGCACTCACGCGGGCAATTGCCTTCGAGCAGTCCGACTGGGCAGCGCTTGCCGCTAACGAGGACTGGCATTCGCCGCGATTGCCCGAGCCGTGGAATAACGCCAATCCCACGGGCAACTATCAGTTGATTGAAAAGCTCGGTTTTGGTGCCGCCTTTTTTCGACTGGCGGGGAACCAGGAACGATCGCGCGAGTTGCTGCAGCAGGTACAGCAGCTGGCAAATATGGCACCCGAAACGCGCAGTCATGCCTTTGAGGCGTTTTGTTTGAACGATCGTACGTCGGATGGAATTGCCCTGCTGCGCTCCTATAACACGGCAGCTAGTTTCGAAATGCTCAATTATCTGCAGCGATATGACGATGCCCTGGCGATGGCGAATTGGAAGCCAGAGACCAAATTTGATAAAGCCTGGCTCGAATCCCTACCCGGCGAAGCCGCTCAGCCACAAGCCAAATTGATCCAGCGCTTTCGCTTGGCTTGTAGTCTCGCTCGCTCGCTGCACTCCCTGGGACTCAAACCTCCAGCGCTCGAGCTGTTCAAATTTCTGGAAAGCGAAGCTCGGCAGGGTTCCGATCAGTCGGCGAGTCAACAGATGTGGACGCAGCTGGCCTTGGCGGAATATCGAGCTGGCCTGCGGGAGTCAGCCTTTGAGCACATTGCGCTGAGTAACACCGAAGCCAGTTCTTATCAGTTCGCACTTCGTAGCTTCTTTACGACTCGCTACGAGGAGGCCGAGAGCTGGTTGCAAATCATGCAGCGAGAAAGCAAGCCACCGTCTTTCCAGCAGGCACTTGGCCGAATTCATCGCCTGCTCTCCTTTCCACCACCCAAGGATGAACCAGCCGAAGCGTTCGCTCAGCAAGTCGAGCAGGCACTGCAGCTCATTCCACAGCTCCCAGAGATGAATCGCTTGACCGTGCAGGGGGCGATCGGTGCGACCTGTGCCGCGCGTGAGCAACCCGAGCTGGCAAGAAAATGCTGGGAACCATTGGCAGTGAAATCAATGCTCGCAGCCTTACGATTGGGTGACCTCGAAGCTCGACAGCAGCGCTGGACAGAAGCCGTCAAACGTTATGAACAAGCTTGGCAGCAAGATCAGCAGCAAGTACTAGCCCTCTATCTGGCGGGCCTTTGCTTCATCAAAGCTGGGAATGCCGAAGCGGGACGCAAGCAGTGCGATCGAGCATCGCTGCTCGCCATCGCCTCCCGCACCCGTCATCAACTCGCCCTCGGACTGCAAGAACGCGACTATCGCGATGAGGCCCTGCTGCAGTGGCAAATTCTGGAACGTATCGGACCGTTCGAGCAATGGGAACTCAACGATAGCCTGCGGCATCAAAGCGATCTGCTCGAAGAAAAAGATCCACTCCGCGCAGCCGCGCTCAGCGAG
Source organism: Pirellulaceae bacterium (assembly GCA_044235425.1). Taxonomy (GTDB): domain Bacteria; phylum Planctomycetota; class Planctomycetia; order Pirellulales; family Pirellulaceae; genus JBJSXJ01. The sequence goes on from JBIIHW010000050.1 coordinate 24,112, forward strand.
CGTGCCATGGTTGCCACTCTTCGTACTTCAACGTCCTATTTGGAACTTGAATCCATGGTGCGAGTGCCATTTCAGATTCACAAAATGCGCGCTCAGGGATTGGTCGCGGAGGCGAAATGGGAGGCCGTGCAGCGGGAGATTACGCTCGCTGCTGCCGTTCATCCAGCCGATGTGCGGCTGGCCGAAGATGTCGTCCCACTGCTCGACAAAGCAGGTCGCCGCGATGAAGCGGAACAGCTCTTCAAGCGTCAGTGCGAGGGGCTGGAAAAGGCGATTCGAGCGTATCCCGAGAATGCCTTTCACTTCAACAATCTGGCCTGGCTACAAGCGCGCTGCCATCGGCAGCTGGACGAGGCATTACAGCACGCTCAGCGAGCCGTCGCGTTGCAGCCTGAAACGGCCAGTTACCTGGACACGTTAGCCGAGGTGCATTTTCATCGCGGCAATCGTGAAGAAGCCGTCCGGTTGTCCAAACAGGCTGTCGCCATGGCACCTCGAATGCGGACCCTACGCGAGCAACTGGCACGGTTTGAACGTGCCGAGTTGCCTCGATAGGTTGCGTACGGAGATCTCCGTTACCTCCGCGTGCTTTGCCTATTTCACGCGGACCAGTTTCATGATGCGCCCGGCGACGTTCCAGTCTTGGACGTACAGGTTACCATCCTTGTCCCAGTACGAACCGTGCGTGCCGCTGAAGATGCCTTCGATCCACTGATCCTGCGGCACGTTGAAGTTCATGCGCTTAGCGGGATCTGGGTTGTGTCCGAGCACCGCCATGATCGTGTTGCTCTTGTCGAGGATCACGAGTCGACCGTGCAGGTCGGGCACGGAGACATAGTCACCCCAAATGGAGACGGACGTGGGCATTCCCAGTCCAGTTGCCACTTCCTCGATGAAGTTGCCTTCCAGATCGTAGTGGAGCAGGCGTCCTTTGGGAGCGTGATTGCGATCGCAAATGAGCAGTCGGGGCGGGTCGTAGCGAGTGTCCAGCGTCATGCCATGTGCTGTGTTGAATTCCTTCAGCTCATTGCCCTTTTTGCCGAAGTGCTTGAGGTATTTGCCATTCTTATCAAATTTGAAAATCGTGTTACTGCCGTAGCCGTCAGACAGGAAAATATCGCCATTGGGAGCGACGGTGATGGCGGTGGGCGAAATTCGCTTCAGTCCCAAGCCGCACTCTTCGGGATACTTCAAGACCAGCACGATCTCGCCTGTGTGAGCGTCGAACTTAATCCCCTCGGCATCGTTGTTGCGCGCTCCGTAGATGTATTCCTTCCCACCCTCTTCGCGAATCTCGATGTCATGCAGATTCGAGTATTTGGGGCCGAGATATTCCTGCACGACTTTGCCATCGGGTGAGAAAACCACTACACCCTTGTTGGCACTCGTGTAGATATTCCCTGCCTTATCAATCACAACGCCGCCGTGGGTTGGCCCCAGAGCGGACTGACCATCGGGTCGCAGTCCCCAGCCGGGAACCGTGTCGAACGTCATTGCTCCAGTACCCATGCGTACCGGCTTGGCAGGCTCGGCACCGGTCGACGTGACAGGTCCCGCTCCAACCACTGTCAAAACCGCTAATGCGGCGCACCACAGACGAATCCAGCTACGTCCTGCAATTCTCATTACCGCCACTCCCTCATGAAAAAAGAAACCAGGTCCAAGTTTTAAATTGCCAGCTAAAGGGTACCGCTGCGAGCTCACTTAATCCGCCTTGGAGGCTGCGGAACCCTCGTCTTCCGGCTGCTTCATTTTGTCCCAGAAGGTGACGGCGAAAATCACGAGAATGATGCCAGCCATGATCGACGGGAACATCCAGAAGTTCTTCCACTGATTCATCGTCGTCTGGAGGATTTCCGTGTCGAGCGACTCGGGGAGACTGCGCGAGAACATTTTGGTGAACGTTTCATTGAAGCTGACTGCGGCCTTTTCCCCGCGAGCCTCTTTCAGGGCGTTCATGTAAGTTTCCGAGTTGGTTACTTGGAGGCCGTAGTCGCCGATATGCCAGTTCAGTGGCAGTCCCAAGAACTCACCGGCAGCCATGATGCGATAGCCGAAGAACATGCCCACACCCTGGGTGAGAAACACCAGTAATCCCTGTGCCTGGCCGCGAATCTCAGTCGGTGCCTTTTGATCGGTGTACATGTAACCGGTCACAAAGAAGAAGTCATAGCAAATCCCATGAAGCGCGACGGCCAGCAGAATCATCCAGCTAATCTGGTCGGGAGCTCCAAACGCGAACAGAAAATACCGAACCACCCAGCAGGCCATGCCCACCAGGATCATCATTTTCAGACCGAGCTTACGGAAGAAGAAGGGGATCAAAATCATGAAGAAGATTTCGGACGTCTGACCGATCGTCATGGTCGCGCCAGGTTCCGCGAAACCAACTTGATCCAAGAAGGTTGACGTCATGCCATAGTAGTACGCGAGCGGCACGCAAATGAGCGTCGAGCAGACTGCGAAGATCAGGAAGTTCACATTGCCGAGCAGTGAGAAGGCGTCGAGCATGAAGAGCGAGCGAAAATCGAGCGGCTTGTTGCGCATCGGCGGTGGAGTGTGGGGGAGGGCAAAGCAGAAAAGCCCCAGGGCAATTGAACTACCCGCACCCAGCCAGAAGATATTGAACGAACTGGACCAGCCCATAAAGCCCAGGAGCAAACCGGCTGCGATCCAGCCAATCGTTCCCCACACTCGAATCTTGGGAAAGTCCTGAGGATTCTTGATATGCGTGAACGCAATCGTGTTGCTCAGCCCCAGCGTCGGCATGTAGCAAAGCAGATGCAGCTGGATCAGCCACACCAGCAACTTTCCGCTGGACTCGCCTTGCGCCGCCACGGATGGAATGGCGAGCATCAGCGCGCCACCGATGAGCATTAAAACTCCCATCACTCGTTCGGATGCGAAAAAGCGATCCGCGATCAGTCCGAGAAACAGGGGGGCGACAATCGCGGCGATGGGTGAACAGGCGTAAGCATCGCCGATGAATTTGCCCAGTCCGTTCGTGTTGAGTGCCGCTGATAACGTGGCAAACCACGAACCCCAGCAGAAAAACTGCACGAACATCATGATCGACAATAAGCTGACCGCATTCGAGCGGCTTGTCGAGGATTCGTTTTGCATAGCGAGATAACTCCGACTTCACGGGGACCAATGAACGAGTAAATCAATAACTTCTAGCTTGCTCGTAAAACGTCTAACCACTAACGATCGCTTGATAACGAACCGCTGGCGGGAGGAAACGCATCGGGATTCTAGCGATCCGCGGGGGCACCTGGAAGCATAGTTGCCGCTGTTCATCGCCGCTATTACGATGGTTTCCAATGAACCAACGCCTGCGAACTCTGTTTCCTTACGTCGCTCTGGGACTGCTCTTGGCAGGCCTGAGTTACGCCGTTTCTTTCGGTCGCCTGCCACCGGCGGACTTCACGTTCAACAATGACGATGAAATCCGCACTGTCGATCCCGCGACCGCCACCGGTCAGCCTGAACATCGCATCATCGCGGCGGTGTTCGAAGGCCTGCTGCGGCAACTGCCGATGCAGGATCCACCCGCCGATCCCGACGGCGTCATTCCACTTGAACCAGTGCCCGCCTGTGCAGCCAGTTTTCAGGTGAGTGACGACGGTAAGACCTACACGTTTAAGATGCGACCGGAAGCTCGCTGGTCGAACGGCGACCCGGTTACCGCCTACGACTTCGCTTGGTCCTGGCGACGCACGCTGCATCCGGAAACAGCGGCCGAATATGCCTATCAGTTGCACTACATCGCAGGTGCTAAAAACTACAATACCAGCGAAGTAACGGTGGGCGACCATGTCGAAGTGGAACTCACCGATCGTCGTGATCCCAATCAGCCCTTTCCCCGCGGTAAAATCGTTCGCGGAATCTTGGATGGAATCGATAAGCCACCGGAACCGAAGCTGGCTGACGACGCCACCAAGGAAGCACGCAGTAAAGCTGACACTCAGTGGCGCAAGACCTGGGTTTACCGAGTGCGAGTGGCTCCGCCGCTCCATAGCTCGGCCACGGATTCGTCCAGCGAGGCAGTTCCGTTCCCGAACGACGACCAGCCACTCGATTGGGATCAAGCCGCGACCATCCGTCGTTTCACCAAGCAACCCGAATCGGTCGAGTCGAGCAGTTCAGATGGCAAGCCGCTGGAACGCTGCACGCAAGTTCTACCCGACTTCGCTACGACCGTCGGCGTTCGCACTCCCGATCCGCTGACGCTCATCATTACCCTCAACAACTCCACGCCTTACTTTCCCGAACTATTGGCGTTCTATCCCTATTTCCCCGTTCATCGTGGTTGTGTCGAGCAGCATGGAACGCCCGAATGGACGAAGCCTAAAAACATCGTCAGCAATGGCCCGTTCACGCTACAAGAGCGTCGTATTCGCGATCGTATTCGACTCACCAAGAACGAGCGCTACTGGAATGCCGATCAAGTACCGCTAAAAGTGATCGATGCACTCGCCGTCAAATATCAGACGACGGCACTCAACATGTACCTCAACGGTCAGCTCGACTGGATCATCAAGCCGCCCCCGGCGATGTTGGAGGAATTGCGCCAACGGGGCGATTTGATTACTGCACCCGCACTCATCACCTACTTCTACCGACTGAACACTGCCCGTAAACCGCTCGATGATGTCCGAGTTCGTCGAGCGCTCAATATGGCACTGGATAAGCAGGCGATTTGTGATGGGGTGACGCGTGGCGGCGAGCGACCGGCTCGGCATCTCGTACCGCCCGGCATGCGTGGGTATACGCCTGCTCTGGGTGGCGAATTCAACGTGGCCGAAGCGCAGCGACTGCTCAAGGAAGCCGGATTTCCCAACGGTGAGGGGTTCCCCAGACTACACATACTCTTCAACACCCATGACGCGCATCGGGATATCGCCGAAGTGATTCAGCAGCAGTGGAAGGCGAACCTCGGCATTGACATTGAGCTGCGAAACCTCGAGTGGGGCGTCTACCTCACGAATATGAACAAAAGCGATTTTGATATTTGTCGAGCGGGGTGGATTCCGGACTATCCTGACCCCAATACGTTTCTTGATATGTTCGTTACCGGTGGAGCTCACAACAATACGAACTGGAGTAGCCCTGAGTATGATCTGTTGATTGAGAAGGCAGGTGCCGAAACCAACCCTGATGCACGCATGAAACTGCTCAGCGATGCCGAACGGATTCTGATGGATGAGCAGCCGATTTTGCCGATCTATTTCTACGTGACGATCAACATGGTCCATCCGCGAGTGCGAAACTTTTCACCGAACTCGCAGGATGTTCATCCGCTGCAGGTGTTGGAGATGTCTGGCCCTGCTGGACGACCACTCCCCCAGCCCAGCAAAAATTCGTCTTCCGCCGCTTCGCCCTCCACCGCTATCCCGACAAGGAATTGACTCAATGCTGGGCTTCATTCTGCGACGGCTAGTGTGGGTCGTGGTGACGATGTGGATCGTCTACACGCTGTCGTTCGCATTGACGCGAGCGGTACCGGGCGGGCCGTTCGATAGCGAAAAGAATTTGCCCGAAGCCCAAAAGCGAAACATTGAAGCTCGCTATCAGCTGGATAAATCCTTGTTGTCGCAATACTGGAATGAGTTAAGTCGTGCTTGTCGCGGTGATCTGGGTCTGTCGCTGCGATGGTTCGACTTCTCGGTTAACGAAGTGATTGCGCAAGGATTTCCCGTGTCGGCTTCCCTGGGAATCTTCGCGATGGTCTTCGCCGTTGTACTGGGGATGACGGCCGGAGTGGTGTCGGCGGTCGCACGCCATTCGCTGTGGGACCTCTCGTTCATGGGACTCGCGACGCTGGGGATTGCGGTACCGAATTTTGTGTTAGCAGGTTTAGCGGTAATCGTCTTTGTGTTTATTTTTCAGTGGTTTCCCGCGGCTGGCTGGGGCACGCTCAAGCAACTCGTCTTGCCGACGATCTGCTTGGGTGCACCGTTTGCTGGTTATATCGCTCGTTTAACTCGCACTGGCATGCTGGAAGTGCTGGGACTGGATTACATTCGAACCGCCTACGCGAAGGGTTTGCCACGACAAAAGGTGATCGTGCGTCATGCTCTGCGGGGAGCGCTGCTGCCGGTTGTTTCTTACTTGGGACCAGCGACCGCTGGCATTCTGACGGGGTCTTTGGTAGTCGAACGAGTGTTTAACTTGCCGGGTATTGGCAGTCACTTCATTGAAGCAGCACTCACACGCGATTACACGATGGTGATGGGAATGGTCATCATCTACACGTCGCTGCTCCTCCTGATGAACGCCCTGGTGGATATTTCTTATTCCGTGATCGATCCGCGGGTGAAATGGAAATGAACGCGAACACACCCAGCTCGTCGATGCCGGAATCTTCTCGCTCTCCACACAGCGGCGAGCCCGCTAGTCAAAGTGAAAGTCGAGCGGACTATCAGCGATTATTGGCGGAAGCAGGTTCCCTGCGCGGTGTCTCGTTGTGGCAAGATGCCCGGCGACGGCTGAAAAGGAATCGAGCGGCGATTGTATCGTTCTACTTTCTCATCACGATCGCCATTGCCGCCTTTTTGACGCCCGCTCTGCCTTTGCAGTCACCGATCAAACAGGATTTGAAGAATCGCAAGTTTCAACCGCCCGGTCTCCAGTCCATTTCGTTGGGTATCGTCGCTCATCGACAAGAGCTGAAGAAGCTGGCCGAGAAAGTCGCAGCTGCAACCGGCGACGAAAAAGAGTCGCTGGCGAATGAATTGAAGGATCGCACAAAGCAGGACCCGATCACCACTCTTTGGTACAAACCCAACTGGCTTACCGTGGCGATGGTAAACCTGCGAGTGCAGTTGTTTGGTGATTACTGTGTGCCATCGATATGTGGCACGGACAGCTTGGGTCGTGATGTACTGGCTCGCATCTTCTGGGGAGCGCGTGTTTCGCTACTGGTCGGCGTCATTGCGACGCTGGTCTCGCTGATGATCGGAGTGACCTACGGCGCGACAGCCGGTTACCTGGGCGGCTGGGTCGACAACGTGATGATGCGGTTTGTCGATATCCTCTACTCGATTCCATTCATCTTTATCGTGATCTACCTGATCACGATTTTAAGCGAACCAAAGATCAAGGCGACGCTCGAAAAATTTTATATCAGCCAGCTCGTGATCTTTTATTTTGCAATTGGAGCGATTTACTGGCTGACGATGTCGCGGGTTGTTCGCGGACAAGTGATTTCACTGAAGAATGAGCAATTTATCGAGGCAGCTCGGTCAATGGGCGCGAGTCGATCTCGCATAATCTTTCGCCACTTGATTCCTAACGTGATGGGCGTCGTGATCGTCTATCTAACACTTACGATTCCTGCTGTGATGTTGTTTGAAGCATTTTTGTCATTTCTTGGTTTGGGAGTGACGCCACCAGATGTCTCTTGGGGATTGCTGGTCAACGAAGGTCTGCAGGTGATCACGCCAGTGAAAATCTATTGGTGGCTGGTGCTGTTTCCCGGCCTCGCTCTGACGCTCACGCTCTTTGCGCTCAACTTCCTCGGCGATGGCCTCCGCGACGCGCTCGATCCCCGCATGAAGAACCGCTAGGGTTGATTTCATTCAAAACATTTACCGTCGCTCCGCGATTCCCGCGTATCACTGAGCAGATTTTGCTGCTGGTGGTCCAAAGCGGCGCTGGCGGTAGAGTGCTAAGCCGCGAGCAGCATGGTAGAGAGCTCCACATTCGATATCGACTTGGCGAGTTTTATTCAGTAAGCGGCACAAGTAGATGATGCCCTCGCGAATCCACGGCTCGCGTAATTCTTGGTCCGAGGATGCCAGCACGACGAACTCCAGCACATGGCCGGTGGCGGCCAGTCGGTCCTTGATGTCCGCCGAGTTGCCGGTGCGCTGGAAGAAGTTGGTCGAGAGCGATCCGTCTGCGTTGCGATAGCTCTTGGCATTCTCAACGCAAACCTGAACTCGGTCGCTGGCGTCCTGCCACACGCCTTGCAGCGGTAACTGCTGACGGCGGCGAGCGTTCACGGCCATGGTAATTCCAGTCATCCGATGACTGCCACCGCAGGCACTACCGGCTAGTTCGTGTTCGAGCTCAATCTCCAGTAGTCGTTCGACGCTCCAAGTATTTCCATCTCCCGCCTTCCACTCGTAGGTCGACGGTCGATAGGCCGAGAGTGCCATGAGTGTCCAACTGTATTCCTGAGCGACGTTGTACGGCACATCGTGTTCGATTTGACGCAAATAGTCCGCCAGCGTGTACGTGTGGCCTCCGTGCTGGAGTTCCTGCTCGAGCGGATAACCAAGGTCTGCCAAGTACCCCAACCACTGATCGGCGTGGCCCTGCCCCGTTTTGCTGCCTGCCTCCAAGATTGCCTTCAATCCCGTCCGCGGGGGATCGCCTAGAGGAACGCCTGGCTGCAAATTCCAGCCCGTCATCGTGCCGCCTTTGAGGAGGTAATCAAGCGCTGGAATGTCCTGACCGTCGTGGTCGAGGATCCGAAAATCACGACCAAAGGCGAGTGCGCCGTGAATCACTTGCCACGCCGCATGATCTTTTAAATTCAACCGACGACTGTCTGCTGTGTATCGCAAGATATCATCGATCAAGTCGCGGAGCTGCTCGTCCGTCAATCGCTCGGGCAGCTCGGCCGCTGGCTGTACGCTGGTGGCTTTGTCGGAATCACATCCCGACGCAAATAAAATCAAACCAACGAACAGCAGCAGAGAGAAAACCGTAGGAAATGAAGCTGATGAGAACATCGCTAAAATAGGTGCAAATCCAGCTTGCAGTGGTCGCGGGCGGGAATACGTTGTCATGAGTGAACGGTGTTTCTCGCTTGCGGATAGTGAAGCTGGAATGCGAATAGACGGCCACCAGCGTTACGGTATAATCGGACGTTGGTTCGGTGACGCTCAAAGAGCACTCGCGGTTTGTGGATCAGGTAAACTATTCGGTTATTGACGTTTACTATCGTTGCTGACGATTACGAGGACTTCGATGTATTTTGATCCATGGCTGATGATTTTGATCTCTCCGGCACTGCTGCTGGCCTTTATCGCACAGATTATGGTCAGTCGAGCGTATTCGCGGGCGAATCAAGTGAGCGCCTCGATGAGTGGCCACGATGCCGCTCGCGAGATTCTCGATTCGGCGGGGTTGTACGATGTCGGAATCGAGCAGGTCCACGGCCACCTCACCGACCATTACGATCCTCGTGATCGCGTACTCCGACTTAGCGACGAAGTCTATCACAAACATTCGATGGCGGCCGTCGGAATCGCAGCTCACGAAGCGGGCCATGCACTGCAGCACGCGTACGGCTATGCACCTCTGACCATTCGCAACCTCGCCGTGCCCGTGGCCAATTTTGGCAGCGGCTTTGGCATGATCATCATGATGGTCGGAATGGCGTTCGGGCTGGTGGCTGTCGCCTGGGCCGGCCTGCTCCTCTTCGGCTCGGTAATGGCCTTCCAGGTCATTAACCTGCCCGTGGAATTCAACGCCAGCTCCCGCGCAAAGGATCTGCTCGTGCAACTCGGCATCGTCCACTCAGCGGAAATGTCGGAAGTGCGTAAGGTGTTACGAGCTGCCGCGCTGACGTACGTCGCCGGAACGCTCCAAAGCATCCTCACGTTCCTCTACTATGCCATGCGAATCATGGCGGCCACATCGTCCCGAGATGAGTAAGCTACGGGATAACCAATGCTTTACCGCGAATCGCGAGTGGAATAGCGCGTCGATTTGTCGCGTGTTCGGCGAATGAAAACATTGGCTGAACCGATTGCATGGTGCTTGTCGCCTGCGAGGTGGACGGTCACGTGACTGGGGCCAAAGGCATTGGAGGGAATGGGAACCTGAATCGTCTTCGTACCCGGCTCTTGCCACTCCACTTCCACTTGCTGCCAGCGCCGATTATTCGCGGCGCGGTAGACGTCCTGAAAGGTATCGAGCACCGAGGAGGCAGGATCGTAGGCGTCGCGCATGGACAGGTCGAGTCGGAAGCGATCTCGTCGACAGACCAGCTCCACATGCCCCCGTCCGGCGATAGGTGAGTGGGCGACAATTTCCAGTGTCTCGCCCGATTCCAGATCCTCGGCAGGAACTTTCAATTGCACTTCTTCAGGATGATGGATTTGTAAGAGAGGGTCGCCGAGCAGATTGAAGAGAGCTAGATGTTCGCGGCGTTCATCTTCGAGCATGCCGGCAGAGGGACTGATGAGTGTGGCGATGGCGTCGAGTAGCTGGCGATGCTGATCATCCTGTTCGTTGGCCATCATCCGCCGTTTGGCTTGCAATAGGACTTCGCCAAGTGTGCCGGTGTGATGTCGAAATGTTTCCTCCAATAAACCATGGCTCATGACCGCCATGGCATACGGCATCGTCACTCGCGATCCACCCAGAACTGCGACCGGTCCACCTTCCGTCTTCAGCAATTCCTCACCAAGGCAATCACGTGGTAGATCGAAGGCGGCGGTGTAGCAGGCAAGCATGACTGCGATCGGCGGCTGACTGGCTGCCTTGAGTTTTCCGGCATCGCCAATTTGAAAAATGGGATAGGTCGCGCCCGGCACTTTCACTCGGTCCAGTGTCAGCGGATGGCCATGGCCGATGTAGACCCAAAACAGACAGCCCTCATTCAAGCGACCAACCGTGGTGTCGTGAAACCGGCGCGGATCAGGGCAGTAAGGACTGCGCCAACTGCCGTAGGTCATCGAGGTGTGATAGGCAGCTGGGATACCTTCCGTGAGAAAGGTTTTCGTCGCGGTCTCCAGTACCGTGTCGGCGACCACTCCAAAGCCACCTACTCCGGCCACAAAATTAATCCGTTTACGCCAGGCACTGAAATCAACGGAACGTTCGTAGTCCAGTATTTTTTTCACCATGAGCGACAAGTCGCGCGGGTTGTCGGCGGTGAGTCGTCCGATCGCGACGTCGGGAATCTGATCGTCGTCCAGATCGGCATACAAATTGTCGGTTGCGATCTCAGGTTCCGATCCCCACTTCACATTCACCTTTGCGGGAATGTGATAGGTCGGGGTGAGCCGAGCGCGAGCAAGGGGCTCACCTCTACCCGGTGGCTCGGCATCGCCGACCAGCAGCACCCAGCGCAGTCTGCCCCCCAACGCGTATCGCCGAATCTCCGCACGAATGGCCGTCGCCGTTAGGTCGCTCGGCACCACCGCGATGACGTGCCCTTGCTGCTGGCGATGCTCAAGCCAAGGCTGCATGGTGGGTAAAAAAGGCTTCGGACAAACCAAAACTGTGTCGGGCACGGCAGCTGTCGTCTCAGCGCTTTTCGTCTCAGCGCTTTTCGTCTCAGCGCTTTTCGTCTCAGCGCTTTTCGTCTCAGCGCTTTTCGTCTCAGCGCTTTTCGTCTCAGCGCTTTTCGTCTCAGCGCTTTT
>JBIIHW010000012.1:0-125880 GCA_044235425.1 Pirellulaceae bacterium
TCGGTAGGGATGCGCGTACATCGTATATCACGAGTTGAATATGGCCTTCGGCCAAACTCGGATAGGGATGCTATCGGTAACGAGGTCGGTGTCGGTCCGCGGGCGGTGTCGGTCCGCGGGCGGTGTCCGCGGCTACGGTGTCGTATGGCCTTCGGCCAAGTTTGGGAACGGATGCTTATTCGAAGCATTTTTTAGCGGCACGGCGCAAGCCGTCCGGTACGTATTTGCCAGCCGACCCATACCGGAGGGATTGCGCCCTGCGAACTGGGAGGGTAGGGATTCGAGATGAGCTCAATCAACGATGCGGCATGGATCGATGGCATGGCCGAAGGCCATGCGGACACCGTAGCCTAGCGGCAACGCCCTAGGACCCTCGGTAGGGATGCGCATACATCGTATATCACGAGTTGAATATGGCCTTCGGCCAAACTCGGATAGGGATGCTATCGGTAACGAGGTCGGTGTCGGTCCGCGGTCGGTGTCGGTCCGCGGGCGATGTCGGTCCGCGGGCGATGCCCGCGGCTACGGTGTCGTATGGCCTTCGGCCAAGTTTGGGAACGGATGCTTATTCGAAGCATTTTTTAGCGGCACGGCGCAAGCCGTCCGGTCACTCGCCGACGAAGCATTATTTAGCGGCACGGCGCAAGCCGTCCGGTTTGTTTTTGCCAGCCGACCCACACCGGAGGGATTGCGCCCTGCCGCTTCGATGGAGTTGATTTGGGGCTAGTGGATCGTGAAACCGTGATGTGGCCAGTTCGCAGCGTATCATGCTCCAACCGTATGCAGAACGCGCTCGGGGGCGATACAATCGCAGGCCAGATTGTTCACTCCATACAAAAAAACCGTTCGTTTTCTCCCTGGTTCTCCCTGGAAAAAACTTCGTGAAGTGGCTGCCAAGGGCCACCTGAAATCATGATGCCAACGATCGTTCGAATGCGACGGATCCTACTCCGTGCAATGTTACTGGCGCTACTGGGGACCGCGAGCCTCCGCTTGAACTCGGCGGAGTCGCCGGCGAAGAAAACCGAGACGAATCAAACGGCGGAACAGGATCGCTCACGTCACTGGGCCTGGCGCGCGGTTCAATCTCCTCCGATACCGTCGCGCGATTCTATCGGCGACGATCCAGGCGATCATCTGAGTGACCATCCAATCGACCGCTTCATTCAAGCTAAACTTGCCGCTCACCAGTTGGATCTGTCTCCCGCCGCTGATCGTCGCACACTCATCCGACGACTCTACTTTGATCTCCTGGGATTGCCGCCTGAACCCGCTGAGGTACAGGCGTTTGAACTCGATCCTGATCCGCTCGCGTATGAGCGACTGGTGGATCGACTGCTCGCCTCGCCACGCTACGGCGAACGCTGGGCTCGACACTGGCTCGATATCGCTCACTATGCGGACACGCATGGCTTTGAGCGAGACCAGCGACGCGATCATGCCTGGCGGTATCGAGACTGGGTCGTGCAAGCGTTCAATAACGATCTGCCTTACGATCAGTTCCTCCGCGATCAGATTGCGGGCGATGTTTTGCGTCCTGATGATCCTCAAGCGGTCATCGCCGCCGCATTCCTCGCGGCTGGTCCGTGGGATTTTGTGGGCCAAGCCGAAACGCCCAGCCCGGTGCTGAAACGACTCGCTCGTGCCGATGACCTCGACGATATCGTCACGCAAGTCATCACAGCGACCTGCGGAGTGACGATTCAATGTGCACGCTGCCACGATCATAAACTGGACCCCATCAGTCAGCGCGAATACTACGGCCTATGGGCTGTCTTTGCCGGAGTGAAACGTGGCGACCGGATCGTGTCAGCCACGGAGGAGCGGCGCCTGCAAGCTCAGCGAACGGAGCTGGAAGCCACACGTCGTGATCTGCGCCGACAGCTGGCCCTGCTCCGTGGCACTCCCTGGCAGCTAGCAGACATCGTCGGCGGCGGTGATGGACTGGGCACCGGCACCAAAGACAGTGGCATCGACCCGGCCAGTGGCAAAGCGCAAACCGCCAAACGCGCCTTTCTCGAAGGCGCTGCCGTCAATCAGTATCAGCGCTCGAGCGTCCGGTTTATCGACGGAGTCGTCATTCCGAGCGGCGGTGACTCCGGTGAGGTCCCGATTTCTTCGACGGGTCTCGTCGCTCGCGGCATTCCTCGCACCAGCGGGCGAGCCTGGGACGCCCTACGTAACGGTCCCGTTCATTCGCAGTTCTCAACCAAGCTGGGCGACATCGACTACGCCGCTGCCAAGTATTCACTGCTCGCCCTGCATGCCAATGCTGGCGTGACCTTTGACCTCCAGCAATTGCGAGCCGCAGGACTTCCCAGCGGCAAGCTCATGCTGCGCGGCAGCTCGGGTTACTTTGGCGAGATCAAGCAGCGCGGTGCATCCATCTTTATCTTGGTGGACGGCGAACGAGTGGTGGAGCGACTTGATTTCGGTCGCGACGATGGGCTGGCAGAGTTTTCAGTGGCAATCACTGAAAAGGCGAGGTTCCTCACGCTACTAGCCACCGACAGCAATCAAGACATTTCGCACGATCAAGTCTGCTTCGTCGATCTTCGTTTGGAGACTAGCAATCGTCCCCCTCAGACTCCTGCGACTCCCGCCGACGCTGCGCGGGTGGAGCAAGCAGCGGCTGACCTGGCAATGAAACTACAACAGATCGAACGGCAGCTGACCGAGTTGCCTCCGCCGGCCAAAGTCTACGGCGTGATCGCCGAGAAGCCGCCGGTGATTCATGACTTAATGCGAGGGAATCCGGAGGAGCCGGGTGAGGTGGTGAATCCAGGTTTGCTCGACTGCTTACAGCAAGCCGACTTGCCGACGATGCCCGCTCAACTCGAATCGGACGCTGAGCGCCGCGTGGCCCTGGTAAACTGGCTGACCCATCCCGCTCATCCGCTCACCCGACGAGTGCTTGTGAATCGGCTGTGGCATCATCATTTCGGTTGTGGCTTGGTCGACACGCCGAGTGATTTTGGCTTGGCGGGTGGCACGCCATCGCATCCCGAACTTCTCGACTGGCTCGCGACCGAATTCCTGCGGCGGCACTGGTCGATTAAGTCGCTACAGCGCACGATCTGCCTGAGTGCCACATACCGCCAGCAATCCGCGATCGTGGCGCAGGAGCCTACTACCGCTGCTGCCAACAAAAAAGCCTCTCGCACTGCCGCTGTTCATCAGGCTGCCCAAGCGATTGATGCCAGCAATCGCCTCCTGTGGCGCCAGAATCCCCGGCGACTCGATGCGGAATCGCTCCGCGATGCCGTGCTAGCGGTGAGTGGCAATCTGAACCAACAGATGTTTGGTCCCGGCTATCGAGACTTTCATTACCAAGAAGAGTATGCGCCTGTTTACACCTACCTGACGCCGGATCGACCGGAACTTTGGCGGCGTACCATCTATCGTTTTATTGTGCGCACGACACCGCATGCGTTTCTCACGCGGCTCGATTGCCCCGATCCCGCCAATCTCACGCCCGTCCGCACCGCCACCACCACGGCGCTTCAGTCACTGGCTTTGCTCAACAATGATTTCATGCTCAAACAGGCGGATCATTTCGCGCGGCGCGTCACCGCAGAATCTTCTCAAACGATTGGCAAACGGCCGGTCGTGCTGGCCTTCGAACTTGCCTTTGGGCGCAGCCCGACAGCCGATGAACTGCAGCTTGCCGAACGGCTTGCCGAGCGTCATGGTTTGGCGGCCGTCTGTCGTTTTTTGCTGAATACCAACGAATTCGTACATATCGATTGAGTGGCGTGAGCGAACGACTGGCCCCCAAACCCTCCCTCATGACCGGACGCGTTTCCAATCGAAGTTTCCACTGTCGACGATCAGGAAGAGGATCAGGAAGAGGATCATGCAGATGACGATGAGTCGAAGAAGTTGGCTGGAGCGCTGTGGTGATGGCCTGGGGCTGGCGGCACTGGGCTGCCTGCTCAACCGATCATCTCCCGCACGAGCTACCGAGCGTCAACATCATCCCGCCACGGCGCAAGCTGTGATCCAGATTTTTTGCCCAGGTGGCCTGAGCCACATCGACACTTGGGATTATCGTCCCGAGTTAGAGCGCGCCGATGGCCAGCCGTTTGATGCTGAACTAGGCAAACAGACCTTTGCGGGCGTCGCGGGCAACTACGCCAAAAGCTTTTGGAAATTTCGTCAATATGGTGAATCCGGGCGCTGGTTGAGTGACCTGTTCCCGCAGCTCGCCAAGCAAGTCGACCACCTCGCCTTCATCTATTCGATGGCGAATAAATCGGCGCTGCATGGACCGGCGATGTTCATGATGAACAGCGGCTTTGTGCGCGCTGGTTTTCCTAGTATGGGTTCGTGGGTGACTTACGGCTTGGGAACGGAAAATGAAAATCTGCCCGCTTACGTGGTGCTGCCGGACGTGCGCGGATTGCCGCCCGGAGGCGTGGCGAACTGGAGTGCCGGGTTCCTGCCCGCCGTTCATCAAGGAACAACGTTGACCACGGCCGCCGATCGTCCGCCGATTGCCGATCTCGTTCCTGCCATTCCTCGCTCCCCGGACGAAGAACAGCTGGGACGCGAGTTTCTTCAGGTACTAAATAGTCGCCATGCTTCTGTGCGCCCCGGCGATTCCATTCTGGAAGCGCGTATCGCCAGCTATGAATTGGCGGCTCGGTTGCAGTTAAGTACCCCCGAGGCGACGGATCTGAGCCGCGAAACCGCTGCCACTCAGCAGCTTTACGCCCTGGACGATCCAGATATTGGTCCCTTTGGTCGACAATGCCTGCTCGCGCGCCGCTTGATCGAACGCGGAGTGCGTTTTGTAACGATCTTTTGTGGAGCGGAAAACACGGGAGCCAAGAAGATTCGCCCCAACTGGGACTCGCATGAAGACATCGTCCGCGACCATGGCTACTGGGGTCGTATCCTGGACACCGGCGCAGCCGCGCTGCTGGGCGACCTGTCCGCCCGCGGATTGCTCGACTCGACCCTCGTCTTCTGCACCAGTGAATTCGGTCGTCAGCCGTTCATGCAGGGCAAGCAGAAGGGACGCGATCATAATCCCGGAGTCTTCACAGCCTGGTTAGCTGGTGGAGGAATTCAGGGCGGTACGAGTCACGGCAGTAGCGATCCCTTTGGCTGGCAAGCGGCAACCGAACCAACCTATTCATATGACCTACATGCCACCGCGCTGCATCTCCTGGGGCTCGATCATGAACGACTCACCTACTATCACAACGGCATTCAGCGACGTCTCACGGATGTTCATGGGGAAGTGCTGACAAAACTATTGAGTCAAAAACAGAAGCCGAAATGAGTAGCCTCGAACATCGCCTAAGGAGCAGCTTGATCATGCATCATTCGCCTACGTTCCCCGTTAAGTTACTCTCTACCTCACTCTCTACCTCACTCTCTACCTCACTCTCTACTTCACTCTTCACTTCACTCTTCACTTCACCCTTCACTTCACTCTTCATGTCCACCGCGCTGCGCTCCCGCTTATCGTCTCTGCTGCTTTTCGTCTGCTTGATCTTGAACGTGTCCACGAGCGTTGTGGCAGCGGAGCCAGCGACCGCACAGCGACCCAACGTACTATTTATTCTGTGTGATGATCTACGACCCGACGCGCTCGGCTGCTACGGATCTCGTCATGTAAAAACTCCTCAGATCGATCGAGTTGCTCGAGAAGGGGTACGGTTTGCCAATGCGTTTTGTACCACCTCGCTTTGCTCGCCCAGTCGAGCGTCAATCCTGAGCGGCTTATATGCGCATGTGCATGGAGTCACGAATAACTTTACGGAGTATCCCGATCGACTCCAAAGCTTTCCTCGCATCTTGCAGCAGCAAGGATATCGCACCGCCTACATCGGCAAGTATCACATGGGCGAGGAGAACGATCGTCCGCGACCGGGCTTTGATTACTTTGTGACTCACAAAGGACAAGGCAAATACTATGACACCGAGTGGAATCTGAATGGTCAGCGGAACGAAGTGATTCCGGGATATTACACGACCGTTGTTACTGACCTGGCCCTTGATTGGCTGCGACAACAGCAAGCGGCCTCCGCGCTACCCCGCGACGAGAATTTACCAAAAAAAGAGCGTGCTCCCTGGTGCTTGATGGTGGGCCATAAAGCTCCGCATAGCTTTTACACCCCGGAACCCAAGTACGCGCATACGTTTGACAACGTGCAAGTTCCCTACCCCGCCTCGGCGTTCAAGCTGGCTGAGAAGCCCGACTGGATCAAGCAGCGGCTACCGACCTGGCATGGCATCTACGGACCACTGTTTGACTGGCGCAAGAAGTTTCCCGACGAGCGTCCTGAGGCGGTGAAAGATTTTGAGAACATGGTTCACGGTTACTGGGGCACCGTGCTCAGCGTGGATGACAGCGTCGGTCGTTTCCTGACGTGGTTACAAGAGTCCGGTCAGCTCGACAATACCATCGTGGTGTTCATGGGCGATAACGGATTACTCGAAGGCGAACATGGCATGGTCGACAAGCGCACCGCACATGAGGCGAGTATCCGTATTCCGATCATCGTCCGCTTTCCTGAATTGAGCAAAACGGGGCGAGTGATCGAACAGCAGGTGCTAACGCTGGACATGGCACCCAGTTTACTGGAGCTATGCGAGGCGCCGAAACTCAATCCCGTCCATGGACGTTCATGGGTCAAGTTGATTCAGCAGGGTGATGCTGATTGGCGCACGAGCTGGTTCTATCACTACAACTATGAAAAGCAGTTTCCGTATACACCGAACGTGCGTGCCGTGCGAACCGATCGCTGGAAGTACATTCACTATCCGCACGGAGACAACAAACCAGATCGGCATCTCGCCGAACTTTACGATCTTCGCGAGGATCCGGGCGAACTGCGTAACCTCATCCAAAGTCCAGAGCAGCGGGCGAAGGTTGGCGAATTACAAGCGGAGTTAATCCGGCTGATGACCGCCGCCGATTTACCACCGCCGTCCGACCGCATGCCGCTCGATGAGGGCGTGAAAGGCGTTTTACCTGACGCCAAGATTCGCTGACCGATCGTCATCTCGGCGGTAGGAACGCGCCAGCGTCCCGTTTTGCGCTACGACATGCGCTACAGCATGATTCCATCACGACCGTCGCTAAAAAGAAAAACTGGACTGCGCGTTGGCTTGAGGGTGTACCACTTGATAGGCTGTTGCGCGACGTTCCCGCCATCGCCCGGTCACGTCCCGCAACGCCGTGCATGTTACGCCTCCCCTGGTCCTTCAGCTTGCATCAACTCAACTCATGTCGATAACGCCCCACCGGACTAAAACGCGTTTCCTGGCCATGGTCGCACTCCTCCTGGTGACTTGCCCTGCTCCCACCCTGGCGCAGCTCAAGACCTGGGACCAAAAACATTCGATTGAGCGTATCGATCTGACGGTCGTTTACTTTCTTCCTCAGGATCGTGATCCGCTTCCCGACTGGCAGGACAGGGTGCGTTACTTCTGTCGGCGAATTGAGCAGTTTCACGAACGAGAATTTCAAGGACAGTCGAAGCTGAAGGCGACGGTTCGTCCCGAGCCGCTACGGTCGGCCAAGACGACCGCGCAGTTGCGCGATGGCGATGCGAATTTCATTTTCTTCAAGACGCTAGAAGAGGCCGATCAAGCGTTGCAATTTGGTCGCCAGGAACGGCAGGGATTTCCGATCTTGCTGGTGCTAAGCGACATCAATTGGCGACCCTTGGATGACTTTTATCGAGTCAAGCCGAATCCGAAGGGCGGCTGGATATTCGAGGGTAATTATTCGAATGGCCGACACTTTCCCGGCGCGGAAGCGGGTGGAGCTCGCGCGACCTACCTGGCCGATCGCGGTGTCGGCTGGGGACTGGTAAGTGCTGATGGCTGGCGAGTGCCTTATCGCGGCACGGACTGTGTCGTCTATCACGAAGGCTGTGGTCACACGGTGGGCCTGCCTCACCCGCGCCAAGGCAACAATTCAGTGATGAGTTTGGGGCAATATGCCGGCTGGATCAGTGAATCCTGGCTCGATGAAGATCAAAAAGTACGTCTGGGATGGAAGCCGCCAGAGAAGCCGTTCGATCGACGCAGCGATTTGTTCTCCACGTTTACCGCTTTGGCGGAACCGGCGGAGCCGAAGCCCAACAGCCCGGTTTCCCTGCGGCTCACCTGGCCCGAGAACACTCGCGTGAAGTCTTATCGAGTGCGGTTGCAAACGGATCTTTGGGGTCCGTGGCTCGAAGTGCAAACACCGCCTCTCGCGGATCAGCAGCCACCGACTGCCATTGCGCTGGGCGCCTTGGATCGAGCGACTCCGGTGAGCTATCGAGTGGATGCGACGACGACTGATGATCGTACGGTGGAACTCTGGGGTTATTTTCAAGTTCGTGAGAAATCAGGGGCGACTCCGACACCACAATCCGCTCGGTCGTCCAATAACTGAGGTGTTGGGGAGCAGAACGAATGATGCAAGCCAGGAAACTGCTGCTGTTGATCGTTGGGGCGATTCAGATTGGGTTGCTCGTGCTGCCGATGATGGGGTCGCCATTACGAGCGGACGAAAACCTTTTGCGCAGAGTCATTGACGCGGAGATAAGAGCTACCTGGCAACGAGAAAAGGTGAGTCCCTCGCCGACCGCGAACGATTCCGAGTTTCTGCGCCGAGTTTCGCTCGACTTGGTCGGCGTGGTGCCAACCTATGAGGAGACGATCGCCTATCTCCAGGATCCGTCTCCGCAAAAGCGTGAAGCACTAGTTGATCGTTTATTGGCAGATCAACGTTACGCGCAGCATCAAGCAGATATCTGGGATCTGATTCTGTTCGGTCGTCACCCACCGGGCCATGACACCGACAAACGCGAAGGCATCCAGCGCTGGCTGCGTGACCAGTTCAGCCGGAATCGCCCTTATGACCAGTGGGTTCAGGAGCTGTTAAAAGCGGAAGGGAACTCCGTCGAGCAAGGACCACCGATCTACTACGCTCAATATCGCAATCAGCCAGAAGATCTCACTGAGGTCGTTACTCAAACATTTTTAGGTGTGCAGCTGCAGTGTGCGCGCTGTCACGACCATCCGTTCGAAAGCTGGAAGCAACTTGACTTTTATGGTGTTGCCGGATTCTTCGCGCGTCTGCAGATCGTCGAAGTGGGCAAGAAGGACAATCTGACACTTTATGCCTTGGCCGAAAAGAACTCGGGAGATGTACTATTTACCGGACCAGCAAAAGAGCAGATGCCCGGCAAAAAAGGTGAACCGGTCGCTCCGAAGTTCCTATCCGGTGATCCACTTGTTGAGCCGCCACTGCCTGAGGGATTTAAGGAAACGAAAGTCGAAAACAATAAACCTCCACCTGCACCTTTCTTTTCTCGCAAGGATCAATTCGCCGCCTGGGTAACTCGAGCCGATAACCCGTACTTTTCTCGGGCCATCGCCAATCGACTTTGGGCGCAGCATTTTGGTCGAGGCTTGGTGCATCCGGTCGATAACATGAGTGCCTCGAATTCGCCCAGTCACCCGGCTCTCTTGGATGCCCTGGCAGGCTGGCTTGTCGAACATCGCTTTGATCTGCGCGGGGCCATCCGCGAGATGGTGTTGAGTAATACCTATGGATTATCTTCGCGGGGAACGACTGGCGAATCGCTACCGCAGTGGTTTCAGCACGCTCGCACTCGACCGCTTTCCGCGGAAGAACTGGCTGAATCCTGGCGCGTCGTCACGAACTACGATGCCACGGTTAAAGACAAACCAAACGAGAAACGTGGTCAGAGATTTCGCCCACTCACCGGCGATTACGTGCTGCGATTTTTTGGACAGCCCACCAATGGTACCGGTGATTTTCAAGGTGGATTGGCCGAGCATCTTTATCTGAATAACGGGCAACTTGGCAGCTTGCTTGTGACCGCGCCCGGTGGCCTCGTGGCCGAACTGGCGCGCAATGAACAGTCCTGGGACAATAGGGTCGAGCGACTATTTCTGCAGGTCTTGAATCGCCCTCCAGCGACGGAAGAGCGCGAGAAGATGATCGAGCTATTATCAGCGGAAAAGGATCCACAGGAACGTTTGCGCGACGTCATCTGGGCGCTGATGACCTGTAGCGAGTTTCGCTTTAACCACTGATGTCGCTGCGTGACCGGGACTGCTCAAGGCTGACCAACGAACGATGAGACAGGTTTACAAAACTCTGGGTCGACGGAAAACAACGAGGAGTTTGCACCATGCAACCAAGTTTTAGTCGTGTCGATCATTTATCACGGCGAGCGTTGATGAAAGGCTTGCTAGGGACGACGGCCGGCGGCGTGGTCATGAACTGGGGAGCACTCACGCATTGGTCAGCGCTGGCCGATCAAGTAAGACGTCAGCAAAAGCATTGCATCTATCTCTTCATGAATGGCGGCGCAAGCCAATTCGAGACGTTGGATATGAAACCGGGGCGACCCACCGGTGGGCTGTTTCGTCCGATCGCATCCAACGTCGTCGGAACTCAGGTCTGCGAGTTAATGCCCAAGATGGCACGGCAAATGGATCAGATTGCCATCATTCGATCGATGCGCACCAGCGAGGTCGATCATCCAGGTGGTATCTATCTCATGCATACCGGTTATCGTCCCACCGCAAATGTGCGATTTCCTGAGATTGGAGCGATTGTTGCGAAGTATCAGGGACAACCCGCCACAGACCTCCCCAATTTCATCAAGATTTTTGGACATGGAGGGGCTGGTAGCGGTTTTCTCGGCCCCAAGTACCTGCCGTTTGAAATCAGCCCCGAGGGTCAATTACCGACATTTTCCAGTGGCGGGCTAGAGCCCGCTCGTGAACTTAAACGACATGAAGTGCGTGCGTTCCTGGAAGATCGCTTTGGACGTGATCGCAAATCGGAGGCCGCTCAAATCCATCGCGAGTCCTATGAAGCGGCGCGGCGACTGCAAAGTGCTCATCAAGCCTTTAAGGTGGATGCGGAATGGGAGAAATATCGTTCGCTCTATGGCGATTCGACGTTTGGGCGACGCTGCCTGCTTGCGCGGCGATTGGTCGAAGCGGGAGTTCCTTTTATCGAAGTGGGCCAGAGCAGCTACGATTCTCATGCGGACAATTTCGCTTGGCACAAGGGATTGGTGCCGCCGATGGAACATGCCTGGGCGGGATTGCTGACCGATCTACGTGAACGCGGACTACTGGACAAAACGCTGGTTATCTGGGCAGGTGAAATTGGACGTACTCCACAAATCAATAATCGAGCGGGCAGGGATCACTACGTGCGCAGTTGGACTACCGCACTTGCTGGTTGTGGAATTAAAGGCGGCCTCACATATGGCGCCAGTGACGAAGATGGCCTGGACGTGAAAGATAACCCCGTCACCGAGGGTGATTTTTTTGCCACCATTTATCAAGCCCTTTCCATCGATCCCACAATCGAGAACCTGGCAGGTGTCCGTCCCGTTCCACTTGCCCCCTTCGGCTCCCGCGTCGTGCGCGACCTGATCACCTGATCTCACCTAATGCATGAGTCACCAAACAGCCATGCTGGTCGTAACTACGATCTGTGCTCATCCATCACTCGACATCCAACCGCTGACTTTCGCATGAACATTCAGAATCCAAAATTATTGTGGCAATTGAATTTTGAAGGCGCTTGGCCAACAGCCATCACTTTTTTAGGCTCCAGTCGACGCATCGCGGCGGCGAATCAGGCTGGCGAACTGTTTGTCTGGGACCTGCCTGAGAGTCCGCCCAACTGGGAAGCCCCTAAAGACAGCCAGCGCAAAGCGCCCGATCATCCGCCCACCCGCAAACTTGAAGGACACTCCAACGGCATCACGCGCCTGCTGGCCACCGCCGATGGACAGACACTGATTTCCGCGAGCCTCGATCATTCTATTCAGATTTGGCAACCCGCCGCGGCTGCCACAGGAACCACAACCGCGATTTTGGACATCGAACAGCGCAAAAGCAAAGCCAAGCGCGAGCGTGCGGATGAGCATCTGACGGCACCAGGAGTCTCGGTGGAGACGATCACGAGCAGTCATAAGCTAGTGGGTCACGAGGATTGGATTCTCTCAATGGCTTGTGATCGCGATGTGCAGCGCCTGATCAGTGGTGACATGGCCGCGCGCGTGATTGTTTGGGATCTAACTCAGCACCAAGAACAGCAGCGCTGGTCCGGATACCCGTGGAACTGGATTCAAGCCGTGGCGCTGACCGCCGACGGCCATACGGCCGTTGTCAGCGAGCATCGTTACAAGCGCGATGATTTCGATATTCCATCGGCAGCTCTGCGTCTCTTCGATGCCACCAACGGTCAAGAAAAACTTGACATCTTGAAGGTGATGTTTCCAAAGTACAAGCCGGAAGATACGTCGTACGGCGGGGGACAGATCTGGCGCAAGTTTGTCGCTCAGGGACTGATCGCCGCTGACATCTCACCCAACAATGAGCTCGTGGCACTCGGACAGGGCGGTGAAACCGATACGGGCAAGGTGCAACTGGTGGAACTCGCCACGGGTAAACTCGTGCGGGAAGTTGCTGGTCATCAATATGGAGTGACCGACGTGAAGTTTTCCGCTGATGGAAAATACGTTCTTTCGGTGGGACGAGACACCACGCTGCGAGTTTGTCGGGTCGAGGATGGCAAAGAAGTCGCAGCACTTGGCAGTCCCCGCGGTGGTCAGTTCAAAGACTGGTTATCAGCGATTGCGATCGCGCCCGATCAATCGACTGTCGCCGCTACGGACATTGCTGGTCAAGTGCATGTCTGGTCGCTCAGTGATTAGGGGTTCGGGGTTCGGGGTTCGGGGTTCGGGGTTTGGGGTTTGGGGTTCGGGGTTCGGGGTTCGGGGTTCGGGGTTCGGGGTTCGGGGTTTGGGGTTTGGGGTTCGGGGTTTATATTTTTTTGTGAGGATATAGTTTATGGCGGGTCGGCTGAAGGTGCGTTGGACGCGGTGGTGGATGTTGAGTGTGGGGCTGTGCGGGTTGCTGGCTGGCGTGCGGGAAGATCTGCACGCCGACGAGCCGATCAAGCATTCATTTTTTATCGCCGGTCCGAGCTTTACGGGGATTATTGATGAAGACGGGAAAGAGGCGTGGAATGCAGGGCGACCAGCTGCTCGGGATGGCGACGTCCTACCAAACGGGAATGTGCTGATTGCCTGGTCCGACGAAGTGCGGGAGTTCACTCGTAACAAAGAGACCGTCTTCCACTATCGCAAGTCAGCGGAAAATGGAGAGATCGGTACGGCCGAACGACTGGAGAACGGTCGCACACTGATTACTGAACTGGGCCGCAAGCCGCGACTGCTGGAAGTGGAAGCCGATGGCAAGACGATTGCCGTGGAGTTTCCGCTGCAGCCGGAAACCGATAACGCTCACATGCAAACTCGCATGGCACGCAAGCTGCCCGGTGGCACCTACCTCGTGCCGCACCTTTTGGCATTCAAAGTGAAAGAGTATGCCGCGGACGGAAAAGTACTGAAGGAATTCAAGACCGACATGGACGAACTGGGCGGTCGCAAGGCGGAAAACTGGCCATTCACCGCCATCCGCTTGGACGGTGGTCGGACTCTGGTCAATCTGACTCATGGAAATAAGACCGTGGAACTAGACGCCGACGGCAAAGTGGTCTGGAAGGTAAGCAACGAGGATTTTCCGCAGGAGCAACCCTTCGTCGATCCTTGCGGCGGCCAGCGCCTTCCCAACGGTAACACGGTCATCGCCAGTTACGGCACGAACAAAGCGATCAAGGTTTTTGAGGTGACGCCGGACAAGAAGATTGTGTGGACCTACACCGGCCCGCATCGCGCCCACGAAATTCAAATCCTGACCACCAACGGGAAGCCGGTGGAAGGTAAACCGATGAAATAAGTCCGCAAAGGACCGAAGGGGGCTCACGCCAAGGCGGCTTGGGGGCTCACGCAAAGACACGAAAGGGGTTCACTCAAAGGCGCAAAGGCGCGAAGCTAGGGCTCACGCAAAAGCGCGAAAAGGGCCCCTGATTTCCATGACATGGAGTTGGAGAGCCCGCTAAGAAAACTGAATTCGTTATCTGACTGCGATTACTCATGCAAAATATGTCGGCCACAGCGGCTGGCATTCGATTAACAACTGTTCATAGAAAGCTTTTAATCATGTGAGCCAAGCGAGGTGCCGTATGTCCCGTAAGATTGGGGCGTTCATCCTAGTTGCATGTTTCGGACTTTGGACCATTTATCGAATTGGGGAATTGAAAAGTGAGCTTCGATCCGCCCAAGAGCAAGTCACCAAACTGAAGGTCCTGTTCCGCCAGACTAAATCGAACCTCGCGGTTGAAAGCCTAACCATTCGCTCAAATGCGAGCAAATCGTTGGAAGGTTTTAATTTACTGCGACAGGACTGGGAAAAATTTGAACATCAATACTCGCCTGAGATTCGAAAGGCACTCGAGGAAAACTTGATCGCCGCCGCCGAGGCTAAGCGACTCATGGAAAATGAATATAAAAACAGTGACGCAGCTCTTGCAAAGTTAAAAGTCCAATTCAAATCGATCGAGCAATTACAAGAGGAGAGCATTCGCCAAGCTGCCAGTATTCGCGACCTAAACGATATCGAAAAGCTCGAGCAGAAGGCGGGGGAAATCGAGTCCAAGCTGAAGACCATCGAGGAGAACGCCGAACGTTAAATCTCCGAAGCCCAATCCATCGCCGAACGTGCTGAGACAGCTCGCCAGGTTGATCACATTAAACATCAAGCTGAGAAATCGCGACTAGAATCGGAATTGAGGGTTGCAGAATGGAAATTGAGGGATGCAAAAAATAGATTGCGCAGGCACGGTTAGTATTTGTTTTAACCATCACTCTAATCCCAATACCGCCACTATGTGCATTAAGGCGGCAATCTCTGCTCACCTCGAAGTGATCGCTCGCCGGAATTTTTTAGCTGTCCATTGACCTATCGTCCGTGAGCCTGCCTTCTCCGAGAAAGTTGTTCACAACGAGATTCTGTCCATCCGACTCCTTGTCAACGACTCCCTCCCTCCTCCGCGCCTCTGTGTCTCCGTGCGAAACAAACCCGTGGCTCCGTGCGCAACTCGGTGTCCCCGTGCGCACCCCACCCGCACCGCACAGATCAAGTTGTTTTCCAGAGGGACTCCCAGCCGAGTCCCTGGAAGGCGGGGCCGATGGTGGCTTCCACAAAACGAATGCCAGCCTTGTAGAGATTGCATTCGTAGATCTGGGGCTGGCCGGCTTGGTCAATGGTGAGGTCCCAGCCCATCACGCCCGTCAGGCCAAAGCCGTTGTGCAAGCCCACCGTCAATTGCCGCAGAGTGTGAAACTCCGGTACGACCAGTCCCTCGAACTGGCAGCCGGTGTCAGGATGCCCGGTAATCGCCTCGAAGTTTTGCGACCGATAGCCCAATCGCCGCAATGCACCCGTCGCCAGATCCATGGGAATGTTCAGCCCATCTTCCGGTACCACGGACTGCTGATGGCTACGAGCGATCCGTAAATAAGCGGCTTTCGGAACTGCCTGGCCAGCGGAGTCCAAGACCGTAAGAATGCGAATCGTAGGGCCACCATCGGGAACGAGCTGTTGAAAGAACTCGTGGGGTCGTACCCACGCTTGAATTACTCCGTCGGGCAAGGCTGACCAATTCAGTGCCGTGCATTCGGTGCGACGTAGTCGGTAAATACCCTGGCCGCGCTTCGAAGCATTACGCTTGAAAACAGCATCGTTTCCGCTTGCAAACACTACGTTCGCCACCTGGGCCACCGTGAGCGGCCGGAACTCGCGATCAAATAGCTGACCATCAACGACATAGGCCAAGTCCGGAAAGGCAGTCGAGTTCAGCAGGCGACGAGTCAGATGTCGGCCCTGGGCCAGTCGACCCACATGACAAATGCGTGGCAAGACAAATTCTTCATAGTACGAGTTGGGAATCCAACCGTCGTAAAACTCACGACGCAGCGCTGCATAGACGTAGAGCCCCATGGCATGACGGACGTGCCCCAGCACGTCGCGAGCATACTCATCTGCTCGGCGACGCAGTGGCAACGGCAAGCGACCATAGTGCGCCTCGACCTTGGCCAGCAGTCGCAGGTTGTTTTTGTCACGGAAACGATGACGACCAAGCTGCCAGATCTGTCTTAACAGCGCCGCCGGACGCAAATTCCGAAACCGGGACTGCTGGGAAGTTAAATCAGATAAGGGATCAACAGACCGCTTCGCACCCGACATCAAACTTCGCCTCAGAATAAATCAGAATCAGGCCAACAACAGAACAGGAACGGATCACTGGGTTCCAGCATGCTTCCAGCCATGTGACTGTCAATCCTGAGTTTAACCAAGCACCTCGGCTGGCAAAAAGTTGGGGATTCAATCCAACGCCAGAGATTCATGAACATGAGACGAAGTCGGCAAGCCCACTCGTTATTTGACGCTCGTCACCTCTTGCGGTGCTAACGTCGCCCCTGCTTCCACCGGAATGCTGATGATCAGGCCTGCGAATTTGGGTGTGGTAGACTGAGCTGCAAATGCACCACCATGGCAACTCACGCAGCCACCAGACAGCGAAATGCTGCCGGCACGCCGGTAAAATCCATCTTCAATCGTCTCCACAAATTTTTCGCTCTTGGCCAACTTGCGCGCGGCACTCTGCTCAAACCCCGTCTTCGGCTCATGCCCCAGACTCATCGGAGCAAAACTGGCAGAAATCCACCGCGCCTGGATCTGCGTCTCCCGCTCGACGCTGCGAAACACATCTTCCAAGGCCCGCGCCGGAACCGACGCGCGCTCACCATGAAAATAGCGTTCATGAATGACATCCAGCGAAGTGGAGTAGATGGTGTGCAGCAGCTGCGCCCGCTCGCGCGCAGCCGCGAGGGACAGGCGAGGCATTGGGGCCGCTGCAGTTGCGGCATTGTCACCAGCAGGAACCATCGGCGGCTCGGCTGCGACCGCCAGGTAAGTGGCGCACAACGTTACCAGCCCTACCATGCTCAAGAGTGCCCACCATTCTCTGCTCTTCATGTTTCATTCCTTTGCAGCTAGATACATCGTCAAAATGCTGCCCCCCAATCTCATCGGCAATTGTAGACATCCTTGTCCACTTCAAGCAAGTAGCGCCGCGAGGGATCAGCCCAAGGCGCAAAAGGGAGGGCTCACGCAAAGGCAAGGTGGGCTCGCTTAAAGGCCAGGAACGAGGGCTCACGCAAAGGCGCGAAGGCGCGAAGGCGCGAAGAAAGCACGCAACCAACGGACTCGATCAATTCATGAATAAGCCAAAAAAACATGATCAAAACCTGCGTGCCTCAGTGTCTCCGTGCGCAAATCCGTGTCTCTGCGTCTCCGTACGAAACAAAACCCTGTGTCTCTGTGCGCAGCAAAACCAGTGTCTCCGTCCGCAGCAAAACCAGTGTCTCTGTGCCCAACCAGGCCGCTAATCGCGTTCGCTCAGCGAAAGCCAGCGAGCATACGCAGATTCGATTTCGGCGGCGAGCGATTCCAGCTTGCGACTCGCTTCCGCGATCACCGCCGCGGGTTGCTTGAAGAATTCAGGCAGTGCCATTTGCTCGTGCAACACCGCTTGCTCTTGTTCCAGCCGGGTAATTTTGCTCGGTAATTCGTCAAGCTCACGTTTTTCTTTGAAGGAGAGTTTCGTCTTGGTGGGTGGCTGGCTTGTCGTGACTCCTGCTGCCGTTATTGCGGAGCCAGATTTTTTGGTCGCAGTCGTCGCCTTAACTGGCTCGCTGGACGGTTTGTGCTGCTGTACGAAGTCATCGTAACCGCCATCGTATTCGTAGACCGCTCCCGAGCCCCTTACGAAGATGGTACTCGTCACCACATGATTCAGAAATGTACGATCGTGTGAGACGAGAAGCACCGTGCCCGCATATTCCACCACCAGCGACTCCAGCAGCTCGAGCGTTTCCGCGTCCAAATCATTGGTGGGCTCATCGAGTACGAGCAGGTTAGAGGGATGTTTGAAGAGTCGCGCGAGCAGCAGGCGATTGCGTTCACCGCCGGATAGGAACTTGGCTAACTGTCGAGCTCGATCGCTCGAGAAAAGAAAATCCTCGAGGTAACCGTACAAATGTCGCTGTTTTCCATTAATGGTGACAGTTTGCTGGCCTTCGCCCACATTATCCACCACGCTCTTTTCATCATCGATCTGTTCGCGCAGCTGATCGAAATATAAGAGCTGTAGATTAGTACCCTGACGCACGGTACCGGTGGTGGGAGTGAGTTGCCCGAGGATCAGCTTCAGCAGCGTACTTTTTCCGGCGCCGTTGGGGCCGATGATACCGATCTTGTCACCCCGACTGATCAGTGTCGAAAAATCACGAATGATTGTGCGGTCACCATAGGCAAATGAAACTTGATTGAGTTCGACGACGAGCTGTCCGGAGGGATCGCTGGCAGTTGCCTGCAGGCGTGCTTTTCCCAGGCGTTCGCGGCGCTGCTGACGTTCGCGTCTTAATTCCTTGAGTGCTCGCACTCGGCCTTCATTTCGAGTGCGTCGAGCCTTGACTCCCTGTCGAATCCAGACCTCCTCGGCTGCCAGCTTTTTATCGAACAGGGCGTTTTGTTTTTCTTCCGCGTCCAGCTGGGCTTGTTTGCGTTCGAGAAACGTCTCGTAATCACAGGTCCAATCGAACAAGCGACCGCGATCGATTTCGAGAATACGGCGCGCGAGGCTTTGCAGAAACGCGCGATCGTGAGTGACAAAGATCAGGGCGCCGGGAAAATCTTGCAGCCAACCTTCCAGCCACTGAATCGATTCGATATCCAAATGATTGGTGGGCTCATCGAGCAGCAGGATTTCGGGATCATGCACCAAGGATCGCGCCAATAGGACGCGGCGCTTCATCCCCGAGGACAGGGTGGCAAAAACCAGGGAACCATCCAGTTCCATGCGTGATAGCACTCGGTCGACCGCCAGTTCTGCTTCCCAGCGCTGAGTGGGATCGGCGGATTCGGAGTAGCCTTCGGCGACCACGTCGGCGATGGTCTGGTTTCCGGTTCCGAAGGGTACTTCTTGGATCAGTCGAGCGATTCGTAATTGAGGTGTGCGATGAATCTGCCCCGCGTCGGGGTTCAATTCCCCCGCCAGGATTTTCATCAGCGTCGATTTGCCAGTCCCATTGCGTCCCAGCAGTCCAATTCGCTCGCCGCGGTTAATCTCCAGATCAACATGGTCGAGCAGCGCCGTGTGATTCCACGCGAACGATACGTCTCGTAAACTCAACAGCGCCACTCACCACACTCCTCGCTGAAGATCACTCGGCTGCACTAGCGAGCGGCTGCGGCTTTTGTCTTCTCACCGGGTTTTGGAAACGGAATGATGATCGGTTCGTCATCGTCTGCCAGATTCTTATCTTCCCAAGCACGCACTTTGGGACGAGCGGTATTGACGAGTCGTTCGTAGTTACCGAGGCGGACGGCTCGCGATGCAGCGGGAGTGAGCAGATTCCAGAGTGGTTCATAATCCATGTAACACTTCAGGTAGCCTTCGACGCTTTGTGGAGCGACCGAATCGGTACCAAAGAGGAAGCGATCGGGATACTCGTTGATTAATTCCGCCCAGGCCTTGGTCGATTCCGCATCGCGCACGACCCACTTCGCGACTTCATCCCAGGAGATGTCGAGGCTGACGTGGCTGAGGGCGGGATCCGCCACGATTTCGCGGAGAAAACCGACGTGATTTTTCGATGGTCCCACAAAACGTCCCAACCCGGTGTGTGCATAAATAATGCTCGCCCGCGGATGCTTGGCGAATAGTCGCTTGAGATCATCCAGGTGAGCGGGTCGATCGGGAGTCGGCCGGATTTCATCGATATCGCAGTGCAGGACGACGAGCAATCCGGTCTCGGCGGCAAACTCGAGAATGCTGCCCACGGCGGGATTGAGCAGCGAAGCGGCATGGCCCGTGACCTTGGGAGTCACCAATTCTTTGTGAATCGAGAATTCACCAATTCCAACAAACACGCCCGGAAACGTCAGCAGCACATTGCGGATATGTTCCTTACCATTCATATCGGTCGGATTGAAACCGACGATAAACGGATCAAACCGCTCGCGATCTTTCTCCTTTAGACGGAGATACTGTCGAGCGATCATGGCGTCGATGAAACTGTAGTAATAGAGTTCGGCGCCGGTCTCCAAGTAATACTTCGGCCGCCGCTCTCCGTTTAAAAACGGATCCCATTTCTGCAGGAGTGGAATTCCGAACAGCGCTACTCGCCCCACACGCCCTCCCATAATGTCCAGCATGCGATTGGTATCGATGCCTTCCTGCAGGTAGTTGGTGAGGTGAAAATGAATGTCGTGAAAGAGTGGCTCGGCAGCAGCTTCTTTTTCAGCAGCTTCTTTTTCAGCAGCTTCTTTCGCAACACCGTCTTTTTGAGCAGCTTCCTTCGGAGCAGCTTGGGGCCCCTCGGCGGCCTCCTTTTCATCGGCGGTAGTCTGAGCGGCTGGTGCGGCGGCGATGGCCTGAGTTGTGGTTGTCAGGGATGAGGCAGGCCAGCGGGCGACCACCAGAGCGGCCAAGGCAACCACACTGATCCCAACCACGATTCCGATCCCAAACGCCCGTCGCACATTCCCAGTCATAATGAGTTCTCCCACGCAAAAAAGTAAGTTCGGTAAAGTAGCGGTTGTCGTGCAGAGCTTCAATCGGGGGGAGCTGCTAGCGGGGACTGCCGCTGGTCGACGCCGAATCGTTTCCGTATTGTTACAACCCTTCCTGACAGGTACCGATTCGTATCTCGCCCCTTGCCGGCAAAACGAACCGGCATCACGCAGAGTCACCGTTCACGATTAATCCGCCGAAAGATGAGAGGTAACGACGCATGCAGCCATCGATCTTACAACTAGGCACACAATTGCGCGCGGGCGAGACAACGGTGATGCATCTGGTGGATGAATGCCTGGCACAGATCGAACGGCTGGAGCCGGAGCTGCGCGCCTGGGTGCTGGTGGATGCCGAGGGAGCTCGACGTGAAGCTCAGCGATTGCAGGCCGAATTGGCAGCGGGAACGGATCGCGGCCCGCTGCACGGCATCCCGCTGGGCATCAAAGATCTGATTGACGTGGAGGGTTGGCCGACGCGTGCCGGTTCACCACTCACCGACCGCGCACCCGCGCGCCACGATGCGCCGCTCATCCAACGTCTCCGCCAAGCCGGTGCCGTGCTGCTCGGGAAAACCGTCACCACGGAATGGGCCGCTTTCGATCCACCCGTCACTCGTAACCCCTGGCAGCGTGACCGTACACCTGGTGGATCGAGTAGTGGCAGTGCGGTCGCAGTGGCGACGGGAATGTGCGTGGCGGCACTGGGTTCACAAACCGGCGGCTCCATTATCCGGCCGGCCAGTTTTTGTGGAGTGGCGGGATTCAAACCGTCCTATGGTCGAGTACCGGTAATGGGAGTGGTGCCGTTCGCATGGCATTTGGATCATGTCGGACCAATCGCGCGCTGCAGTGCCGATCTGCAACTCATCGCCCAGGCGATTGGCGACTGGCATGATCAGCCGCTGGGCATGCCCGCTTCGATCGCCAAGCAGTTCCTGGTCTATCATGCGCTGGCCGTGGGTGAGGCGAGTGCCGACGTGGTGGCGGTGTGGGAGCGTGCCTGTCATGAACTGGCGGCAGCCACGTCTGCACCACCGCAGCAAACTGTTGGGTTTCCTGCTGATTTTCGCGACGTGCTCGCCGCTCATCGATGCGTGATGGAATTTGAATCGGCACAGTTTCATCGCACGCGCTATGAGCAACATGCGGACCAGTTTGGACCGCGCATGGGAAGTGTAGTAGCGGCCGGACTCGGGCTGCTAGATACCGATTTTGAACAGGCGCGGCGACAGCAGGAAGTATTTCGAGCGGCTGTGGCTGAGCAGCTGGGCGAGGATCGTGTGGCACTGATGCCAGCGAC
Source organism: Pirellulaceae bacterium (assembly GCA_044235425.1). Taxonomy (GTDB): domain Bacteria; phylum Planctomycetota; class Planctomycetia; order Pirellulales; family Pirellulaceae; genus JBJSXJ01. The sequence continues at coordinate 21,860 of JBIIHW010000012.1, forward strand.
CACTACGACGGCTCCGACCGCCGAAACGACAGGTGATCCACGCTTCAACTCACCCTGGAGTTTTGCAGGAGCGCCCACGGTCACACTGCCCTGCGGCCTCGCGGCGGATGGATTGCCCGTCGGCTTGCAGCTTATCGCTGCTCCGGGCCGCGACGATCTGGTGCTCCAGACGGCGCACTGGTGTGAGCAGCAGCTGCGGACTCTCGCAGCAACTGTTCACCACGCTCTAAGTAACTAGCTGCATCGGCAGTGAACTGATTGAGCGTAGCTTCGTCGGCAAAAAGAAACATCTGGCCGCGGTGCCACACTCCGTGCTGACGCCGCCCGTCCACTCGCTGTCGTAACTCGACAAACCGCACGATATCAAAGCCGGCCAGAGCGGGGCTGAAGGCATCGGGATTGGCGAGAAATCGCTGTTGTTCGGCTGCACCGGTAAACCAGTAAACGCGTTCGCGATGAATCGCTCCCCACTGCGCATCACCTTTTTTCCAGCTCTTCTGCTGGGTGAGTGTGACCGGACAAAAGCCATCCAGTCCGAGTGGTAATTGAGCAGGTGTTGGATCGGGAGTTGCCAAGCTGACAGGGCGAATCGCGGCTTCATTCCACTTCGTCGCCGCCATGGGATGAGCGGCCGGGGCGAAATGTTGTAACTTGGCACGGAAGCGCGCCGTCTGCTGTTCACTTGTGCCCCGCGTAAGCTCTTTGCCATCCGGCGCGCAGATGATATCCGTCGGCCAGCGATCCACTCGGTAACGACGCACAACCTCCGCTTGCCGTTCCACGTTAATCTTCACCGCCACAAAATTCTCGCCCAGCAAACGACTCACCTGTGGATCAACAAAAACGGTCTTCTCCATCCGCTGACAGGGAGGACAATGATCGCTCGTGAAATGCAGGAGCAGTGGGCGTTGAGTTTGTGCGGCGAGTGCCTGTGCGGCGGGCAAATCGGTTTGCCACGTGACCGCGGCCTGAGCGGTCGCAGGCGGCGCACTGCTGGTCGTTAAATGACTGGGTGAGTTCGCGCTGGGTGAGTTCGCGCTGGATGTGTTCGCGCTGGATGAGTTCGCCACATGATTTGTGGCGGACGGTTCTTGGGCCGCCAGCACGGGGAGCAGCGTGCTGCGGGGCACGCCGAGCTGCAGGAGCAGGTGCCCACCAAGCACCGTGCTGAGCGCAAGCCAGCGGGAACACGTCAGAACACGAGAGCGCATGCGCCGCTGCCGTGCGCTTAACGCGGGCTCGGCACGCTCGGACAAAGGTGAGTTCGCAAAGGCTGGTGCCGGTGCGCAGCGCGAGGAAATATCGTGAGGCTTCATGGAATGGATGCCGTGGGTCAGATAATGAAAGCTCATCAAGCTTCGTATCGGCGCCGAGGATATAGCGATTACAACCTTTTTCCCGTTTGGCGAAGAGAAACCGCGGAGCGATGTTTTTTCGCTGCGCGTAAGATTTTATCTCAACTCGACTTGACAGTTCGATTCTCGTTGATACGATTGCGACCTAGTTTAATCTTCGGGCTAGGACTTCAGCACTGCTTGCCCTCATCTCCGCGACGAGATGCAATTCCGGTCGACGCAACTCTGACCGCTGCAACTCTGGTCGGTTGTTAGCCCTGAAGCATGGCGATTCCCAGGACTTGGTTGATTCTGGGAAGGGAGCGGTCTCACTGGTCCACGGAGTGGCAATTTCGAGTTTGTGCAGCGACGCACACTCGACCAGCCCGTTGGTAATTCATTCTCAGGTTTTGAGGGATGCATGGGTAAGAAGCGTTTTCGACCTCGTGGCGGTGGTGGTGGTGGCGGCGGTGGAGGCGGTCATGGTGGCCACGGTGGTAACGGAGGCCACATGGGTCGCCCTGGCGGCTACGGCGGTGGAAATCGCATGCGTCGTCGACGTCGTCCGCCCATGGATCGCGGTCCCGGTGGTGGCGACTCTTATCCACCCGGTGAAATGGGGGAAGAACAGCGTGCGGGTGTGGAAGGGGCAGAAGGTCAACCGGTCGAAGTGGTCGAGATCCCGCTGGAACCCGGCAGTGGCATGCTGGAACTGCACCCCAATGGCTACGGATTTCTCCGCAAACCCGAAAACATGTATTCGCGCGAGCGAACCGATCCGTTTGTGCCCGCGACGATGATCGAGCGATTTAGCCTGCGGCAGGGCGTGATGATCACGGGACTCATCCAACAGGCTCGCAAGCAACAAGGTCCGCGACTGAAAGAAATCACGGACGTGGATGGCATGAAGCCCGAAGAGTACGTCAATGTGAAAGCATTCGACCAGCTCACCCCCATCAACCCCGAAAAATGGTACAAGCTGGAAACGGGCGCACAGCCGCTGACGACACGCGTCATGGATTTGTTGACGCCGCTGGGCAAAGGTCAGCGAGCTCTGATCGTGGCACCGCCGCGAACGGGCAAGACGATCATGCTGCAGCATATCAGCCACGGCATCTCGACCAACTATCCCGACGTCAAGCTCATCGTCTTGCTGATTGACGAACGTCCTGAAGAAGTCACCGACATGCGGCGCAATATTCGCGGCGAAGTGGTGGCAAGTAGCTTAGACATGGATGTCGACAGTCACGTCCGACTGTCGCAACTGGTGATCGAACGTGCCAAGCGCCTGGCGGAGATGGGCCGCGACGTCTTCCTGCTTCTTGATTCGATCACACGTTTGGCACGAGCGTTCAACAAGTATGTTGGCAACACCGGCCGGACGATGTCGGGTGGTATCGACGTCAAGGCGATGGACATTCCGAAAAAGCTATTCGCCACCGCCCGAGCGTTTGAAGAGGGTGGTTCGCTGACGATCGTCGGCACAGCCCTTATCAAAACCGACAGCAAGATGGACGAGCTGATTTTTCAAGAGTTCAAAGGGACCGGCAACATGGAGCTCGTGCTCGATCGCAAACTGGCCGATCGGCGCGTATTTCCGGCGATCGACATCAGCCAATCGGGCACTCGACGCGAAGAGCTGCTGCATGATCCGGAAACGTTGCATGCGGTCACGATGCTGCGGCGCACGCTGATGTCGATGGACACGGTGGATGCGATGGAGCAGCTGACGAAGCAATTGGGGCGATTTAAGTCAAATGGGGAATTCCTGCGTCTCATCAAAGGCACCGGCGAATCCCACTAGAATCGCACAATTTTGTGCAATTGCCGCAATAGTCGATCTTTACGCGGCCTGCCGATTTTCGCTAAGATCGCTCCCCAGAGTATTTAGTTCCGCAAGGAAGCAGGAACGGGAGCAAGGCAATGAATGCCATGGCGTTGATGATTGTCGCCGCCACCATGGGCGTCGATTATGGTTGGCATAAGGTCGCGGACGGCGAGTGGGAATATATTATTCAAATCGAGCCTGGCTTGCTCGATACCCTCTCCAAAGGCCAGGCCTTGGTCAGCCAGATTCCGCCGGAATTAAAGGGAATTCGGCGGTTTCGAATTCAAATTGGGCAAGGCGAGGTGCCGCGTGAAGCGGTCCCCGTACAAGGCATCCTCGGTGCCGATTTCGCTCAGCGCGGTAGTTCCCCCACGCTCCCCTATAGCCTCTCGCCGAACGGTGCTGCCAACGGAGCTTTCCCGCTCTCACTCGGCAATCCCTCGCTTCCAAACCCACCCTACGACGTCTACGCCGCGCGCATTTCCAGCTACGATTGGCTGAAAACCAACCCCATCCTCGTCGATCCACTCGAAAACCTGCTGCTCAACGTGAGCCCGGGATTCGGCAATGAACGTCCGGGGGCTCCTACCAATACCACCGCTTGGCCTGGTACCGCGTATCGTGGTGGCACCGCGGGCACGCTGCCGATTCCCACCAATGCCTGGTCGAATGCGACGGGAGGCGGCTGGCCCAACTCCGCCTTTGCCACTCGCCCGGCCCCAACTTCGCTGCGACCAGGCGAGTCGATCAATCGGACTGCGTGGGGATTGGATCAGCCCAACTCCGGTACGGCTGCCGATCGCTTCGACACTCGTACGCCCTACGATGAACGTCCCGGGATGGACCATCGAGTGACACCGGCCCAGATTACCGCCCATCGCCCGGGCGCGCCCCTCAATGGCTCGCTGGCCAGCCCCATGAACCAGCAACCGCCGATGGCGAACGGATTTCCGGGAGTGCCACCGACCACCTACGCCAATAATCAACCGGGCCAAGCCGGCATGCTACCCAATGCCTTCCCGGGAGCCACGACTGGCCTCGGCAATGATGAGCTGCAAGCAGGTCGCATCCCTTCCGCACAAAAGATCTGGTGGCCACTCACCACCACCGTCGTGCTGCTCTTCGCCTCGATTGGCGGTAATTTTTACCTGGGCTGGCTAGCCGTCGATTTTTATCGACGTTATCGCGAAGCAGCCTGGGAATTACGGACGAGTCGGCCGAATAACTAAGAAGCATCTTGAAAGGAGAGCCGAGCATGATTCGTCGGCGTCGTCGAAGTATCACCAGTCGGCTGTTGGGGGAAGCAACAAAAACTTTGCCCGCCCCGGTTCAGTTCGCCATCGCCTCTCCCACTCGACTGATTCTCTCGGCCATGGCCTTGGGATTCTTTGTCAGCATGGGCATCCTGTCCATTCAATGGCAAAACGGTAGGCCCCACTTGCTATACCATCACGACAAAGCAACTCAGTTAAAAGATCGCACCGCCGATTGGATCGGCAGCCAAAGCAGCAACTGGGCGAAAGACCAGATGGGAACGAACGCGGGAGCCAATCCGGCCAGCAGCGGCGCCCCAGGAAACTGGTCGAGTAATCTTCCGAACGGTTTGCCTGCCAACATGGCAGGAGTGGCTGATCAATGGGTACAGCAAGGCAAAGATTGGGTGCGGCAGGAAAGCAACGAGTGGATGCGTCAAGGCGAACAGGCACTCGGCCTCTCCTCGGGCGGTTCACCAACCGCTAGCGGTTCCGGACCAGGATCCAGCAGTGGCTGGAGTGGCTTCGGGACAGGCCCAGGTGCCTACGGACAGACAAACGCCGGCCAGTACGCCGGCTATGGGCAGTCGGGCGGATACGCTCAGCCCGCCGGCTACGGTCAACCATCGGCCTACGGTCCGTCGAGCGGCTACGGGCAACCTGCTGGCTACGGGCAACCGTCCTATGGTTATGGACAGCCGTCTGCTAGCTCGCCCTCCTACGGTCAGCCCTCCTACGGTCAGCCCTCCTCCAGCGCGTCAACCAGTGCTCCGACGCGCTACGGCCAGACCGCCGCTGGACCGTCTAACTATGGGCAGGCTAACTATGGGCAGGCTAACTATGGGCAGGCTAACTATGGGCAGGCTAACTATGGGCAGGCGGCCAACTACGGGCAGCCGGCATCCAGTCAGCCTGCTTATGGACAGCCCGGGTATGGACAACCGCAGTATGGACAACCGCAGTATGGACAACCTGCCGGCAATCCGTCGGGCTATGGCCAACCGGCGTATGGGCAAAACAGCACCAGCCAACCATCCTTTGGTCAACCAGCTGGCAATCAGCCAAGCTTCTCACCAAACTCCAACTCGGGATCCGCCAGCGCCGCCACCAGCAACTCATCCAACTGGGGCAGCTCAGCCGCTCAGCCCGCCGGCGCTACCATCCGCAAACGCTAATTGCAGATCGCCACATTGGGGCTCTGTCTCCTGCATCGCGCTCAGAGACACACGGCGACGCAGAGACGCCAAGACGAAGGTCTCGTAGGTGCCTGTAGGCCCACGGCAGTGGGTCACGGGGCATCGCGGTGAGCAAGCAGCGTTGCCAGGTTTTGAACGATCAAGGACAACTTATTCCCCGGTGCGGTGGCCAGGTAACGAGGTTCCCACACGGGATCGAACTGCTCTTTAAAATGACGCAGTGCGGCGAAAGACGAGAAGAGTTCGCCGTGCGGATAGATTGCGGGGCCCACTTGATCCCAGAGTGGCTTGAGGATGGGTTCAGTCGATTGGTGGTGAGGGGCGAGGCCCAAGTTGAACGATTGGTAGCCGGCTTGTCGGCCCCACTCAAGCAGTTCCGCCACGAGAAAATCGGCGGTACCGGGTGGTGCGTCCGGGGCCAAGCGAATCAGATCAACCGCCAACTCTTCGCGCCCCGCCGTGCCGTAAACCAGTCCGGTGGCGATCACATGTCCGCCGCGCCACACAACCGCCCGTGGAAAGCGACTCCAATACGCCTCCTGCTCGTAACCCGCGCCCAGCCAGTGGCTGCGAGGCACCGGAATCTTGGCCGTCGCCTTTCCCCCCTCCGTCCATCCTCTGCGCCATTTGACCGGCAACTTCGCTGCCTGTTCCACCGACATCATTTCCCAGCGGCAATGTTCGTGCAACAGGCGATGATCGGTATGCCGCAGTTGACGACGTTCGGGGCCAGCTAACGAAAAGTCTCGTAGCGGTACGCGGGCGAGATCTCCCAATTTGAGTAAGGTGAGTCCCAAGTCAAGATAGAGCGTTTGTCGTTCGGCACTCACTCCATAAAACGACGCCCCAACTTGGCGGCGGTCACATAGTTCACGAAACGTCCAAGCCAGCTCCCGCTGTTCCTCGAGTGGCCCGATGGGGTCTCCCAGTGCGATCCAATCCTCGTGCGCGATGCCATACATGAGGAGCGCCTGACGATTTTCGCTGATGAGCAGATGTTTATCGCCGGCCAGAGCGACATGACCGTAGGCCTGCGGAGCACTCGTCAGTACCTCGGCAGCGGCTGCGATTTCCCCGGCCGTCGGCAATTGCGGTTGTTTTGGTCGTCGCTGCAGCATACGCCAGCAAGCGGTCAGCGCCAGCAAGCCACTCACCCCGATACTCAAACGCAAGAAGCGCGGTAACTGACTGCCGATCGAGAACTGCAGCCAGAGCCCATGCTCATACGGTTGACGACGATGCACGAAGGCACCGACCGCCATCGCCACCAGCAATACGAAACTCACCGAGGCCAGCCATTGCAGCGACGGTGGCTCCCCCACAATCGTCACTCGGCGATAAAAATGTTCGCGGAGCGGCAAGAAAGCGAGTAGTAGAACAGCGAGAATCGTGGCCTCTTCAAAATCAAATCCGCGCAGGAGGCAGGTGACGATGCCAAGGGCGATGAGCACGGCGACGATGCGAAAGGCATGCCAACTGCGGCGCTGCAGGGGGTAGCCGAGGATGAGCAGCGCGACCGCAATCAGACCGCTCGCGAAGTGTGCCGCTTCGACGAGCCACCAGGGAATGCTATCGACGAGCAGATCGAGCCGAGAAGAGGAGACGGGAGTAGCGCTGGCGACGAGCAGAATCGCGCCGGCCAGTACACTCAAGATGGAAACCATGCGCGGGACCAGCGTAGGAGACGTAGCAGCGGGCGATACCAGCGAGCTGCGGGCAAACCAGCGCTGGAAGGTGGGGCCACGCTGTGCGACTTCGAACAGGCCCATGAGGACCGTACCTAGTCCCAGGGGGGCCAGGTAATAGATGAAGCGAAAGGCGAGTAACGATCCCAGAATCTGCTCGCTGGGATGATCAGGAAGCATGGCGAGAATCACCACCTCGAAGACCCCAAGTCCACCGGGCACATGGGTCAGCACGACACTCGTGACGGCCAGAAGGTAAACTCCCACAAACTTCCAGTATGAGATTTCCGCACCCGGCAGGAGTGCGTAGAGTACGCCGGCGGCCACGAGCAGATCGAGGGCCGAGACGAGCAGCTGCAGGGCGGAGAGTCCTGCCGGTGGCAATGACAATTTCCAGTCGCGAATCTTCACGGGACGACGCCACACGATCGTGGCGACTTGATAGCCCACCGCGATTGCGAGAAGCACGGCACCGAGCAGCCGTGTCGAGGTGATCGGCAGGTCGATACGCTCTTGAATCTGCAGTGGCACTTCCAGCGGTGCCACCAAAAACACGGTACCGGCCAAGCCAAACATGCCGATCCAAAACACCACACCGATCATGGCTAGCACTTGCACGATGTCGACGGTCGACAGACCCCAGCTGCTGTAGAGTCGATAGCGGACGGCGGAACCACCCAGCAGCGCACCAAAATTGTTGCTCACCGAATAACCGACGCACGCAGCTACCGCCACTCGGCGCAGCGGCAGCGCATGACCAATCGCTTTCAAGGCGAGCATGTCGTAGACCATGAGGACCAGGTAATTAACGATCGTCAACAGGCCGGCGAGGGCGATGCGGCTGTGGGAAATTTCGCGTAGAGCCGCGACGATCTGCTGGTAATCATGCTTCCGCACCTGCTGGTACAGCAGCCACATGGCGCCGCAAAAGACAGCGAAGATGATGGTCGAGGTGAGCAGTTTCCGCCAGCGCTGCATCAGGTCACATCATCCTTGCCGCGACGACTCCAGAAATCATCGGTGGCCATTGCGAGCACGGCGGCACCCGCCAGCAGTACAACTTCCACCAGCATGATGCGTCCCCCGTGCTGATCCATGACGGCCATCAGGCCTACGGGCGGCTTGGCCAACTCGGCCTTCAACCCCCGGAGCGTCATGACCAGGTAGGCACAAGCGGTCAGGCAAAACATCAAGCCGATCACCACGAGCAAGGAATAGAACGGATTACGAGTTGTTTGGGGTGACAAAGCTGAAATCCCTTGTAATGCCGATGGCAAACCCCGGTGACCGAAGCACTCGCAACTACAGCCTGCCGCTTGGTGCCTGCCGCCATGGAGACCGCCACAGTATAGCGTCCCGCCGGGATGTTCCAGTAGGCAGTGGCGTCCCCGGCGCGGCGCACGAGGTGACCATCCGAGCAAGGCCCGCTGCTTGCGCCGCGTCGATCTTCTATTCAGCTCGCGCTCCGGGCGGTAGGATATCGCTCCGGTAGTGAAGCCCTCGGATTGCGGCAGGCGTGGAAAGGAAACTCGCGGTGAAGGCGGGACGCATCGAACTACGCCAAGTGGCGGTACATAACTTGAAGCAACTGGATCTGGACATCCACCATCACCAGCTGACCGTCATTTGTGGGGTGAGTGGCAGCGGCAAGACCAGCTTGGCACTCGACACGCTCTACGCCGAAGGCCAACGACGTTACATCGAAAGCTTTTCGACCTACACGCGTCAGTTCCTCGATCCGCTCGATAAACCCGCTGCCGATCGAATTGATGGTTTGCCACCGGCGGTAGCCGTCACTCGCGGCGATCCCACTCGGTCCAGTCGAGTGACAGTGGGTACAGCGACCGAAATTGCCGACTACCTGAGATTGGTCTTTGGCAAAGCGGGAGTGATGCACTGCGTGGGTTGCGGCCAAGTGGTGAGCCCCGATTCTCCGGGTAGCGTGCTGCGAGCGTTACAGGGGGTCCCCAACGGCCGTCGCCTGATGCTTGCCTTTCCCCGGGCGGTGGAAGTCGGTGAAGCGCCCGCCGACACACTCGCGCAGCTCAAAGAACTCGGCTTCAATCGTTTTCTACCTCATCATCCCGATCATCACTCGCCCCTCACCTGCGATGATCCGCAGTCTCTCGCGGTGCTGGAGCAGTTGTGGCAAGACCCAGGTCAGCGGCGTCGTGGCCTGCTGGTGATCGTGGACCGAGTGGTCTTCGGAGAGACGAGCGAGTCGCGCTGGCTCGACTCGCTGGAAACCTGTTTTGCCCACGGGGACGGCTGTTGTGTGGTCTTGGTACAGGACGATGCCGTCTGGCAGCGCTGGACGTTCCACACGAGTCGTCGCTGTGGTCCCTGCGGTCGCGAGTATCCGCAGTTGGAGCCACATCTGTTCAGCTTCAACAGTCCGCTTGGCGCTTGCCCACAGTGTGAGGGTTTCGGCAACATTCTCGCGCTCGACTGGAATCGCATCGTTCCCGATAAAAGTAAGACGCTACAAGAGGGAGCACTCGCTCCCTGGAACAGTCCCTCGTATCAGTCCTGCCTGACCGAACTGCTCGAATTGGCACCGCGACTCGGGATCCCCACGGACGTTCCTTTTTCAGCGCTGAGTGAGACGCAGGTAGCCGTGATTCGTGACGGCTGTAAATCACCGCGCTATGGCGGAATGAAGGAGTTCTTTGAGTGGGTGGAGAAGCGGAAATATAAGATGCATCATCGCGTCTTTTTAAGCCGCTGGCGCAGCTCTTCAACTTGCTCCGCCTGTGCTGGAAAGCGTCTGCGTCCCGAAGCATTGGCAGTCACTTTGGGTGATCGTAATTTCGCGGAATGGATGAGCTGCGAGGTGGGTGAGATGCGTCGCGCGATTGCGAAACTGGCACTCACGCCGTTCCAGCAATCGGTTTGCCGTACCGCCCTGTTACAACTCGAAGCACGCCTGCATTTCCTCGACGATGTCGGACTGGGTTACCTCACCCTCGATCGTACCCTGCGAACGCTCAGCGGCGGCGAGGCGCAGCGAGTCGCATTGACCTCGGCACTCGGCGCCAGCCTGGTGAACATGCTGTATGTGCTCGACGAACCCTCCGTCGGTCTGCATCCACAGGATGTGGAGCGACTGCTGGGGACTCTTCATGCACTCCGTGATCGGGGCAATACGGTGGTGGTGGTGGAGCATGAAGAGGCGATTATTCGAGCGGCCGATGAGGTGATCGAAATTGGCCCGGGAGCCGGAGAGAACGGCGGCGAACTGGTGTTTCAAGGGACGCCCGGCCAGCTGACCAAAGCGAGCCAGAGTTTGACGGGCGATTATCTGTCGGGAAAACGGTTGTCCGCGATTCCCGAAAAACGACGCAGTCCCAATCGAGGCTGGATTCGACTGGCGGGCGCTCGTGGCCATAACCTGAAAAATCTCACGGTCGAATTTCCGCTGGGGGTACTTTGCGTGGTGACCGGTGTGAGCGGGTCTGGGAAAAGCTCGCTGGTGCAAGACACCTTGTACGGTGCTCTCTGCCATCGCAAACAGAAGGATTGCGATGCGGTTTTGCCCTATGATGACATCTTTGGTGACGGTCAGGTGGATGATGTCGTGCTGATCGATCAAAGTCCCATCGGACGTTCGCCGCGCTCCAACCCCGTTACCTACATCAAAGCATTTGATTTAATTCGAGCCGTATTTGCGGAGACGGCCGAGGCTCAAGCGAGACAGTTCACGGCTGGTCATTTCAGCTTCAATGTGGAAGGTGGTCGCTGCGAAGCGTGTCAGGGGGATGGCAGCCTGGAAATCGATATGCAATTCCTGCCGCCGGTCTTCATGAAATGTGCGGAATGCGACGGCACTCGATATCGCAAAGAGGTGCGGGCCGTTCAATATCGTGGTCGCAACATTGCGGACGTGCTGCAAATGACGGTCCGTGAGGCGTTCGGGTTCTTTCGTGGCCAGACCAAAGTGCAAACCAAACTCAAGCAGCTCATCGACGTCGGGCTCGACTACCTACGACTCGGTCAAGCCGCGAACACGCTCTCTTCGGGTGAGGCTCAGCGCGTCAAGCTGGCCGCTTATCTGTCCGGAGCCGCTCGGAATCGCACCTTGTTTATCCTCGACGAACCCACCACCGGTCTACATTTTGCCGACGTAACCCAACTGCTGGATTGCTTTGAGGCGCTGGTGAGTGTGGGACATTCGTTGATTGTGGTCGAGCACAATTTGCAGGTGATGCTGGCGGCGGATTACGTGATTGATCTAGGTCCTGGTCCCGCTCGTGAAGGTGGACAAATTGTGGCGCAAGGAACGCCCGAAAAAATCGCTCGCTCGCCCGATTCTGCCACAGCGCGCATCCTAGCCAAGTCGCTGCTGACGCCGAGCAAGTCCAGCAAGAAGAAGTGAGTCCCTCAAACCATCATGACGAACCGCGTTAACTCGCTCCCCGCCTGGGACTCGCAGCTCGATCTTTTTCACGGCGACGTCAGTCCCAATCTCGCTCGGCTCTATGCGCGTTTGCCCCGCGATCAGGAATCATCGGGGGACCGCTGGCAAGGCACCCTCCGCGGGCCGTTCATGCAAGATCGTCGCACGCTTCCCATGACGACGCCGTGGCTGGATCTTGGCCCCGGTCCAACCCTGCTCGCCCAAGCACTTGTCACCGATCCCGTCTGCTGGTCACCCGAGCAACCTGCCTGGTATGAATCCGAAATAACCTTGCACCACGCTGACAAGGTCATCGGTAGCGTCCGCCGCACCGTGGTCATCCGTCGCCTGGGCGACAATGGCACTCGCTGGCGCTGGGACCAGCAGCTCTGGCGCCTGACAGCCATCGCCGCGAATCCCGCTGGGAAGATAGCCGCTGCAACAGCCGCTGCAACTCCGACGAAATCTGTCGCCGAAACGATTGACTGGGCCGATCTGCGGCGCCGCGAACAGACGCTCGTCGTCCGGCAACTCCCACACGACGCCGCTGCTCAAGCGGTACGCTGGGGTGTTCCTCTGGTCCTGTGGCTCGATCAACACTCGGATGTTTCGTGGAGGGCGATGGTCCGCGAGCCGGCGGTTACTTTTGCGGTCTTACCGGCAGGTGATGAACGGGGCGAGTGGCTGCGGGAACATGTTCCCAACATCATACGATTGGAGCGACATGCGCTGCCGCCGGTGACGGAGAGCCAGCCAGCGGCCCGGCGAGCATCGTGGGCGCAGGCAGTTGCCGTGGACGCCCAGCAGCTCGATCAAGCCAGCGCGGCACAAACCGAGTGGCTGGTAAGCACCCTGCTTCCGCGCAACTCGAGCGGTAGTCTTCATGGTGCCGACTCCGTGGGGGTGCAGCGAGTGCCACTGGTGCTCCTTCGCGAGAACTCGGCGGTCGTCGATTCCGTAGATGTTAAGCCGTCACCCGGGCGTCTGCCCACGGCTGGCTGGATGATGCTCACTCAGGAACTGTTAAGGAATCCGGGATGACCAGCGATCGTGAGTCGGCTGAGGACTTGGGATTGGCGCGCTACGCTCGACAGATGCGTTACCCGGGCATTGGCGTGGCTGGCCAGCAGCGGCTGGCGACGGCACGCGTACTGATCTGTGGCTGCGGAGCGCTCGGATCGGTATCCGCCAACACACTGGCTCGCGCCGGAGTGGGTCACCTGCGTCTGGTCGATCGTGATTTTCTTGAATTGAGTAATCTTCAGCGTCAGGTGCTTTACGACGAAGACGATGTTGCATCCGCCGTGCCCAAGTCGATCGCTGCCGCCGCGAAGCTGCGCCGTATCAACTCCACGATCAACATCGAACCACTGGTACTCGACATCGATCATCGCACGTTACCGGCGCTCTTGGAGGGCGTCGATGTGATCATCGATGGCACCGATAATTTTGAAACTCGATTTCTGCTCAACGATTCCGCTTTGCAGCGGCGGATTCCCTGGATATTTGGTGGCTGTTTGGGCGCCGAGGGGCAGACGCTGACGATTCTTCCCGGCGAGACGCCCTGTCTTCGCTGCGTGCTGCGCGATACACCGCCACCGGGTGCGCTGGAGACCTGCGACACCGCTGGTATTCTCGCTCCCATCATCAATGTCATTGCCTCGATTCAAGCCTGTGAGGCCCTCAAGATTTTAGCGGGGCAACGGGCAGCGGTAAGTCGCGTGATGCAGGTATTTGATTTGTGGGATAATCGAATTCGGCAAGTAAAACTCGATGGGCTGCGTGAATCGATGGCTGCTTGTCCGGCCTGTGCGGGACTCGATTTTCCCTGGTGGGATGGCCGACGCGGTTCGCAAACTGCCGTGCTCTGCGGCCGAAATTCGGTGCAGTTGTCATTTCCGGACCAACCACGACACGATTTTTCCGCTCTGGCAGCCAAGTTAAAAGCGGTGGGAAATGTCAGTCAGAATCGCTATCTGCTACGTTTAACGGTCGACCGCTACACCGTGACGTTGTTCCCAGACGGACGAGCGATTGTGGGCGGTACGAGCGATGTCGCGGAGGCCCGCAGCGCCTACGCTCGCTACGTCGGCTTGTGATCCTCTTCAAATCCACTCTTCCAATCCCTTCTTCTCGATCGCGAAACTCAAGCACCATGAAGCGTTTGTACTTTGACTATAACGCCACGACTCCCATCGCCCATGCCGTGCGCGATGCAATGCTTCCCTTCCTGAGTGAACATTTCGGGAATCCCTCCAGCGGTCACGCGATGGGACGAGCGGTACGGGAGGCGATCGAAGATGCACGCGAGCAAGTGGCATCGCTGATCGGTGCCGAGCGGGAGGAGATTATTTTCACGTCGGGTGGCACCGAAGCGAACAATCTCGCGCTCAAGGGAATCCTCCTGCGACAAGCGATTGAACTCGGCGCGCACATCGTCATCTCCGCGCTGGAACATCCCGCCATCGTCCAGCCAGCACGGTTTCTCGAACGTCTGGGATACGCACTGACCGTTGTGCCGGCCGAGCAATCCGGAGTTGTGTCACCGGATGCGGTTGCGGCCGCCTTACGTCCGAACACAATCCTGGTCAGCATCATGCATGCGAACAACGAGATCGGTACGATTCAGCCGCTGCGCGAAGTGGCCGCCATCTGCCGCTCGCGCGGAATCCTGGTCCACACCGATGCGGCTCAGACCGTGGGCAAAATTCGCACCAAGGTGGATGACCTGGGCGTCGACTTGTTATCAATCGCCGGACACAAAATGTACGCGCCGAAAGGGGTTGGTGCCCTGTACGTGCGACGTGGCACATCCCTGGAGCCCCTGCTGCACGGTGCCGGTCACGAGGGCGGTCTGCGAGCCGGCACAGAAAACGTCCCGTACATCATCGGGTTGGGCAAGGCGAGTTGGATGGCGAACAAAGCTCTCACCGAAACTTCGTCGCGACTGGGGACCCTACGCGATCAGCTACTGGCGGAACTGCGCCAAGCGATTCCCGATTTAACCGTCAACGGCGAAGCTGTCACTCGACTGCCAAATACGCTGAGCGTGAATTTTCCGCGAGTGTCCGGTGCTCAGCTGCTCACGCGGATCCCCGAACTTTGCGCCTCCACGGGCGCTGCTTGTCACTCCGGTTCCGGCCAGCTTTCCGCCACCCTGGAAGCGATTGGACACACGCCGCAATCTGCTCGTGGTACGGTGCGGCTGAGTTTGGGGTGGCATTCCACCGAAGACGAAGTACAGCAAGCGGCGAGCTTGTTACTGGATGCCTGGGAACGGCTATCCAACGAATAGCGGCTCACTCGATTGATCGCGCGGCTCGAGCGGTCGTATCGGGACAGGCTCGCTCCAATCGCCACGCTCGCCCCAAGATCAATGCGAAGGGAATCCACCAGATAAGATCATTGGTCAGAATGGTCGCCCCAGCTGACCAAGGCAGTTCCCCTTGTGAAGCGGCCCAGACAAAACCTATGGGCCCGAAGATTTTTCCCAATAGTCCGACGAGAACAATCGGCCAGTGGCGCTGAGTGTCGTAGGCGGCGATGGCGTAACCAACGCCATAAACACCGACAATCATGCCGATGCACTGCCATAAACTGGGATAATTCGGTGGGTCGATTCCGAGCCACTGAAATGGAAGCCGAGGGGCAAAAATCGCGAACGCTCCCCAGGCAAGGTTGTAAATCGCGGCAATCAGCAGACAGGTTTTCATCCAGGCAGGTTGCGCGGATCGGTTATCGGACGGCATAAAAGTCGGTCCCTACGGCTTGGGAAAGGATTCGAGAAGAGAGAGCTGTTTGAGTTTCTTACCGATGATGGGTGGACGATGATCACGGAACAGGGCTGGCTGATTACTCACTGGGTTTGCACATTGTTCATGGTTGGTTTGATCTGGTTCGTGCAAGTTGTTCACTATCCACTGATGGCTTATGTTGGCCGCGAGGCCTTCACTTTGTATTCGCAACTGCATCAATTCTGGACCACGTGGGTGGTGGCGGGACCCATGCTGGGTGAAGTGCTCACGCTTGCCATGGTCCTTTACTATCGCCCGGAACGAATCGCTTCGCCCGCCTTCGGGATCGCCACCCTCTGCCTCGTGGTCGTCTGGGTCTCAACCGCGGCTCTGCAAGTACCGCTGCACGGCAAGTTACTTTCCGGTTACGACGAAGCGGTCATCCAGCGACTTGTACTCACCAACTGGGTCCGCACGATCGCGTGGTCGTTACGCGGAGTGGCAGTGGGTATCGAATTGTTTGGTCACCGCTGAGACTACCGCACGGCAGCGCGAGGAGTAACCGCTGACGAGCGAACAATACGTCCGTGATCAGCTCGTCGCGGGAGGCTGTTTGGCGGTTTCCAAGCTGGTCATCTCGCGGTGCAAGATATTGAGTAATGTTTGCAAGAAGACGACGATCATGGGTCCAACGAGAATTCCCACCGGCCCCAATGCCTGCACTCCACCTAAGATACTGAGTAGTGCCAGCAGCGGATGGATATTCGAATGGCCTTTGAGAATGACCGGCTTCACCACGTTATCCGACTGGGACACAACGACGGCACAGTAAACTGCCAGGATGATCGCCGTCCAGATGCGGCCTTCCACAAATCCCATCCAGGCAACAACCGGCACCCACACCGATAACGCTCCGACGAACGGAATCATCGCAAAGACGATTGTGAGGAGCACCAGCAGTGCCACGGAGCCGGTATCCGCGAAATAAAAACCGATGCCCGCCAGTACCCCTTGAACGACAGCTGAAACTAACGTCGCCAACACCACCGCTCGACTAATACGCCCGAACTCGGTGAGCAGTTCCTCCTGATGACGCACGTCGAGTGGCACCAGACGCATGACGGTGACGGTCATCTTCTTCCCATCCGCGAAAAAGAAGAAGACGGACACGATCATGATGATCGTACCGAAGATCAACTTCGCGGCGAAGCCAGCGGTGGCGTTCGCGGCCGGTACCAGTAGCTCCTGCAGCTCACGCACCAATCGATCCTTCAGTTCCTGCACCTGCTGAGCGTTGGGATAAATCACTCGCTTCGCGACCACGCGCCACGCACCACCGGGCAGCGTCGCCTGCAATCGCTCAAACTCTCCCTTGGCCGACCGCACCAGCTCCAGATAGGAATCATGATCTTCCCGATCCAACGCCTGGTGGACACTCGCCAATTGCAGACTCAACGTATCCATCTGACGATGCACTTCGGTGAGTTCGGGGCGAGCGGCATTCGATTGCCGCAGCGGCAATTGTCGCTGCAGATTAAGCAGCCGTGCCCGGAGCGTTTCCAGGGTTGCTAGTCGCTCGATGTAGTACGTCGGCGCAAACGCTGGTTCGTCGATTGCAGACGGAGTGCTGTGATCCGGAGTCGCAGTTGAGCTTTTGCCATCGGCCAGAGTCGCCTGGGAGTCCACCACAGCGCCGGGGAGTGATCGATTACCGGCCAAGTTATCGTCCGTCACGGGCTTGGTCGGCGATTGAGTGGCGACCGGTTTCGCTTCCGCCGCTGAGTCGTCTGGCAAATGCTTTGCGGACGCTTGCGGGTCGGAGGGAACGATGTCGGGTGAACTGGGATTGGGCGAGTTGCGATCGGGTGAGTTGAAATCGGCAGATTTTGGTCCTGTTACTTCGAGTGCGGGCGATTCAACCAGCGGCACCGCTTCGGGTTCCAAGAGGAGATCGTCGAACAGGGGCGTCATTTCCAGGGTTTCTTCGAGGAGCGGTAGGTCGAGTCGCAGGAGGATTTGCAGACGCTGGATCTGCCGAGTAACTCGATTGGCATCGAATTGCCGCGCGACGGATATGGCTTCGTTCGCGGCGAGTGTGAGAGACCAGATGAGCGGAACGAAGACGATCAAAACCACGGCGGTGGTGGCGATTCCAGCGGCCAACATGGCGTGACGCACGCGTACGACCAGCCATTCATGCAGCGGCTTGAAGATGACCACCAGCAAAGCGGCCAGGAAGAGCGGCAACAGGAAGCCCGACATCACTCGGTAAAAACCAAGTGATACGGCGACAATGATCGCGACGAGCAGCCAGAAAGAAACAATTCGAGTCATGCGGACCTACGCGGAGATGCCACTTGCTTGATCGCGCCTATCTCAAGAGAATACTCGCATCCAGGGCTGATTGTCGAGCACTCAGCCGAGTTGGTGTTGTTTCCTGGTGCGGGAGGTGTACGTGCAAAAGAGTCGATTGAGTAGACCATGGACGCGATGGCTCAAGCTCGTCTTTCACCTGCTCGTCTTGACTCTGGTTATTTGGGGAATCAGGCACACGATCCAAAAGTCGCTCGCCGAATTTCGGCGGCAGGAGTTCGCTTGGTCGGAAGTACATTTCGAGTGGCTCCTGGGAACCGGTCTCTGTTACCTCCTCGGCACTCTGCCCGCGTGGTGGCTCTGGCATCGAGTTTTGTGGGCGATGGGTCAGCAGCCCCATTGGTGGACATCCTGGCGAGCCTACACGATTGGGCATCTCGGAAAGTATGTGCCCGGTAAGGCGATGGTCGTCGTGCTGCGCGCCGCCCTGGTGATGGGTCCGCGAGTGGATAAAGCGATCGCCGCGGCGGCCGTCTTCGTAGAAACGCTCACCGTTATTGCCGTGAGCGCCATGCTGGCCGGTATCTTACTCATCTGGCACTCGCTCAGCGGCAGCGCCACACATCAGCTGGAATTGCCCGGTGGTCACCATCCGCATTTTCTTTTGTTCCTCGCCAGTGGACTGGTGATCTGCACCGGTATTCCCTCCCTGCCTCCGGTATTTCGGCGCGTGATTCTACTGCTGCGCGTGGATCGAGCGAGTCCGCAGATCGCGCCCGCACTGCAGCAGCTAAGACTGCCCCTGATGGCCTCCGGTTGGATCATGAATGCCGGTGGCTGTTTTCTCTACGGCTTAAGTTTATGGTGTACGATGCGCGCTTTACCGCCTGGCATGGTCGCCTCCGGTACAGACTCGCTGGCGCAGATTCAACAGGTCGCCGCATCGTCCCCCGCGACCGCCGCCGATGTTCTCTCGTGGCAAGCCTTGCCCCAAATCTTACCACTGATCACGGCGGGACTGGTCTTGGCGGTCGTCGCCGGCTTTGTGTCGTTGATTCCTGGCGGAGCGGGAGTGCGGGAAATGGTGATGATTGCCGTCTTGGCTCCCCAGTTTGGTGAACTCGCCGCCGTCCTCTCGGCACTGCTCTTGCGGCTCGTCTGGTTGTTGACGGAGCTATTCATCTGTCCGATCTTGTATGCTATCCGACCTCGTACCCCCGCCACGGACGCCGGTCCCGCGCCCGAACCAGCCGCCTGACATCCGCACACCGTTGATATCCGGAAAGGATGCGATGATTTCCGCCGTCATTCCCGTTTACAACGAAGCGGCCAGTTTGCCGCAATTGCACTCGGAGTTATCCGCTGTGGCTGCCACGCGCGCCGAGGAATTTGAGATGCTGTTCGTCGACGACGGCTCGACGGATGAATCATGGAACGTGATTCATCATTTGGCCGGCCAAGATGCACGCGTACGGGGCATTCGTCTACGCCGCAACTTTGGTAAAGCCGCCGCACTCGATGCTGGTTTTCAAGCTGCCCAGGGCGTAATCGTCTTTTCCCTCGATGCCGACCTCCAAGATGATCCACGCGAGATTCCGCGTTTTTTGGACAAGCTAGCCGACGGTTACGACGTGGTCAGCGGCTGGAAACAGGTGCGGCACGATCCACTCGAAAAACGACTGCCCTCGAAACTCTTCAATTGGCTGGTGAGCTCTCTGACGAACGTCCGCCTGCACGATCACAACTGCGGTTTTAAATGTTATCGCAGAGCCGTCTTCCAGGAGGTTCGTCTGTACGGAGAACTCCATCGCTTCGTCCCGGTGCTCGCCGCCGCCCGCGGCTGGAAAGTTGGCGAGCTCGTCGTGCAACACCGAGCTCGCCAGCATGGCAAATCGAAATATGGCTGGGCGCGTTACCTGCGCGGCTTCCTCGACTTGCTCACCGTCCGCTTCTTGACCGGTTACGGCAGCCGACCCGCTCACTTTCTCGGGACCTTTGGCATCCTCTGTTTCCTCATCGGACTCGCCGGTAACACCTACGCTGGCCTCTACTGGATCTGGTCTCAACTGCATCCCGAAGCCCATCTCGCGCCGCTCCATCAGCGTCCCATCGCTCTCTACTCCTGGGGCTGTCTCTTGTTTGGCGTACAACTGCTGTCGATCGGCTTCCTGGCCGAACTCATCACCGCGCAAGCGCGTGGAGCCGCCACTTGGTATGCCATTCGAGAGCAAACGACGGCGCCCGAAAATCCGCCGCCCAGCCAGCCAACCATCGCCTCGCACTCTGCGCCAGCCGCTCCACGGCAGGAAGGTGGTTCGACGTGAATGTACGCGTAAATGGGAACGCTCATCGGAACATCAGTGGCGCCGGCAGCAGCAGCAGCAGCAGCAGCAGCAGCAGCAGCAGCAGCAGCGCCGGTAGCAGCAGCAGCGCCGGTAGCAGCAGCAGTCACGGCGATACCACCGGTGCACTGCGGCGAGCGATCTATGGGCTACTCATTCTGTCCGCCGCTGTCACCTTAGTGGCCCGAATTGATCGAGTGGAATCGGCCAGTGGCCGGACGCCGTTTCTGAGCGCCAACGATCGCAGCCGCTGGTCGACCATTCGAGCACTCGTTGATGAAGGCACATTCGAGCTGGATCGGGTGATTTTTCGGGATGGAGGTGAGCAGCAGCGAGCGGCAGCACTCGACCCGACCTTGGATCCGATCCGTCGTCGCGATTCCGATTGGTATTCCATTGATTTGGTACGACATCGAGGCCGTGATGGGCGCGAACATGCCTATTCGAGTAAACCGCCATTACTCTCCGTAATGCTCGCTGCGGTCTACTGGTGTGTGCGCGCGATTACGGGAGCCACACTCGCAACGCACCCGTTCTACGTCGGTCGAATCATGCTGGTGATCACCAATGTGCTCCCGCTGGCCTTCGCCTGGTGGCTACTCAGTCGACTCGTCGAGCGGTTTGGAAAAACCGACTGGGGGCGACTCTTGGTGATGACCACGGCGACTTGGGCGACGCTCCTCAGCCCCATGGCCGTCACGCTCAACAATCATTTGCCCGCCGCCGTCTGCGTAACGGTTCTCGTCTATGCCTTGGTGCGCATCACGGAATCAAGCAGCGGGGGACGACGCTGGTTTGCGCTGGCAGGATTGGCCGCCGGCCTGCTCGCCGCATGCGAACTTCCCGCACTTTCGGCCTCCGCGCTGGCTGGAGCCGCCCTGCTGCTCGCCTCTTGGCGATCCACGCTCTGCGCCTTCCTGCCCCCTGCTCTCCTGGTCGCCGGCGCTGCGATCGGTACGAACATCCTGGCCCATGACACCTGGCGGCCCGCCTACTCTCAGCGTCACGACGGGCCTGTCATCGCAACGCTCACCGGCTTCCCGGTTGAGTCCTTACCGCAGCCGGACATCCAGACGCCTGTGCCCGCCGCCATCAGACAATCACTCGCCGCACAAACCGCAAACGCTGAGCAGATTTCCGACGAAGCGGTCGTGCGAGCGGCTGGCGAGCAGCGCTGGCGCATCTGGGACCCGGCAACCGATCAGCGCTGGGTGATTCGCCGCCCAGCAAATCACGTGGCGGCAGCGTCCCGTAACCAGGACGCTCCGCTGGAACTGCGACGCTGGGGCAACTGGTACGAATACGAAGGCAGCTACTGGAGTGCCGATCGACTTCAAGGCGTTGATCGAGGTGAACCCTCGCGGCTGACCTATGCCTTTCACGTCCTCGTCGGACACCACGGAGTCTTCTCGCTTACCCCAGTCTGGCTCTTGAGTCTCGCGAGCCTGGCCTACGCCTGCTGCCGACCTCGAGCGTACACCGATCCAAACGCCACGGTGACCGAATTCCGTGGACCACACGCCGTCTTCTGGCAACGGCTGTTGTGGAGCATCACGCTCCTCGTCTTCGTCTGCCTTTGCTTCTACCTGCAGCGACCGCTCATCGATCGCAATTATGGAGGCGTGAGCTGCGGGTTTCGCTGGCTCTTTTGGTTCATTCCACTCTGGCTGCTCGCCGCCTTACCGGCCGCCGACTGGTCCGGACGCACCTGGCTGGGCCGCGCCCTCACGCTCGGCCTGCTCGCGTTGAGCATCTACTCAGCTCAGTGGTCGGCCTTGAGCCCCTGGTCCCACCCCTGGCTCTTCCACCCCTAATCCCCCGTGAATCCACCGATTCATGCGCGTGATTCGTACCTTTCGTGGGAGCTCCACCATTCGTGGCATTCGTGGAATTCGTGGAATTCGTGCAATTCGTGCAATTCGTGCAATTCGTGCAATTCGTGGTTCTGGCCACCCTCCGAACGATTCATGATCGCGCTTCGCGGTTCCAGCTTCGCGGTTCCTGATGTATCAGCTGGCAATCCAGTCACTCAGCGATGAAGCAAACTGGGATCGAGCCCCAACGTGCCAAGCCGAGCTTGCCGGGCAGCAGGCGTTGCCAGGTCGCTGAGCTTGCGAGTGACGAGATCAAGTTGATTTTTTAGCTGCAGACGACGTGCCGCTCGCTGATGAATTTTGTCATCCAGGAAGCGCTGCAAGTAATTTGCTTGTTCTTGCCAATGCCGTACATCGGACTCGTGCTTGCAGTCCAGTCGCTGCTGATACCAGTCGCTCTGGAGAAGCGATGGCAGCGTGAACATCGCACGGATGTCGGGATGGCGAGCATCCCGGCCGGCGCTGTGGCCCTCAGCCATGATTTCCAGAATCGCTTTCAGAGGTGGACAGGCCAGTTCAATCGAGCCGTCCAAAAAGTACTGCTTCGCCACTCGAGTGTGCGCCTCGCAGATATACTTGATGCCGTCGGCAAACGCCGCCGCATCCTGCAATTCGGGCCGCAAAATTGTTTCCTCGAATACCTGTGCCGGGTTATCGAATATGCGTCCGAAAAAAGCCCGCACGAACCGCTCCGTCATGCGATAACCCAAGCGACTCGCCAAGATTCGCTCACCTTGATAATCATAATCCTCCAGTGGCTCGAACAACCCCTCGGCAATCAGCCGCTGAGGATCACGTTCATCTGGCGACAGCCGGCACCAGATTTCCGGAATCAGATAACTCACGTCATGATCGACTCGCATGCGCGGCCCGATGTGGCCGGCCGCGGTCGAGAATCCCACGAGTTCGGTAAGCAGAAAACTTACCAGTGCATTGTTCAAGTCAATGATCGGCAGAACCGCATTGAAAGGCCCCTTGGTGAGTGCTCCCTCGGAACCGGCCCCCGTCGTCGACGGACTTTTGCCCGTCAGCGAGCAGATAAAATCCATGAACAGTTCAGGTAATTCCTGAAAGTGCAGCGGATTGTAAACGGCTAAACCACGAATCCTGTGAGACGGTTCCGCGGGATTATTCCGCCGCCCAAACAGAACGGAATTGACCGGTAGCGGTACTGGCTGCGAGGCGGGTATGGCTCGATACAGGCGAGTCCCCATCTCGGCGACGTAGCGGTCTAGCGGACGAGCGAGATCGGGCCGTAGCTGCAGATAACGTGGATTTTTGGTTGGCTTACCATCCACCATCCGCGGCCTGGAGGAACTCACCACATAGCCCTCGCCATCGGCCGCCACCTCGCTCAGCAACTGCTGCATCGGCTGCGTGTACTCGGCAAAGTCGACCACATATTCCACAACTTGACGGATCTCTGCCGCCGGCAAAGGCTCAAAGTTGGCGATGAAATTATCACGGCGAGCGAGATCGGCTTCGGTTTGCTCGTCGAGTCCGCGGTGGACTGCATCATCTGGCCGCTGAAACAACCGCCGTTCACAGTTCTCCACAAACTTATAACTCATCGCTCGCTGACTGGGATTCAAATAGTTTAAAGCCGTCTTGGGCACGACGACCGATGCGGAAATATCGTCTTGAGTCTGCACTTTTGCGGCCGGTGCAAAATCTTGGCGCAATTTGAAAGTGCGCCAGTTCCCCTGTTCATCGAATCCCACTCGCAAATAGCTCCCTACCAACTTGCGATTGCGATATTTTAATTCATGCCCCGGAACTCCATTCACAATATCAACCGTGAAATATTGCCGCCAATTACTATCCCAGGTTGGATCTTGAAATCTTTTGATAATAAACGCTAAGGAATAAACATAATTCGGAATGGAAGCTAACCAGTTATTGTATTCGTCTGTGTAATCATGTGAGGGCGTGAGTAGTTTGATTAAACTGCCCAGCGAACGGCGAGGATCCAGTGCAGCTCGGCTGGGTTTCTGCTGATAATCCGGCACGACACTGCTGCCAGGACGCCAGCGAGTGGAATAATCCTTATCGAAAATCTGCTGGACTAAATCCAGATCATGCTTCAGGTCAGCGACAAAAATTGGGCCATACAGCATGTAATCCACCAGCGACTTGCTGATTTCACTTTTCCCACCACCACTCACCGTACACGGCTTGTGGCAGGAAGCCCCTTCACCCGCAGTGCCAATCAATCGCCACGTGGGAGCGGCTGGATGCTTGTCCATCTGCAAGCGATACCCCGAAGGCGCCATGTAAATCCGGCCCGGCAGTAGCGGAATCGATTGCCGCTGCCCATGCGCCATCCAATAGATTTTTTGGTCGCCCAGTGTCGCGTGAGCATCTTCGGGAATATAGATCAACTGCGAGTAGTGGCGATCGACGCCGTATCCCTCCGGATGAATGTCAATCCACTCACTGTAATCCCGCGCCAAATCAGCAAACGTGCGTCCGTTATAACGACGACTATTGGCCTGAAACTCATCACCTAAATTAAAACTCGCAAACGCCAGCGCTCCACCCGCATGCTCCTCCTCAACATCCCCCAATAAGTTTGCCGAAAAACTTATCTGCGTTTTTACTTCCTTTTTACAATATCCAAAGTAGTTGTCGGCGATGAGCGTGACGATGACGCCGGCATCACTACGGCACGTCAGCTTAAACGCCTGGCCTTTGTTATAGAGTTCATCCTCGTCCTGCCAGCACATCCCCTCTCGTCGCTGACGCTCCGTGGCCCGATCATAATGCGGCAAACCGACCTCGCGTTTGGTGAGCTGGGTGAGATGCGGAGCGAGAATCACACAGCCCGTGTGGCCGGTCCAGTGAGCAACATGCAGTGCCGCATCATTCTCGGGCAAGTAAGGGTCACCACCGTTGCCGAAAATCGTTTCTACGAAATCTAAGTTGCTGATGAGCCCGGCGGGAGCGAAAAAACGAACCTCCATCCGTCGTTCTTCGACGCAGCCGCGTACCAACGGAACCACCAGCGGTCGAATCAATAGGGAAACAAACGTGTGGATCGGCTGAGCGTCATCGGCCGTAAACGGTAACAGCGCCAACTCGCGCGGCGCACGCCAGGCCTGCTCCAACAAAAGCGCAAACGTCGCCCGCGGCACCGCCACCTTGTCTGCCGGCACCGCCATCCAGCCTTCCGTCACATGAAAGGTACCCTGAGTCGTACGCCGGTCGGTCCGCGTATTGTGCAAAACCCCATTCCGCACTCGATAAGAATCCACCAGGGAATTGCTAAACGTGTCACGCTCGGCCGGCAACGACAGCTCCCGAGCCATCCCCGGACGATCCAACACCAGCGTTTGACTCGGCAATCGAAGTGCCGACGAAGGTGCTACCGAACCCAAATAAGCGGCTAAAAACCGTTCGATCCGCTGGTCTGCTGCACAACTCGAGTCCCCCAGCGCATGCAGCCGCTCGGACAGCGAGTAGAGCAGTTGCGTGGCAGCGTCTCCCTGCCGAGCCGCATCCTCGACCGCCACCGGAGCCAGTCCATCCGCTATCCGCTTCAGTTCGATATACCGCCGCAGCTCCTCCCGTTTAGCTTGCTGCCCCGCCCGACTCCCAGGGCCCTCATCAGCCAATGAATTCGCTGAAGAACGAAAGCTGTGTGACATGAATTTCCTCATCCTTAACTAGCGCCAGGCGCGACTGCTGGCTGGTGAAAGGCACCGCTAACAAACATTTCAGCAAACCTCGTGCCAGCCAACAAGTTCGCTCCGCTACCGCCCTTTTCCGTGCTCAGAATCCCTCGCCTGCCGCCCAGCTGGTATTCACTAGGCAACCGCTGCGTTGTTTTTAGGCACAACGCGGGGGGAGTTTCGCCGGGAGAGCACCGGTTTCCCAAATCGGGGCGGAGCACCTATAATCCGGGGCTCAGATTTCGTGACCGCGTGACGGCGTGTAGCACGCACCGGCGGCGGTCGTTGTGACGTTCCCCTCCGATCCAGCATTGAGCAGGAAAAAGATCCTTCAAATCCCATGGTAACACCGTCCCCCTCCAACGCTCCGCGCACCATGTTCCAGAAGATCTGGGATCAACATGTCGTGCATGCCGAACCGGGTAAGCAGACGATTCTGTACATTGATTTGCAATTGGTTCACGAGGTGACAAGTCCGCAGGCCTTCGAGGGCCTGAGGCTGGCGGGGCGGCGAGTGCGTCGGCCGGAACGCACGATTGCCACTCCGGATCACAACATCCCGACGACGGATCGGGCGTTGCCGATTGCCGATCCGATCTCGCGGCAGCAGGTAGAGACGTTGCGGCAGAACTGTCGTGACTTTGGCATTCGACTTTACGATCTGCACGATGCCAAACAGGGGATCGTGCACATTATTGGCCCGGAGCTGGGCTACACTCAGCCCGGCATGACGATCGTTTGCGGCGATAGCCACACCGCGACGCATGGTGCGTTCGGAGCTTTGGCGTTCGGGATTGGTACGAGCGAAGTGGAGCATGTATTAGCCACTCAAACACTGCTGCAGGATCGTCCCAAGACGTTTGAATTGCGAGTGGACGGCGAGCTGGGGACGGGCGTCACGGCGAAAGATCTGATTCTTTATCTGATCGGTCGTATCACGACTCAGGGTGGCACGGGGTATGTGATCGAGTACACGGGGAGTGCGATTCGATCGCTGTCGATGGAAGGCCGCATGACGGTCTGCAACATGTCGATCGAAGCGGGTGCTCGAGCGGGCATGATTGCCCCTGACGCCACCACCTTTGCCTATTTGCAGGGCCGGGAGTTTGCACCAAGCGGAGCGGCTTGGGAGCGAGCGGTAGCGCGGTGGCAGGAACTGCCGACCGATTCCGGTGCCCAGTACGATCGAGTGGAGCGTTATGAGGCAGCTGATGTTGCTCCTCAGGTTACTTGGGGTACCACGCCGGGGCAGGTGTTGGGAGTGGACCAGCGAGTGCCGGATCCAGGAAGCTTCGCCGATAAGACGGATCAACAAACTGCCGCTCGAGCCCTCGATTACATGGGCCTCGTGGCTGGCACTCCGCTGACGGAGGTCTCGATTGATCGTGCCTTCATTGGTAGCTGCACGAATGCGCGAATTGAGGATTTGCGAGCGGCCGCGGCGATCGTCCGTGGTTATCGAGTGGCGAAGAATGTGCACGCGATGGTGGTGCCGGGGAGTTCGCAGGTCAAGGTGCAAGCGGAAGCCGAGGGTCTGGATCGACTTTTCCTGGACGCCGGCTTTGAATGGCGCGATGCGGGCTGCAGCATGTGCTTGGCGATGAACCCCGATAAGTTGGCTCCTGGCGAACGCTGTGCCAGCACCAGCAATCGTAATTTTGAAGGCCGACAAGGTAAGGGTGGTCGTACGCACCTCGTCTCGCCCGCGATGGCTGCCGCCGCCGCCATCACCGGTCATTTTGTCGATGTTCGCAAGTGGGAGCTGAAGTAATCATGGAATCGTTTAAAACGTTCACCGGTATTGTGGCCGCACTGGATCGAGCGGATGTGGATACCGATCAAATCATTCCGAAACAGTTTCTCAAGCGCATTGAACGCACGGGCTATGGGGACTTCCTGTTTTTCGACTGGCGTTACTTGGCGGATGGTAAACCCGATGCCTCGTTCGAATTGAATCGCCCCGAGTTCCAGGGCGCTTCCATCTTGCTCGCACGACGTAATTTCGGCTGTGGTTCCAGTCGCGAGCATGCGGTCTGGGCAATCGAAAACTATGGTCTGAAAGTGGTGCTGGCCCCAAGCTTTGCGGACATCTTTTACAACAACTGTTTCAAAAACGGCGTGCTTCCCATTCGCTTGGATGAAGCGACGATCGAAGATTTGTTTCAGCGCGTGGCCGCTAGTCCGGGCTATCGCTTGACCGTCGATCTCGAGCGCTGTGAGATTACCGGCGCGGGTGGATTGAAAACGACGTTCACCGTCGACGCTTTCCGCCGCGAATGCCTGCTGCATGGCTGGGACGACATTGCCCTCACCTTGCAACATGCCGATCGCATCACAGCCTTCGAAGCGGCTCGAGCCGAGTAGCAGGAGGCAGGAGGCAGGAGGCTGGAGGCTGGAGGCTGGAGGCAGGAGGCTCGTTATTGACCCCGTAACCACTCGGCGACTTGCTTCGCCCAGTAGGTGATGATGATGCTCGCGCCCGCTCGGCGGATGGCGATCAGCGATTCCAGGGCGACGGCGCGTTCGTCCAGCCAGCCTTGACTGGCTGCCGCTTTCACCATGCTGTATTCGCCCGATACGTTGTAGGCGGCCAGCGGTACACCGGGGAACTGGCTGCTGACGCGCTGAATGATATCCAGATAGGCCAGTGCCGGTTTGACCATGATCAAATCAGCCCCTTCGGCCAAATCAAGAGCCACTTCGCGCAGGGCTTGAGCGGCGGCGGCCGCCGGGTCCATTTGGTAGGTGCGCCGATCGCCAAACTGAGGTGTGCTTTCGGCGGCATCACGAAAGGGGCCGTAAAACGCACTCGCATACTTCGCCGCATAACTCATGATCGGTAGATGCTCGAAACTTTGCGCATCCAGGGCCGAGCGGATGGCTTGGATCATCCCGTCCATCATGCCGCTGGGAGCGACCATATCCGCGCCGGCCTCGGCAAAACTCACCGCCTGCCTCCCGAGCAGTTCCAGCGTAGCATCATTGTCGACGTCGGGCTTTCCCGCCCGTTCAACAATCACACCACAGTGGCCATGACTGGTGAATTCACAGAAACAGACATCGGCCACGACCAGAAAATCGGGCGCCACCGCCTTCGCCGCGCGAATCGCTTGCTGCACGATGCCATCCGGCTGACAGGAATCGCTGCCTGCCTCATCCTTATGTGCTGGAATACCAAAGAGGATGACGCCGCCAAGTCCCTGCTCTTGGGCCGCCAAGACCTGAGCCCCAATGCGGTCGACCGTCCACTGGCTGTGGCCGGGCATCGACTTAATCGGCTGCTCCAGGTTGTGACCGCTACGCACGAAAAGCGGCAGGATGAGTTGACGAGTGGACAAATGCGTATCGCGCACGAGAGCACGCACTCCAGCGTG
Source organism: Pirellulaceae bacterium (assembly GCA_044235425.1). Classification (GTDB taxonomy): domain Bacteria; phylum Planctomycetota; class Planctomycetia; order Pirellulales; family Pirellulaceae; genus JBJSXJ01. The sequence goes on from JBIIHW010000012.1 coordinate 50,860, forward strand.
ATAACGCAGACGACGCAGACGAGTGGTCGGAAAGTTTTCAGGTGAGTTCATAAAAAACGGTTATAGTCAACTTGCTCAGTCCCTTCCACCGTATGCAGCCGCCAGGAATTCTCGTACATTCGCAGTTCTTAACCGTCAGACTTCGATCCTCGTCCGCTCGAGCTTCTTCCCTTCCTCTGCAGCAGAAAGTCGACTCGGTTCCATGCTCGGTCTACTCAACATGGCCAAACCGGCCGGAATCACGTCGCGCGATGTCGTGAATCGGATCCAACGACTGGTGCGCCCGGCCAAAGTGGGTCATGCCGGTACCCTGGATCCGCTCGCCACCGGCGTGCTGGTCGTCGCCATCGGCTCCGCCACTCGCCTGATCGAACAAGTTCAAGCCGGCCCAAAAAGTTATAGAGCAACGTTTTTACTGGGCCGGTCCAGCGACTCGGATGATGCCGAAGGTGAAGTCACCGTGCACGCAGCCGCTCCCGTGCCCACAGCCGAACAGCTGTCGTTGCAGGCCGCCAAGTTCCTGGGCGTCATTCAGCAAGTTCCCCCCATCTACTCGGCCGTCCGCGTGGCGGGCCGCCGAGCCTACGATCGCGCTCGACGTGGTGAACAGATTACCCTTACGGCACGCCCCGTCACCATCCATCGTCTGGCCATCATCGCCTACGAATACCCTCAGCTGATTCTCGAGATCGATTGTAGTTCCGGCACCTACATCCGCAGCATCGGTCGCGATTTGGCCGCGGCGCTCAACACCACAGCAATCATGAGTGCCTTGGAGCGGACGGCGGTTTCTCGGTTCCGAGTTGAAGAAGCAACTCCTTTGGAAGCGCTGCGAACGCTGGAGGATGTCGAGCGACATCGAGTTCCGCTGCTGTGGGCGGTCGAGGATTGGCCGCGTGTGACGGTGACCGACCAGCAGCTGATCGAAATCCGTCACGGTCGTACGATCGGCTGCCCCAATACACTCGATCCGAACACCGCCGCGCACGTCGCCGCGGTGGATGAACGTGGCGAGCTAGTCGCTCTGCTCACTGCCCGCCCCGGCGCTACGCTTGGCCCCACACTGAACCTCGTCTAGCGGCATCTTCCCTGAACGGTCAATTCCAGCGGCAGCATCAACCGTGCTTGCGGCAGCATCGACCGCACACTCAGCGGCGTTTCGAACGGCTGACCGGTTTGGGCGCTGCGGCGGCGTCTGCTCGAGCGGGTACCAGGGTGAGCCTATCTGGTGCGCGCGAGAACACCTGCAACATCAAGACCTCACCATGTTTGGGTACCGTTTTGGCGTTCCAGCCATAGACAAATTCTCGGGGCCGACCGATTAAACCTCGGACCTGTGGTCCCAGTGCACCCAGGATACCGGCCGCCGTTCCCACCGCATCACCCGCGCGAATGCCAGCTCGTATTTGCAGAAACGCCGCTCGCTGCAGCACGACATAAGCCAGTCCGCCGTTGAGCGGCCACTGGGATTCACGCATCACGAATTGAATCGAATCGGACTCCAAACAGTCATCATCCGGCCCCGGTTCCAGATAGACGACCACGTTGAGAATCGGCAACATGCGGAACATCTTCGCCTCCCCGTCTCCCGCACTTCTCGAATTCGGCACCCATCGAGTTTTCGGCGAGGACAATTGTGTGTGTGTGTGTGTGTGAAACCGAACGAGCTAACTTTCGCTGCGGCCGATGAACAGGCCCTCCACCTGCTCCAGCGATTCCTTCCCAGCACGGTTACTGCCCATCGCCCTTGCTATCGCAAAGAGGTCGCCAAACCGGCCCCAAAAAAGTTGGTCCATTCGGGATTTTCGTGGATCGCCGTCTCGAGGAGGGAAGCCATAAACCCGCGGCGTTGCCGTGGGCTGAATTGTCTCGCCCCATCCGAGGCTTCGCACTCAACATCAACCTGAAAACGACCTGAGGCTTAACCTAGCAGCATTCGCCCCTTGGACACCTGCGCCCGGCCTCCGAAAATCCCAGGCATGATGCCGTGACGGCCCTTCGTTTCACACCGCTTGCGACGGAGATGTTTGGCAGGCTTGGTGTGAGAGCCGGAGCCCGAGCCGAAGCATACGGCGCGCGCCAGCACTGCGGTCCTACCCAGCGTCCGCAAAGCCGCGTAAAATACCTCCCCCGTCGTCGCCGGCTAGGATCTCTGTGATCGCGCCGCGATCCGACCGTGGCGAATCCCCCCCTGACACCTCCTTTTGCACGGTGAACCCACCATGACCAAGCCGCTCAACAAGTACAGCAGTCGCATCACGCAGCCCAAGAGCCAAGGGGCCTCACAAGCCATGCTCTACGGCACCGGCATGACCGAAGAGGACATGAACAAGGCTCAGGTCGGTATCGCCAGCGTCTGGTACGAGGGCAACACCTGCAACATGCACCTAAATGCCCTCTCCGATCGAGTGAAAGTGGGCGTGCAAGCGGCGGGACTGGTCGGTATGCGGTTTAACACGATCGGCGTGAGCGACGGCATCTCGATGGGCACTGACGGCATGAGCTATTCGCTGCAGTCGCGCGACCTGATCGCGGACTCGATCGAAACCATCATGGCTGCTCAGTGGTACGACGGACTCATCGCTCTTCCCGGTTGCGACAAGAACATGCCCGGCTGCCTCATCGCCATGGGACGACTTAACCGCCCCGCGATTATGGTCTACGGCGGCACCATCAAGCCCGGCTTCATGAACGGCGAGAAGCTCGATATTGTTTCTGCGTTCCAGTGTTACGGGCAATATCTGGCGGGCAGCATCACGGAGGCGCAGCGGAAAGAGATCGTGAAGAAGTCGTGTCCGGGTGCAGGTGCATGCGGCGGCATGTACACCGCCAACACGATGGCCAGCGCCATCGAAGCATTGGGCATGTCACTGCCGTATAGTGCTTCGATTCCCGCCGAACATCCGGACAAGCTGAAGGAATGCGAAGAGGCGGGTCGCGCGATTCTGCATTTACTGGAACGCGACCTGAAGCCCCGCGACATCATGACGCGCGCTGCCTTCGAGAACGCAATGGTCGTCGTGATGGCTCTGGGCGGCTCGACCAACGCCGTCCTCCACCTGCTCGCCATGGCCCGCTCCGTGGATGTCCCGCTCACGATCGACGATTTCCAAAGCGTCAGCGATCGAGTGCCTTACCTGGCCGATCTGAAGCCCAGCGGTAAGTGGGTGCAGGAAGATTTGCACAGTGTCGGCGGCACTCCAGCGGTCATCAAGTATCTCTTGGAGAAGGGACTGATGAATGGAGACTGCCTCACCGTCACCGGACGCACGCTGGCGGAAAATGTCGCCGCACTGCCCGGACTAAAGTCCGGTCAAACGATTGTGCAGCCGCTCGAGCGACCAATTAAGGCGACCGGTCACATCCAGATCCTCAAGGGGAATCTCGCTCCCGAAGGCTCGGTCGCCAAAATCACCGGCAAAGAAGGCTTGGTGTTCAAAGGTAAGGCGAATGTATTCGACTCGGAAGAGGCGATGCTGGCGGCGCTTGAGCAGCAGCAGATTCACAAGGGTGATGTGGTGATTATCCGTTACGAGGGCCCCAAGGGTGGACCGGGCATGCCCGAAATGCTCACTCCGACGTCCGCGATCATGGGAGCCGGCTTAGGTTCCGATGTCGCCCTGCTCACCGACGGCCGCTTCTCCGGCGGTTCACACGGGTTCATCGTCGGCCATATCACGCCGGAAGCACAAGAAGGTGGCCCGCTGGCGCTGGTGCAAACCGGCGACCTCATCACGATTGACGCCGAGCAGCGCCGGATTGATATCGACGTGAGCGACGCAGAACTCGCGCGCCGCAAAGCCGCCTGGAAAGCCCCCGCTTTCAAAGCCACTCGCGGCACGCTCTACAAGTACATCAAGAGCGTAAAATCGGCCTCGGAAGGATGCGTGACGGACGAGTAATCGTCCAACCGGGATTTCCGTAGGGCACTGCCTCGACGACGGGGCAGTTGCGGCGGTCAACGCATCGCGGAGCGATGGCAAGTGGTGGGGCCACTGCGGGGACGCCGCGAGTTTGTCGTATCGGTATTCTTTGGCCGAGGTGGAGCCAATACCATCGCTCCGCGATTCAGGAAAAACGGGTCGATGAGCCTCTCCCCTGAACCTCCGCGATATGATCTTGTTTTTCCCCCACCGCCTGTCCAGCTTTTGAGATCCACTTCGCTGGACCTGAACAGCCAGCTAGTTGCCGTTCGCCGCCACCAGCTTTCGTCGCTGTCGCAGATACGCCACCAGCCCCAGCCCCACGCTCCAGGTTACCAGCGTGGCTGGCTCGGGAACTGGTATATCGAGCCCTCCCTCCGTGCGGATTGTCCACTGAGAAGAGGGAAACACGCTGGCATCGAGTGACGTTCCGTCACCTAAGAGCAGATCATCACTGATCACGGACGGAAGATTGTTGATACGAATGCGAGTGGATTCGTTATAGAGCGATCCGACTCCTTCGATCGTTCCGAGTTGCAAGCGATACTGCCCATCGCCAAAGGGCGTGCCGACAGGAGTTCCATCCGTGGGATCAAGATCGGCCTGCGAGACGATCCAGGGCCCCGCCGTCAAAGCGCCACCATAGTTATCAAACTGACTGCTGCCAGAAACTTGGGTGAATGAGCTTCCTCCCGAGGTGATTTGAGCCAGAAAACTGCCCGAAATCAGACCATAATTCGAATCTCCAAGGATGGTTGGCTCGCCCGGACTGAGCGTTTCCAGCAAATAGACCTGCAGCGCAAAGGGCGCACCGGCGGAAATCGTCGTCGGTCCATCAAAGGCGATCGTGTACGTTGCCCCCTGTAACTCACCTCTAAGTATCAGGCTCCACAGGACAGCAACGAACACGATTTGTTGCACGAAGGCTGGAATTCTTGTAAGTATCATCGATTGCTTTCTAAGCGAAAATGATCGGACAGGATACTAATTAAATGGAACGCCTCTTCTTGTTGTAATTCGCGGAGAATTTTGTCGTGTCGACGCCACCCCTCACCGCTCCATCGCCATCGAAATCAAGAGCACTATTGTAATTGGCAGCAATCTGGGCATTTCGCAACGCGATATTGTCGATGCCGTCCACGTCGCCATCTCCATCACTGTCGCCAAACATCCGGAAGAACCGGTCTGCCGCTGCACTTCCAAACTGATTCCTGCCAGATAGCTGAGACGCCGAAATCTGCAGTAACCAGTTGCCGTCGTCCAGCGAATTACCACGACTGCCGGTTGCGTTTCTGGAAACCACACCTGCACCGCTGCCGAAACGCAGCGTGTAGGTGCTGCCCTCACTACTCACCAGAATCTGTGAACTCGCCAACGGCGTGTTCGAGGCCGTAAATAGCCCCAGATTGACTAAACTGAAAGCCGTTTCTGGATTCGGGAGAGGAATATCGGTAACGACCACCAGGGAGGTAATCTGCGATCGCTGATTAATATTATTAAACGAGTCAGCACCGTTGATGGTAACGGAAACGAGTTCCGGTAAATTGACCAAGCTGATCGTGTAATTTTTCTCGAATGAAAGCTTTCCTTGATCGGTCACGCGCACACGGACCTCGTAGCTCGACTGGGTCTCAAAGTCCAAACTACTGGTGGCTCGGAGTTTATTTCCACTGATATTGAACTTCGCATTATCGGCGTCGCCCTCGCCGGCGGCCAAGCGATAGGTAAACGTGTTACCGGCATCCGGATCGGAGGCGCTCCAAGTACCCACGACGGCATTTTTACCGGCATTTTCTGGAATGGTATTCGCAGACAAGCTGAGGTCGTTTGGGGCCTCGTTCACATTCGTCACTCGGATCGTAAAGGTCTTTTCTACAAACAAACCACCCTGATCCGTCGTACGGACTCGAATCGCATAACTCGTCTTCGACTCAAAGTCAAAACTGCTGTTGGCCCGTAGCGTGGCGCCGCTGATATTGAACAGGTTGTTGTCCGCCGAGCCCGCGCCGGACACAAGACTGTAGGTAAAGCTGTCGCCAGCGTTAGCGTCGGTCGTGCTGAGGTTTCCTACCGTCGCGTTGACTCCTGCGTTCTCGGCAATGGCAGCGGGTGAGAGCCCGATGTTCGTGGGAGCGGCGTTCGCTTTGGTGACGGTGATGATGAAAACCTTCTCCAGGAACAAACCGCCCTGATCCGTCGAACGAACTCGAACACTGTAACTAGATTTGGCACTCAAACTGAGATTACTCGTCACTCGCAGCGTGGCTCCGCTGATATTAAACGCCGCGTTGTCGGCGCTGCCGCTGCCGGAGACGAGCGTGTAGGTAAACGTGTCGCCCGCGTCGGGGTCGGTCGAGCTGAGTGTCCCGACGACCGCGTTGGCTCCCGAATTCTCCGTCACCGATGATTTTGACAGCGCGATGTTCGTCGGAGATTCGTTCACGTTGGTGACGGAGATCGTGAACGTGTTTTCGGTGCTCAGCCCGCCCAGGTCGGTGGTACGGACTCGCACCATGTAACTGGATTTTGCTTCGAAGTCCAAGCTGCTGGTCGCCTTGAGAGTCGCTCCGCTGATGCTGAACGCCGCGTTGTCGGCATCGCCGCTGCCAGAGACCAGCGTGTAGGTAAACGTGTCACCCGCATCGGGATCGGTTGTGCTGAGCGTCCCGACCGTGGCGCTAGCACCCGCGTTTTCGGACAGCGACGCGCTTGATAGCGCGATGTTCGTCGGCGATTCGTTCACATTGGTGACGGTGATCGTGAACGACTTTTCGGTGGTCAACCCGCCCAGGTCGGTGGTACCGACTCGCACCGTGTAGCTGGATTTGCTTTCAAAATCCAAGCTGCTGTTCGCCTTCAGAGTCGCTCCGCTAATGCTGAACGCCGCGTTGTCGGCATCGCCGGTGCCCGAGACCAGCGTGTACGTAAACGTGTCGCCCGCGTCGGGGTCGGTCGTGCTGAGCGTCCCGACCGTGGCATCAGCTCCGCCGGCTTCGGCCAGCGACGCGCTGGACAGCGCGACGTTCGTCGGCGATTCGTTCACGTTGGTGACCGAGATCGTGAACGATTTTTCGGTGGTCAGACCGCCCAGGTCGGTGGAACGCACGCGCACCGTGTAGCTGAATTTCGCTTCGAAATTGAAACTGCTGGTTGCTTGCAGCGTCGCTCCGCTGATGCTGAACGCCGCGTTGTCGACATCGCCGCTGCCAGAGACCAGCGTGTACGCAAACGTGTCTCCCGCGTCGGGGTCGGTCGTGCTGAGCGTCCCCACGGTGGCGCTGGCCCCCGCGTTTTCGGCCAGTGTCGTTTTGGATAAGGTCATATTGGTGGGTGCTGAGTTTCCAGAGCTGCTCCCGGTGGTCGTGACAATGATGATGTCTTCAAACCACAACCCTTGCTGATCCGTCGAGCGCACTCGGACGGTGTAGCTGGCATTGGCACCAGCAATAAAGCCACTGGCCGTCAGCAGCTGGTCGCCGTTGATCACGAATGAATCGTTATTGGCATCACCTGCACCCGCCACTAGAGTGTAGGTGTAGGTATCTCCATAATCCACGTCATGCGAAACCAGATCACCAACCCGGACACCACCGCCACTGCCCGCCGGAATCTCACTTGCTGTAACGCCTATATCATAGTGCCTATTCAATTTTACAGTCGTCAATTCTGTTCCATAGTACTGGTTCGTCGCGGCAAAGTATAAATCGCCGTGATAGACAACTGCGTCTTGAAGGTCGTATGTCCGAAAAAAATAGTTGGAAATGTCTTTCGTGCCAAGTTCAGTTCCATCTGTCACGTAAAGCGATTCCTGGGAGTAATCATAGTTGGCCGTAAACAGCACCACTCCATCCATCGCGCAAATATCGTTGATTGCCAGAACGCCTGGCAGATTCGTTACTCGCATCGTACCGGCCAGCGTGCCGTCCGACTTCCACAACTGAAGCCCACTATCGTCAAATGCCGTGAAATACAGCACACCATCGGCATTCACTAGGTTTCCGACTGATCCATATAAAAAAGAAGTAAGCTGAACCGGATCCTGAACAATCCCATCACTGGCATCGATTCCCCAAAGCTGGAATATGCCACTGTCATACTGCTGAACAAAGAAAACGTGCGATCCGGTGCTGATCACTTGAACAACATCAGTGCTGGTGACTTGCTGCGCGGAATAGGTCGATGACTTCCATAGTCCCCTGGGACCAAAATCGTTTTGGGCCGTGAAAAACAACAATCCTCCAGCACTGATGAAGTCATCGGGATATGAACCGTAGTCACCTCCATATTCATCCGGATACGTATTGATGTTTTGCACCAGTGTGGTTCCTGCCGGCGTCCCATCGCTCCGACAAAGCTCGCCATAATAAGTCGCACCACTCAACGAATCATAATAATTGCAGGCGAAAAACAGTACGTCATTCACCGTTTCACCGTTCGAATAACTCAAGACTTGAACAGCATCCCCAAGGTTGAAGACTGCCTGACCGTCATAGGATTGCACAAGCCAATTTCGATCTCCATTACGATATTCACTGGATGAAAACAGCACATTACCGTTGATCTCACCTAGAATCAAATCGTTACACAACCCGTAATAGCAAGAATCAATTTGATAGGTATTATAATAATCTCCATCAGTTTTCCAGAGACCTGCGATTGTGTAGTTATCGTAGTTTGCTACTGTTGCAAAGTACAAACCAGTCGAAGTGGAGTGCAACTTGTTCGGAGAAGATGAATACGTTGAATACCCATGTTCAGGCCGCAATTTTGTGTTTATATCTTGCACGAGCTCGGGCGCGTAATATCCCGCGTTATACTTCCATAGCTCGACACCATGCAGTCCGTCGTCGGCAGTAAAGAAGAGCGTATCATTGTGAACGGTAAAATTAACCGGACCAGAGGAATTCCGCGTGGTAGTTAGATTAAGAAACAAAGAGCTGCCGTTCAGGGTTCCATCGGATTGCCATAACTCGATTCCATAATACGCATCGAAGACGGGAAACAAGACGTTACCATTCACACTCGCCACAGGCCCACCGACACTTAGGTCCGATCCCAAATCTTCAATTTTATGAGTCCCATTCTCCATGCCATCGGTGCTCCAAAGTTCATCCCCTTGCGATTGATTGATGACAAAATAGAGCGTACTACCAACGGCCTGCAGGGAACGTGGTGAGGAATCAGCACCTCCGTAGGCGAGGTCGGCAATCAGGGTGGTCCCAGCACTTGTACCATCGCTTTGCCACAGCTCGACGCCGGACACATCCGTGCGACCGGCGAACACGGCCTTACCATTGAAGTTCGCGATTTCGCCCGTCACCTCGACATTCAAGCTGACAGATTTCGTGCCAGTATTTGTGCCATCTGACTTCCACAGCACACCGTTTCGCTGGAAGTAAAGCGTGCCAGCGACGTTGGTGAGGTCGACGACATTAGAAATGGGAGTATTGAATGTGTTTTTGACCAGCGTCGTTCCGTCGAACGTGCCATCCGTTTTCCAAAGCCGGTTTTCCGCGATGAAGAAGACGGTGCCATTCACATCCGTCAGCTCACTGATGCCAGACGCTCCAAAATCCCGGATTAATTCCGTTCCCTCCACAGTGCCGTCGGATTTCCAAAGTGCTTGATTCGACGGGAAATAAAGCAGCCCATTGGCACCGATGGCGCCATCGTCAACCCGGATTTCCTTGACTGGGACAGTACCACTCTCAGTTCCGTCGGATTTCCAAAGCCACGCGCTATCGCTAACGTATGCGGAGAAAAATAGTTCTCCCGACACATTCGTCAGCCCTTCGGAATATAGCCAAGCGCCACTTTTAGTCCCCTCCTTCACGATCATCGTGCCATCCGGGGTACCATCAGATTTCCACAACCCACAATCATAGCTATAGTTGCAGCCATTAAAAAACATGGTTCCGTCAACATCCGTCAACTCATATACGTTTATGGGAGTGCCATCTTGACTGGAGTAAACCTGCGCCGTCCCCGTCGACGTGCCGTCGGTCTGCCAAAGTGTCGGAGGGGAATACGCAGCGGAATACGGATCGTTTTCCAAGGTAAAAAAACCATGGTTTCCCGAAGTGACGATCGCCGAAAGACGCGAACCCTGGTCTGTCGTGTTGATATCGGCGAGCATCGAGATGTCGATCGCCAGTGGCAGACGAGGATCGAGCGTTTCCAGGGCGAGTCGCCGTTGAGCACTGTGGCGTTGGCGATTGCGCTGCGAGGCTTTTGTTTCTGAGCGATTTTTGTGCAGCCAGCGTTTCATGGTGTTCCTCCCATCCAGGGGTGAATGAACGATCACAGCGTTCAGTCGGCCAATTTTCGGGTCCCATTCGCCGGACGAGTCAGGTCCGGGCATGCCGATGATCTAAAAGCGGATTATCTAGGAATCGAAGAGCCGCCCCTGGAATGGGCAAGGCACAGAAAAAAATTTCTACAAAAAGCCCTAGAGGCGCAAGCGAGGGACGCGAGGGAAGGGATGGCGTGCGAGGGCATTCGTTCGGGTTGCGGCATGGGCGCCGCATCAGCCGTCTGGGCGGGATTGATTGGCCGAGGCGGAGCCAATGCCATCGCTCCGCGATTCGTTCCGCCTTCAGCCTTCAGCCTTCCGCCTTCAGCCTGCCGCCACCCGCCTCGCCCCGCTCCATACCACCTCCCCGCTCCCCGTGTTACACTCTGGCTTCGTCGCTTGGGGCCGCGAACGCGGAGCTCGGCGTTGTTCCATTTCCTAGCCCACGAGATTCCCGCTCATGCACGTAAAAGATGCCTACAAACAGCAGATTGAGTTTTCCTTCATGGTCTCGCGCAAGTACGTGGAAGATCTGACCGACGCCGATCTGCTGGTCCGCTCGGTGCCCGGAACAAATCACATCGCCTGGCAACTGGGCCACTTGATCACCTCGACCGATCGGTTCTTGCAGGCATTAGGACAAAAGGGATTGCAGCTGCCGTCCCGATTCGCCGAACGACACGACAAGGCGACGGCCAGCAGCGACGATGCCGCTCATTTTGAATCCCAAGCCACTTACCTCGCACTGCTCGATCAAGCCTTGGCCGCTTCGCTGGCCGCGGTCGATGCCACGCCCGAGTCCGCTCTGGAGAACCCGGGCCCCGAGCCGATGCGAGCCTACGCTCCCACCATCAGTTCCGTGCTGATGCTCCTGGGCACGCACTGGCTCATGCACGCCGGACAGTATGTTGGCGTCCGGCGTAAGCTGGGCAAGCCCGCTCTCTTCTAAACAACCCGACTCAACAACCCGACTCAACATCTGACATTCGGTCTCTCGGAAGGAATCAGATTTCATGCTGACGCTGGAGCGTTTTTCGATTGGAGTGGGTGATCGGTTTGCACACCAAGCGAAGGCCCAATTACGTGCCTTCCAAACGCTCGCAAGCCAGGGAGTCGACGTGGTGCCGGTCTGGAATAAATCCAACCGCGAGCACACCTTCATCGGCTCGCATCCGCAAAGCGTGCAGGATGCGGCACGTCGTGCGGTGCAGGAGCTGGGTTGGAGCCGCCCCTGGCATGTGGATGCTGATCATATTCGACTCGAAACGGTCGATCGCTTTCTCCCCTGCTCCGATTTCTTCACGATCGATGTGGCGGATTCGATTGGTCAGCCGGCCAGTGCCGCCGATGTGGAAGGGTTCGTGGCGAGTCATCCGGAGCTGATTGGCTCGCTGCAAATTCCAGGGATCGACGAGCCGCTCACAACCACTCGCGAAATGATCACGCGGATTGCCGCGAAGTATCTGCTGGCCGTGCAAGACGCGGGCAAGATTTATCGGCATATCGTGGCGGCAAAGGGAGAAGAGCAGATCATTGCGGAGGTGTCGATGGACGAAACCGACGCTCCGCAAACTCCGCCCGAACTTCTCGTCATCCTCGCTGCGCTGGCCGATCAGCGTTTACGCTTGCAAACGATCGCACCCAAATTCACGGGGCGGTTCAACAAAGGCGTCGATTACGTCGGTGACCTGGTTCAGTTTGAACGCGAGTTTAACGCCGACCTGGCCGTGATCGCTCATGCCATTCAGCGATATGGCTTGCCGGCGAATTTGAAGTTAAGTGTGCATAGTGGCAGCGACAAGTTCAGTCTCTACCCGATCATCCGGCGAGCGCTCCAGCGAACCGGTGCGGGCGTGCATCTCAAGACCGCCGGCACCACTTGGCTCGAAGAACTTATCGGACTCGCTGAAGCTGGTGGAGACGGGCTGCGTTTAGCCCAATCGCTGTATGCCGAGGCGCTTGATCATGTCGACGAGTTGTGTGGACCGTATGCGGCCGTGATCGATATTGATCGTGCTCAACTGCCAACGGCGGCGACGGTCAGTCGTTGGACGAGCGACGAATTTACTTCGGCACTGCGACACATTCCCACCGATCGGCGTTTCAACAGTAGTTTTCGCCAACTGCTGCACGTTGGGTTTAAGCTAGCCGCCAAGCGTGGACGCGAGTATCTCGATTTACTTGTCGCCCATGAAGCGGTGGTGGGACGCAACGTGACTGAGAATCTCGTGGAGCGACATTTACGACCCCTGCTGGTTGGTTAGAGAAGGCGCTGAGTATGAAGTCTGCGATCACGATCTGTCTGGTGAAAGAAGCTGCGGCCGGTCCTTTTGTTTTTCACACGGATTTAGCCGTGGGGTGCGCTCAGGCAGCTCAGCTGGGATTCGATGCCGTCGAGATTTTTCCGCCCCAGGCCAAAGCAGTGAATGTGGCTCAAGTCAAATCGCTGCTGAAAAAGCATCGCTTGCAAGTCGCGGCTGTCGGCACAGGTGCTGGCTGGCTGCGGCATAAACTGTCGCTGACCTCCGCAGATCGAGCGGTACGGACGAAAGCGATCGCCTTCATTCGCAGCATCGTGGACTTGGCGGCCGAGTTTCAAGCACCGGCGATTATCGGTTCGATGCAAGGCAAAGTGGAGGCGCCGGTGAGTCGCGCCGAGGCGCTCGACCATCTCGCCGCCGGACTCGAGAAACTAAGTGCTCGTGCCACCGCGCAGGGGACAACGTTGCTGTATGAGCCGCTCAATCGCTACGAAACCAATCTCTTTAATCAGATCGCAGTGGCGGCCGACTGGTTACGAGAGCGACAACTGAGCGGCGTAAAGATCCTGGCGGACCTCTTCCATATGAATATTGAAGAGACGGATTTAGCGGCGGCGCTGCGAGCAGCGGGAGCCGCCGTAGGACATGTGCATTTCGCTGATTCGAATCGCCGCGCGATGGGCCTGGGCCACACGAAGGTGAAACCGGTTATTCAAGCGCTGCGAGCAATCAAGTACACCGGCTATCTCTCGGCGGAAATTTTTCCCGCTCCGACACCGCTGGCGGCCGCACAGCAGACCATCGCCAGCTTTCGTCAGGCCACTGCGGGAAAGTCCTAACGTCATGATTCCAGTAGCCGGAAAAGTATTGTGTAGGAATGCCGGCGGCTCATCGACCGATCGCGATGCAACGTTCTTGTTCAGCCGGAATTCGCTGGCGTCCAGTTCTGAACCTTCATAAGATCCCGACTCATTTAATTTCACCGGCTAGTGACTAATAGAACTTGTGGGAGGAGCTAACATGCTGAAGACAACTTTATTGCATCCCGATATTTTGCGAGCGATAGCCCGTGCCGGTCATCACTCGAAGATCCTCATAGCGGACGGTAATTATCCAGCGGCGTCGAAGATTGGTCCGCGCGCGGAACTGATTTCGCTGCAACTCATGCCGGGCGTACCCACCGTCTCGCAGGTGCTGCAAGCCCTGCTGAGCATCCTTCCGATCGACCATGTGAACACGATGGGTGTCGATGCTCGCGATCAATATGCACTCGCCAGCGATCCGCCGGTCTGGAATGACTATCGCCGCATCTTGCAGGAGGCTGGTTCGCCCGTGAAACTGGAGCCGATCATTAAGTGGGATTTTTACGCGGCGGTTGAGTCAACCGATCATGTGCTCACGATCCAAACCGCCGACCAGGCACTCTGGGCCAATCTGCTGCTGTCGGTCGGAGTTCGCACACCGTAACGAATGCAGGCACCAGCCTGATGAGTGAACCAGTCACGAGGGAACGAAACAACATGACTCTATTTGATCTAACGGGTGAAGTGGCCGTAGTGATTGGCGGGACGGGTGCCTTGGGTGGTGCGGTGGCTGAAGGCTTAGCTGCCGCGGGAGCTCAGGTGGCGATCATTGGTCGAAGCGCCGAGCGCGGGCAAGCTCGCGTCGCGACCATTCAGGCGGCCGCCGGACGGGCGACCTTTGTGGCGGCCGATGCAATTAACGCCGACGATTTGAAGCGAGCTCATGAAACCGTGCAGCGTGAACTCGGCGCCCCCACGGTGCTCGTGAACGCCGCAGGCGGGAACGATCCACGCGTGACCGTGCACGGTGAGCGTAAGATCGAATCGATTACGCTCGACGACTGGCGCGCGAACTTTGATTTGAATTTGGTCGGCGGCGTCTTGTTGCCGTCCCAGGAATTTGGACCGGCGATGGTACAGCGGAAACGAGGGTGCGTGATCAACATCGCCAGTGTTTCCGCTCATATCCCTCTCTCCCGTGTGGTGGCTTATTCATCCGCGAAGGCGGCAGTGCTAAGCTTGACTCAGTTTCTCGCGCGCGAATGGGCAACCGCCGGCGTGCGAGTGAATTCAATTACGCCCGGCTTTTTTCCCGCCGAGCAAAATCGCAAGCTGCTGTTCAATGACGATGGTTCGCCTACCGAGCGGACTCGATCGATCCTTGGACACACGCCGCTGGCTCGGTTTGGCGAGCCCCGTGAACTTGTTGGAGCGGCCGTGTTCCTGGCAAGTGAACGTGCCGCCAGCTTTGTGACCGGCACGGACATTCGCGTCGATGGCGGTTTTCTCAGTCAAACGATTTAACTTCATGACGCGCCGTTTAAAGCGGCCCGGAACCTGGCATGCGAATCGATTCACATCAGCATTTCTGGCTTTACGATCCCGAGCAGTATGGCTGGATGCAGCCGGAATGGCCGATTCGACGCAACTACCTGCCGACCGATCTCGCACCTGAGTTGCAAGCCTGCCAGCTGGACGCTTGCGTCGCAGTCCAAGCACGCCAGTCGCTCGCGGAATCACGCTGGCTTCTCGAACTAGCCGACCAGCACTCGCTCATCGCCGGCGTCGTCGGCTGGGTCGACCTGCGATCGCCGGAGGTCGAGCAGCAGCTGGACGAGTTTGCTGCTCATCCGAAATTCGTCGGTGTGCGCCATGTGGTGCAGGACGAACCGGACGATTGGTTTTTGCTGGGTATCGAGTTCCAGCGAGGAATCGCGCAGCTGGCGGCGCGGAGGCTAACCTATGACTTGCTGCTCTATCCGCGACAATTACCCGCCGCGATCGCGCTAGTGGAACGTTTTCCAGAACAGCGTTTCGTGCTCGATCATATCGCGAAGCCGGAAATCCGACAGCAGCGGTATTCGCCCTGGCGAGAAGATATTCGTCGACTAGCAGCTCATCCGCATGTCTTCTGTAAGCTCTCGGGGATGATCACTGAAGCGTCGTGGAATGAGTGGAAACCAGCCGATTTTGAGCGTTATCTGGCGGATGTGGTGGAGGCGTTTGGACCGGACCGGCTGATGTTCGGCTCAGACTGGCCTGTCGCGCTGCTCGCAGGAACCTACCGCCAGGCGTATGACTTGGTGGCCAACTATGTCGCGCGGCTGGGTGCAGTGGCGGTTGACCAAATCATGGGCCGTACCGCTTGCTCCTTCTATGGATTGGCAGCGGATTGACGACGGATCGACTAGGTTTTGACTAGGTTTTGACTACGGATCGACAAACGATTGAGTACGAATTCACGTTCAGAATCGAAAGGATGAGATTGTGGAACGCAGGAAACTGGGCAAAACGGATTTGGAACTGCCAGTATTAAGTTTTGGCGCGTCCTCGCTGGGCCAGGAGTTTCGCAGCGTGACACTGGAGGAAGCACTGCGGAGTGTCCGCGTCGCGCTCGATTGCGGACTCGATTTCATCGACACCTCGCCGTTTTACGGGCGCGGGATGAGTGAAGTGCTGCTGGGGATTGCACTGCGGGATGTGCCACGCGATCAATACACGCTCTGCACCAAACTGGGCCGGTACGACTTGACGCATTTTGATTTTCGAGCCGCTCGCGTTGTCGAGAGCATCGATGTCAGTTTGCATCGGCTAGGCACCGATCATCTCGACATCATTCTCTGTCATGACATTGAGTTTGTGCCGATGCAGCAGATTGTGGATGAGACGATCCCGGCGCTGCGGAAGGTGCAGCAGCAAGGGAAGGTGCGTTACATCGGCTTCAGTGGTTATCCGCAGAAAATCTTCCGCTTCATTTGCGATCAGACCGATGTCGACTGTGTACTTTCCTATAACCAGTACACTCTGCAGAATCGACGATTTCTCGAAGAGTCGGTTCCGTATCTGCAAAGTCGCCAAGTGGGGATTATGAATGCTGGTCCGTTTTCCGCTCGGCTCCTCACCAACGCCCCGCTCCCCCACTGGCTCAAGGAACCTGAATCCGTGAAGCAGGCGGCGCGAAAAGCTGCCGAGTTGTGCCGGCAGCATGGCTCGGATATCGCCAAACTGGCTTTGCAATTTTCTTGTGCTCATCCTGCCATCACCACTACGGTTGCGGGCAGTGCCAATCCACAGAACATTCAGAACTGGGCGCAATGGCTTGCTGAACCGCTCGACGAATCGTTACTGAAGGAAGTCTTGGCAATCTTTGAACCCGTTAAAAACATCGGCCACATCGAAGGCTTACCCGAGAACAATTGACCTCCACCCATGCCGGAGTGATCACTCTGCGGCGGTGTGCAACCGAATTGAAATTTTGATGGAAGGCAGGAGTTGAAGATGCGAGCGTTGCAACTGGAAAAGCCCCTTAACTGGCGACGGATTGAGATTGAAGAGCCGTCGCGTCCCCGAGCCGGACAAGCGCTGGTGCGGGTGCATCGAGTGGGGGTGTGCGGCACGGACGTGGGGGGATATCTCGGCAAGATGCCGTTCTTTTCGTATCCGCGCGTGCCGGGCCATGAACTGGGCGTGGAAGTACTGGAAGTGGGTCCCGACGTGCAGAATGTGAAGCCCGGGGATCGCTGTTCGGTCGAACCGTATATTAATTGCCAGGAGTGCTATTCGTGTCGCCGCGGATTCACAAATTGTTGCCTCAAACATCAAACGCTCGGTGTGATGTGTGACGGCGGACTAACCGATCGAATCCTGCTACCCGCTCGCAAGCTGCATCAGGCCGGCTCGCTGACCATGGATCAATGTGCACTTGTCGAGACGCTGGCGATTGGATGCCATGCCGTCGATCGTTGTCAGCCCAACCCCGGCGAAAATGTTGTGATTGTGGGTGCTGGTCCGATTGGTTTGTCCGCCCTGGAGTTTGTCAAATTGTCCGGTGCTCGACTGATCGTCATGGATATCAGCGCTGCTCGTTTGGACTTCGTGCGCCAGACAATGGGAGTGAAAGACACGATCGTCGTGCAGGGAGACGAGACAGACATCACTCGTTTGGACGAGCTGACCAGTGGTCAGATGGCGGACGTCGTGATCGATGCGACAGGGCACAACAAATCGATGGCGCGCGTCTTGGAGTTCGCTGCGTTTGCAGGTCGAGTGGTCTATGTGGGCATCACGCAACAGACCATTGAGTTTCCGCATGCACCGGTCATGCATCGACGCGAATTAACGTTGCTGGCCAGCCGCAATGCTCTGTCCCGTGATTTCACTCGGATTATCAAATTGATTGAGTCTGGTCAAATCGACACTCGCCCATGGATCACTCACCATGCCTCATTCGAAGATGTACCGGCGGTTTTTCCCGAATGGATTAAACCGGAAACCGGGGTACTGAAAGCCATTATCGATGTTGTTGAAGCCGCGTAGGGCATGAAACCTTAAGGGGGATATCGGTGCAGGAAATTCAGCGTGGTGCTGGTGTTCGTAGTGAACGAGCTGTTCTCGTGCGGGTACTGTTCCCGGATGATCCAGTGATGGAAGATCCGCTCGAAGAACTCGCGGGCTTGGCCAAGACCGCTGGAGCCAAAGTGGTATCCACGTTACTGCAGCGACGTGATAAGCCAGATCCCGGTACCTATCTTGGCAAAGGAAAAGTGGAGGAACTGAAGAATCTGGTCGCGGCGCAGGAAGCCGACGTGGTCATGTTCGACAACAATCTCGGCCCCGCACAGACTCGCAATCTCGAACAGACAATCAAGGTCAAAGTACTCGACCGTACCGAAGTGATTCTCGACATCTTCGCAACAAATGCCCGCACCTACGAAGCTCGGTTGGCAGTCGAGTTAGCGCAGATGGAGTATTCATTGCCCCGACTGAAACGCATGTGGACTCACTTATCGCGTATCAAAATGGGCATCGGTATGCGTGGTCCGGGTGAGAAGCAGATCGAAACCGATCGACGGCTCGTCGAAAAAAGAATTTTCGATTTGCGACAGGAGCTCCGAGAGATCGAGGAGCGGAAGGAACGGCAGGTCGATGCTCGACGTGCTCACATGACGGTCTCGTTGGTCGGCTACACGAATGCTGGCAAAAGTACGCTCATGAATGCTCTCACGGATGCTGGTGTGCTGGCAGCCGATAAGCTGTTCGCCACTCTCGATACACGCACTCGACGTTGGCAGCTGCCGAGCTGGGGACCGGTGCTGCTGAGCGATACGGTGGGATTTATCCGCGATCTGCCGCACCAATTGATCGCCAGCTTCAAGGCGACCTTATCCGAGGCTCGACAAGCAGATCTCTTGCTACATGTAGCTGATGCCTCGAACAGCGCCGTCCTCGAGCAGATTGCGGCGGTTTATCTGGTACTCGAGGAACTAGGTATTGAAGCCAAGAGCACTCTGCTGGTGCTTAATAAAATCGATGCACCGGGCGCGGAGCTCAACATTCCTGGTCTGCTGAACCGGTATCCGCATGCCATTCCAATCAGCGCCAAAACGGGTGACGGGTTTGGCAAGCTGGCGCTGGCTGTCAGCGACGCCTTGAGTGAGTCATTCTGCGATCTCGATGTGGAAACGTCCGTAAGTGATGGCAAACTGCTCGCCTATCTCGCTCAGCATGGCGAGATTCTGTCGCAACGTTATGACGATGAGCGGGTCGTGGTGCATTGCCGGTTGCCGAGTCGCTTTATGGGGCGACTGACGGGGATGGGCGCAACGGTGAGGCTACATGGCGAGGGACCGCAGAGCGATGTCGTCACCAGCCAGTAAAACGCCCGGACATACGCTGTGGGCACTCACCGCCGGCCAGCGGCTGCGATACACGGCCGCCATTGTTGCCATGGCGGTGGGGACGCTGTTTCTGCTCGTGGAACCATTCGTCATCAAGTGGGCCCTGGATGCACTCGAGGCCAATCGCGCAACCTGGTGGGGAACGCTGGTACCAGCCGCCGTGGCGATTGTCTGCCTGCACGGCACCCATGGTTTCTTCACCTATCTGCGTGCTCGCTGGGCAGCCGAAGCGAGTGAAGGGATTGTGAGGGAACTGCGACATCGTTTGCTGGAACATTTAGAGCGTCTGCCGAGTCGGCACTACGATCGAGTGGACACCGGTGATCTTGTCCAGCGCTGTTCGTCCGACGTGGAAACGCTGCGAGTATTTCTCGCGGCACAAATTGTCGAAATCGCTCGAGTCACCCTGTTTCTGATCTTCGCGTTGCCGTTCATGCTCTGGCAAGACCTGCGTATGAGCGCTCTATCGCTGCTGTTCATGCCTATTATCGTGGGGTACGCGATTATCTTTTTTCGCCAAGTACGAACGCTCTTCAAACAAGTGGATGAAGCGGACGGCAAGCTCACCACGGTCTTGCAAGAAAACTTAACCGGCATCCGAGTCGTCCAGGCCTTCACTCGCCAAGCCTTCGAGTTCGATAAATTCATGGAGCGCAATGGCGCATTTCGGGATCTGGAATATCGGCTGCTGCGGATGCTCGGTCGCTACTGGGCTTTGTCAGATGTGCTGGTGCTGGTGCAGCTAGGAATTGTCTTGGTCGGCGGGGCCTACTTTGTTCTACAAGGCAGCCTGTCGCTTGGCACCTGGATTCTCTTTTGGTGGCTGCTGCGCACGATCATCTGGCCGATTCGACAGATTGGTCGCGTGCTCACCGATTCCGGCAAAGCGACCGTCGCCATCGATCGGATTCGGGAAGTGCTGAGTGAGCCAGCGGAATCGGTCGTGGCCCGCGTCGAACCACTTCAACCCGGTGCCATCGAGATTCGTGACCTGAGTTTTTCCTATCAAGGCGGCAGTCCTGCTCTGCAAAATCTTTCCCTGTCGATTGCCTCGGGAGAGACGGTCGCGATTTTGGGACCACCGGGTTCTGGTAAGACAACGCTCATCAGTTTGCTGCTACGTCTCTACGACTACGAACAGGGCTCCATAAAAATTGGTGGCCAGGAGTTATCGGCACTGGATCGCGATGCCGTCCGCGCGGCGTTTGGAGTGGTGCTGCAGGATCCTTATTTATTTTCGAAGACGATTCGTGAGAATGTTGTCATCGGGCGCTCACATGCGGCGGATCGAGAGGTGGAGGAAGCGACAAGAGCAGCAGATATTCATGCCAACATCAGTGAGTTCACGCAGGGCTATGAGACGCTGGTGGGAGAACGTGGTACCACGCTGTCAGGCGGACAGCGGCAGCGTCTGGCGATCGCTCGCGCGCTGCTGAAAGATCCGCAGTATCTGGTGCTCGATGATAGTTTGAGTGCCGTGGATACGAAGACGGAGGCCCGGATTTTGGGAGCGCTCGCGGCTCGCCGCGGTCGACAAACGACCATCTTGATCGCCCATCGACTCTCCTCGACCCGGCTTGCCGATCGTATTTTTGTGCTCGACGCCGGCCGGCTCATTCAGTCCGGCACGCATGAGCAGCTAATGGCCAGCGATGGACCTTATCGGCGGCTCTGGGTGATTCAGAGCACGCTGGAAGAGCAGCTGCGGCATGATTTGGATGGAGTCATCGCCTGATGAGTACCGCAGATTGGACAGAAGATGATCAGGAAGAAAAGCTGAATTTGCGGCTGTGGAAGCAGCTGCTGCGCTACACGCTGCATTATCGCAGCAAAGTGGTGTTGTTCTCGGTGGTCTCATTGGGCTTGGCGGTGAGCGATCTGTTGTTTCCGCTGCTGGCGGGTCGAGTGGTAGCGGCTGTGGAGCGCGAAGGCTCTGCCGCTGCACTATGGCCCTATGCAGGCGGTTACTTGGCGCTGACGGCAGCTCTGTGCTTGTCCGTCTGGGGATTCATCACGTGTGCCGGATTTATTCGCACGCACGTCAGCCATGACATACGACGCGATGCATTTCGCCAACTGCAGCAATTGTCGTTCAGCTTTTATGATACGAAGCCGGTCGGCTGGATCATGGCCCGATTAACGTCCGACTGCCAGCGACTCTCGAATATTCTTGCTTGGGGCGTGATGGATTTGATTTGGGGTTCAGCGCTGATGCTCGGCATCGGTGTCGTCATGCTGGTCACTCAGCCAGTGCTCGGCCTGGTCGCGCTAGCGGTCGTGCCGCCGCTGTTTCTGGTGAGTGTTTTTTTTCGCAAAAGAATTCTGCGCACCTCCCGACAGGTTCGCAAAATCAACTCCCGATTAACGGCCTCGTTCAACGAGTCGATTATGGGAGTGCGAACCAGCCAGACGTTTGTGCGGCAGAGTGAAAACTTGCGCGACTTCGATGGACTGGCCGACGAAATGCGAGTGGCTTCGGTGCGCAATTCGATCCTGGCGGCAATTTATTTGCCCCTCGTTTTGACGCTCGGCAGCGTGGCACTCGCGCTGGTGCTCGTCAAAGGCGGCTACGACATTCGGGTAGGCTCGTTTGCCATCAGCGACCTGGTCATGTTTTTGTACTACGCACAGCTGTTCTTTGCGCCGATCCAAGATATGTCGGCCTGGTTTGCGGAATTGCAGATGGCCCAAGCTTCGGCGGAGCGCGTCGTGGGACTGATTGAAGCCGTGCCTGCTGTGCGCGATCTCGACGAGGTCGTACGGCGCGTCGAAGTTCAGGGCAGCGACGGCTTCACGGCGCCGCAAGGGGAGGTGGAATTCGTCTCCGTTGGCTTTCGCTATGGAGATGGCCCCGAAATCGTCCGCGATTTTTCCTTACGAGTGCCAGCCGGAAAGACGGTGGCCTTGGTAGGAGCGACCGGCGGTGGCAAGTCGACGCTGGTGAATCTACTTTGCCGCTTCTATGAGCCGACAGCGGGACAGATTTTGCTCGATGGCGTCGACTATCGCCAGCGAGCGCTGCGCGCTTATCAATCATTCCTGGGAATCGTACCGCAGCAGCCGCACCTCTTCAGCGGCTCAATCCGCGAGAACATTCGCTATGGAAATCTAAGTGCGACGAATGAGGAAATCGAGGCGGCAGCGCGGCTTGTCGGCGCTCATGATTTCATTGTCACACTTACCGATGGTTATGAAGCCCAGGTGGGCGAAGGTGGGAATCGGCTCAGCCTCGGCCAGAAGCAACTCATCTCGTTCGCTCGAGCCGTGATCCGGCAACCGCGACTGCTCATCATGGACGAAGCCACTTCGTCGATTGATACCGAGACCGAGCGGCAGATCCAGGCCGCCATCACGCAGGTCGTCAAAGATCGAACCTGCTTCGTGATCGCTCATCGGCTATCCACCATTCGAGCCGCCGATCAGATCGTGGTCATCGAAAAGGGACAGATTCTGGAGCAGGGCACGCACCAGGAACTTCTGGCAAAACGGGGCCATTATCACAGCCTTTATACCGAACAGTCCCTGCGGTCGGAGACGATATTTAATTCCAGTCGGTAAATCGAGTAAGATAATGTTTTACTTTGTGGCATCCGTGCGATTGGAAAAGACTTTCTATGCCCCTTGTCGACCGCCAGCCTAGGGCCATCCTCACTACCCGATGGACTCGATTGCGCCTGGGCCTCTCGCTTCTGATCGGGACCCTCGTCGCTACCCACCTCAGTGGTGTTTTTCAGGTCGTTGGGCTGAGTGATGGCGGGATCTTGGCCGAGGAGGCGAAGGCGATCCCGGAGCCCACTCCGGGGCAGCTGGAGCATTTCGAGAAAAAAATTCGTCCCGTGCTGGTGGAACGTTGCCAAGGTTGTCATTCGGTGGAAGCTCAGGCAGCGGGCAAACTCAAGGGCGGGCTGTTGGTCGATGGACGAGCCGGTTTGCTTGCAGGCGGTGATTCGGGGCCCGCCGTTGTTCCCGGTAACCTCGAGAAAAGCCTGCTGCTCACCGCACTCCGCTACGACGAACTGCAGATGCCGCCCGCCGGAAAGTTGCCAGCGGAGGTGATTCGCGACTTTGAAATCTGGATTGCCGACGGTGCCGCGGATCCGCGCGGTGATGGCGCCGTAGTACGTCGACCGGCAATCGATCTTGAGGCCGGACGGCGACACTGGTGCTATCAGCCGCCGCAGTTTCATCGCCCACCGCAAGTTGCGGACGGAGCTCAGGCGGTCAGTCCTATCGATCGTTTCATCATCGCTCGGCAAGCTGCCGCTGGTCTGAACGTCACCACAGCCTCAGCCGTCCCACTGGCTACCCGCGAGCAGCTCCTGCGCCGACTCAGTTATGACTTAGTTGGCTTACCACCTACCCCCGCCGACGTGGCGGATTTTGCAGCGGACGAGGCGCCCGATGCCACCGCTCGACGAATCGATCGTCTGCTCGCATCGCCGCGGTATGGTGAACGTTGGGCACGTCACTGGCTGGACGTAGCACGCTTTGCCGAATCGCTTACCCTGCGCGGCTTCATCATGCCCGAGGCCTGGCGCTATCGCGATTATGTCATTCGCTCCTTCAATCAAGACTTACCCTACGACGCGTTCATTCAGCAGCAAATTGCTGGCGATTACGAAGCTCGACAACTTGAAGCGAGTGGCGATGTCGAGCTGTTACAGCAGCTGCGAGTGGCCACCACCTATCTTGTTCTGGGAAATACGAATCTCGAGGAGCAAGACAAGAAGCAACTGCGAATGGATTTTGTCGACGAGCAACTCGACACCATCGGTAAGGGCATTCTCGCACAGACGCTTGGCTGTGCACGCTGTCACGATCACAAATTCGATCCAATTCCCACCCGCGATTACTATGCCATGGCGGGGATTTTGCGCAGCAGTCGAGCTCTGGAACATGCAAATGTTTCAAAGTGGCTTGAGTTCCCGCTTCCCGTGGCGCCCGAATTACAGCAAAAGTTGCAGCAGCACGAGCAGGCATTCAGTGCGGTCCGCGAGCGGATCAAGAAAACGAAGGATCAACTCAAACTACTAACGAGTGACGGAGGTAAGGGAACGGGCGAGGGAGCGATCGTCTCGGTCGACAAACTGCCGGGTATCGTGCTCGATGATGCTCAAGCCAAAAAGGTGGGAGCCTGGAAGGATTCCACGTCGTCGAATCGATACATCGGAGCGGGCTACCTTCACGACCTCGATCAGGACAAAGGGAATAAGACTCTCACCTTTCAGCCGGAGCTGCCTTTTGCCGGCATGTATGAAGTGCGTTTCGCTTACACGCCAGGGGGCAATCGCGCGGCCGAGGTGCCCGTGACGGTCTTCAGCGCCGATGGCGAGCAGACGGTGAAGGTCAACGAACAGGTAGCACCGCCGATCGAGGGCCGCTTCATCTCGCTGGGGCAATTTCGTTTTGAGCCGAATGGTCAAGGATTTGTGCTGGTCGCGACTGAAGGCACGAAGGGACATGTAATCGCCGACGCTGTGCAGTTCCTACCGCAAGGCGAGGCTGCAGTGCTGTGGGCGAAAAAACAGGAGGCCGCCGGAAAGACAGTCGCCTCGAACTCCGTCGAAAAAGTAAAGACAGCCGACGAGCCGCAGCGGAAACAGGCTCTCGCCCAGCATGAAGCGCAGTTAAAACGCGACGAGGCCGAGCTCAAGGAACTCACCGCACGAGGTCCGGTACGGCCGATGTATATGTCCGTGGAAGAGGAGAAAGGTGCGGAAATTGGCGACGCTCGTATTCACATTCGAGGCACTGTCCACAACCTGGGCGAGGTCGTACCGCGAGGCTTTTTGCAGGTGGCGGCGGCGAACTCGACGCCCAAGATCGAAGCGGGGCAGAGTGGACGACGCGAGTTAGCGCAGTGGCTTGCCTCCAAAAACAATCCGCTCACCGCACGCGTCTTTGTCAATCGTGCCTGGCATTGGCTGTTTGGAGCCGGCCTGGTGCGCACGACAGATAATTTCGGCACGACAGGCGAGTTGCCATCGCACCCAGAGCTACTCGATCATCTGGCGGTCGATTTCATGGAACAGGATTGGTCGGTGAAGCAGCTCGTCCGCGAGTTGGTATCGTCTCGGACCTATCAATTGACTGACGAGGCCACAACATTCGCCCAGGATCAAGATCCTGACAATCGTCTCTGGACTCATGCAAGTCGAAAGCGTCTGGATGCCGAATCACTGCTCGATACGCTCCTGTTTCTTGGCGGCAATTTGCGTGAGGAGTTTGGTGGAGCGACGATCAAGACCGGCACTGCCGCGGACTACGGATATCAGCATGAGATTCGTCGTCGCGCGGTTTACTGGCCCGTGCTACGCAATGCGATGCCGGACTTCATGGAAGCCTTTGATGGCGCCGATCCCAGTATGGTGGTGGGGCGGAGATCGCAAAGCACCGTCGCTCCCCAAGCCTTGATTTTGATGAATCATCCACTCGTCCGGGAACAAGCTCGACGCACCGCCCTGCGTCTGGGCCTGATCGAAGATTCCCAGATGTCGAAGGGGACAGCGGCCAAACCAGCAGCAGTCACGCCGGAGGAACCTGACGCGGACAGAGCCCAAGCGCGGACCGATGAAGCAGCCATTGAGCTCGCCTATCGCACGGTTCTTGGACGACCGCCTCTGGTGGGTGAAGCGCGGGCGGCACTGCCGTTCATACAAGGTTCCGACCAAGCAGCGGGTTTGACTCGCGATGAACGCTGGACACAGTTTTTTCAAGTGTTGTTTGCGTCGGTGGATTTCCGTTACCAATAACCTTACACGAAAATCATTATGATTGATCGACGAACTTATCTGAGCCAAGTGTTGAGTCAATCGGCTTGTGGTTTTGGCATGCTCGCGCTGCGCGGCTTGTTGAGCAACTCCGTGACCTCGACGCTGTCTGCGGCCGAGGAAATTCCAACCGCACCAGCAGCAGTCTCGCAGTCAGCAGTCTCGCAGTCAGCCAAGCGTGGTCCGCATGGAACTCCACGGGCGAAGCGGATGATTTTCTTGTTCATGCAGGGTGGCCCCAGTCATGTTGACACCTTTGACTACAAGCCGATCTTAGAGAAGCAAGATGGTCAGATGTTGTCGTTCGGTGACGCTCGAATTCTTGCCAATACGGGGCAGCGGCAGTCCCAGCATCGCGTGATGAAGTCACCGTGGAAATTCAGTCGCTATGGACAAACAGGACGACCGGTCTCGGAACTTTTTCCCGAGATCGGTCGACAGGCAGATGATCTTTGTTTCGTTCATTCGCTGCACTCGGAGGGAGTGGCGCATGGTCCGGCGACCCTGTTTCTGCACTGCGGGTCGACCAGCTTTATCCGCCCCTCGATGGGCTCCTGGGTGACTTATGGATTAGGCACTGAAAACGACAACCTGCCTGGTTTCATTACGATTGCACCGTCGGCGGGTA
Source organism: Pirellulaceae bacterium (assembly GCA_044235425.1). Taxonomy (GTDB): domain Bacteria; phylum Planctomycetota; class Planctomycetia; order Pirellulales; family Pirellulaceae; genus JBJSXJ01. The sequence goes on from JBIIHW010000012.1 coordinate 77,434, forward strand.
ATGGTGGCACGCGCAACTACGGAGCCGCTTTCTTACCAGCGGCCTATCAAGGGACCGCGATTGGCAAAGCGGGGCAGCCCGCTCGCGAGGCGTCGATTCGCAACTTGACCAATCGCGAGTTGTCCCGAGAGACGCAGCGCCGACAACTCGATCTGCTGGCCAAAATCAATGAGCAGCAGCGGCAGCGGCACGCCGACGACAGTGAAGTCGCCGCCATGGTGCAGTCGTATGAATTGGCGTGGCGCATGCAGAGCGACGCCCCCGATCTTCTTGACCTCTCCCAGGAGTCAGCCGCGACGCTGAAGAGCTACGGGATCGGCGATGCCGTTACGGAGAATTTTGGACGGCAATGTCTGCTGGCTCGACGTTTCTGTGAAGCGGGTGTGCGATACGTGCAAGTCACCTACGGAGACAACACCGCCAACCCGGCGTGGGACCAGCATTCGAATCTGCCTAAGCATGCCGAGCACGCGCGGGCTTGTGATCGACCGGTTGCCGCGCTGCTGGCGGATCTCAAACAGCGCGGCCTGCTTGAAGATACTCTCGTCTGGTTCGGCGGTGAATTCGGACGCACACCGTACGCCGAGAAAAATGGTACTGGTCGGGATCACAATCCGAATGGTTTCACCATGTGGCTGGCAGGTGGTGGTGTGAAGCCCGGTTTGGCCTATGGCAGCACAGATGAATTTGGTCATCAGGCGGTCGAGAACAAAGTGCACATGCACGACCTGCATGCGACGATTTTACACCTGCTGGGCCTCGATCATGAGCAGCTCACTTATCGCTATTCCGGTCGCAATTTCCGCTTGACGGACGTGGCTGGCCGAGTGGTCCATGAACTGCTGGCCTGAGACGGAGAAAGCGATGCTGAACCGCCATCTCACCAGACTCATCGCGATTGGGCTGCTGCTCACCATTGGCATGCTCGACTGCCATCGTGCTCGCTCTGCTGATACCGCCGACGGCCGGTCGGCCGAGCGACCGGTGGTCGAATGGCGTTTTGAGGAGGATACGAATCCCGAGGTCCCGGGGCCTCGCCCGCCCCTCTATCCCGGATTTCCTTCGACGAATCGTGCTCGCTTTTTTTCGGGCGAAGCCCCGTGGTTAACTCGACCGGATGCCGCCACGGCAGCGGAGTCTACCGATCGCGTCGGGCCAGGCGAGTCGGTCACGCTGGAGGCCTGGGTACGCGTGCAGTCGCTCGGCGAAGGGCAGCTCGCCTACATTGTGGGGAAAGGCCGTTCACTGAAGTTCCCAGGCGCGGATAAGAATCAAAATTATGCCCTGCGCATCAAGGGACAAGGTCAACAAGCGCTCGTCAGTTTTCTCTTCGCAAGCCAAGCGGAGGCCAATAAAGCATCCGACTGGCATCGCTGGACGAGTCGCAGCGGTTTTGCACTGGGTGGTGGCTGGCATCATATCGCGGTGAGTTACACGTTTGGAAAACCCGCTAACATCCGCGGGTTTGTGGATGGCCGAGCGGTGGATGGCGAATGGGATATGGGTGGAGCGACCACCCGTCCGCCGGTGAACGACCACGATGAGTTGGCCGTGGGGACCGGCAACGGTGGTGGCTCAGGAAATGTGTTTCGTGGTTGGCTCGATGACGTACGTGTGTGGAAACGAACGGTGCCCGATACGGAACTCATAGCCCGCTTCGAATACGCTCAGCCAGCGCCGCGAGTTGAACGTCGTCAATTGACTGCGGGCAAAATTCTCGTGGAGCTGTGTGCCGAAGGAGTTCCCGAGGCGAATGCCTGGCCGATCGAATCGCCGACGACGACGGAGCGCTGGTGGGATGAAACGTTTGCCTGGTTCGAATTGCCGCAGTCGTATGTGTCGACGGGCGTCCGAGCGGATCGAGCAATACCACTCCTGATGCGGGCCAGTAGTGTGATGCCTATTCCGCGTGGAAAGCATCGTCTGCTACTCCGTGGTCGCGGTGCCGCACGACTTTACATCGATGAAAAATTGGTGCTTACCACGCCCTTCCCCCCCAACTCGTCCGACGGTCATCATCCGATCCCGAAAGATTATCTCAATTTAGGTCCTGATTTTCGGTTCGCACCGCCGGGAAACCGTGAAGTGTGGTGCGAGTGGACGAGTGATGGCGGCGAACGAGTTATTGTGCTGGAGACGATGGTGGGCAGTCTCACGGGGAAAGCCAAGCGTCGCCCGGAGCTGGGCGAGACGGTGGTAGCGATCTCGTATGAGGGTCAAGACTCCTGGCAGTTACTGGGGCATGGCGCCAAACCAATCTCCTATACGGATGCGGGCTGGGCGAGTTTTGAAGCGACGGAGCGAGTGCGGATCGCGGAAATCAATGCGGCGCGACGTGCCGCCTGTCGTCAGGAACACGCCGCTTACTGGCATCAGCGGCGGGAGGCGGCAAGTAGCTGGCTGCGCGCCACCGTCGAAACGCCCGTACCGCCCTTACCCGACGGTTTCCCTGCCACCAATCCGATCGACCATTTTCTGGCGGAGAAAATTGCGGCAGCCCGCGCCGAAGCGCAGCGCACAAAGCCCGGGCCAATCGATTTCTATCGCGATATTCAGCCGATCCTGACCGCTCGCTGCACGACCTGTCACACCGGCGAACAGGCGGCAAGTGGCTTGCGATTGGATGCCCCCCTGGCCGCTCAACATGCTGGCGATTCCGGCCGGACCACAATTCAGCCCGGTCGCGCCCAAGACAGCGAGTTGTTCCAGCGGATCGCCAGTCAAGATGCAAACGAGCGTATGCCGCCCACCGGCGAGCCGCTCACTGCCGAACAGGTCGTGCTACTCAAGCGCTGGATCGATCTTGGTGCTCCCTGGCCCAGTGTACCGCTCGAATATCTCGACTTCACGCCACCCGTCTCTGACGATGCGTTCCTCCGCCGTTTATCTCTTGATACCGTCGGTGTCATTCCCACTGCGGATGAGCTGCGAGAGTTTCGCCGGGATAGCCGTCCTCACAAGCGCGCGATCTGGATCGATCGCCGCCTGGCCGACGCTCGCTGGTCCGATGCCTGGATGGGGTATTGGCAGGATCTGCTCGCCGAGAACCCGAACATCCTGAATCCGACGCTCAACAATACGGGTCCCTTTCGCTGGTGGCTGCAGGAGTCTCTTCTCGACAATAAGCCGTTGGATTTGATGATTACCGAACTGATTCGAATGGAAGGCAGCAAGCGTTTTGGCGGACCAGCTGGTTTTGGTGAAGCAAGTCAAAACGATGTACCCCTTGCGGCGAAGGGCACCATCTTGAGCGCCGCACTACTTGGCGTCGAACTTAAATGTGCCCGCTGTCACGACTCGCCCTACCATTCCTGGAAACAGCGTGATTTGTTCTCTCTGGCCGCAATGATGGCGCGCACGGATCTGGAAGTAACGAAGTCGAGTAGCGTGCCACTCGATAAATTGCACGCCGGTGGCCGTCAGCCACTCATCGCAGTCACCCTGGCACCGGGAACCAAGGTCAAACCCGGTTGGCCTTTTCCTGAACTCATCGCCCAGAACATAGCCGATCACTTGGCCGAGCATCCGCAGGATACGCGCGAGCGACTTGCGGCCTTGATCACAGCTCCCGAGAATGAACGGTTCGCTCAGGTGATGGCGAATCGCATTTGGCGTCGTTTTTTTGGTCGCGGGTTGGTTGAGCCGGTGGATGATTGGCAGCGTGGCCGCAATCTTCATCCGGAGCTGGTGCGCTGGTTAGGTCGCGAACTCGTACGTTCCGGCTACGACGTCAAACATCTTGCTCGGCTCATGCTGAACTCGCATGCATATCAGCGTCAACAGGACTCGCGACAATCGATCACTCATCCGCTGTTTGCCGCCCCTGCCCCGCGTCGACTTAGCGCCGAGCAGCTCGTGGATTCGCTTTTTGCAGCAGTGGAGAAATCATTCGACACCGAAGAGATCAGTTTAGATATCGACAGTCAGCGTGATTTAGGAAATAGCATCAGCCTGGGCCGCCCCACGCGGGCCTGGATGTTCGCGTCGACCTCAAATGAGCGTGATCGACCCAGTCTGTCGTTGCCGCGAGTACAGGCGGTAGTCGACGTACTGGAGGCATTTGGATGGCGTGCGTCACGGGCTGATCCACTCACCGCGCGCGATGAGTCGGTTCATATTTTGCAACCAGCCGTCCTGGCCAACAGTCCCGTTAGCATCTGGCTCACTCGACTTGATGATCACCATGCTTTTACTCGCTTCGCACTGGGTGACCGACTGACGCTTGATGAGCTGATCGATGAGTTATTCGAGCGGATCTTGAATCGGTCGCCCACCGCCACGGAGCGGGCTCGATATCGCGATCATTTGGAACCCGGATTTGCCCGTCGAGTGGCGGATTTATCCGCGGCGGTTGCGAATGAAAGCCAACCTCGACGCCAGCCTCCACGCTATGTTTCATGGTCCAATCATTTGACCGAAGAAGCGAATGAGGTGAAGGTGGAATTGGAATCTGCGGCACGCCGCGGCTCACCGCCTACCCGGATGTTACAGGCTGAATGGCGTGAGCGACTCGAAGATGCGATCTGGGCACTGCTGAATGCACCCGAATGGATTTACCTCCCATGACTCAGAAACGACGAAGTCCGGCTGAACCGTTGGCGCTCCTCACCGACTCACATCCACAGATCACTCGGCGGCGGTTTTTGGATGAGTCATTGCAAGTGACCGGCCGTGCGGCGCTGGGCGCCGCGGCCACCGCTGCCGCTGGCTCCGCTATGGTCTCGCTGACAAGCGCAGTAGCGCAAGGCCCCGTCAGCGGTCGACTGTTCGCTGATGAAGTCCAAGTGTCAGCCGCGACGCCAGCGAAACTCCTGGGGCGCGCCGAACACTGTATTTTCCTTTGGCTCGGTGGCGGCATGGCGCAGATCGATACGTTTGATCCGAAGCGCCGAGGTGATTCACGGGCAAACCCTCGCCGCGCAGGCTCGGATTATGACTCCCTCGAAACGGCAGTCACGAATGTACGTGTCTGCGAGCATTTGCGCCGGACCGCCGCTCTGGTCGATCGTCTGACGATCGTGCGTTCCGTACATCATGCGGTGGTCGACGAGCATGCGTTCGCCACCAACCTGGTTCATACGGGTAGACGCACAAGCGGCAACGTTGTTTATCCATCACTCGGCTCCGTAATCGCACAGCAGCGTGGGGCAGTCGCGCCGAACGTTCCGGCTTATGTACTCATCGGGTATCCCAATGTCAGCCGAGGTCCCGGATTTCTGGGTGCGAAGCATGGTTACGTTTATTTGACGGACACGAACGCCGGACCGGCGGGGTTTAGTCGGGCGGCCGATGTGGATGCGCGCCGGCAAAGTGATCGCGAGCGACTGCTGGGAGTGCTGCAGGATCGCGGCGGTGAGGGACGAAGCGGCGCGCGGCTGAGGGATGAGGGACGTCTGCAGGATGATTATCTGGCCGCTCAGCGCGAGAGCCTGCGGCTGGCGGGTCCCGAGTTTTTGCGACATTTTCGCTTGGAGGAAGAAGCTGCGTCGGTGCGTGCAGCGTATGGCGGCGAGTTTGGCCAGCGCTGTCTGCTTGCGCGTCGGCTGGTACAGGCCGGAGTACGGTTCATTGAGGTGTCGCACAATTTGAATTTTATCAATGGGACGGGCTGGGACACCCACAACCAGGGACAGCAGAAGCAGCATCTGCTGATCCAGGAACTGGACGCCGCACTAGCGGGACTGATCGTAGATCTCGAGCAGCAGCGATTGCTCGACCGAACTCTGGTGGTCGTGGCGACGGAGTTTGGTCGGCCGGCCGGGTTTGATGGTGGAGGCGGTCGCGGTCATCAAGGCAGCGCCTTCTCTATGGTCTTGGCGGGCGGTGGTCTGAAGCATCGCGGTGCTTGGGGCACAACGGATGAACTGAGCAAAGAGATTCTGGCCGATCCGGTGTCGATTCCCGACTTTCATGCGACGATTCAGGCCGCGCTGCAGATTGATCCCAGCACCGAGCTCTACGATGGTGCTCGTCCCGTGCCGATCACAGATGGAGGCCAAGTGATCCGCGGGCTGTTCGGGTAGGAAAGGTGCCCAGGGCACGGCGAGGGGGCTCACGCAAAGGCGCAAAGAAGAGCGGAATAAAAATCATCCCTCAGCATCTTAGCGTCTTTGCGTGAGACATCCTCAGCGCCTTGGCAGGAGACATCCCGAGCGCCTTGGCAGGAGACATCCCGAGCGTCTTTGCGCCGCTTAGAAGCCTAGGCCGGGGCCGGTGAGTGCGGCAGTGCCGACCGTGCCCGCAGTGATGCGGAACATCGACGGGAATCGTTCTTCCCAGCCTTGATTGCCTGCGGGGCAGTACTGCCGACCATTTCCCTCGATCGCCGCAATCGTCGGGATACGAGCGGCGAGGCTGGCGGAATGTAGAAAGGAATAACCCACGCAGGTGAGATCCTGGACACACAGGAATAGCCCATATTTTTGCGCGGCAGCTCCCATGAGCAGGGCTTCCGTGTGACCTTTGCACGCCTTCAGCGCCACGCCCGAATAACCTTGCTCACGGGCCAGCAACAGACTTTCAAAATCGATGAGTGATTCATCGATGACGACGGGCTTGATGCGAGCGGCGGCATGCATGCGGTTTTCGGGGAACCGCTTCAAGTCGCGATGCGTCGGCTGCTCGATGTACTGCACTCGCTCCAACGCCCGTGGCGATTGCAGCCGCAGTTGCTCGAGAAAATCGAGGACGTACTGCACTTGGGCGCACTTTTCGTTGAAGTCCAGCGAGTAGAACCAGGCGGTACAGCCGCGACGCGCCTGAGCCTCTTCCGACACTCGATTCACTTCCGTCACCCGCGCGACATCCCATGCCAGATTGTCGCCTGCCAATTTGATCTTCAAATGCGTCAGCCCGTTGTAGCCGATCCATTCGCCGAGTGTTTCAGGGAGACCATCTCCGACCGGAGTTGTCACGTCGGCGGGACTGAGCGGATCCAGGGCGCCCACTAAATGATAGAGAGGCATCTGGGGCTTAGGCTGCCGCAGCGTGTAACGATCCAAGTACTCGCCCGCGAATTCCGGCCCCAGAAAGGAACTGAGGTCTTCACTCACATAGTCCGGGCCAAGTAAGTCATAAGCATTGGCCCCCACCGCTCGACCAAACGCATCATGAATCGCGGCTTCCACGGGACTTGCCGATACCAACTGCGCCAGCGCCGGCAGGGGCTCGGCTAACTGCTGTCGCTGCTGGATGCCCCGTGCCAGCTCGTGATGTTCACAAGCCAAGGCGCGCGTGAGCTGCAGGGGATGGGCCGTAAGGGTTTGAGCGGCGGCCTGCTGGGCTGCTTGCTGAGCGAATTCCAACATCGCGGCTAGTGCCTGTTCGCCATCGACCACCGCACTGGGCCAGGCCCAGGCATTAGCCAGGGGCATGGAACCGAATCCACGACCGATCTTTCCCGCACGCGTCTCGACATCGATCGTAACATTAAAGATCAACGCATCCACGACCACTCGACCACCAAACTTGATTGGTGTTCGATAGGTCTTCAGATCCGTTGTGACTTCGACTGCCTTGATCCGAATGTCGGTGGGACGCATACGTCATGTCACTCAAACGTTAGTGTCCCGTGATCCGCTAACCGGTTCAGAGGGCCCGGCGGGAGAGACAGAGACTAAACCAATCCGACTAGACCAATCCGACTAGACCAATCCTTTACGCACGGCCCACACAGCGGCCTGTGTGCGATCCGACACGCCGAGCTTGCGCAGAATGTGCTGCACATGCTCTTTCACCGTTTCATAACTGATCTGCATCGTCTTGGCGATCTCTTTGTTTGTCGCTCCGCTGGCCAGCTGTCGCAGCACTTCACTCTCACGCTGCGTGAGTGGCACATCCGAATCGACATTGATGCGTGGGGCAGCCAGCGCACCGGTCACGCGACGCAAACCTTCGCGGGTCCAAATCGATTGCCCTTCCGCCGCTTTGTGAATCGCATCGAGCAGTTGTTCGCGCGAGTTGCCTTTGAGCACATAGCCCGAGGCACACAGAGCGACCGCCCGTGCGATATAGCTGGGATTATCGTAAGCGGAAAAAATCAGTACGGGCAGATCGGGATGATCGAGCTTGATGCGGCCCAGGGCGTTGAGTCCATCGCCGTCGGCCATGCGGACGTCGAGCAGCACGACATCAATGCCACCCTTCTTAGCTTTAGCCACCCCTTCATCGCCACTTGAGGCTTCTGCCACCACTTGTACATCACTGCCTTGCAAAAGATTGCGTAGGCCGCAACGCACTACTTCATGATCGTCGACAATTAATAAGCGAACTGCCATTTGCCAGTGGTCCTGCTCTCCACCAGTTTCCTTACCGACGGAGAAAAAATCGAAATCGTGTCTGCCCGAATCGCCGTGTTCAAGCCAGCGACTTGAATCGACCAACTGTTTGATCGCTCAACACGCCCGATAACGTACGTGATCGGAGTGCCGTATGCAATGTCCAACCCCTTGACAGAACCCCCGCTAGTAACTAGGCGAGGGGGCTCCAACTCTCTGCCAGCTAACCACCCAGGATATCGTCTAAGGCTGCATCCAGAGCGGCACCATGAGCGAAATCACTCGCCGACACCAGCGAGTCGAGTACCTCTTCCATCGGATCCCACGCGTTACCCGCTGAACGTGTCCCAGCATTCGACGACACCGGTGTGCTGAGCGGCATCATTACCGGAATCTCCAGCACTCGGCGAGCACGCCCAGAGGAGGAACCGAACAGCCCCGTTCCCAGATCGCCACCCAGATTCAGACTACTGGTCGAGCTGCCTGAAGGCAGAGACAACAGCTGAATGGTCGAGTTGCTAACGGAAACGAGAACTTCATCCATCGCAGCTAAGCTACTGGTCGAACCACCTTCACCCTCGCCAGCTCCTTCACCCGTCACACCGCTGTTGAGGAAATTGATCACGATCAGACTGTCGTTCGGCGTGAGGAAGCCGTCGCCATTGACGTCGTAGAAGGGTGGCGGTGCCGCACCATTGGTGGGCAAGCGACGATCTGGACCCAAGTTGAGCGTATTCACGTTCAATTCGTTGATGATCAACAGCGCATCGATCGGCGTCGTGAACGTATCGTTGTTTACGTCCATCACGCGCGGCGGATTTTGCCAGAGCGGCGGAGCCGGATTGATCGTGATCGTCACGGTAGCCGAGTTTGAAATGGCACCTGCGTCGTCACGGACGGTGTACTGGAACGTATCGCTGCCGGTGGTTGTTCCCGTAGGCGTATAGAGCACGGTTCCGTTGGCATTCACCACCACCGAACCACGCGTGGGGTTGGCCGCAATCGAGACACTCGCCGGATCAATCGAGCCGTCGCTGTCAGAATCATTGGCCAGCACGGTAACCAGCACGGAACCGCCAACCGTGGTCGTAGCGGCATCGTTTACGGCGACCGGTGGGTTATTCGTGTTGTTAACCGTGATCGTCACCGTGGCGATGTTCGAGTTCAACTGACCATCATTTGCACGGTACGTAAAGGTCACCGGTCCGACATAATTCGCAGCTGGACGATAGGTGAAGGAGCCGTCCGCACCCAACGTCAGGGTACCTGGATTCGCCGACCCCGATACCGTCGGACCACTCACTCGCGTTGCCGTCAGCGGGCTACCTTCGACATCGCTGTCGTTCACTAACACGCCTTGGAGGGCGGAGCGGACAAGCGTCGTATTCTTGTCCATCGTGTAGCTATCGTTCACGGCGATCGGAGCGTCATTGACGGCCGTGACAACGACCGTGACGGTGCCCAGCGAGGTCTTCGGATCGGCGATTCCGTTGGTCTGTCCGTTATCCGTGATGCGATACTGGAACGTGTCCGTCCCAAAGAAGTTCGCGGCAGGCGTGTAGACGACATTATTCCCCACCACCGCGACCGTACCGCCCTGAGCGCTGGTCGCGATCACGCCACCGAAGGTCAGCACTTGCGATGCTTCGTTCGACGGACCGGGAACGTCGTTGGCAATCAGCGTGGCGATCGAAACCGTCAGCGCCGTATCTTCAGCGGTCGTACGGCCAACCGGCGCTGGAATCGGCGGATCATTCACCGCCGTCACCGTGATCGACAGCACATCGGTATCGACAAGTGCTCCACCAGCACCCGTGTTGCCCTGGTCATCGGTGCGAATCGTGAGCGTGGCGGACCCAAAGTAATCAGCGGTCGGCACAAATCGCAGTCCACTCAAGGCCTGGTTCACTCCACTGACCGTTCCAAAGAACGTCATCGTCGCATCGCTCACACCATCCCCCGCTCCACCACTGAAGCTGACGGCAAGCGTATCACCCAGAGTCAACAAGCCGTTGGTGGCGGTGAGTGTCACCTTGATCGTGCCGCTGCCGGCATCGACGTCGGATACGGTCAGCCAGTTGCCGTTTTCACTCAGGAAAATCAGAGGAATATCTTCCGGTGAGAACTGAGCAGCGGGCAAGTTGTTAACCGGTGCATCGTTGCGTGCGAGTACATCTACGGTAACCGAACCGCTGCCGGTCAGGGCGCCACCGGTACCGGTGTTGCCCAAGTCGTCCACCTGGAAACTGATGCTCGTCGACCCACTGAAGTTACTCGCTGGCGTAAAGGCTAGTCCGTTGAGTGCACCGTTGATCGCCGAGGTGGTACCGCGGAACGTCATCGTCGCGTCAGCCGTCCCGTCACCCTGCGCACCGGTGAAACTGAAGTCCAGTCCGGTAACCTGGCTCAGCGTCAGCAGGCCGTTCAGACTTGAAATCGTCACTTGAATTGCGTTGCTGCCGGAATCATCCATGATCGTAATCACGTTGCCATTGGCGACGGAGAAGACCAGCGCGGTGTCTTCCAGCGTGCTCTGCGTTTGTGTCGGAGCATTGACCACGGGTGCGTCATTGACCGCCGAAACCGTGATTGTGATCGAGTCCGTATCGATCTGAGCCTGATTGTTCACTCCCCCGACGAAGCCGCGATTACCAAGATCGCTCGTCGTGATCACCAAGCTGTCGGTGCCATTGAAGTTGGCAGCACCGCGATAGGTCACTCCATTGATCACCGAGTTGACATCGGTGATGGGGCCGACGACTGTTACCGAGCCGGTACCGTTGTTGGTGACCGTCACACTGGCGAGTGAGTTGACAACCGTGATCAGACCATTGGCTGCGGCCAAGTTCACCGACACACGACCATCCCCCTCGTTTACATCGACATCGCTGACACCCAGGCGATTCGCTCCGGTGAGCGTCAAGTCGGTGTCTTCCGCTACGGTGAGCGTCACAGGAGTGGTGATCGGCGTACCGGCGAGCAGATTGACTGGTGCATCGTTCTGCGGGATCACATTCACCGTGAAGGAATTGGTCACGATGAACGGTGCGGACGATGGCGAATTGCCCAGGTCATTCGTCGTGATGCTGACCGTGACCGCGCCGTTGAAGTCGGTCGGCGTGGCGAGCGTAAGTCCATTCAGGGCGGTGTTGATATTTCCGACCTGACCTTCATAAGTGAAGGTGGAGGTACCGTTATCACCGCTGATCAGCGTCAAGCCCGTCAAGCCGCTGAGCGTCAGCGTGCCGACCGTGGTCGTCACAGTGACTCGAACCGGCGAGCTGGTGGTGGTGGCATCGTCGGAGATCGTCAGAGCGTTCGCGTTGGCGGCAGACAGCACGAGCGGTACGTCTTCAGCCACATTTTGCGTAGCTGGCACGTTGTTAACAGGCGGGTCATTCACGGAGACGACCGTGATGTTGACAACGTCCGTGTCGGTCTGAATTCCACCCGAGCCGGTATTGCCGTTGTCATTGGTCGTGATGGCCAGCGTCGCCGTGCCATTGAAGAAATCTGCCGGACGGAAGATTATGCCATTCAGCGCGGTGTTGATGTTCGACATCGTACCGGTGAAGCTCATCGTGGCATCGTCGGTGCCATCACCGACGGTGAAGGTCAAGCCGGCGCGACCGCTGAGCGTGACAAAGCCGTTTCCGGCCGTCAAGCTGACTCGCACGATCCCCGCCGCTCCCGCATCGACATCGGTGATCGAAATCACTCGGGCCGGTGATGACGTCGACGAGAACGTGATTGGCTCCTCGTCGTTTGTCGTAGCTGTGAACGGCGTGGTGAGACCATTAAACAGATTCACGGGCGCGTCATTGACCGCTCGCACCGTGATTGCAATCGTATCGGTGTCGGACTGCGGCGTCACGCCACCCGTGTTGCCGAGATCGTTGAGCGTGATTGTGACACTCGCGGATCCATTGAAATCTTGATTGCCGCGGAAGATGAGTCCGTCGAGTGCGGCGTTGATGTCGGCCAGCGTACCGCGGAACTTCATCAGCGTATCGGCTGTACCATCACCCAAACCACCTGAGAAGCTGAAGTCCAGACCCGTTGTGCGGCTGAGGGTCAGCACGCCATTCGCCGCCGACAGAGTGACTTCGACCGGCTGAGCACCAGCGTCGTCGGTCACAATAATCGGATTACCGTTGGCGTTCGAGAACACCAGGTCCGTATCCTCATCGACCGACTGAGCGACTGGAACAAGGTTCGATGGCGAGTCGTTCACGGGCGTGACGACGATCGGTACCGTATCGGTGTCTTCCAGCGGTCCACCCTTGCCGGTCAACCCACGATCGTTCGTGGTGATGACAATTGACGCCAGGCCATCAAAATTGGCTGTCGGACGGAAGGTGAAGCCGTTTAGACGATTGTTGATATTGGAAACGCTTCCCGTGAACTGCATCACCGGATCTGCCGTTCCATCACCTTCACTAAAGACTAGCCCCGTGGTGCTCGGCAGCGTGATCGTGCCGTTGTTGACTACGATGCGTACCTGCACGGTTCCCGCTGAGCCGGCTTCGAGATCCGAAACCGTGATTCGCCGCGATGTGGTGTTGGAGAAGGTGAGGGTGCCAGCATCTTCCGCCATCGTGATTGCGCCGATCGCGGGGAACGTGGTCGAACCATTCCACTGGTTGATGGGGGCATCATTCACCGCCGTTACGTTCACGGTAATCGTGCTGCTAATCGGATTGATGTAGCCTGGGTTTTGCGTCGTGTTTGAATTTCCAGAGTTGCCCAGATCATCCACGAACACGTTCACGAGAGCGGCACCGCTGAAATTCAAATTACCCAGGAAGGTCATACCATCCAGAGCGGCATTGATTTGCGCAGGCGTACCAACAATGGTCACAGAGCTGGTGTTGTCGTTGGTGATGATAGCGCCGGTGCCGTTGACGACATCGAACCGTGCCGCTCCCACCGACTCGCTAATCACCACTCGCAGCACACCAGCATTGGCTGCCGGGTTGTAAGCCGTCTCGAGCACATCGACGTCCGAGACGGTGATGGCATTACCATTGGCGGCTGAGAAGGTCAGCAGCGTATCCTCGTCGACGAACTGTGTCGGCGGAATAACGCTTAGCGGTCCATCGTTCATCGGATTAACGGTGAGCGAGATGGTATCGGTATCGGTGAGTGCCACGCCGGTCATACCACCCACGCTGCCGCTGTTACCCAGGTCATCGCTGGTGACCACCACGGCATCACTGCCGTTGAAGTGCAAATTACCCTGATAGGTGAGCTGATCCAGAGCAGCGTTCACATTGTTGAGCGGTCCGGTAAGGACCACGGTTTTCGTTCCATTATCCGTGACGGTCACTCCACTCACGACGTTGACGATGGTCAGCGTACCGCTGGTCACCGACAGAGTCACCTTCACGTCGCCGTTGCCTTCGTTGTTAGCATAGTCGGCGTCAGCCACGGTGATACGAGTCGTACCCGTGAAGACCAGTGGTTCATCCTCGTTCACGCTACGGCTCGGGGTGCCCGTGAGCGGACTACCGCCGTACTGATTGACTGGTGCGTCGTTGATCGGCACGACGTTGATCAGAACCGTGTCGGTATCCGTCAGTGCTTCGTTGAGCGGTCCGTCGATGGTGACATAGCCCGTATTGCCCAGGTCATCCGTCTTAATCACGACGCTGGCGATCGCATTCGTGTTGTTGAAATTCGTCGGCGAGTTACGGAAGATCAGGCCATCGAGCACGCTGTTGACATCCGCGATGGGCCCTTGCACCGTGACCACGGACGTGTCGTTGTTCGTGATCGTCGTACCGGTGATTGAACCGACAACCGTCAGAATGCCGTTGGTTGCGGTGAGCGTTACCTGAACGATTCCGGTGCCTTCGTTGACATCAACATCGGAGGTCGTGAGTCGAGTGGCGCCGGTGAAGACGAGATTCGTGTCTTCATCGACATTCAGCGTCGGTGTCGTCGTGAAGGTCGTGCCACCGAACAGATTGATCGGAGCATCGTTGGTCGGCAGGACGGTAAGCAGGACGGTGTCGGTATCGGTGAGTGCACCACCGCTACCGGTGTGTCCCAAATCGTCGGTGAGGATCGTGATTGTTTCCACACCGTTGAAGTTCAAGTCGGACTGATAGCTCAGCGTGAGCAGCGCCGAGTTCACCAGATCGATGTCACCGGTGATCGTGACGGCGTGAGACGTGTTGTTGGTGACCGTCACGCCGGTGGGCGTGGTGCCAATCGTCAAGTTTCCACTGACCGCCGATACGAAGACAATGACCGATGGATCAGCCGCCGTCTCGCGCACATCCACATCGGTGACCTGAATCTTGTTTGCCCCTGTAAAGGCAAAGGTGGTGATGTCTTCGTAGGTGATCAGATTGGGCGGGGTCGCGGGGAACACGTTGACCGGAGCGTCGTTCACGGCATTGACCGTGATGATGACAGTTTCGGTATCGGTGAGTGCGCCCAGGCCGCTGGTTGGATCGTCGTTGTTACCAAGATCGTTCACCGTCATCTTGATGGTCGCTGGCGTACCACCGGGGATGAACGAGTTGTAGTTCAGGTCTGGTAGGAAGACGATGCCGACCAGAGCACCATTCACTTGAGCACGCGTGCCGGTGAAGATGACCGTCGTGGTACTCGCACCCGTAATCGTGGCACCCGTGCCGGTATTAACCACACTGATCGTGCCATTGGTGGCCTCGAGCGTCACCTGAATGGCATCCGTCGGCTCGCCGCGACCCAAATCCGGATCGGAGGCCGAGAGAGCACTACCGAGACTGACGCCGGCCGGATCGTCTTCGTTGACCGTAAACGCGGCCGTCGTCGGGAACGTCTGGCCGCCGTTAAAGAGGGCGAACGGAGCATCATTGACCGGTAGGACCTTGATGAACGCGGTCGCGGGCAAGAGGCTATCGAGCGGATCGGCGACTCCCGCCGTGGTGCCGTTATCGCGGACATAGTACTGGAACGAATCGTTATCACCACCAGGATTCCACTGGAAGTTGAAATCGGCTGGCGGGGTGTACGTCAGCGTGCCGCCGACCGAGTTGAGCGTAACCGTTCCACCCTTGGTGGTGGTCACGGTCAGCACCTTGTTGGTGCCGTCCCACAGTGAGCTCACCTGAAGCGTCTGAGCGGACTCATCATCCACCGTACCGGTAGGCACCGTATAGCTCGGATCACCGAACGGCGTCTTGTCGTTCAGCACCAAGTCATTGCTGTTGAAGGTGTAGAAGTTTGGCGAGGCAGGATCTTCGAGCGTCGTGAGCGTTGTGCCGCTGGGCAGATCGTCGTAGGCGATTGGCGCTTCGTTCACTTCTTGCACCGTGATGTTCACGGTGCCGAGTGTGTTCGATACCAACATGCCGCTGGACAAATCTCGCAGCCGATACGTAAACGAATCCGGTCCGTTGTAGTTCGTCAGTGGCTTGTAGACGAACGTGCCATCAGGATTGAGCACGAACGAGGCGGCGTGGGTGGGCGGCGTAACGAGGAACGCGCGGAACGAGTCGCCGTTGGCATCGGTATCGTTGAGCAGCACGCTGTTATCGTTTGCAGTTCCTACCGTGCCGGTCGTGTCATTCACGGTGAGCGTATCGTCCTCGCGAACAACGTAGGTATCCGTGGTCGGAACGGGTGGATTACCGGCGAAAATCCGCAGCGAGTAATCTTCGACTTCACCACCTACTGACACGTTATCCGACGTCAAACCACCCGCCAGGCTGAAGCGGAACCGCGTGGCAATGTTGACGTTCGTAGCGGCGGAGATGGGCGTGAAGATATTCAGCCGGTTGACGCCGGTAGCGAGCAACGAATTGATGAAATAATGTTCGTTCGGATCGGCCCAGTCGCCGTCCGCATTCCAATCGAACCAAGCGTCGAGATAGCCGACGCCGCTGGCCACGATATCGAGCGGCGTGACGGTGGTGTTGGGGTTGAGCGGAATCCGCAGATCGCCTCCCAGGCGAAGACCATCTTCATCGTTGTCCGCTCGCAGTTCCACATCGGTGCTGCTGACCTTGACCGCGGAAATGCTGAGGCCAGCGCCGGTGACGACATCGGCGATATGCGACCGTCCGATGGCCAAGACCACCTTGTCGGCGATCATATCGGTCGTGTCCGTGGTATTGAACGGGATCACGATCGTCGGCGCGACTGGTTCGCGGCCATCGCTGTCGAAGACGAACTTTACCGTAGTGCCGCGATTGGTGATCTCAAAGGCATCGCCGTCCGAAACAGCGCCAATCGTGAGTCGCCCGGTGACGCTGCTGTAGGTCAAACTGCCACTGGACAGCGTCGTATCGACACTGAGTGCAGTGGCGGTGATGAGCGAGTCGATGGTGGTGCCGAGCGTCGTGTCGTCCGACGTCGCAGGCAGCGTCGGATTGGCATCGACTTCCGCATCGACGAATCGGCCGAGGTAGATTGTCGTCGCGTTGTCGTAAACAACATGTCGCGCGCCGTTGTTAACGAAGAACGTGGCGAAACGCTGGGTCGGCTGGTTATCGAAAGCGTCGCCGTAGTCGAGTACGACGCCTGGCATCAGGATGGTGAAGCGAGTGGAGCCGTCAGCTTGATTCGGCTGCAGCAAATTCCCCGCTAGATCCTTAATGCCCGACAGCGTGATGACATAGGCTGCGCTATTGCGCCAGACACCCGAGAGCGGTGTGATCCGCAGCAAGTTGCTGCCGGCCTGGAAGCCAATGACGTAGTCGACACTCGGCTGCAGCTGAACACCGTCGCGGAAGACAAGCACATTGCTGGTGTTGACGGTCGTCTGATCGATACCCGTACCTTCGACCGGCAGGGCAGAACCCAAACCGTCCTTCAGGACGATGTCGAATGACGAATAGACACCTTCGTTTAATTTCACCACGGTGAGGGTTTGATCGACATCACGGCCTTCGGAGTCGTTGTCTTGGGGGACGACGAGTTCAGCGAATGGTCCGTTGAAGTCATTGCGATCGAACGCACCGCGATCGATGTAGACATTCGAACCCTGGCCGGAAGGCGTAGCCACGGTCGGATCGTCATAGCGCAACTGGCCGGTAACGTCCAATTCTGGAGCAATGATCGGCGATGCGGCGATTCCCAGCGGCTGCTTGATGCGAGTCAGGAAGTCGTTGCGATCCTGCAAACTGCCGAGCGAGCTGTCGATCGCCTTGGAGAGCGACTGCAGGTAGAAATTTCGTCGGGCCGTGCTGACGAACAGCGGATCGGCGGTGGCGAGCGTGATGGGGAACGAGCCCAGACCAATGCCGCCGGTCGACGCATTCGTGTTGTTGTTTTGGTACAACGTGCCGCCGATCACCGTCGTGCTGGTCGCTGCATCTGCAGTGATGTTAATCCCCGTGTTGAGGTTAGCAACGATGTTATTGAGCAACGTCGGGCTGACGAACTGATCGATCTGGATACCGGTATCACCCGACCTGCGACCATAGATCGTGTTGTTAAACACACGGACGAATGAGACGGCCGAGTCGACACCGTTGTTGGTATTATCGCCGCTGATGCGAATTCCACCATTACCGCCGCCGACCAGGACGTTGTTGAGCAGAACAGCGCCGGGCGTTAGGCGATCGGTATTGAGTGCGTCGGCAGTCTTTGGGAAGCCGGGGTGCGGTAGCACGCCGATGCCACCCGGTTGATCCATGAGATCGGGGCGACTTCGTGGACCGTTGTCGACCAGAATTCCCCACTGCGACGCATCGCGAATGATGTTCGAGTTGATGACCACCTGGCCCTGGTCACGTTCGCGGTTTTCGTCTCCGAAGAAGTTGTACTGAACGAACTGCTTCTGCGACTGATCGAGTCGCGAGTAGGTGAGACCGTTCACGCCGGTGAGTCCAGTGCGAATATTGTTGCGGCCACCATAGAAGACGGGCTGGAGCGCGCCCGTGATATCAAACGCATAGATACGGCCGCCGGAGGTCACGCCGAACAGCATGTCGCCGTAAACACCGCTGCCACTGCCGGCAGGCCGAGTTGTCAAACCGGCGAACACGGGAGCATTCGGTGGATTGACGGTAGCGATGAGCGTGAGCGCACCGGTCGTCAGATTGATGCTCATCAAACGACCTTGGTTGGTGACGACGTAATCGACCGTTCCCAGCCGAGTCATACCGGTAATCGTTTCCGAGGAGGTGCCGCCTGGGGGTAGCGTGAGTCGTGCCACTTCGACGATGTCGGTGCCGGCTCCGCTTAAGCGATTCGTGCCAGTGCGGCTGGGCACTCCGCCCGAATTCTGGGCGCTGCCGTTGGCCGCATTGAACACGTAGAGCACGTTGCGGTAGCGGGTGAGTGGCCCGCAATCCGTGGCGTCAAAGGCTGGGCGATCACCAATCGCGTACAGCGAATTCCCAGTGGAACCCGTGAACATCATGGCGTTGAAGTTAATACCCACATCCTGAGGACCTTCAGCCAAGTTACCGTCACAGGTTGCTTCCTCGAACGTTTGAATGTTGTCATCACCCAGGTTGGTCGAATCGCCGTTGATGGGGCTGATTCGCAGGAAATTACCCGCGGTGGCGTCCGTCGTGCCGTTCGTGAATGTGAACAGCGAACCATCGGGACGAGCCGCCAAATCACCAGCGACGTCATCGTACGTACCGATCGCATTAGCGACCGATGCGGTGAATGGATCAATCGCCAGGACCTGAGAACCGCCGCCACTGGTGCGATTCAAGTAGAGCACGAAATCGCTGGGGAGTCCGAAATCGGTGGCACCATTTACGTTGCTTTGGGCGTTACCGATCAGGTTGACGCGATTGTCGGTCGACAACGTACCGCTCACCGTGCCATCGCTGAGCGTGGCCTTGATATCCAGCACGCCTTGGACAGCGGATGAATTGATGGCATCACGCATCCGTGCCGCGACTTCGTGGTCCTTAAAGGTTGGTCGGAATCCAACCAGAACGTTGCCCGCCGTGACACCCTTCAGCGGGCTGCCAGCCGCGAGATTCAAATCTTCGTACTCAAACGTCAACGTGTTCACGCCATCGCTGATCACGAACTGATCACCGTCGGCGATGGCCGCACCCATCGGCGCCACGAGCGTAATCTGCTGTGCGACTCGACCGTTCGTATCGATACCATCCGTGACCAGACGTGCGGGCGGAGTAAACTGGTTATCCTCCCAGAACTCAGCGGACCGTCGCATTTCGATTTGGTACGGACCGGTGAGGATTTCGGGGGACTGATCCGGCAAGTCGCTGTTGAGCAGTTCGGTGTTATCACGGAAGGTCATGTCATTGGTGGCGTTTGTCACCATTTCGCCACGTTCAGCAAAACCAATGATGATGTCGTCGAGATAGACACCTTCAAAGGCGTTCGATACACCGCGGCGGGAAGGACCGGCACCCAAAAACAGATTGGCTGACACGCTGGGAATCGCCTCGTCATTCTCACCGAACACATCACCCGGCAATGAATCCTCAAAGCCCCACCGGGGACCATTGTTCGGACCAGCGGATTGGGCGGTGACGGAGTGTCGAATCATGCGCACAAGATCGTCATCGCGCTTGATGCTCAGCAGATTTCCAGCCGCAAACGTGTTCGCCATCGCGGTCTGGAAGACGGTCGCTACTTGCGTGTTCGTCATCGCAGCTGAGATCCGCAGACGGACGTTGGCTGGGGCGACACCTGCAGCGCCTTCCACGAAATTGGTCGGCAAGCCGGTGACTCCGGTGACCGTGACGTTGAACGTTCCGCTGTAGAGGTTGATGCGATAATCGTCGGTCAGGATGACGGTGAGTCCAAGATTGGCGCTCGTAATCGCGGCGGCCACATCGGTCGCGATGTCTTTCGCGCTGCGAGTGCCATCGACTTGAATGTTGTTACCACCCGTCGCGGCCGTTGTAAACGTGAAGGTAGCGCTGCCGGTCGAACCGGTGACGGTGAAAGCACCCGTCGTGTTGTTGATGTTGCCGCCCGCAGGAATGATGAGGGTCGGGCCCATGTCAACTTCAAACGTGGCACTCGCGGGCGTGGTACCGCTTACCGTCAGCGTCTGACCATCGCGCAATTTACTGCCAGCCAGAGCTCGCAGTTCCTCACCCGTCGTACTGATGTTGCCCACACTCATGCTGCCCGCGGTCGAGAAATCGAATCGCAAACGCAGGTTTTCTTCACCGGCGAACAGGTCGAGTGGGATGCGAGCTTGGCGCCACGAGTTTGTGTTCTGAAAGAGTTCCTGGACGCAGGGGGTTGAGGAACCGGTCGGGTAGGCACACGCTCCGTCGCCCTTCCCGTAATCGCGCTCATCCGCCTGTGCAGCACTCTGGAACGAATTGTTCGTTCCCAGGAGAGACCAGTTGCCGTCATCACCGGCGACGAAGACGCGGAAGGCGTCTGGCTGTTCACGCGTTCCCGGCGCGTAATCCTGATCGTCCGGCTCCGACTGCAGGAAGTAGCTGAAGTAGAGCATCGGCTTGTCGCTGGCATCATAGCCCTTGAGCGAGAAGGGATTGGTGATGAGCGAACCGTGAGCACCACCCGGCGAGTTGAGCGGCCCAAAGTAATAACTTCCGGCCCCATTTCCCGATGGAGCACGGGTGTCATCGAGTGGATTGACGATGCCGTGACCGGGATCGTCCGCTCGATTATTTTGCCATTGCCAAAGGTTTTCGGTGAGATTCGAGAAGGCGAGACCGTTGACGTTCGTGGCACCAGTCGGGATGTTCGACTGATTGTCATAGAACACTCGCTGTGGTTGCCCCAGCGGATCGAAGGCATAGAGCCGTCCGCCGGTTGTGATGGCAAACAGCGTGGTCGCATAGGCGCCATTTTCGGTCGTCGCAGGTCCAGCCGTCACGCCCGCAAACTGCGGGGCTCCAGCGATCGTGCTGAAGATCGTAGCGGCCGCCGTGTTCAAGTTGAGCGTTCCGAGTCGACCTTGACTGGTGACGATAAACGTCACGCCTGCAATTTGCGTCATGCCGGTGATCAATTCGCCTGGATTGACCCCCGTGACGATTCCCACTTCCACGATGTCGGTACCGGCACCGGCGAGTCGCCCGGTACCCGTACGTGTCGGGAAATTGGTTCGGTTCTGAGCGGCTCCATTGGCTGCGTTGAACTGATACAGCACGTTAGGATAGCCGATGAGTGGTCCGCACTCGGTGGCATCGAACGGCGGTCGCGTACCCACGGCGAAGAGGGCGGTTCCAGACGAGCCGGTGAACAGCATCGCGTTGAAGTTCACACCGACATTTTGCTGCGTCTCCGTGAAGCTCGTATCGCAGGTCGTTTCTTCAAAGGTAAGAATCCCGTCATCGCCCACGGACGTGGCCGCTGCGGTACCGGGGTCGATACGCAGCAGATTGCCGGCAGCGGCGTCGGTCGTGCCGTGCGAGAACGTGAAGAGATTTCCATCGGGTCGCAGCGCCAAGTCGCCCGTGTTCGGTGCATAGCCACCCAGTGTCGACTCAACCGCTCCCGTGAAGGGATCAATCGTAATGACGCTGGAAGACGTGCCGCTGCTGGAATTCACAAACAGCACGACGTCACCGAGGTGATAATTCACCGGGCTTGTGTCGACGGCAAGATCGTAGTTGAGCAACGTCGGTACTTTGGGTTGATTGGCCGTCGCCGGTTCCGTTCCCGCCGGGATCAGGTCGAAGTGCTCTTCGACAATACGATCGACCGAGTTCACAGGCTCCAGTCTCAGAAGCGGGTTGGCCGCATTGGCAACCAGGAACTGATCCATCTGACGGGGAATCAGCGCGTTCGAGGTCACTGCCACCTTGTAGAACTCATCGGCGGCCGTGGTGCTCGGCAAATTGATCGGTCCGATGAACGGATCGAGTTTGCCAACGCTGCCGCGGTCCAGATCGTTGAGGTTGTTGCCCGAGAGCGGTGCCGGGCGATCTTCGGCGACGTTCGAGTCTTTGCCGATAGCCACCAAACGCCCCGCGGCATCAAATAGCCACATCGACAAATTGCCGCGTGCCAACCCGTCTGAATAATCCAGATCGATCGTTGTGCTGATGTACGTGGTTCCGTTGGGACCTTCTTGCGTTCCCTGAATCGAATCATAGAACGTCTTGAAGCGGTAGAAGTCGACATCAGCTTCCGACGTCACCTGACCAGCGACACTCAAGGCCGCACGATCACTATTCATCAAATTGCCAAGATTCTGCGATGCGGGTGCGGTGGAATTGTCACCCACCTGCTCAGCGGCTTCACCCAACAGCGGCGAATGATAGGGGACGCCGATCAGCTCCAATCCGTTCGTCGCATACCGAATGTCCGCATAACGAACCGTCGAACCCGCCAACTCGTCTGTCTCTCGCAGACGAATCTGTAACTGATACGACCCGAGCGATTGCCCCGCGTTGATGTCGTTGAGTGTCGCGCTGTGGCTCCGCACTCGCACGTGATACAAGCTGCGCTCGCCCACCGTACCGGGCAGCACCACGCGGAATCCCGCGTCCCGGACGTTGGTCGAGTAGGTATCTTTGGCCAAACCGTCCCAGCTATTGCTGTTAGCATAGCCTACCGCTTGGCTACTGAGCGGATTGGCCTTCACCGTCTCGGGGTCCGACACAAAGTTGATCACGCCCGTGATCTGTTCAGCGAGCGAATTGTCGGAGCGAGCGAGCACGTTGCCGCTCGTATCAATCAGCTCCACAATGCTATCGAGCGAGGTGGAGGTGCGATCGATGTCAATCCAAATCTGTGTGCCGGCCGAGCCTTCGAAGCTATAGATGTCGATATCATTACGTTGGCTGAGCGTACCTTGCAGGGTGAAGCCCAATCGCAAATTCTCGTCGCTCGACTTCGCGGCAGCAGCCAGTAACCCCAGGTACTGCGCCGTCGCCGGTGTCGCATTGATACCAGGAGCCGACGTGTTCGTAGATTCGCGTTCGTAGGCAATGTCGACGTTGCGGTCATTGCTGAACGAATCCAGTTTAATGCTGCGCCAGTCAGCGGCCGCCGCGACTCCGGCGCCACCATTGGTGTCGTAGCTGGCCGCACCGTCGGCTTGAAAGCCCGCGCCGACAGTATCGTCTCGAAGCGACGTCAGGATCACGGGGAAGCCGGGCTGACCAACGATCTGTACCGTGCCGCCGATGCGATCAGCGATGTCCAGCGGTCGGCCGCTGGCGGTGAAGCCTGCATTCGCACCTTGCAACTTGACGACCAAACTTTCGTTCGGGCTGCTATTCAGCGTCAGTCCACCGAAAAGATGCAAGTCCGGAACGACGATTTCACTGCGCAGCACATGGACGATGTCGGTATCGTCCCAAACCGACTGCGTGGTGAGCGTCGCACCGCGGACATCGAGTCCGTTCGTGCCGTTGCCCGACAGCTTATTCGCGCGGACAAGTGGCCCCTGATTACTCGGATAGTCAATGACCTGATTGACCGGATTACGCTGGCGACCTAGATCGTTCAGCAGATCGGCAGTCAGTGCGTTGGCGTTGATCGTCAGCGCCGAACCAGCGTTGTCACGAATGATGTTCCCGACAATCGTCGGCTGCGAGCCACTGATGTAAATTGCCGCTGAAACATTCGCACCACGCCCGTAACGGTCGGAGGGCGCCGTGCCGCCAGTCCCATCGGCGTTGGATTCGATGATGGAGTTGGTCAAGCGCAAATCACCTTGCGACACTGACACAGGATTGAATCCGGCAAATTCACCTTCCACTCGATTGATACCACCGCCGAACGTGATCAACGCATTGTCGATGCTCGCCTGGCTGAGCGGTCCAACGAAGAGACCACCCCAGTCACCCGCGACGGGGCTGGCTTCCGACGTGCCACGGTTATCATCGTTATTCGTATCGAACGTGCCGCTGCCGCCGTAACGATCATCGGCCTTCGACGTGAACACGATCACGTGCCCTTCGTCACCTTCGGCGATGAAGTTGCCACCATCGACGGCTTCGATGCGACCGCCATCAAACTTGACGATCGTTCCTGCATCGATCACCAGTCCGGCATCGGTACGAGGCCGATCGACCGTCGTGCGAATCGTGAGCGTGCCGCTGCTGGTTCGTCCCAAATCGGTGAAGGAAGTTGCGGATCGATCGAGTTCACCGATCAAACTGTAGGGCCCCGCGCCACCCGCCGCGCTGCGATAAACTCGCCGTGCGTTGTAGTCCCCCGTGGCCGGAGGCAGGTTGGCCAGACGCACGGAGTTATTCGCGCCCGATACGGTCACATTCGCGGTCGCGGCCGACGTTACGCCTTCGTTCCCCACGGCGTCGACGTAGACAACTCGGTAGTTGTACGTGCCGGCGGCGAGTGTACCGCCCACGTTGTTTTGGGCTGTGAGGGTGATCAGATTTACGGGCGGTGCCGTGACATCGCGTACGGGTCCACCAGGCGTGCCCGCAATCAACAGATTGTCACCGACGATGTGTGGGATGTCGGTGTCATCCAATCGAGCGGTAACCGTCAGTGGGATGAGACTCGAGCCAGCCGGAGTATTGATCCGTACGAAGAGTCCATTAGCCGAGTTGTTGACCAAGCGGTTGTGATGAACTTCTAAACCAACTCGACTGTAATCCGGCGTGAACGCACCCGCAGCTTGATACCGCAGCGCTTCAAAGTTGGTTTCTTCAAAGCTATCCGGCGTCGCTCCAATCGGAGCATCGGCGCTGTTGGAGATCTTGTTATACGTGGCCGTCAATCGCACATCGTAGGCATCGATCGGACGGACGGTTTGCGTGAGCGAGTCCACCTGTACTCGACCACCGCCAAACCGCATGTCGGCGTTGTTGACGTAGTTCAGGAAAATCCCCTGGCGATCGTAGGTGAAACGTCCCTGAGCGCGATCGATATTTTCGCGGAAGTCCAAACCACCCCAGTCACCCGCCGCTGGCGTCGTGGGCAGGTCATTCGTACTGGTGCCTAACGCCTTGTCGTTATATGACGTGAAGAACACGCTGCGGTCAGGCGTACCGAGCACTTGCAGGGCACCACCGCTCACATCCACCGCCGTAGTTGTACTGCCGACGCCGATGCGCGTGCCTCGGACCTTGATGATCGCTCCATTGTCGATCATCACCGTCACCCCCTTAGGTACCACCATCGTGGCACCGTCGCTCAGCGGTGTATTCAGAGGACCACCACGACCCAGTTCATAGGCCTGATTGTCACTGGTCGTGTCAAGATCGTTGTCGGTACCGGGATTGGCGATCACCCGCACAATCTGTCCCGCTGTGGCCGCTGCCAAGGCCGTCGACAAGTTGTTGAATGGTGTGGTCATCGTTCCGTTACCACCACTGGGCGCTGACTTGTCAACGAACAGCGTGTTGTTGGCTGCGGGTGTCGAGTTGACCGTTTGGCTGCGGAACCAGAAGTTATAGACGCCGCCGGGAGTTCCATCGCCGTCACCATCCAGTGCGGTACCGGCGTTGTCGACGATCGAATTCGTAGCCGCAGGACGGAAATCAACTCGCAGCTGATAATCCCCTTGGCTCTTACCACCCAGGCTGCTTTGAGCGACGCTCGGGTCGTATTCCGTGCCTTTCGCTGCAACGGCGATGAAGTAGGTGCCGGCCGGCAATTTACCGACCTTCAAGAGCGAATCCTGACTGTAATAATCATCGTTCTGGGTGACCAGTTCGCGTACTCCCGGTGACGTTTCGCGGTAGAGTCGCAGGGTCGCATCGAGCTGGCTGGAATCCGCCATCCGCTCGGCAAAAACTTCCACCGACAAATCGCCACTTGTCCCCACCGGCACATCAAAGCGGTACATGTCGACGTCCATTCCATCCGGACGATACATGTATTGCATGTGCATTAAGTCGGCGTCGCTCGGAAAAATTGCTTCCGGGTTGGCCGGATAAGCGGGAAGACTCGCCAGTGGCCCCTGGTCGGTATAGGGCAAATCGTACGTGTGCCCCTGTCCCAACAAGTGACCGATTTCGTGCAGCGCAACACTCATCCAGGAGCCGCCATACTGGTTCGTCCACGACTCGGCCGCATCCATGATCGCCAGCGAACCACCGGCCAGACCAGCGACACCGCCCGCGCCCGTCGGAATCGTGGGATCGAGCGCTCGCAAGTCACCGGTCACAATCGTGTAACCCGACGCGGGCGTCTCAACAAAGCGAATGCCGGAGTACCGCGAGTAGAGATCAAAGATCTCACGAGCTCGCTGCTTTTGCTCTTCCGTAATCTGATTGTGCAAATCCACGCCGAACGGATCCTGACCATACACATCCTGGAAGTTGTAGGCCTGAATTCGAATCGCGTCGCTGGCATCGGGACCGTCGGAATGGACTTCCACCGGAATGTCACGATGCCCAGGATCATCCACTCCACCCATGAAATCGAGCGGCAGCGAAAGCCCCGCATCGCCGTTGCTGATCGTCGAATTGATGATCACGCTCGTCGTGTTACTGGCGCTGAGCGTACCGAGTGCCGAAGCGTTTGCGGCGCCGAACGAGTCCGCGGCGTCGGTCGTCACATTGACCGACGTGGGCGCGGCGGGCAGCGGAGTTTCATCGGTGCCGACTCGCAGCCGGAACGTGGCCGCGCCGCCTGCCAGCGTCGTCAGATCATCGGCAAACTTGAGCGTCGCCTTATTCGCCACGGGATCATACGAAACCGTCGTCGGCTTGAAGACCACATCGTCGGTGTTACGCACCGTATCGTTGGTCACGACGAGCTGGTAGAAGTTCACGTTTTCCGCCGACGTCGCATCGTCCCGCAGATCATCTTCGTTGAAATAAACTTCGATCGTATCGCGAGCCTGAGTCATCCCGGCGAACGCGCCACCCGGTCCGTTCATCCGCGTAACCGGCTGCGGCACGACGGCGACCACTTGCGGTCCCAGTTCCAGCGTGAATTCGTTGATATCGCGATCGAGCCCCGGGAACGTGGGCTCAAATCGCTGCCCCACGATGTTGCGCAGAGCCACTCGATTGATGGCCGGATTGTCCTGACTTTGAATCTCCACGCGGTAGAGATCATTGACTAGCGTGGAGGCAAACCGAGCGATCACTTCGCGGTTGGTAGTCCCCAGGCCCAAAAAGCCTGGCACAATCCGTTCGTCGCGCCCCAGCATGAGCACCGTTTGCGTCGGTGCCGTGCTGGCAACGTTCGTTGTTCCGGCACCGAACGGAATGCTGGCGCGGACCAGACCAGCCGCCTGTGCGTTGCCGTTGATCGCAGTCACGAGCTGCTGAGCGGTCGTGCCGCCGGTGGTGTCGAGCGTGATGTAAATGCGATTGCGGACCGAATCGACCGTGATCTGCGGAACACCGGCGGTGCCGAGTGCTGCCTTGTAGACGCCGATGGCTACGGGATTGCCGGCCGTCGCGTTGACGGCAGTCAAACGCACCTCCAGCGGTGCCGGCGCACCAAAACTACTCGACGCCTTCGGAACATCGGCCCCCGCCAGCTGCACGCTCACCGGGCCTGTAATCCCTGCTACATCGGCACTGCCATTCAGCCCGCCACGCAGCTGCGTCTTGACCAGAACGCGAGCATTCGCATTTTGGTTCAAGGCATCGACCACCATCTGCGCCGTCGAACGAGAGCCGATCCCGGCGTGGGTGTTGAGCACCACGTCGATCGTCTGGCCAGTCACGGTTACCCTGGGAGTAACATTGGCACCGAGATCCGCTGCCGTGAAATTCAGTTGAATACTGTTTTCGCTTTGGCCAAGCTTGACCGCCGAGAAATCGAGGATCGCGGGTGAGAGAGTGCCGACCGTTCCCAAATCGGTCGCCCCATACGCAACGTCAAAGCGACCGTCACTACCGGTACGATAGAGCTCAATACCCGATAGCGTGGCTGGGTCGAGTCCTGAAGAAGCGTCGAAGCGGAAAGTCAGCTGCTGCGGAGCGACGGTGAGCTGATTGTTTGTGGGAACCTTGAAATCGAACGGATTATCAACATCAAACAGTCCGACCGCATTGGGCTGAATACCAATCAGTGTCGGCCCCGTGACACTCCCCTGCGTCACGGTCAGGTCAAGCGAATACATTTGCGCTCTGTCAGTCGCGCCCTTGATGCGAACAAAATACGTCCCCGCCACCGGGAGCACCAAGCCGCTCAACGTCTCATTTACTCCCGCCGGAGCACTCGTTGCCGCAGCCAGTACCGTTGTGCCATCGGTATCGAGAATTTCAATGCTCAAGTTATTTTCCACTCGAGAATTGAAGATGGTCCCCGCTGAGCAGCTGCCATCTGAATTCTGGGGACCTTCGAGATACGACGCACCTTCGGGACGCAGCGTCGCACTGAGGCGCTTGCCCGTCGTGCCCGTGACCGTGAAGCTGTACAGGTCCGTGTCGCTCGTGCCATCCACACTCACGCTCGACGTCGTCACCGTGCCAGAATTGAGCGTACCCAAATTCGTCGCTAGCGGCCTCGTATCGTTCGGCTCCAAACGATCGCCGTAAAGTCGATTGACGGCCAGAATGTCATCGATCTGCGGCCCGTCGAAAGCCGGCGAATAGAACGGCTCCATCAACTTCGACTGGTCGATCGGGCAGGTGTGCAACAGCCCCAGCGCATGTCCGATCTCATGCGTCAGAACATTTCGCAAGCCAATCGAATTACTGGAGGTATCAGCATAAAAGACGTCGTTCGTGTCGAGCGTGATTTCGCCATAGTTCGGCAGGAAGGCAAAACCGAGAACGTTAAAGTTACCATCAATATTCGTACCATTGATGCGCATGTCACCGCGCACGCCCAAGACGCCCACGTTGCCGCTCGACATCGTTGCATTGTCGTCGTTTGCCTCATAAACAAACTTCAAACCCGACTGCAACGTCCAAGAATTGAACGCTGAACTTATCAGCGGGAACCATGGGCGAGCTGACAGCGGGCCACTACCGCCGCCATAGATCGCATCCAGTCGCGCGATCAAATTACTCTGACCACCGTCCGGCACAATGCTCCAGGTGATCGTCGTCGAATCACCCTGCTGCAACCCACTGCCGTTCGTGGCGGTCGTGGTCCAGCGATTCGAAGCTCGAAACGCCTCAGCGCCGCCGTGATCGTCGTCATCATGAATATCTGGCAACATGCGATCCGGAGGAGTCCCCGGGTAATAGATCGCGTCGGCAGCCATCATCTGCCGAGTCTCCAGCGACTCAAACCGCGCGGCACGCCGAATATGCTGCCGCAAGCGCTGTTCCAAGTTTTGCTTCCGAGTTCCGCGTGGACGAGGTGACTTGCGGATTGCCATTACCGTTTCCTCTTAATGCTTCGCGTGAACGATGCACGTAAACCGATGGATTTGAACCGGATATCATCCGGAGAGTCTATCGAAACTTCAATTTACCGACCATTTCAAAACTTGCATCATTTTGACACAAACCACCATTAAGGGTGGCCATGCCACTTCCAACTCCACTAACCGATAACCAACTGACCTGAACCCAACTCACCACAAACCAGCTGACCTGCCCCCACTACCAACTTGAACCATCCAGCAGGTCATCAAGTGCTTCATCCCATGCCGAATTGTCAGCCGCTGCAGAAGCAGCGGACTGAGCGGTGACACCCGCAAGCTCGCCGCCTACATCCATGGCCACCGATACGTCGCTCGCCAGCACGGCAAACGCTGCTTCGTAGGCATTCTTCGCCGACGCGGCACTCGGTGAACTGCTTGAGCCACTGCTGCCAGCACCATTCGTCGCCAGTGAATCGCCCGGCGACCAGCGATGATCGACCAGCAACGATGTGCCGGGTAGTCCCACCGCCAGCGGACTCATCACCAGCGCCTGATTCCAGGCATCGGCCGCAGTAATCCCTTCGCCCTCGCCTTCCCCAGCTCCCTCGCTGGCACCACCCGTGTTAAGCCGGTTGATGACAATCAGGGCATCGAGCGGCTCGACCGTGAAGCTGCCGTCGACATCGAGGAACGGCGGCGCGGCGGGAGGCGTGGTCACACCTGGGTTGACGTTCAGGAAGTTGATAATCAGCAGGGCATCGATCGGCGACACAAAGGTGTCGGCGTTAACGTCCGGCGGATTGACTGGGTTCTGGAACGGCGACGGAATCGGCACGACATCGATGGTGACGAGTGCGGGGAGCGAGACCGCACCCTGGCTATCGGTGACCGTGTACTGGAACGAATCGAGTCCGGTGTAGGTGGCGTTCGGCGTGTAGCGAACGCTGCCGTTGGCTTGCACGACCGCCGTACCGTGAGCGGGTCCGGTGCCCGGGATAATCGTCACCGTGCCATTGGTGATCGGCCCTTCGGGATCGGAATCGTTGGCCAGCACATTGATCGTGATGGGCGTGCCTTTGTTGGTGGTCGCGCTGTCGTTGAGCACACTTGGCGGATCATTGATGCCGGTCACGGTAACGATGACCGTAGCGGTTGAGGTCGCGCCCTTGCTGTCGGTGATCGTGTAGGTGAAGGAATCACCAACGGAGTCACCGGTGGTAAGAGCGTTGAGGGTGGCGGAGGTGGTCGGATCGTAGGTGAACGCTCCGTTGGCCATCACCCTGAAGCTCGCACCAAAATCGGAGGTCAAAGTCTTGCCCACGTTGGGAGCACCGTTGATGGCGGTCACCGTGATGATGTCGCCCGCATCGGCATCCGAATCAGCGGGAGCATCAGTGATGACGTTGCGATTGGCCAGCGCCGTATTCTCATTGGTCGTGTAGCTATTGTTACGAGCGACCGGTGGATCATTAACGCCGACGACCGAGATCGTGACCGTCGCCGTCGCCGCGCCGCCCTTGCCGTCCCCTACTGTGTAGGTGAAGGTGTCAGTCGTGGACTGACCGACTTGCAAGGCATTGAGTGTTGCGGAGGTGGTGGGATCGTAGACCAGCGAGCCGTCGCTGGAGATGGTCACCGTGGCCCCCTTGGCACTGGCGACTGGAGTTCCTACACCCGACGTATCTCCCTGCACCGCGGTAATGCGCAGCAAGGCGGTGTCGCCGGTATCGGGATCCGTGTCGGCGGGGCTATCGGTAATCACGTTCTTGCCGAGCAGCACCGTATTGTCGTCGGTCGTGTAGCTGTTGGGGCGAGCGATCGGATTGTCATTAACACCGGTCACGGTCACGGTAACCGTCGCGGTCGACGAACCGCCGCGATTGTCGGCCACGGTGTAGGTAAAGGTGTCGGTATCCGTCTGCCCTGCCGCCAAAGCTTGTAGCGTCGCGGAACCGCGAGGATCGTACGTCACGGCGCCCGAAGTGGTCACTCGCAGCGTCGCACCCTTGCTGGTGGTAATGGTCGCGCCCACGTTGTTGGCGATGCCATTGATCGCGACCACGGTAAGCGTTGCGGTGTCGCCCGCATCAGGATCGAAGTCCGCTGGGACACGCGTGATGACATTATCGCTGAGCAGCGTATCTTCGTCCGTCGTGAGCTGATCTGGGGTGGCGACTGGCGGATCGTTGGCCCCCGCGACGGTGATCGTCACGCTGGCCGTTGAACTTGCCAAGCCATCGCCCACACCGTAGCTGAACACGTCGGTGCCGGTCTGACCAATCTGCAAGGCATTCAGCGAGGCGGAGGTGGTCGGATCGTAGATGAAGCTGCCATCGAAGCGACCGAGCGTGGCGTTGTAGAGCACCGTCACGGTCGCACCGGAGTCGATCACCACGGACACGTTGGCCGTGCCACTGATGACAAAGTTACTCGTCGGCGTCTGGATCGACACGATGCGGAGCACGTCACCAATATCGGGATCGAAATCCACTCCACTGCCCGTGTTATCGGTCAGCAGATTCCTATTTGTGATCGTGGTGTTGTCGTTCGTCGAGTAGCTATTGGCGACGGCGATTGGCGTATCGTTTCGGCCATCTACGACCAGGGTTACCGTTGCGGTACCGACTGCACCGTTCACGTCTACCACTCCGTAGGTGAACGTGTCATTCGCACTCTGGCCCACTCGCAAGTAATTAAACGCAGTTCGTGGATCGTAGGTGAACGCACCACCGGCCGACGTGACGGTCAGAACGGCGCCGCTGGGCAGCGTGATCGGCGAGTTCACGACGAAGCTGGCGCCGTTGATTTGGCTGAGGGCGATCGAAGCTGATTCACCGACATCGGGATCGGTGACAGCGGGCAGATCGCTGACCAGATTAGCGCCCGCGAAGACGACATCTTCGTGCGTGTTGTAGGTGCGATTGGGTGCTGATGGAGCGTCATTTTGACCCGTGATGTTCAGCGTCACCGTGGCCGCTGACGTAGCCCCCGAGCGATCGCGAATGGCGTAGGTGAACGTATCGCTGCCGGTGGTGCCTTGTGGCAGGCTTTGCAGCGTCGCGGACGTGGTCGGATCGTAGACAAAATTGCCGTCGAAGCGTCCCAAGTTGGCGTTGTAAATCGCCGTCACCGTCGCACCCGAGGCGAGTGTCACCACCACATTCGCTGTGCCCGTCAGTGCAACTCCATTGATCGCGGTGAGCTGCAACAGATCGCCGCGATCGAGATCACGATCGGCGCCGGCCCCGGTGTCATCCAAAATGACGTTCTGGCCAGCCAGCTGAGCATCCTCGCTCACCGTGTACTGGTTGGGGAATGCCTGCGGAGGGTCGTTGACCCCCGTGACTTGGATCGTGACGTTCGCCGTGTTTGATGGCAGAACTCCATCCCACGCGGTGTAGGTGAAACTGTCCAGGAAGATGTCGCCCACGGCGAGTGCATCGAGGGTGGACGAGGGTCGTGGGTCGTAGAGGAAGCTGCCGTCGGACAGCACGGTGAGCAGTGCGCCCGAGGGCAAGGTGATTCCCGTGCCGACATTGGCGGCCAAGCCGTTCACTTGGTAAATGCTGATTCCGGCCGGCGCCGTATCGGCATCCGTATCGTTCGCCAGCAGACCCAAATTGGCGGTGATCGAAATATCCGCCTCTTCGCTCGTCGTGTACGCCGCCACCTGAACCGGATCGCTGGCGGTCGGATCGGCATTCGCGACCGGTGGAATGCCTGGCAAAATCGTGATGCGGTAATCTTCGACTTCGCCGCCGACGGCCAAGCCGGTAGGTAACAATCCGCCGGTCGTGCTCAAGCGGAAGCGAGCGTAGGTGGCACCCGGTGCAGCACCGGCGAGTGTGCGAATCGTGAAGGCATTATTGCCCACGACGGCCGCGGCACTCTTGATGATCTGCTCACCCGGATCCAGCCAGTCACCATCTTGGTTGTAATCGATCCAAGCATCGATGAAGCCAGTACCCGACGAGGTGACATTTACGATCGTGTCGAGATACTCGTTGAACAAATGGCCAAAGCGATCGCCACCGACTGGCTGCACACCAAAGACGACGCCATTGTCATCTTGAGCGTTGAGCTGCAGAGTGCCGCTGCCCGCGTTGGTGGCTTGAGCCGAGATACCCGAGCGACGAATCGCATCGACCATCCCGTTGACGATGTCGTTTACGGTCGACGTCGCCGTGAACTGAATCACGGTTCGACCATCAATCACCGACGCATTATTGTCAAATTCGTATAGCTTCCAGTTGGCTGGGTCATCGATTGGACAGAGGTCGATGCCGCGATCGCACAGCCAGAAGACATTGCCATCGGCGATATCGGGGTTGCCATTGGTGTCCAGTCCCACGGTGATCAACTGCCGTCCGTCGGCGCCCGTCTGCGACAGGCCGGGCGAGAAGGTCAGATTGACACGCAGATCGGTGTCGTCGCCGTTGGCCTGAGGATTGGGCATAGCGAACGGATCCGCGTCGATCGTCGCTCCGAGGAAGAGCGGATTTGCGGCGCTGATCGTGTGTCGCGCCCCATCGTTCGCTTCCACGGTTGGATAGCGTCCGGCACCTGAAAACGGATCTGGCGAGTCGCCGTAATCAACCCCTACTTGCGGCATCAAGATCGTGAACTTCGTCTGATTACTAGGCTGATTTCCGCGTAGCAGATTTCCATAGCCATCCTTGATGGCTGGCAGGAAGAAGTTGGAGACACCCAAAATCGAAGCCGGCGTTGTCGAGAAATCGAGTGCCGAACCATCGCGGTTTTGGAAGTCTACATAGACGGTTGAGCCACCACGGAGCGAGGCGGTAACACCCGTCAAACGACTGCCAGCATTTTTATTGATCGCGTCAATGATCTGAGCTGCCATTTGCTCGTCACTGTACGTCACATCGGGAATGAAATTCACCACCACAGCTCCGCCGGGAACACCGGTGAGGGTGAGCGGCGAGTTCGGGCCGAGCGTCGTTGTGTGACGGCCGGTGTCGTCAAGCTGTACCACACCGCGTCCCAGATTCGTTGTGCCTCCCAGGCACGAGACGCCATCGTTGGTGCAGAGTGCGGCGTTCTTGATCGCGGCTACGATCGAATCGGCAACCGCGTCGACCGTGGCACGTGCATCGAAGAAGATCGGCAGTCGACCCGCGGTCACGCCATTGTTCAGAGCATTGTCCTCGAACTCGAACGATTGGCTGCGAGTGCCATCGTCGATCGTAAACGAGTCCCCATCGCGTAAACCGAGGATAATCTCCTGCGTCTGCAGAATGATGCCATCGGTCGACACCGTATCTTCGGGGCTGGTTCCCAAAATCACCAAGCCATTGACCGGGTTATTCGCGATCGGTGGGCTCAGGGACAATCCAGCACTCGTAATCGCCGTCAGCACCGCGTCAGCAACTTGATCCTGGCTCATGCTGGTGAGGAAAGGAACCAGGAGATTATCGGGGACGAAATCGTTATTCGCGTCCGTGAAACGGCCATCATTGTTGAACTCGAATACCACTTGCCGCGTGCCATCGCTGATGGTGAACAGCAAGCCGTCGGGAATTGCGTTTCCGGCTGGAACTTGAATCGCCAGCGACGAGGGCAGCACAATCTGCGTGTTGGTTTGCACGCCGGGCTTGCCTTGCAGCACAACGCTCGGAGCACTTGAAGCGTCCACCACGTATTCCGTTGTGCCACCGATGAGCAGATTGCCGTTCGCGAACTGCGTGGGCGTGAGTCCCAGCCCATCGGCGGTAACCGCTGCGGCGATCTTCGTGGTCAAGTCTTGCTGGGTGTCCGCACTCGTCAGCGCAATCAACGTCGTCCCTGGCAGCGGTACTCGACCGCTAAAGTCAAACAGGAATCGCTGCTGCGTCGTCACGCCACTCACCGTGCGGCGCACATCAAAGAACTCGCCATCCGCAATGCCCGCGATAAACATCGTGCGTGTGGCCACCGTGTTCGTCACATCCAACGTATGCTGTGAACCAGCTTGCAGCGAGATCACACCGTCGCCGGCATTGAGTGCGGGGAGGGCTAGATTCGAGAGGCTGATGGCGAGCGCCAAGTTGTCGGCGATGACATCGAGCGTATCGGTCGGATTGTACGCCACTGCCGTATTTCCGGGCTTCACACCCGGCGAATTCACCACATTATCGAACTCAAAAGTAATCGTTCGATTGAGGGCTGTGTTCGAGATGCGAATGGTTTCACCATCCGTGATGCCGCCTGCACCCAGGCCTACCGCTGGCAAATTAATGCTGAGCGGGCGCTGAGCGAAGTTCAGTGTGAGCGTGGAACCGGCCGTTGTCACCGAGGCCGTCGAAGTCGCGCCTATGTGAATCTCACCTCGGCCCAAGTACCGCGGCTGCAAGCCCACCAAGCGATTGCCGTCGATGGCTGTCTGCAAAGCGGCTACCGTGGCAATGGCCAAATCATCCTGGCTGGCGTTCACAACGAACGGAATCGCCGTGTTCCCTGCGGTGACACCGCCACTACTGTTGTATTCAAACGTTACCGTTCGCTTCCCGTCACTCACCGTGAACTTCTGTCCGTCGGTGATACTGCCCGGAGCTAGACCGCCACCAGCCAGCGGGACCAGCAGCGAGAGCGTCTGCGGAACCTGCATGCGATAGCCCGCTTCGTACTCGAACGTCACCTTCGCCCCGGTGCCGTCGGTGATCGTAAACGTCTGCCCATCGGTCGTCGTCGCTCCCGTGGGCGAATCAATCACGATACGATCGCGATTGTTGAGCTGGATTTCGTAGACACTGGCATCGTTCCACAAACCGGCCAGCGGCGTGAGGATGATCGTGCGGGTCAGCGAGTCGTAGCTGAACGAATAATCGAAGCCCTCACGGAGCATGCGATTGTCTTGGTAGAGCGTTACGCCGGCGCCAACCAGGGTCACGGCCACCCCATTCTCATCGATCGTCACCGGGCTGGTGAGAATCGTGTTGCTGTCCGCCTGGGTGCCGGGGAACGGATTGTCCGCTCCAAAGGTGTCTTGGATCTGCACGCGGAATTGCGAGTAAACACCACTGGCCAGTCGCACAACGGTGGCGGATGGATCCTGATCGATCGCCAAGGCATCATTATCCTTCGGACCGAGCAGTTCCGCCGTGGGACTGACGAAGTCAGCGACGTCGAGTGCACCACGATCCTTGAATACGTTGTCGCCTTGGCCTTGTGCGTTGGCGACAAACGGATTATCGATTCGCAGCGTGCCGCGATTATCTAGTTCAGGGGCCGCAATGGGCGACGAAGGCAATCCCAGAGGCGCCTTCACTCGATTCGCAAAATCCTCGCGATCCTGAATCGAACTCACCGCACTATCAATCACCCGCGACGGCGCAATCGGATAGTAGTTGCCGTTCTCGGGATTCACAAACAGCGGCTCGTTGTTGCCCAGCTGAATATTGAAGTCGATGCCCGGTGCCGAGGTGGTTGTTGTCGTCAGCGTGTGCTGGAAGACCGAGCCGGAAACGACCGAGGCAGTACCGAAGGTGGTCGATGACAGATTGACAAATCCCGAATTCAAATTCGCAAAGATGTTGTTGACGAGCGTCGGTCCGGAGCGTTCTGAAGCGAGTACGCCCGTTTCGAGCAGGACGTTGCTGTTGTTGTCGCCTGCGGGAGTCAGCTGAATCGGTCCCGACAAAACGCGGACTTCCGCGACGTTCAAGAGGGTTACCCACTGTTCGCCCCATGCGGCCACACCGGTTGCGGGCCGATCGTGCGACCAGGCGTTGGGGCTGGAGTCGAGTCCGTTCGGTGGATAGAGTGCCGGGCCGCCATCGGAACCAGCCGGGCCACCCATCGCTCGAGCGATCACGCGCGTCAGCGGGCTCGCGTTCCCAAAAACGCCATTGGGCAGCGACATGCCGTTGGACAGAGCCGCCGCACCATTGATCGCGTTCGCCGTCGCCACCGCCGTATCCGCTCGACGGAATTCGGCCGGATCTTGGACAATCGCAATCGCGCCGGGAATCGTCGCGCCGCCACCGTTGGTGTATTCAAAGATCGCCGTGTTACCCGCCACATCGCGCACCAGGAAAGCCGAACCTGCGGGATAGGTCGTTTGATTCACCAGCAAGGCGGCAGTGTTGGGATGCGACACGTCCAGCGACATCGTGTACTGGCCGAGCGTAGTCGCCGTTTGACGATTGTTCAAACTACGAGCGTCATAGCTGCCATTGCCCGCGGCGCTGACGGCAACGTAGTAGCTGCCGGATGCCGTCGCGGTGAAGTTCAAGTAGGATTCCGTCGATGCCGTTTCACCCGGTGCGGCATTGTCGTCGCTGCGAGCGACTTCCTGGCCCTGCTCATTGAACAAGCGAATCAGTGTGTTCAGCCGGCCTTGCACTGCCGGCGTGTCGAGATCGATTTCCACTCGATCCGCAATGTCCAAATGGAAGCGATAGAAGTCGACATCCAGGGAGGGATCGAGTCGGTAGGTCGGATTATCGCCAATGCTACCGGTGACCGTGTAAACATCCGGCTTCATCTGGCGACCTTGTTTCGTGTCGATCGCCGTTTCAATCGAGTCATTCGACTCGGCGTAAGCCTGAGGGAAGAGTGCCGCCGTACCATCTTGTCCGACGATCGTGTTGTTCACGATGCGAGCAAACGGAACGGGCGCGAGCGCCAGCGGCAAGCGGCGCAGCATGTTCGCCAAGGCACTTACCATGCCAAAGTTCTCGATGTGATCGACATAGACGGCCGGCAGTCCATCGAGCTGGCTGCTGACTGTCACACCCAGGTCGTCCGTATTGAGTGAAGTGAAGTTGGACGTGAGAATCGAGGAGTTGATCGCATTGGCGATCGCGCGAGCCATTTCCCGCTGGCTATATCCCGTACCGCGGCCGAGGTAGAGCGTGCCGCTGGATTGACGATAGAAAATCGGCACGTTGGCGGGATTGTAGCCATTCCCGCCAATTTCGCCGCTTCCGGTGCAGACCGGCGTGGTGTCCGAGCCGCCGCCGATATCCTCGAATTCGAAGGTCACTGTGTTGCGGCCCATCTGCAGCGTGAACGTTTCACCGTCCCGATACTGATCACCCGCCGTATCGCCATTCGCCGTGCTCGACGCCTCGGTACAGATCGGGCGTCCGGGAGTGATCCCATCGTCGGGGATCCGCGTGCGAATCTCGACCGGTGCCAAATTACCGCTCACATGGATGCCGCCGAGTCCATTTTCAGCGAGCAGATTGTTGGAGACGGTAGCGCCGGGAGTGAAACCGCCACCCGGCAAGCTATCGCCGGCGCGATTATTGAGAGCCGGGAATTTGATGGCCGCGCCCGGATGACTGTTGCCGGCGGGCACGGGCACGTTCGGAGTGCGATCGCGTAGTCCAGCATCCACCACGATACCGAAATCACGCGAGAACGTAACGGTGTTGGAATCGATGAGGAGTTGGCCTTGATCGCGGTAGGTATTGCTATCCCCCAGATCCGTGGTGTGAATTGCATATACGGCACTTGGCGGAATCGGATCACCCGCCTTCAGCACCACGTTTCCGGTCACGTTGCCGAAAATGTGCACTCGATTGTCGCGCGCATCTCCACCCGTAGCACCGGCGACTGACCCGTCCGCGGACGCAGCTTGCAGGGAGAGCACGCTGCGCACTTGGGGGCTGTTGATCATCGCGCGGATCTGAGCCGCGACGTCTGCCGCACTCATCGAGGCATCAAACGTTACCGGTACGTTTTCGGGATTAAACGACGGGAAAGCCCCCGCCGGATCGTTAAACTCGAAGGTGAGCAAGTTGATGCCATCACCGAGCGTGAAGGTCTGACCGTCGGTGAGTTCCGCGCCGGGCACAGTGTACAGCGTCACTTGTTCGGTTAGTCGATCATTCGTGTCAATAGAACGGTTAAGAATGAGCGTGACCGGGTTAGGATTTTGGCCGCTGCCGAAGTTCGAAGCGCGGCGCATTTCCACTTGATACGGCCCGCTGGCAATTTCACCTTGAGGTGATTCGATCGAGTTCGGGTTCTGCACAAAGGTGGGAGTGCCCGAGGAGGTCAATCCGGGCCGGGTGACCATTTCACCACGCTCGGCGAATCCGATGATCAGATCATCAACATAGGCACCTGCACGCCGGTCACCGACGCCGTCGGCCTGGAAATTAAACCGCAGCTGCAGGTTGCTTTGGTTCGCGAAGCGCGACAGATCAATTCGTGCCTGGCGCCACTCGCCCGAACCATTAAACAAGGGCCGAATACGGGCATCCCGGAGCTCGTCCGCGTTGCTGGAAGCCACGAGTGTGCTGCCACCCACGGCATCATCCACGAAGACGCGGAAGTCGTCACCCGCATCATCGACAGCGAGGAAATAGGTGAAGTAGAACACGGGCTGGTCCCCCGCCGAGTAGCCTTCGAGGCTGAACGGGTTAGAGACCATATCGCCCCGAGCGGGCAGTCCGGAAATGGTTTGGTAGCCACCCGCTGGGTTGCCAAAGTGGAAGCTATCGCCGCCACCCGAGTTGTTACCTGTGACCGCGTGATTCTCGACCGAGATCTGGAGTGAGTAGGTCGTTCCCACCTGAATCGTGCTGTCAAAACCGGAGGTGGTGTTAACAAACCCGCCGTTCTGAGGAACGGTTGGGAAGCGAGCCACGCCGACAACGTACGTGCCAGCCGCCAGGTTAGTCTCAATGTAAGAATCTAAAACAGTGCTGCTACCACCCGCTCCAGGATCAAATGTCAGGGGGTCATCATTCTCATCGATCAGCAGCCCGGTATCGGCATTCCAGAGACCAATCCAGGAATCTAAACCACCAGTGGTGAAGTCGATGTCGAGGATCACTCGGGCGCCATCCGTAGGCACCACAAATCGATAGTAATCGTAGGTACCATCGCCCACGCCCAGCACGGTAATGTGGGGAATGGTTTGCGACGTGTTGACCAACTCGTCGCCAATATTGGCATCAAACAGAGTATTCCAGGCGGCACCATCGATGTCCTGCGGTGTGAACAGGCTATCGTTGTTCTCCGCATCGAAGACCAGCCCCGGACCGCCAGCTCGACTCCCGTCAAACGTCGGATTCAAGCCGCGTCCAAAATTGCTCGGCCCCGGCTCGGCATTCGTGATCTGCCATAGGTTATCGCCGGTGCCGGCGAAGGTCGGATCCAAGAGTGGTCCCATGATCGGTGGTTCAGCCGTCGCACCACCTTGCACATCAATGTGATCCTCCGCAATTCGTCGCACCGTATTGATTGGCTCCAGTCGCACCAGCGGATCATCACTGTCCAGCGTTGTAAATTGCGTTAACTCGCTTGGAATCCGCTGATTATGGAACACCGCCAGGTAATAGCTACCGCCGTTGGTCGGGACCTGCACAGGTCCAATGAACGCATCTCCCTGACCGGCACTGCCGCGGGACAAGTCGGCCAGATCGGAGCCCGACAACGGCCGCGCTTGATCATCCGCGATATTCGAATTGCGACCAATGAGCACTAGACGACCAAAACTGTCATACACCGCCAAGTTCGTATTGGCGCGCGTCAGTCCGTCGGCGTAGTCGACATCAAACGTGAGAGGTACCGTGAGCGGCGGGGCCTGCGTGTTACTGAGCAGCGTGTAGTTCGTGTCAAAGCGGTAGAAATCCACATCCCCAAAGCCGGTGAGCGTACCACCAATCGACAACGTGGAACGGTCGGTGGTGAGCAGGTTGCCGATGTACTGCGGACCACGCCCCGTCGGCGTGACTCCAGCAATAAACGTTCCATTGTCGACCTCGGGCTCCAATCCCGCTGCGACTTCCGAGTTCTCACCGACTTCGCCGGTCAGTGGTGAGTGCGCCGGCAAGCCCTGCGCGACGATGCCGTTGGTCGCATAGCGGATGTCGGCATAGCGAATCACCGAGCCCACAAACTCATCCAGCTCGCGCATGCGCAGCGAAACACGATATAGCCCCTTGGTCAGTCCCGTATCGGTCAGGCTGAGAT
The DNA here is from genome assembly GCA_044235425.1 of Pirellulaceae bacterium. Lineage (GTDB taxonomy): Bacteria > Planctomycetota > Planctomycetia > Pirellulales > Pirellulaceae > JBJSXJ01. The sequence goes on from JBIIHW010000012.1 coordinate 118,765, forward strand.
CCGGCCCGTTGCTTCGCACCCGGAAGTGATAGGTCGTTTGCGTGCCCACATTCCCCGGCAACACGATCCGCAGTCCGGCATCACGGCTATTCTGCGTGTCAAAATCACGCTGGCCGGCCGCCGACTTCTGCATCGGATTGACGAACTGCGAAGGCACCGTCGGATCCGCATAGAGCAGACTAGGATCTGCGCCCTCGGCCGCGCTATCATTCGACCGCGCGAGTACCACACCATCGGCATTTAATAGCTCGACAACCGTATCCAGCGACTTGCTGGTGCGATCCACATCGATCCAGACTTCCGTTCCTGCGTAACCGAGGAAGCTGTAAATGTCGACGTCGTGCGGATCGCTCAAGTATCCCTGCACCGAGAAGCCCAATCGCAGATTCTCATCACCCGCCTGAATCGATGCGGCGAGATTACCTAGCACCTGCGCCGTAACGATCGAAGCGTTGGAACCAGGAGCGATCTCGGCCGCCGATTCCGTTTCGATCACATAGTCCACATTGCGATCGTTGGAGTTTTGATCCAGGAACACGCCACGCCAATCTCCGGCCACCGGAATCGAGGCGATGCCGTTGTTATTGGTGTCTTTTTGTGGCGCGTTATCGGGTTGTAACCCTGCCCCGATCGAGTCGTCTGAGAGCGAGGTGAGCACCACCGGATGTCCCGGTTGTCCCAGCACGTAGATCGAACCGCCAATCCGATCGACGATGTCGAGTGGCGTGCCCGTGGCCGTCAATCCCGTGCCCGCGTTCGGATCAAAGCTGCTGCCCGGTCCCGCGAACTTGACGACCAAACTTTCCGTCGGTGAACTCTGCAGCCGCAAACCGCCCTGCGAATAGATATTGTCCACGGATACCGTACTGAAGACCACGTGTACGATGTCGGTGTCGTCCCAGATACTTTCCGTTTGCAGCTTTTCACCACGCACAACAAGCGCGTTGTAACCGTTCCTTGCGAGCCGGTTGGCGCGAATCAGCGGACCACTGTTGTCGTCATAATTCGTAAACCGTTCGACGAATCCCGTCTGACGCCCGATGTCGGCCAGATTCGCGGCATTCATCGAGTTGACGTCGATCGTAATCGCCGCCTGCGGGCCACCACCCAGAATCGTTTGATCGTCGTTGTTGCGTAGCACATTGTTGACGATGATCGGCTGCGAACCGCGCACGAAGATGACCGCCGAGCCGTTGGCTAACCGGCCCAGTCGATCGCCCGGCCCTTGACCGCCTTGACCGGTAGAACTGCGTTCCACCACGCTGTTGGTGAGCCGGAATGTACCCTGCTGTACTTCCAAGACGTCGAACGCTTTAAAAGTACCCTCGATCTTGGTGATACCACCGCCGTAGGCCAGGAAGGCATGGTCGAGGCTAGTCGAACTCGTCTGACCAACATAGATGCCACCCCAGTCACCCGGATTGGGCAAGCGTTCGTTGACGCCCTGACTGTTGTCGTTATTCGTGTCGAACGTACCACCAGCGCCAAAACGATCGTCCATCTTCGACGTGAAGATGACATCCTGACCGTTCGACGCTTCGGCCAGCAGCTGTCCACCAAAGCTGACTTCCAGTCGCGCTCCTTCGAGCTTCACGACGGTACCGGGATCGATACTTAGCCGGCCATTCAAGCGCGGACGCAGCACTTCGCTCCGCGCGATATCGAGCGCTCCGCCCAAGGTGGAACCGTTGTCGAAATAGGAAACATCCGCAGCATTGATCTGGGTGACGAGGTCAAAGTTCAGGCCGTCCGTGCTGCGGTAAACGCGTCGCGCGACAAAGCCAGCTGGTGCCGCCGGCAAATTGCGCAGGACCACTCCACCGATCGATCCCAAAGCGGCCGCATTTGTGGCCTCCGACGCCGGCCCTTCATAGCCATCGGCATCCACCAGCGTCAGCCGGTAGGAATACAAGCCTGCGGCCAAACGCCCCGCTGATACTGGAGTGACTGTAATCAGTGACGTGGGCAACTTGGTGCGATCGAGAATCGGCCCACCCGGCGTGCCCTCCACTTCCAGATTCTCGGGAATGTAGTGCACGATATCAGTGTCGTCGAAACGGCCCTGCCCGGTAAGCGTCTTCGTTGAGGTGCCCGACGTCGTGGTGATGCGCACAAACAACCCGTTGATCGAGTTGTCCAGGAGCAAGTTGCCATGGATCATCGGCCCCACGCGGTTGTATTCCGGCGTGAACTGCCCCGACAACTGATACTGCGGCGTGTTGAAGTACGTTTCCGTGAAGCTCGCCGGATCGGCGGACATCGCCGAGTCCGCGCTTTGTGTGATCTTGTTGAACGTCAACGTCGGTCGCGATTCACTCATCTGAATCGGCTGCACGACCTGACCAATCGAATCCACGTTGACAATACCGCCGCCGTAGCGAATGTCGGCGTTGTTGACGTAGTTGAGGAAGATGCCCTGCGACTCATAGTCGGTCGCTTGCCCCTTGACTCGATCCAGATCGTTTTTGAAGGCGATACCGCCCCAGTTGCCCTTGGCCGGAGTCGTTGCTGACAAGAACGTATCCAGCCCAATTGTCTGATCGAACCATGACGTGAAGTAGACACTTTGCTGAGGTGTACCGAGCACCTGCAGGGCCGCACCACTGCGATCCACACCGAGCGACGAGCTACCGACGCCGATTCGCGCCGCGCGCAATTTGAAAATCGCTCCCGCATCAATCATCACCGTCACGCCCTTGGGCACTTCCATCGTCGTGCCATCGCTAAGCGTCTGTCCGGGTAAGCTGCCGAAACCGACTTCATAGGCAAAGTTGTCGGCCAGCGTCTCCATCTTGCCGTCCGAACCGCCGTTCCCCACGATGCGCACAATGTCACCCGGCTGAGCCGCCGAGAAGGCACTCGGCACCGTCGTCGAGGAGACATTGTTGAACGGCCGATCCTTCGACCCGTCGGCATTGGGACCGGCCGACTTGTTCACGAAAATCGTCTTGCCATTAAGCTTCAGCCCAATGATGTCGGTGCTGAGTGTCACCAGACGATCACCGGTAAACGTGAGCAGATTGTTGCCCACGCCGCCCACGGTGACCACGCTGCTGTTGAATCCGAGTGCTCCATTGATAGCAGCTGCAAGCTTACCCGCGACCGTCGCGGCACTCTCGCCCGGCAACAGATCGACCGCTACGTTACCCGAGCCCACGCCACCCGTGGTGTTGATTTCAAACCGCCGGACTACGCCCAAGAAATTCGTGATCGTGATGAGCTGTCCATCGGTAAACGAGCCGCTGTCGCCAATCACTTCCAGGACGCGATTGTCATTGCGAGTTTGGAACCAGAAGTCATAGACACCACCAGGCTGCCCGTCGCCATCGCCATCCAGCGGCGTACCCATCCGTCCTTCCGTGCGATAATCCAGGTCACGAATCGAATCGGAAGCCGCTACTTGTGGACGGAAATCAACCTTGAGCTGATACTTGCCCGCCGTTCGACCACCATAGCCCGAATCCTCGATCGTCGGATCGTAGTCGGAGTTACCCACCGAGCTGACGCCAAGGTAATACGTGCCCGATGTTAAGTTGACGCTCAGCAATGAATCCTGGCTGTAGTAGTTGTCGTTCTGCGCGATCACTTCGCGCCGCACATCCGCTCCACCCACCAAGCTCACCGGCGAATAATTGATCGCGAATGTTCCGACCTTCGTTGCCGCGTTGCCACGCGTGACGCGGGCCTGCACGAGTGCTGCCGAATCGGTGTTGAGGTTAAGAGCATCGACCACCTCTTGAGCCGTCGTGTCGTTATTCATGACGACGTTGATCGTGCGTCCGACGACAATGATCTGCGGAGTGCTCGACGCGCCACCACCTGAGAACGATAACTGATAACTATTTCCGCGATTGCCGCTTTCCTGGGCCGTGAAGGTTACCTGCACGGCACCGTTGGAATTGAAATCGGTCGAGCTTGCGGCATTCACCGCCGGCACTTCCTTGTAGAGTCGCAGGACGGTGTTGAGCTGACTGCTCTCCGACAGACGCTCCGCAAACGTCTCCGCCGTGAAGACACCGGTCGTGGCATCGCTGGTGCCCACCGAGAAGTCAACGGTGAACTTATACATGTCGATGTCATTGCTCTCCGCGCGATGCAAGAGCAAGCCCGTCGCCACTTCACTGGGACTCGGATAAACCGGCTCCCCGCTCGTCGGCAACTCCGGTGAACTTCCCACCCCCAACAGATATCCCACCGCCGTCATCGCGCTGGTGAAATAACTTTGACCAAATGCGTTGTTCCAGGTGTTGTTGGTGTCGAGCACTACGAGGCTATCGCTGTAGGTCGGATCGATTCGCACCAAACCCGAAGGCACCGTGCGAATCATCGGCGCGGTGGCATCGAGCGATCGCAAGTCGCCCGTCGCAAACGTCAGACCCTGATCATCAGTTTCATAAAACTGCACGCCGATGTAATTCGACCACAACTCGAGTGCTTCGCGAATACGCTCCTTCTGCGTGTCATTGATGACATTCTGCAGCGGATTGCCGAGCGGATCGAAACCGTAGAGCGATTTAAAATTGTAGGGAATCGTTTCCAGACCTGCGTTCACGTCCGGTCCAAAGGCCGGGTTGATGCGCTGAGCACCGCCGTTGTTGGCCTCTGCCGGTAAATCGCGCTGCCCCGGTTCATCACTCATCCCCGGATAGGGAATCCGAGAACGATCTTCTTTCGCCGCGGTGATATCCGCCGTCACCTGCAAATGCTGATTCGATGGCAACACCAAGTTGCCGTTCCCAACCGTCCCGGCTGCCGTATCGAGGAGCGTCGCCGCATCGAAACTCGAGCCCTGGCCGAACAGCTGCAGCTTCAGCACCGAATCACCCACCGTGGCGGCGATATCGTCCGTGGGGAAACCACCCGTGTAGGGACCGGTCATCGTGACGAGTGCCGACGCTTCGGGGTTCCCCAAAAGTGCCGTTTGCAACTCATTCATCGACGAACCACCGAGCAGATTCAGCGTGATGAAGATCTGACGATCGATCACCGTCACCAGCGGCAAATCGCCCGCGGATGGAAAGGCATCCGACGAATTGATGGTGACCGTCACGTGTCGCGCGTAATCGCCGTTGGCCGTAAACGTCGCCTGTACACTGCCACCCGTGTTGAAGTTCGTCGACGCCGCCGCCGTGATCGGCAGATTCGTCGGCGGCGCTGGATGCAAGTCTTCCGGCTTATCAATGCCGATTTCGTTATTGCCAACTCGCAAACGGAACGTGCCGTAGCCGACGGCCGTTCCCAAGAGTGCCGGATTGCCCGACCAGGTCGACGGATAAGCAGCCGGATCCGCCGGATAACGCAGTTCCTGCAAGTCGCTGGCGAACTTCAGCTCCGCCGAATTCGTCACCGGATCATACGTAACTTCCTGCGGCAGGAAGACAACATCATCTGTATTGCGAACGGTGTCCTGAGTAAAAATGAGCTGATAGAACGCGGGGTTCACCACCGAAGGACGACCCACTGGGTCGGGATAGTCGGACGTCTTAATGCGCGTCGGCCAGAAATCGTCATCGTTGAAGTAAACAAGAATCGTGTCCCGCTGCTGACTCACCTTGCCACCCGTCAGCGACGAGGTCGGCTGCGGAACCACTGCCGTAACCTCGGCACCTAAGCTGAGCTTGAAATCGACGACGGTACGGTCCAGCTGTGGGTTACTGTCGCTGGGGACATACAACTGCCCCGCCAAGTTGCGCAGCCCCGCGATCCCCTTCGAGTTGATGTCCGCACCAAAGATCTCCACACGATAAAGATCATCGGGTAAGGTTTGCGGGAAGCGTACGACCAGCACGTTTTGGTTCGGAGCTGGATCGGCACCGACAAAGCCGTTGAAACCGGTGAGTGTCGAATCGAGCACCACCACGTCACTCGACTTATCGTCGGTCGTGCTCAGCTGCCCGTCACCACCGGCACGCGTAATGCGAATCCCCCTCACGTCTTGGGACGCAAACGATTGCGCATCATCAAACCGCAGCCGCAGTTCCCGCGGAGCTTCCGTGAGCACTCCAATGCGCCCCACATCGGCCAAGTCATACCGGCCGTCGGCCAGCTGCGTGAGCGGCAGCGCCGTCCCAACATTCGGCTGAATACCCGCCAAATGAGGGCCGACGGTCATCAGCGACCGGTCTTCCAGCTTTTCGACGTGCATCGTTCGACCAGCCAGCAGCCGCTGTAGTTCCTGACGCCGCTGGAAGGTGGATGGGGTCAAACGGGATACGGAATTTTTCCGCGAGCTACGCTTGCTCATGAACCAGTCCTCAATGTCTAGAGCCAGAAAGACTTAGAGCTTGCCGACTCTCTCGAAAACCTGCGGGACGACCGTCGAATAATGGTGATCCAACCCCCTCGTCCCACTCGGCCTCAGATGTTCTAAACCGACTAGTGACAAGGAATTTGGACGAATTGTCGCGATTATAGTTACCCAGGAACCCAATGCAACAAAATGGTAAAGGCGCATGGCTCTGCCTCCGTGTCAATTCGAGACACACCAGCGTCTCCATCCCTTATCTCTCCGTCGTGCACCAACGTTCCATCCTTTTAACGTAATTTCCGGTGGTATCGGCAGACCAAACCACACGTCGTCACCGTTTCACCCCTCTAACCCAAAATTCCACCCAACAATACTCAAATTACCCAGCCCTGCGCCACGGCTCGGAGGCCGGAGGCGGGTAGCGGGTGACGGGTAGCGGGTAGCGGGTGGCGGGTGACGGGTGACGGGTGACGGGTAGCGGGTAGCGGGTGACGGGTAGCGGGTGACGGGTAGCGGGTAGCGGGTAGCGGGTGACGGGTGGCGGGTAGCGGGTAGCGGGTGACGGGTGACGGGTGGCGGGTGACGGGTGACGGGTGACGGGTGACGGGTGACGGGTGACGGGTGACGGGTAGCAGGTAGCAGGTAGCGGGTAGCGGGTGACCAATGACCAATGACTAATGACTAATGACCAATGACCAATGACCAATGACCAATGACCAATGACCAATGACCAATGACCATAAATAAACTCGATCCCCTAAGCTCCCCCCATTCTCTCCGCGCCACAGTGTCTCCGCGCGACCCCGCCCCCCCGAACCCCGAACCTCGAACCTCGAACCTCGAACCCCGACCCCCGACCCCCGAACCCC
>JBIIHW010000079.1:0-10499 GCA_044235425.1 Pirellulaceae bacterium
CCGCCAAACCCGCGCGCGATCCCTTCCAAGACTTCCCCAAAGATGCCGTTGATTTGCCGCTTTTGGTGAAAGATGGAGCGGCCGCGCCGATGGCCTTCGATCCCCAGCCGCTCGGTAAAATCTACGCACCACCGAAATCACTCGTCATCGTCCACCTGCTGGGCGGCGAAGGGGCGATCAAGGCAAAGCAGAAATTCGTGCTTGAAGCCGGCGCCGGTGGCACGGCCGATCGGGAATGGGAAATTCTTCTGCGCGACGACAGTGCGACGAGCGGCGGAGCCAAAATCGCACGCTTGAATCTTGCCAATGACGAACTGCTGTTCCGCTGGGAACGCGAAGCGGAGTCCAACATGGCAGCTCCGCACCTCATGAACTGCCTGTTGCAACTCGGTGCCGGCGCTAAATCTCACTACGTCGCTCTGCGTCAGCCGATTGTCGGTGTCGGCATCCCAGTCGATTTGAACAAGCCGGCCAACATGAAAGGGCGCTGGGAAATCCCTTATCCCCCCAACCCCGCCAAGATGAAATTGGAACTGGGATTTGGCGCACCGTTTCCCCCGCAGCGTTTTGAACCTGCCAACGCACAAAAGTCGATCGACGCCGAGAAGGGTGCCGCGCTGGTCTGGCTTGGTGCCCAGCCTGAAGACCAGGTCATCTCCCTGAAATTTGAATCCACCGTTCGTAAGACGCTCGATGTCACGGTCGATCCCATGTTCCGTTTAGGCATCGTCGGCAAGCCCGATCGCTTCACTCCGGGTAACTGGAAAAAGGCCCAATCGTTTGTCACCACCACTCTTGCGCAGTGCAACGCTGCGGTTTCGAATTGGCAAAATATCACACGACAAAAAAATGACGCCCCTAACAAGGAACGGCTCGCCCAAGCCGAAGAAGCACTAAAGCAGGCCCAGATCTTATTCCGTCAGTTAGAATCGGTGAAGACATTGTCCGACTCACTGGCAAACGCGCGGGTACAAGTGCGAGTGTTCTATCAGGCGGATGACAAGCTAGTGGAACTTTTGAAAACAAGCGACTAAAGGACTTCGTCCATGCTGAACATTCTCAGTTCCGCGAAACGATTTGCCTCCGGCGTCACGCGTCGGGACTGGCTCCGCGTCGGTGGCTTGGGACTGGCCGGACTCAGTCTGGCCGAGATCTCCGCGCTGCAAGCGGCCGCGGCACCGACCGCCGACCGTTCTTTTGGCAAAGCCAAGTCGATCATCTTGATTCATTTGTACGGCGCTCCCAGTCAGCTCGAGTGGGTTGATCCCAAACCTCACGCACCGCGTGAAATCAAAGGTGAACTCGGCGTCATCCCCTCGGCACTGCCCGGCTGCCACGTCGGGGAACTCTTTCCGCAATTTGGAAAAGTGCTCGATCGCTGCACCGTGCTCCGCTCGCTCACCCATCCTCACCCCATTCACGGAGTGGCCTTTGCTTTAACCGGAACGCCGGTGATCGACGTGGCGATGGAACTCAGTCCGCGCGATCCACGACACTGGCCCTACTTCGGTTCCGTCGTCGACTACATCGACAGCCAGACGCGTACGCAGCAGCCCGCCATTCCGCCTAATCTGGCGCTGCCATTTCCCTTCAGCAGTCGTCGCCAAGGCGAAGTCCATCGCGCCGGTCCCTATGCCGGATTTCTGGGAACTCAGTACGACCCCACCTTCACACAAATGGTCGGCACCGCCACGCGTGGCATTAAAAAGACACTCCGCGATCTCGAGTTCAATGATCATGATCCCTACGTTGGCTGCGACCCGGAGACGCATTTCGTCGTCCCCGCCGCAATCGCGCGGCGCGCCGAGGTGACACTCGATCGGCTCAACCATCGTCAGTCGCTGCTGCAGCAGTTCAATCAGGCTCGCCGCGATCTCGATCAAGCATCTGCCACTCGGCAATACTCCCGCCAGCAGCAAGCTGCACTCGCCGTCCTGCAATCTCCCGCTCTGGGTGAAGCCCTCGATGTGCGTCGCGAGTCGCCGCAAAATCGCGAACTCTACGGCGATACCCTTTTTGGTCAATCGTGCCTCGCCGCTCGTCGACTCGTCGAAGCCGGTGCTCGCGTGGTGAGTGTGTTCTGGGATGAGTTTGGTTTAGCTGGCAGCGGCTGGGATACGCACTGGAATCACTATCCGCGCATGAAGCAAGAACTCTGTCCCGGACTAGATCGCGGCTGGTATGGGCTGATTACCGATCTCGATCAGCGCGGTCTGCTCGACGAAACGCTCGTCGTCTGCACCAGTGAACATGGTCGCACACCGAAACTCAACTCCGCCGCCGGCGCAGGTCGCGATCATTGGTCGCAAGTCTACTCCACCGTCCTCGCGGGCGGCGGCACCGCTCGCGGCAAAGTGGTCGGGGAATCCGATAAACAGGCGGCGGAAGTCGCCGACTTGCCGCTCAGCCCCAAAGATCTGCTCGCCACCATGTATCACCTGCTCGGCATCGATCCCCACACGCAGATTTTAGATCGAGCGGGTCGACCTCTGCCACTCGTGGACGGCACCGTCATCCGCCAGGCTGTGGCGTAGTAACCGTACCAGTCGCAGGTTTAGGTGCAGGTGCAGGACTCGACGCAGCCTCAATCGACGCAGCCTCAATCGACGCAGTCGTTATCGATGTCCCTGCTCTAAGACAGTCCGTAAACGGTCAAGAATTTCGCGAGTAGATGCCGCATGAGTGGCTCATGACTGAGCGGCTCGCCCGTGATCTGCTGCACTAAGGCGCTGGCTTCATAGCACTGGCCGGCGGCATGAACCTTTGTTCGCAGCCAGTCGCGCAGCGGCGAAAACTCACCGCGCTGAAACTGTTCGGCCAGCCCACCCAGCTCGCGATCGGCCGTTTCAAACAACTGGGACGCGTAGAGATTACCCAGCGAGTATGTGGGGAAGTAACCAATCAACCCGGCACTCCAGTGAATATCCTGCAGGACTCCTTGTGCATCCGTGGGGGGCGTGATGCCGAGATATTGACGGTACTTTTCGTTCCAGGCGTGCGGTAGGTCACCGATCGCCAGCTGGTCGGCGATGAGTGCCTGTTCGAGTTCAAAGCGCACCATGATATGCAGGTTGTAGGTCGCTTCATCGGCTTCCACTCGTATCAACGACGGCTGCACGACATTGATCGCGGCGAACAACTGTTCTTCGTGCAGGTCCTGCGTCGACGCCGGAAATGCCCGCTGAAATTCCGCAAAAAAGTAGCGCCAGAAAGCTCGACTACGTCCCACCAGATTTTCCCACATCCGGGACTGCGATTCGTGAATCCCCAGCGACACCGCCGTACCCGGCGGCAATCCGAACCAGTCAGGCCGTAACCCTTGCTCGTAGATCCCGTGCCCCGCTTCGTGCAGGATGCCAAAAAATGCCTGCGGAAAGAACTGTTCGTCATACCGAGTGGTAATGCGGCAATCATGCGGTCCCATCCCGGCACAAAACGGATGATGGGTGACATCGAGTCGCCCGCGCTCGAAGTCGAAGCCAATGCGTTCTGCCGCCAGTCGCCCAAACGCTTCCTGGGCCGCCTGAGGAAAATGGCGAGCGAGAAGCTGCGCGCTTGGCTGGTGTGCGCTGGCGGTCAGCTGGCGGACCAGGGGAGCAAGTTCTTGACAAAGCCCCCCCAGCACTCGACTCATCTCCGCTGTCGTCGCACCCGGTTCGTAATCGTCCAAGAGTGCATCGTAGGGATGGTGCTGATACCCCAGCGCCTGTGCCTGCTCGCGCCGCAGTCGGACGATTTCCGCGAGAAATGGAGCAAACGCAGCGAAATTGTTATCGTGTCGAGCGGACACCCAAGCCTGCTGACCTTGCATCGTCGCGCGCGTCAACGCTTCCACCAAAGCCAAAGGCAACTTCACTCGTTTGTCATAATCGCGTTTCAGCTGCCGGATGGTCGCTCCCTGATCGCTATGCGGATCGGCCGCGAGCGGCGTGGCGCTCAGTTCACCCAGCCATTGCCCCAGCCGTGGGTCCGTGTTGCGCTGATGAATCGCACTCGCCAGCGCCGTCACTTGCTCCACTCGATACGGCCCAGCTTGCATCGGCATCAGCGTGCGTTCATCCCATTCCAATAATCCCTGAATGGAACCCCAGAGAGCGGTTTCGCGGACGTGAGCAACCAATTGCTCAAAGGTGGTGGCGGTCGAGGACATGGGAGGCCTTTTCGGAGGAACGATTTATAACCCCAAACTGCGTTCGATCTGCTGCGATTTTTCATCCAGGAAAAACGGTTCTGTCTGCCGTTTGCTGGCGGGTGGAGTGCGGTATTTGGTGCCCCAAGTCGCATCCGCTTCCGGGAATCCATCGCCCTTGAGTGACGCGCAGCCGACGAGCGTAGCGGCCGCGAGCAGGAGCAGGCAGAGTCCGAGGATCGTACGGGGCGTGTGGGGGGCACCCGTGGCCGACGGCCGTTCATCCGCAGCTGCACCGGGCGGGAAGGAAGGCAATCGGTCGAGTGATCGATTTTGTGACATGGCAATTCTCGGCAGCGCGCTCCACGGTTCGCTAGCGCCCCGTCGGCGACGGTCAGCCCGAGCGAACGTCAATTCAGAATCCTGGATTGCGTCTTGTCCCGAAAGCCCGCCATTCGGTCCAGGGCAATTTACCCACCTCTCCAAATTTTTCCCCAAAATCTCCACCCATGCGAACCGAGCTCTTCCCGCATCGCGCCCGCTACTGGAAGCCGATCTCAGGGATTGGTAGCTTGTCGCTCGACGAACACCTCCCCAGAGTTTTCTTGAGACAGGAAAGAGACAGCAATGGCGCGACAGATCACGCTCCTGGGCACCGGACTGATCGGTATGTTCTACACTCAAACGCTCCACGGGCATCGCAGTCGTGATCGAGTGAACATGGTTTATTCGCGATCGGCTGATCGCGCCGCCGCGTTCGCTCGACAATGGGACATTCCCCAACACTCCACCAACCTGCGTGCCGCCATTGAAGCCCCGGAGACGGATGTCGTCGTCGTCGGACTGCCCAACCACTTACACGAAGAAGCGGTGTGTGAAGCGGCACGAGCGGGCAAAGCGGTGCTCTGCACCAAACCGCTGGGACGAAATGCCGACGAGGCGCTGCGGATGCTGCAGGCCGTCGAACGGGCGGGAGTGTTTGCCGGTTATCTCGAAGACCTCGTCTATACCCCGAAAACGCTTAAAGCCATCGACTCGGTCCGCGCCGGTGCCCTCGGTAAAGTGCTCTGGGCACGCTCGCGCGAAACGCATCCCGGTCCCCATAGCGCTTGGTTTTGGGACAAACAGCAATCGGGTGGTGGAGCGATCATTGATCTGGGCTGTCACTGCATCGAAATTGCGAGGAACTTCATTGGCAAAGATATTCGGCCCATGGAAGTCACCTGCTGGGCCGACACGCAGGTACATCCAATCGAGGCGGAGGATCATGCCGTCGGCCTCGTGCGGTATGAAAATGGAGCGGTCGGACAGTTTGAAGTGAGCTGGACCTTTCGCGGCGGAATGGACCTGCGCGATGAAGTGTCGGGAACCGAGGGCACGATTTGGCTTAACCATTGGCTACGCACCGGCTTTGAAATGTATACGTCCGTGGGCCAAGGTAGTTATGTCGCCGAAAAAGCGGAAGGCTCGACCGGCTGGCTGTTTCCGGTGGGCGATGAAGCGAGTGCGCTCGGTTATGTCGACATGTTTAGCGACCAACTGAACGCTCTCGACCAGCAGACCGCACCGCGAGAAACGTTCTACGATGGCTACATCGTCAACGCCATCATGGATGCCGCCTACGCATCGATTAAGTCCAAACGCTGGGAACCCGTCCAACTGGCGCTCTGGCGCGGACAGGAACAGGCGGCCAACGTCGCTGCCCTGCGCGCCTACGATGCCGATCATCTGCTGCTCAAAGAAGAACAGATGCCCGACGGCAGCCGCAAACTCATCCTCCGCCACAAAACCACCGGCGCCATTTCGCAGCGAGCGATTTAATCACTGCCGGTGGGCTGGCCGTCATAAGGGCGAATCAAGTTCCACATCACGTTTTTGTCGACGGTAAAGCTGACCATGCGCACGCTGCCGTCACCGAGCACGAACTGTGGACCACCCGGGCTGGGCGTCCCCCAATTTCCACCCCCGCAGCCATACTGCCCGTCATTCCAACCAGCTCCAGAAACTCGCTCCGGAAACTTGCGCAGCAGCATGTCGCTGTACAGTTCGATACCGCACCGCCCCACTCCACCATTTCCGCCCAGAATCCAAGGCTCATCCCAGTAAAACACGCCCGCACTGTAGGCGTTCGCCGCCAGCGCCTTCTCGCCCAGGAATAATGTGTTGCTGGAACCGTCCAGCAGGTCCTGGAAGCCGTTGACTTTTCCCCAGCCTGCATAGGTCGTGCAAAACACGATTTCATTCGCTGCGTAGTCCGTCCGCGCCGAGGGCCCCAGTCCACCATCGCTGTAGGTCCACCCCGGATAGACCGGATCCGTCGCCGGAACCGCGTACAAGCCGCGCCGTCGCGATGGCATGTAAAACGCCGCCACGGGCGTGCGGTAGCACTGGAGCGGATCGTCGAACAGCGCTTGCTGTTCCAGAAAAGGCAACAGCGAATAGAACGTCGAACCCAGTTGGCACTTGGGCTGCGCGGACGGATTGCCCCACCGCGGTCGAAACGCTCCATAACCCGGAATCACCGTATGCACATCGGGCGTGGGAACCACAGCTCCGTTGGCAGTCGTCTGGTACGGCGCCGAATTCGCCGCCATACCCGGTGTGTAGTCATAGCCACCACTAGTCGGAAAATGCCGGAAGCTGTTTTCAAAATTGGCCACCGCCAAACCCAGCTGCTTCAAATGGTTTTGCGACTGCGCGCGCCGCGCTGCATCCCGCGCTGCCTGCACCGCCGGCAACAACAGCGCGACCAAAATCCCCACGATCGCAATCACGACCAACAGCTCGACCAGCGTAAAGCCATCCCGGACCGAACGGGGCGCCGGCAAAACTCGAGTTCTATACCCATTCATAAACCTAGACCCTGACTGGCCCCAGACGGGCCAAAGAAAGTGTGAGCGGTCATCGTAGCATTCAGGCGACAGACGAGCAAAAGACGATGCTCGCTAACCTGCGACTCCCCGCTACGACCGATTTCACGTTAAGATATTTCGTCATCCCCCAGCTCAGACTCGGGGCGCCGGCAGCCAGACGCTCTGCCGTACATTCGCGGTTCGTAAATTGACAGTTCGTACATTGACAGTTCGTACATGGACAGTTCGTACATGGACAGTTCGTACATGGACAGTTCGTACATGGACAGTTCGTACATGGACAGTTCGTACATGGACAGTTCGTACATGGACAGTTCGTACATGGACAGTTCGTTCCTGGTGAAACTGATTTCAGTCGTGGAATTCGAGGAGTTGAGCGATGAGGAGTAAGCAGTGGGTGGGTGGCGAGCGGGCTGAGGATCGGCGCGGCTTTCTCGCTCACAGTGCCGCCGGCGCGGCGGTGCTGGCAAGTGCGGTGAACGGCGTTAGCCACGGTTTCGTCACAGAGCTGTTCGGACCATCCTTGGTTGCGGCCGAGAAAGAGCAGTCCGCGGCTGGAGATCCGCAGGGCTACGTCGATGCGCATTCGCACATCTGGAGTCGCGACGTAGCGAAATTTCCGCTCGCCAAAGGTCAAACCGTCGACGATCTGAAGCCCGCCAGCTTCACCGCCGAAGAAGCGATCGCACTCATGAAGCCGCTCCAAGTCTCTCGCATTGTTCTCATCCAACATCATATCTATCACGGCTGGGATAATTCGTATCTCATCGACGCCGCGCGGCGGTATCCGGAAGTATTTCGCGTGGTAGGCATGGTCGATGACACGACCGCTCGTCCCGATGAACAGATGCGGCAGCTGCTGAAGCAACGAGTCACGGCATTTCGTATTACGTCACTGATTCGTGGAGCGGGCAAGTGGCTGGAGGGTGACGGGATGGCAGCTATGTGGCGCTGTGCCGCGGAAACTCGCCAAGCGATGTGCTGCCTGATCAATCCCGAGGATTTGCCGGCGGTCGGAGCGATGTGCCGGAAATATCCTGATACTCCGGTGGTCATCGATCACTTCGCACGTATCGGCATGACGGGGGAAATCCGAGCGGCGGACGTCGATCAGTTAGTCGAATTAGCCAAGCATAAACAGACCGCGGTAAAGATTTCCGCCTACTATGCACTCGGGAAGAAGAAGCCTCCCTACGACGACATGCTGCCGCTGGTGCGCCGCTTGTGTGATGCGTACGGTCCCGAGCGACTGATGTGGGCCAGCGACTGTCCCTATCAGCTGGGAGAAGGAAATGGGTATGAACCAGCCCTGGCAGTGATTCGCGATCGAGCCAACTTTCTGTCCGCAGCGGATCGCCAATGGCTACTCGCCAAAACCGCCCAGCGCTGTTTCTATTACGTGTAATATCCGGGTAACTTCCAGCACTTTTCTGCGAACCTTGCTTTCGCAGCACCGCTCTGAAGGGTAATCATTTACGGTTTATCGATCCGCAGTAAGCGATGGTGTGCATCGCGAACAACGGCTGATCGTGAGGTTTTTGTCGAGGAGATGGAGATGGTCGCACCGATGATTGATCGTCCGACGCTCGTTTTGAACCGCAATTGGCAGCCCGTGAACGTCGCTACGGTGGCGCGCGCACTGACCATGGTCTGGAACGGAACAGCCCGGATCGTCGACCCCGCCGACTACTCGACGTACAACTGGGAAGACTGGATCCAGTTGCGACCTGCCGAGGGAGATGACTTTATTCAAGCGGTGCAGTTGCGATTGAAGGTACCCGAGGTGGTAACGCTGACCACCTACAGCGACCTGCCGGTCGCCCGCGTGACTTTCAACCGACGCAATATTTTTCGACGTGACCAGTACACGTGCCAGTACTGCGGTTCGCGACCGGGTAGCGAGGAGCTCTCGATCGACCACGTGCTGCCGCGCGCTCAAGGTGGAGTGTCGCGGTGGGACAACTGCGTGCTGGCGTGCGTGGACTGCAACGCTCGCAAAGCCAATCGCACTCCCGAACAGGCGAAGATGCGGCTGCAGAAGCGGCCGGTTCAGCCCAAGTGGAGCCCACAGTATGCGGCCTACAACATGCGGATCACCAGCTGGTCCGCATTCGTCGGCGAAATGTACTGGAATGTCGAACTCGAGAGCTAACACACTCGAGTGACACAGAGCAGGGGGGCGGGAGCCGCCCTCGGCTGGCCGTGCGCCATCCGTCGCAAGCAGCTCTCGCCTGGCCCTGCGCCATCGGTCGCAAGCAGCCCTCGGCTGGCTTCTTGCCATCGGTCGGAAGCGGCCCTCGGCTGGCTTCTTGCCATCGGTCGCAAGCAGCCCTCGACTGGCCCTGTGCCAGTCCGGGGCAACGACTTCCTCAGTTACCAGCCGTCGCAAATAAAATTGCCAAGTAACCGCGGAAGTCAGCGCTTCGACCGACGCAAGGTCGGTCGGGAGCCGCCCTTGGCCGTGCGCCATTGGTCGGGAGCAGCCCTCGACTGGCCCCGTGTGCCGCCGGTCGCAAGCAGCCCTCGACTGGCCGTGTGCCATCGGTCGGGAGCAGCCCTCGACTGGCCCCGTGTGCCGCCGGTCGGGAGCAGCCCTCGACTGGCCCTGTGCCAGTCCGGGGCAACGACTTCCTCTGTTACCAGCCGTCGCAAATAAAATTGCCAGGTAACCGCGGAAGTCAGCGCTTCGACCGACGCAAGGTCGGTCGGGAGCAGCCCTTGGCCGTGCGCCATCGGTCGCAAGCAGCCCTCGACTGGCTTCTTGCCATCGGTCGGGAGCAGCCCTCGACTGGCCGTGCGCCGCCGTTCGGAAGCAGCCCTCGACTGGCCCTGTGCCATCGGTCGCAAGCCGCCCTCGACTGGCCCTGTGCCAGTCCGGGGCAACGACTTCCTCAGTTACCAGCCGTCGCAAATAAAATTGCCAGGTAACCGCGGAAGTCAGCGCTTCGACCGACGCAAGGTCGGTCGGGAGCCGCCCTTGGCCGTGCGCCATTGGTCGGGAGCAGCCCTCGACTGGCCCCGTGTGCCGCCGGTCGCAAGCAGCCCTCGCCTGGCCCTGTGCCGCCGGTCGCAAGCAGCCCTCGACTGGCCGTGTGCCATCGGTCGGGAGCAGCCCTCGACTGGCCCTGTGCCAGTCCGGGGCAACGACTTCCTCAGTTACCAGCCGTCCCAAATAAAATTGCCAAGTAACCGCGGAAGTCAGCGCTTCGACCGACGCAAGGTCGGTCGGGAGCAGCCCTTGGCCGTGTGCCATCCGTCGCAAGCCGCCCTCGCCTGGCATCTTGCCATCGGTCGGAAGCCGCCCTCGCCTGGCTTCTTGCCATCGGTCGGAAGCCGCCCTCGCCTGGCTTCTTGCCATCGGTCGCAAGCAGCCCTCGACTGGCCCTGTGCCAGTCCGGGGCAACGACTTCCTCAGTTACCAGCCGTCGCAAATAAAATTGCCAGGTAACCGCGGAAGTCAGCGCTTCGACCGACGCAAGGTCGGTCGGGAGCCGCCC
>JBIIHW010000057.1:0-29456 GCA_044235425.1 Pirellulaceae bacterium
TTCGCAGGGTCGTCTTTCGCAGGGTCGTCTTTCGCAGGGTCGTCTTTCGCAGGGTCGTCTTTCGCAGGGTCGTCTTTCGCAGGGTCGTCTTTCGCAGGGTCGTCTTTCGCAGGGTCGTCTTTCGCAGGGTCGTCTTTCGCAGCGTTATCTTTCGCAGCGTTATCTTTCGCAGCGTTATCTTTCGCAGCGTCGTCTTTCGCAGTCCATGGCAGCACTGTTCTACGGTGTCAAATTCAGTGGCAGGAGAGTGTGTGAGGCGATGACGTGGGCGGTGATCAGCTTGAGCGGATTATCGCCATAACGCAGCTTTCGCCCCTCGTAATTCAGGCCCAGGAGCAGGCACTGCTGGTTGGGTTCGGGGAGCCCCAACTGCCCGTCAAGTGGCACGTACAACGTCGACTCGACGCCCGCCATCCGCAGCAGCGCCCCCTGCTCTCCATCGTCGCCGCGGACCACTCGTTCCACCGTCGCAAACAGGAATAGCCCGACGAGCGGCTGATCAATCTGGGTGGCGGCATGTTCGTTAATGATGGTGATCTGTCCGATCGCATCCCAGCGTCGCGCGGACAGATCAGCTAACACTCGCCGCACTACCGGCGTGAGTTCCGCGAGTCGATCATCGAGGAGCCCACGAGTGAAATCGGCGGGCATCTGGACGGCGGTGATGGCCCATGCTAACTGCTGTAGTACCTCGTAGTCCTCCGCCGATTCCGGTCGATAATCGAACTGCCTGGCGCGTGCGGCTAACTCGTCAATCCGATCGGCTGTCAGTCGGCGCAGGAGATGAGCCATTTGGGCTTCTGGCCGAGCGTATCGTGCCAGCGGCTCGATCCGATCCGTGACATTGGCCAGCATTTCTTTGACATAAAGGCCGTGCAGAGCGTAGCTGAAGCGGGCCTGCCGATCGACCCAGGTGTTCACACCGATAACTCGCCCTCGTTCGTTCAGGAGCGGACCACCGCTGTTCCCCTCGGAGATGGCCGCCGTGTGCTGAATCCAGCGCTGATCGCGTTGGCCACGAATCATGCGCCGTAAAAATCGCTGCGATGAGGCTGGTAACTGAGTGGTCGTGAGCACTCGGCTCACGCGCCCATCAAACGGCGAGAACTCCAGGCCTCGAGGATGACCGATCGCCACCACCTGACTCAGCCGCTCCGGGTCATCCTCGTCCATCAACACCACCGGTTTTAAGTCGGCGGGCGGATCGCGTAGGGTGACAATCGCCAAGTCCAGCTCCGGCTCAACAGCCACATAGCCGGCGATTTCATAGGCTGTGCCGTTGGAAAACCGCGCAACGGCCATCGTCGCCTCGGCCATCACATGCCACGAAGTCGCCACGAGCCCGCGCCGATCGACGACGAATCCAGTCCCCAAACCACGTGCATCGTCTGCTTCCAGGGCTTCGATCTTTACGACAGAGTGATCGAGTGCTGCGGTGACGGCAGCGACAAACTCTGGTAATTCACGTTTTGTGGTCCCTTGAAGCTCTTCGGACCACTCCGACTCATGCGTGGTGAGGTCGTTTGTCGGCGACGTGGCGGTCGGCGGCAGGTCGCCGCCAGACCGCTCGACGGAATCGGCCGGAAGCACGGCCTGCGGACGAACGGGAGGCCAGTCGCCTTCGCCGGGGTGACTGGGCGTAAGACTCGGCGCGCGACTGGGCCGCCGTGCCGCGTGCTGAGTGGCCAGTTGGCGTTGTTCGGCGTCCGTCAGCGCGTACCAGATAGCGCCGGCTCCCAGCAGCAAGAAGAGGCCAAAGAGAGACCGATAGAGGGTCCCTTTAGCCGTGCGGCGTGGTAACAAATCGCGAGATTTGGGCGAGCGATCAGTGAGTGCCATGAGTATTGTAGGCTAGCGCAGCAATTCAAACTGCGGTGACTTTATTTGGCCCTTTCGAGCTTCCTATGGCATGTGGACTAAAACTGTGGGCAAGAATTACGAATCCGACGGCACTCGCTTGCGTTCGGTTTTGAACCTTTTCAAGATTCCATCTAATTGAATCATTACACTAGCTTGTCCCGCAAGAATGTAAATGGCGAACCAAACCGCTCAGCGAGCGGCGGTTGGATCACGGCTAAACCGCTACATTAAAGCATCACCGTTTCACATCGGCACCGCTCCACAAGCCTGCCGATGTTTGCTCGTCACTACCACTAATCACCGACGTCCTACCTTCGTATGAACAGGATCTGAGATGACCAATAAGAACATCGTCCGTCTGGGACTCATCCAAATGCGAGCGACGACGGACAAATCCGATAACGTCCAGAGGACTCTGGCGAGTATTGCGACGGCGGCCAGTCGCGGGGCACAGATTGTCTGTTTGCAAGAGCTGTTTCATGGCCAATATCCTTGCCAGACCGAAGATCATGAACGGTTTGAGGAAGCAGAACCGATTCCCGGTCCCACCTCGCAGGCCCTCGCACAAGCTGCTCGCCAGCACCAGGTCGTGATTGTGGGATCACTGTTTGAACGGCGCGCGGCGGGACTGTATCACAACACGGCTACCGTCCACGACGCCGACGGCTCACTGCTCGGCATCTACCGCAAAATGCACATCCCCGACGATCCTCGGTATTATGAGAAATTCTATTTCACACCCGGTGACCTCGGCTTCCGCAGTTTCCAAACCCGCTTCGCCAAAATCGGAGTCTGTATCTGCTGGGACCAGTGGTATCCCGAAGCTGCTCGCCTAACCGCTCTTCACGGTGCTGAAGTGATCTTCTATCCGACCGCCATCGGCTGGTTGCCCGAGGAGCGAGCACACTATGGAGCGAGTCAGCATCAGGCGTGGGAGACAATGATGCGCAGTCACTCGATCGCCAACGGCGTCTATGTAGCGGCACCGAATCGAGTGGGACGCGAGGGTGACATCGAATTCTGGGGCGCCTCGTTCGTGAGCGACCCATACGGCAACGTGCTGCAGCGAGCAAGTCACGATCAGGAAGATATGGTGATCGTCGACATCGATCGCTCGCTGCTCGATGTCGCTCGCACCCACTGGCCCTTTTTGCGAGACCGCCGCATCGACGCGTACCAAGATCTGAGTCGTCGCTACCTGGATCAGCCGTGAGTGCGATACGGTTTACTTTTTTAGCCGGGTCGCGAGAAACTTTGCCGTCTCATCACCGATCACATGGTATCCGGCGAGGTTTGGATGACGATCACTAAACCAGCCGGGTAAGTCACGGAAGTGTGCGTCGAGTCGATTATCCATGACAACGACGGCGCCACCGCGTACAAACGGCTTTACCCAGTCTCGATCCGCGGCAGGAATTTTATCCAACCCATAGCGGCGATAATTGAGCATGTTGACGCCCTGCGACAGTTCAGTCTGATACCGACTGTAAACATCAAACAGCGTCAGTTTCTCGCTCTCCGCCACCGCTCGAATCAGCGTATTGATCTCCTCATCTTTCTCGGCCGTGAGGTAAGGAATGATCGTGGTAGGGAAGAGCGTCGCTGTCGGAAAATCTTGACGCAGACGCGTGATTAGTCGCTGAAAGTCGAGCGGAAAATTCTGAGTGAAATTCTCGCGACGAGCTCGATCGTTCAGCCCATAGCGAATGAAGACATAGTCGATTCCCGGCAACTTGGAGATTTCCTTGTCATACCGTCCGCTCTCCAGCAGCCCATGAATAAACTCACCGTCACGTCCCTGATTGATCACATTAGTCGCGGGCAGGTCAGGATGGGTGGACAGTTTTAAGCGAATGACATCTTCCAGGTGTGGTCCTTCAGGGTTGGTTTGCCGACAGACGCTGCCGATCGTAGTGCTGTCCCCGAGCAACAGCACCTGCACTCGCCCTTCATGCTCACCTAGCGCCACACGACTGGTGGCCGAGGTGCTGACCAAAAAACAGCATAGCAATACAGCAATCGCACGCGATGTTCGGAAAGTTGTCATTTGAATAGGCCTGATCAATTGGGCAAGGCTTTCCACAGCGATCGGTCGCGCGGAGATCGACCGATGCTTGATTTGTACTTTAGCGCCGTAATGAATCGGTGGACTTCCGACAGGATTACTCGGGCAGCGGCTTGCCACGAGTTTCTGGCAGGTGCGGTAACACGATCAGCCCCAGCAGGAAGACAAAGCACATGGAAATGCCGGCATACCGCAGGTTGTCCGGTTCGGGAATATTCTTGAAAAAGGTTTCGTTGAGGAACCATTTGACCAGTGGTCCGAAGGCGGCAATAAAGCGGCCAACGTTGTAGCAGAAGCTGGTACCGGTGGAACGCAGACGAGTGGGAAACAGTTCGGGGAAATAGATTGCATAGCCACCGAACAGCGACAATTGGCAGAAGCCCATGATCGGCACCAGCACAAAAATCTGCCAGAGTTCCTGCAGCATGAAGAACACCGTCACGGTGCTGGCGAAGGCAGCTAACAGACCGATGACAAAGGTAGGCTTACGTCCAATGCGCTGAGACAAAGCACCAAAGCCAAACATGCCGCAAAAGGCGCCGATGTTCAGCGCGATCGAGACCAAACTTTGATACTTGGTGAGTTCCTGCTTAATGACCTTTTCAAGTTTGTCGTGTACTGCGCGGAGGTGCTCGGGCAGTTCAGCACCTTTCTCAGCCGTCTTCTTAAACTCCTGAATCTCTTGAATGATGGCCACCCGGTCATCGTCGTTAGCCGACCTCGCCACGTCGATCGCCTTTTGATAAGCGGCAGCGGTGACCGGTTTGGTTTGCACCACGCGAATAAGATCGGGCGAATAAAATCCGACGCTCCAGAGTCCGATGACTCCGGAGCACGCCAGGACCAGTCCGCAAATCGCATGTCGCCGCCAGCGCGGATCGACGAACAGTTCCAGATACGAACCACGACTGCGTACTTGCTGTCCATCCTGAGCCGCCTTCTGCCAAGTCTCAGGTTCTTTGAGCGACTTGCGTACGACCAGAGCCAACAGAGCGGGCAGGGCGCCGATGAGGAACATGATGCGCCAGGGACTGGTCGGCAGGCCTTCGCCTTCCATCAGTCCCAGTTGCCAATTGATGAGTGCCGCACTGATGTTGCCGAAGGCAGAGAGTGCTTGCAGCAGCGAGAGTGCCTGGGGTCGAGCGCGGGCCGGCATCACTTCAGCGACAAGAGCCACTCCGACGGCAAATTCACCACCCACCCCTAAGCCGGTTAAAAAGCGATAAAAAGCAAAATCATAGACACTCGTGGAGAGAGCGCTCAGGCCGGTGCAGGCCGAGTACATCAAGATCGTGATCATCATCGTCTTGGCACGACCGATGCGATCGCCGAGCATGCCGAAAACAAGACCGCCGCTGGCCCAGCCGGCAATAAAGACGCTCGTCGAAATATCGCCCCACTTCTGCGTCAACTGACTGAAGGCCTGCGGCGTAGATGAGCCATTTAAATAGCCCAGCAACTCACCCATCGCCTGAGGTCGAGCGAGAATGAAGAGTTGCTGGTCGAGGCAGTCGAATAGCCAGCCAAGCGCTGCAACGACGAGCACGAACCAGTGGTACCGAGTCATGCTCGCATACCACGGACGTCCATCGTGGGTATCCTGGTCAGACGACGAATCAGAATCGATGTGGTGCATTCCCATGATTTACAATCCTTGCTCGGCGAGCCATCGTTCCGCATCGAGTGCTGCCATGCAGCCGCTGCCCGCTGAAGTGATTGCTTGTCGATAATAGTCGTCCGCCACATCGCCCGCGGCGAACACACCCGGCACACTCGTCCAGGTACGGAAGGGTTTGGTGAGCTGAATGTAGCCCTTTTCGTTGAGCGACAATTTGCGGTTCAAAAAGGCTGTGTTCGGGGTGTGACCGATCGCGCAAAACATGCCGCCCACCGGCAGTTCGCTGGTCTCGTTGGTCACCAAGTTCCGCAGCCGCAGGGCGGTGAGTCCTTCTTTCGGATTCCCCAAGCATTCCTCGACGACCGAATTCCAGACCGGTTCGATCTTCGGATTATCAAGCGCACGCTTTTGCATGATCTTCGACGCTCGCAGTTGCTCGCGGCGATGGATCAAGTAGACCTTAGAGGCGGTTTTGGTGAGATAGGTCGCCTCTTCGACCGCGGAGTCACCGCCACCGATCACGGCCAGCGGCTTGTTGCGAAACCGTGGCAGTGCACCGTCACAAACCGCACAGGCACTCACGCCGCGATTCTTATACTCTTCCTCCGACGGCAAACCGAGATAGTTAGCCCGCGCACCCGTGGCGATGATAATGGAGTGAGTTTCCACGGTGCCGTTGTCGCGCGAGATCACTTTGTAGGGCGATTGGGAAAGATCGATGTCAATGACGTCATCGCCGATCACACGCGTGCCAAAATTAATCGCCTGCTGCTTGATGAGCTCAACCAGTTCCACGCCCTGCACCGCATAGTACGGCTGTCCGTTTCGCTCATGCCCCTGGGGCACGGGCGGCAAATTGTAATGGCGATCGGGCGACACGGCACTTTCAATGAAGGCGCGAATGTTCCCAGCCGGGAATCCTGGGTAATTCTCCACTTCCGTGGTGAAGGCAAGTTGACCGAGCGGAATCATGTCGGGCTGCGGAGTGCCTTCAAAAACCAGCGGTCGAATGTTCGCTCGCGCCGCATAGATGGCGGCTGACCAACCTGCAGGACCACTACCAATAATCACCACGTGTTCTGCCAAGGGTCGTTCCTTTCGTGCCTCGTACTGTGAGTCTTGTGATTTGTTTTTCCCAGCGGTCCGGCTCGTGCGAGTCGGCGATGCTGCTAGCTGATCAGCTTATTGTCGCAATCGCGGGTCGGTACCGCTTAATAGGTGTCGCTTGTTCGAAATTACTTACTCGGTGCCGCGTAGCAGTCGCGCAGGTGCAGCTCCTCGGTCGCGGGCTGAGCCACGGCGGAAGGGCGTATTATAGGGTTAGCCAGCGTCCCTTCAACTTGCCCACCAACCCAGGGCGCAGTATCGTACCAAACCCTGCTCACTACTGGGCGGGGACGGCTCGGTTTTCCGTCCGGTCGGCCGCCGCGTTTTACGCTCGGTTTCACAACCCCTTTCGCAAAACGGTTTCGTAATTCTGTTTCGCAAAACCCGCCTCACTGCCCCATCCTTCCCGTTCGCGCAGACAAGAGTATTCCATGAACGCCATGCCGCTGATGATCATCGTGCTCTGCTGTTTAGCCATTTCCTATCGCTTTTATAGCGCGTTCCTGGCGGCCAAAGTCGCGGCACTCGACGATCACCAAACGACGCCCGCCTTCCTGAAAAACGATGGACAGAATTATCATCCAACCAACAAGTGGGTGCTCTTCGGACACCACTTCGCCGCCATTTCCGGCGCCGGACCGCTCATCGGGCCCGTTCTGGCGATTCAATTTGGCTATCTGCCCGGTTTAGTTTGGATCGTGGTGGGAGTTTGCCTGGCGGGGGCCGTGCAAGACATGCTCGTCCTAGCGGCGAGTGTCCGCTGCGGTGGTCGCTCGCTGGCGGAAATTGCCCGCTCCGAAATCAGTTCGTTAGCCGGCACCGCCGCTTCGCTGGCGATCCTGTTCGTCGTCATCATCGCGCTGGCTGGCCTGGGAATTGTCGTGGTGAAAGCCCTGGGAGGTGAGGAGATTGGACTGGCTCAAGGCACAGTCCTCGAATTACCACCGAACTCCGAGCTAGAAACTCGGGTTGTCGATGCTCGAGTGTTTGCCAAGGTTCCAGCGGGCAGTCGCATCTTTTACACCAACGGCAGTTCGGTCGAACGCAGCGAATCTTATACGCTTGTCGCCAAAGATTCGTCGGATCAGCCTCCGTTTGCCGTGGCGGAGGGGAAACTCACCTTACCCGCTGGTGTCACCCAGGAAGTTCCTGGCAGCGCTTGGGGCACTTTTACCATATTCTGCACCGTTCCCATCGCTCTGTTCGTGGGCCTCTACATGTACCGAATTCGGAAGGGGAAAGTGGTCGAGGCGTCGATTCTCGGCGCCACCGCGACGCTGGCCGCGACGGTCGCTGGCGCCTGGATTCCCGGTTCGACACTCGAACCCTATTTTTCACTCACCCGCGAACAGACGATTTTCGCCATCTGTGGCTATGGATTCATCGCCTCGGTGTTACCCGTTTGGCTGCTGCTTTGTCCGCGCGATTATCTCTCGAGTTTCCTGAAAATCGGTACGGTAATTTTGCTGGTCGGAGGAGTGGTGGTGGCAAATCCGAAACTCGAAGCACCTTCATTCAACGAAGTGTTTGCTGGCGGCGGCGGACCTTATGTGGCCGGTGGAGCGATCTTTCCATTTTGTTTTATTTGCATCATGTGTGGAGCGATTTCCGGCTTTCATGCACTCGTTTCATCCGGCACGACCCCGAAAATGGTGAGTAAGGAGGGCGACATTCGCATGATTGGCTATGGCGCGATGCTGATTGAGGGGCTCGTGGGTGTGGTCGCGCTTCTAGCGGCCGCCTCGTTGCCTCCGGGTGACTACTGGGCCATCAATATCGATCTCAACAAGGTCGAGAAATATGCGAGTCAGCTCGAGAAGCTGAACGCCACCTCGGACAACTTGCCGGAGATCGAACGCCAGATTGGCGGCGAGTCGCTGCGCGGACGAACGGGCGGAGCGGTGACGCTGGCGGTCGGCATGTCGCGCGTGCTCACCAACGCCATGGACCGTTTGTCAGGCGGTCGCATCTCCATCGATGCTGTCATTAAATACTGGTATCACTTTGCGATCATGTTCGAGGCGTTGTTTATTTTAACGACGATCGATACCGGGACGCGCATTGCAAGGTTTTTATTTCAGGAGGCCTTGGGAAAAATCTATGCGCCATTTGATCGGACCGACTGGATGCCTGGTGCCGTGCTTTGTACGGGCCTGGTCACGCTGGGCTGGGGCGGACTGATTTGGACTGGCTCGATCGACACAATCTGGCCGATGTTCGGGATTGCAAATCAGATGCTGGCCGTCATTGGCTTGGCGGTTGTCACCACGGCCATGATCAATGCGGGGCGAGGTCGCTATGCGTGGATCACGATTTTGCCGATGAGTTTTGTGACGGTTACGACCACCACCGCCGCCTATCAGCTCGTCACAGGCCCGTTTTACGCGATGTTGCAGACGGGATTGAAACTAAAAGACTCAGCGGCCGCTCTCAAAGGCGCACTCAATATGACCTTCGTCACCCTGATCGTCGCCGCCGTCGCCGTGATTGTGATCGAAGCGATCTTCCGGTGGTGCGGAGTTCCATCTCGCACCGCAGGTCGGTCGCGCCAGAGTGTGCCGTGACGAAATAGCAATACTGATCGGATCACAACCTGCGGTTCGTCCACCCCAACTCCTTTGTGGAGCCAGCGAGGGAACACGGCGGCGAATAAGCGAGGCCCGCTATTGGGTCCATCCGGGATTTCCATGAGGCACTGCCCTCGTGGCTAGAGCGAATCGCGCAGTGATGGCATGGGTGCCGCGTCGCCAGTCCGGCCGAAATTCATTGGCCACGGCGACGGCCGTGACGGCCCAATCCTTGGGACGGCATGCCACGAAAAATTCCAGCTGGACCCCATAATGGGATTGGCTCAGACCGTCGCACTCGGTGGATACAACTTTGCTTACCCATGCCCAAGAGGTTGGACGGCGAGCCGTCCGTTGACAGTGCCGAGCCGCACAAGGGTCTTAGCTTCACCAGCAAAAATTGCTTCCCACGGCTGATGACGCGCGTGATCGGTTGTCAGAATGTCGCCCTCTTCCAGCGCTTGCCAGTCATCCATCGAGAGATCGATCGGCGCGGAGGAAATCACGAGTTCACCGGCCGCCATCTGCGGGCCGCGTGGGGCGGGTGATACGTCGCGCGACTCGACAACCTGAAACATCAGCGTGAGGATGTCCGCAGGGATCGCAATCCTCAGCCAACCCATCACGTTCCCCACCACTACCTCAAAGGATGACACAACAAAATTCGCCTGTTCAGACCACGCATGTATCTTGGCGGGCTGAGTCGTCAGTTGCTCGATCGACCAATCAACCGGCCCGACGGTCGGCCACGCGGAATGCCATGCACCGAGCAGCAAGTGGATGAGGCGGTTAGCCAGACGCAGTTCAATTTCGGTCGGACCGGGCGATGCCGAGTAGACAGTGTCGCCCGATCCACCCAACCAACGCTCCACCAGCGAACGAAGCAGTGGCACCTCGAGCTCCAAGATTCCGCGACCCTCCCACCGCGCACTGCGCAGCACCGAAAAGCAGGTAGGCGGAGTGGCATCGAGCAGCAGGCGACCATACGTCCGCGGCTCGCAGCGGACCAGACGGACCACCACTCGAGCACGCATCGCCGGGGAGAGAAGTTCCGCGAAGGGACGTTCCAGTTGCACAAATAACCGCCGCAGACGTTCACTGTCGAGTCGTACGTCGGCAGTCGTCGGCTCAATCGGTTGACCCGTTCGTCCACCACGACTGGCGCCCAGCATCGAGTCCATTCGCATCCTGATCACTCCCTTGATCTTCCGATTTTCAGTCACTCCTGCAGGCACTTGTTCCGTCAAGTGTTTCCCTGCAGGTGTCTCGGTCACGTGCTCACTCATTCACGCACATGCCCGTCACCCCATGCGATGTACTTGTAGCTTGTAAGTTCCTTGAGTCCGCAGGGGCCGCGAGCGTGGAATTTATCGGTACTGATTCCAATCTCCGCACCTAAACCAAATTCAAACCCATCGTTGAAGCGTGTGCTGGCATTGACCATGACGGCAGAACTATCGACCGCCGCCGTGAAGCGGCGCGCGGCTTGAAAATCACGCGTGACGATCGCGTCGGTGTGATGCGAGCCGTAGTGATTGATATGCTGAATGGCAGCAGCTAGATCATTCACCACTTTGACCGACAGAACCGGTCCACAGTATTCGGCAAAGAAATCTTCCTCTGTCGCTGCCGCTAGCTGCGGAAAGCCAGCCAGCATCGGTTTACAGCTTTCATCGATTCGCAGTTCGATGGGTGGTGAGTTAGCCAGCAGTGCGCGGGTGATTCGCGGCAGGAACGACGGTGCCACGTAGCGATGAACCAGGAGAGATTCGGCGGCGTTGCAAACACCCATCCGCTGACATTTGGCATTGATCACAATTCGTTCCGCCATGTCCAGATCCGCGGTCGCATCGACGTAGACATGACAATTGCCGCGATCATGTTTAATCACGGGCATCCGTGCGGCTGCCGTCACGCGCTGGATTAGCTGTGAACCGCCACGCGGTATCGCCACATCAATCCAATCACTGAGCGATAAAAACTGATCAATCGCCGCTCGGTCGGTCGTACTGACGAGCTGGACTGATTCGGCCGGCAAATCAAATTCGCCGGCGGACGACACCATGAGTTGAACCAGAGCGGCACTGGAATGCCGGGCTTCCTTGCCGCCGCGGAGGATGACCGAGTTGCCGCTCTTCACACAAATCGCCGCGGCATCGACGGTCACATTGGGCCGCGATTCGTAGATGAAAAACACGACTCCCAGCGGCACCCGTACTTGCAGCACTTGCAAGCCATTCGGTCGCATGGAGGAGGAGATCACGTCGCCGATGGGGTCCGGCAACGCCGCCACTTGCTCGACTCCTTCGGCCAGCCCAGCAAGTCGAGCGGGAGTGAGCGTCAGACGATCCACCTCGGCAGCTGTCAGCCCGAAGGCCGGGGCAGCTTCCAGATCTAGCTGATTGGCGGCCAGTAGTAGGTCGGTCTGCTGACGAATGAGTCGGGCGGTGGCGCGCAGCCAGCCGTTCCGCTGTTGGCCAGAGGACTGAGCGAGTGCCACCGAAGCGCAGCGAGCCTGCCGCGCGACATGGAGGCAATAGGCGGTTAAATCCTGGTCAGGTTGGATGGTCATGAGCGAATGTGGTTCAGCTTGCCAGTTGAGCGCAGACGGTCGGCCAGTAGGTGGCGCGGAGTATCTCGCCGGCCGCTCGTGGTGTCAATTGCGATTCAGCCAGCAGCAGTTCGGCAGGCCGCGAATGGACGGGCGGGTTCAGCCAGACTTTCTGATTGTCGTCATTGTCCTTGTTCCAATGAGCCATAAACGTTCCGAGGAAGATAAAAAACGTGCCCATGAAATACAGCGACGCCCAAAAACCGTGATTGCGCAAGGCACCATAGATGGGCCCATAAAAGGGAATGAAAATACTCAACACGCCATGCAGAGGGCCATCTTTGAAATTCAGGTAGACCAGCACAAAGAAGCTGACAATCCCCATGAAATTGCCGACCACGATCATGACAATGCCGGCATAGTACTGCGAATTGCCGCTCTTTTCGATTTTGTTAAACCCGTACCAAGCACCGATCAGGGTGAGGGTGAGCACGACAATTAGACCGAAGGCCATGAGGTAGCCAGCCAAGTGGCCCGTCGCCGTCGTTTCCTTAGGAGGGGGTGCCTTTTGAAGTTCCTCGGCGGCCCGCGCCATGATGGAGTCGGCGGCTTCGCCGTGTCCAGAGCCTTTGGGACCAAGCCGCACGGTCGTCGCCACTTTTTCCCCTGTCTGAGTGTTAAATCCACACTTCGTACAGAGTACCGCTCCAGGCTTAAACGGAGTATCGCATTTGGGACAGCGAAAGCTTTTGTCCGCCGTGAAGCCTTCTTCGTCGAGCAAGCTGCTGACCGCGGAGGGAGCAGCGGGGGCGGCCACCCTCGCCGGCACCTGAACCCCACCGCCACATTTGGGACACTTGAGGAGTCGACCGGCCAACTGGTCATTGGCCGCGAACTGAGCGCCACAGGCGCAAGCAACTTTGATCGGCATGGGAAGCGGGTGAAAGCTGGGATAGGTGGCAGATGGGGAAAACCACGGCGACTCATTGTGCACAGTGGTACGACTCTTCACAAGCTCGCCCTGCCTTTGCCTCCACAGGGCAGTTGCACGCCAAGGAGGGACTCGAGCGCCTCGGGGAACTCCTCCCTGGGGCACTAGACAAGTGACCGGCCAGCGTTAAACTACTACCTAACTTCTGAGCCTCCTTAGCTCAATTGGTCAGAGCATCTGACTCTTAATCAGAGGGTTCTAGGTTCGAGTCCTAGAGGAGGCATTTTCTTCTTTCCCCGCACGATCTCTGGGCGTGCTATCATCTCAGAGCGACATTCGGTCGCTTCTTTCGCATCTCCTCAGGCAAGGCAATTCGGACATGCTTACCCATAAACTCAGCAGAATCCTGGCGATTTCACTGCTCCTTATCCCCTGCCCCGCCATCCTCGCCGCAGATTCTACGCTTGTCTTCAATACCACAGCACCGACGAACGATTTACAGGGCAACCTCGCCGCTCAAGTGCTCTTCGCTCAAAGCCAAATCGTTCCCGCACGGCCGCGCAGCGGTGATCGACAGCCACATCTGATCGGTCGCCGCAAATGCCTGCTCCTCGTGCGACCACTACAGGCGGGTGGCGACGCTCCCTGGCAAGTCGCAGCACTCGACAAAAACGGGCAGCGGCTGGGGACCTTGCGCCTCGATCCCCCCGCTAAACTCCCCAAAACAGCCTTTTACTTGGAGGGATTGCCGGAGGAAAAAATCGAGTTCAAACCGGCGGAGGGACCGGTCAAGATAATCAGCGGTAAAGGCGACCTCGAGAAGCTGACTGATCCTCGCGCTGCTTTTCTGTCGGATCAACTCCGCCTCAGCGCGCTCGTCGAAATCCAAACGGCGGATGGACTCTGGGTCCGCGATATTCACTTGCCGACACATGCCGACTTCGAGGGGAAGATGGTGCGAGTGCGTTCGCAAGCCGGCTACTCGTCGACCGTCCACTACAGCCAGCGTTCCGCCACAATCAATCGCAACCAAAACCTGCAGTTCAAATTCGTGGGTGGTCAGTGGGTGCTGGAGGGTGAGCTGGAAAATCAACGGCTTACGTATGCGGCGGATGCTTGGAGTGGCACGTTACCTGGCGAATGGATCGTACCAGGATTGAAACTGCTGTTTCGCCAGGGGGAACTCAATGGTGAACTAATCGACCTTCCGATCGGAGCGCCCACAGAGCTGCTGCTGCACACGATTGATTTGGGGATGCTCGTCCCACCTCGTGATCGTTTCGAGTTTGCCCGCGATGCAACCGCTCATCGTGAATACTTCCAAACCGTGCCAACCAGTCGCCTCATTGTCAGTTCTTATGCGCCGCTGTATCTCCGTGAGGTGATGCTGCCAACCGGAACGCTGCTCGTGGAGCTCGATCCCAGCAAAGGGGATTGGCACAACGGCACGATGCGTCAGTACATCGGCAAGGAGCTGATTTCACACGGGATTGATAATGCCAACTATGGCATCCATAGTTCGGCCGGTATCGGGGAAGATAGTCATCCCTACGTGGCCGCTCAGTTGGCCGCCCACAATAGCTCCGGAAAGTATTCGAACGGCATCGTCACGCATGGTGGTTCGGGTGGCGGTGGCATCGTGACTCTCGATGAAACGCTGGGCAACGAGTTCAGTCACGAAGTGGGCCACAACTATGGACTCGGACATTACGTCGGCGGCTTCAAGGGTTCCGTACATCGCAGCGCCGATCAAATCAATTCCACTTGGGGCTGGGATGCGGACAGGAATCGGTTTCTGCCCAACTTTTCGCCCCTTCGTAGTGGCAAGGATACCTGCCTGGAAAACCAGTGCCAAACTCCGTTTCACGGGCGTTCGTTTGGCCTCGATGCGATGGCTGGTGGTGCACCGCTCTCCGGCTTCAACCGCTTTACCCTCTACACCCCCAATTCAGCGGCGATTATTCAGCAGTTTTTAGAGAGCAAAGCCGTATTCGACGCCAGCTCGCCGACCGGTTTTCGTAAGTGGAATGAACGCACGAGTGAGATGGAGCCGTACACACACCGGATTGAAATCGCGGAACAGATCATGGCTGCGGTGAGTGACTTGGGGGCAGAGAAGATGACTCAGTTGCTGGCGGAATATGAGCTGGTTCGAGTTTCCTTGCAGGATGGTAATTGGACCAAGGATGTGCAATTGCCAGCTGCTTCGCCGGCGAATCGTGGTCGCTGCGTGGTGATTAATCAAGCCGCAACCTACGACAGTTTCCTGTCGATCAATAACCAACAGGTGAAAATGCCTCGCGGGTTCAAGGGCAGCTACACATCCGATGGGAAGCGTTGGCGGGAGGGACAAGCGGAGAGTCAGCGGGTGGAACGTAAACCTCAGGCGTTCGGCGTCCCCGTTACGACGCTTGTCGGCTACTACGATCCGCGTGGCGAACTGAATGGCTACATCTACCCGGCACTGCACGGAGCGTATGGGTTTACGTATCCGGATGATCGCGAGCGAGTGGCGGATCAGGATTGTCAGCTGGTCGTCGAAACGCGGGCGGGCACGCTTCGCTTTCGTCTCGCGAAGCATCGCTTACAGGCGAAAGTGATGAACAAGTTTCACGTGAACATCCCAGCGTCAAGCGAGCCACAAAGTGTGAGTCTGGTGAGTCGCGGCAAAGTGGTCGATAAAAAGACGATCTCCCCGCCGGATGCAAAGCTCATCTATACGATCAATCCGGCACCCTAGTTACCCACGAAGACTCCGGGGAAGGGGTTGCGCACGGAGACAAGAAGGCACGAAGGTTATCAAGTCTCGCTGTCAGCCATTCGTACCACTCGTGGCCTAAGTTCCACCTATCACCCGTCGCCCGTCACCCATCACCCGTCACCCGTGCCCCCTCACACGCTCCTTAGTCGAGCTGGCCGGGGAGGCGATGGCCGAGTTTATCGCGTTTGGTGGCGAGATACTGAGCGTTGTGTCGATTAGCCGGGATGGTGATGGGGACTTGATCGACGACGGAGAGATTGAAGCCGCCGTAGATGAAGGCGTCAGTTTTCTTGGGGTTATTGGTCAGCAGCTGGACGCGGCATAGTCCCAGATCTTTCAAAATCTGCATCCCGATTCCGTAGTCTCGACTGTCTGCTTTATGGCCCAAGGCGAGATTGGCTTCGACGGTATCGAGTCCTTGTTCTTGGAGGGCGTAGGCCTTGATTTTCTCGACCAGGCCGATGCCCCGGCCTTCCTGGGGGAGATAGATGAGTGCTCCGGCGCCCGCGGAGCTGATCATTTCCAGTGCTTTGTGAAATTGATCGCCGCAGTCGCAGCGCAGCGATTCCACCAAGTCGCCGGTAAAACAGCTGGAATGTAGTCTTACCAGAGGCGCTTCGACTTCGGCCGGATTGCCGAACACCAGAGCCATCGGCTGCTGTTCTTCATAGCGCACTTGATAAACCACGATCTGAAAATCGCCATAGCGCGTCGGCAGCTTGGCTTCGGCCACGCGCGCTACCAGCTTCTCGCTCACGCGACGATGCCGGATGAGTTGTTCGATGGTGATGATTTTGAGTTGGTGCCGGGTGGCGAGTGCGAAGAGTTCTTGCGGTGTCGCTCGTTCACCGGCGGAGTTCAGAATTTCGCCGAGTACACCGGCGGGCGAACAGCCGGCCATTCGCATGAGATCGACGGTTGCTTCGGTATGTCCCGCACGCCGCAGCACCCCGCCTTCTTTCGCCAGCAGCGGGTGAACGTGTCCGGGACGGACAAAATCGCGAGCGACGGAGCTGGAGTTGGCGATGGCGCGCACGGTGAGCGCACGTTCTTCGGCCGTAATTCCCGTCTTCACGCTGCGATGATCGATAGGCGTCATGAAGCCGGTGCCCAGTGGCGCGGTGTTGGTATCGACCAGGGGCGACAAGCTGAGCCGCTGACAGACATCGGGCAGAACGGCCACACAAAACTCGCCACGGCCATTCAGAATGAAATTGACTGTTTCCGTGGTGGCTAATTCCGCCGCACAGACGAAGTCGCCTTCATTCTCTCGGTCCTCAGCGTCCATGACGATGACAACTTCTCCACGCGCGATCGCATCCACTGCTTCCGGCACCGTCGAATAGTTTTGTTCCACGTCCACTGGATGTCCTCTTGAGTTCTGCACCCGTTTCGTCGGAGTGAACCGCTGCTCGACACAGGCCTGCTGTTGAGCCAGCAAACGATAGGCGTCAGTAATGTACCACGGAGATTGAGTGACGATGAAGTGGTAATGCCATCAGGCCAGGGCGAGCGGCTTCCCCTGGTGGCCGAGGTTCGTTCTACTGAGAGCATGCTTGATCACACAGAATATGTTGAACAATCGCACTTCTTTTTCACCGTCGCACAGCGGCTACACGAGAGCCTGCCGCTGCAGGACCTCTTAGCTCAAATCCGCGAGGAACTGCTGGCCACAACTAAATTACCCCTGGCGGTTTCCTTTCTGCTCGATGAACTGCGGCATCTCGGCGTGCTCAACACCGCCATGGCGCGTCTACCACATTATTTCACTCCCTTTCAAAGTTTCGTCATGCGGGAGGCCGAGAGCGACCGTGGACGGTTCGACTATCGCATTGCGCTGGCCGTTCTCGGTCATGAAGCGGAATATAAATCGCGGGGTGTGAATCCGCAGGGCGTATTTCTCTATCAGTTTGAAACACTTTGCCGCAATCGCTTGCGTTACGACCAAGGATTAACCGCGATTGCCGGTGACAAAATCTATGATGCCGCGTGGCGCGATTGGATTTTGACTGTTCGTCGTCGTTTGGGCACCGTCGATATTGCGGACATGATTTACGTCTGCAGTCAGCATTATCTCACGCGCCGTGCCCGCGATCCGGACGCTCCTGACGAAGAGGTGCCAACACCGCTGTTTGGAGAGAAAGAGGGGCAGATTGCGCTTGCCAATCGGCGGAAAGATCCACTTTATCTCTTTGCCGCTTTGCAGCGACATCTCGGCTATCCCTCGATTCCACGACGCAAGCCGGTCGACGAGCAGGCGACACTGGTACCACAACTGTTGCGGCGTATCGAGCAGTTGGAATTGCGGCTGAAGTTATTGGAAGAGGATCAGCGCGGCGGATTTGATTTGAGCAAATTTTACGAGCGGCCACCGAGGGCTGGAGAATTGGGTGCTGGTGGCTTGGGTGCTGGTGGCTTGGACTTGTAGCGGCTGGTGCCGAGCGTTGTCAGCGCTCGGCACTGGACGGCACTGCTCGCACTTGACCGCCTGACTCGTCGTGATACACTGCAACGCACGAGTTCTTCGTTTGACCGCAAAGGTCATCTTGCTCCTGTTGTGGCGGCGGTTTCGCCCGCGGCTGGTGCGCGTCACCGACGCCCGCTCCGCGACCACGAATGTCGGCATCGTTTGCCGCTGTTCCAGCCATGCGGTTGTTCGCCCACGATGTACGCGCGCGAACCAAGGTTGTTTTAGGGAAAAAATTTGGAATGAGTTTCGAGAATCTGCAATTAAATGAAAAACTGCTCCAGGCCATCGCACACGAAGGCTATCACACCGCGACTCCGATTCAGCTGGAGGCGATTCCGCAGGTGCTGCAGGGGCGCGATTTGTGGGGCTGCGCGCAAACGGGAACAGGTAAAACAGCCGCCTTTGCACTCCCTACGCTCCATCGCTTACTAGAATCGAAAGCGGCTGCTATCGCCGCCGCAAAGGCACAGGAGCCGGCCGCTCACGCCTCGACAGGACCAGGTGCACGAGGTGCCGGACAGCGACGCGGATCGGTAACGCGAGCGATTCGAGCGCTGGTGCTCGCCCCAACTCGCGAACTGGCCGCTCAAATCGGCAGCAGCTTTCAGACCTACGGTCGCTTTTGTGGTCTGCGTCAGACCGTGATCTATGGCGGTGTGGCACAAGGTCGACAAGTGCAGGCGCTGCGCGATGGAGTGGACATCTTGGTGGCTACGCCCGGACGTCTGCTCGACCTGATGAATCAAGGACATATTCGGCTGTCGGCGGTTGAACTGCTCATCTTGGACGAAGCGGATCAAATGCTCGACATGGGCTTTCTACCGGACCTCAAACGCATCGTCTCCCAGGTTCCTCGCCAACGTCAAACACTGATGTTTTCCGCCACGATGCCGCCGGAGATTCGTGAGTTGTCTGAGCAGTGGCTGCGGGATCCGGTACGCGTGCAAGTGGCGGCAGCAGGGACGCCCACCGCTCGCGTTGAGCAGTTCGTTTACATGGTGGAAGGACGCGATAAGCCGCGTTTTCTCGCTCAGTTTCTACTCGAACAAAATGCCGGTCGCACACTGGTCTTCACGCGCACCAAGCATGGCGCGGACAAGGTGGTGCGAGTGCTGGAGCGAGCGGGCGTGCGGGCGGCAGCGATTCATGGCAACAAGAGTCAGAACGCACGGGCACGTGTGCTGGCCGCGTTTAAGTCTCCCAAGCCTCCCGTGCTGGTGGCGACCGACATCGCGGCCCGCGGATTGGATATCGACCAAATCGCACATGTTGTGAACTACGATCTGCCGAACGTCGCAGAGACGTATGTGCACCGCATCGGCCGTACGGGTCGAGCGGGAGCGGACGGAACCGCCATTACGCTCTGCAGCGGTGAAGAACGTGGATTTTTACGCCAGATCGAACGGCTCACCCGAGTGAAACTGGCCGTGCGTAACTACACACTGGCCCCGAGTGATGCAGATTCGGAGTCCAGCGGCGAGGAACAAGATTCCGAGCGATCACGCGAACACCGCGGTGCGCCGCGCGGCGGTCAGCGAGGCGGCTCGCGCGGTGAACATCGCGGCGGCTCACGCGGTGAACGTCGCGGAGATTCACGTGGCGAACAGCGCGGTGCTCCGCGCGGTGACGATCGTGGCGAACAGCGCGGTGCTCCGCGCGGTGACGATCGTGGCGAGCCACGAGGGGAACGTCGCAGTGCGCCACGAGCCGAGTATCGTGGAGAGCAGAGCAGTGAGCAGCGTGGCGAGCCACGAGGTGAACAGCGGAGTGCGCCAGGTGGCGAGTACCGTGGAGAGCAGCGCAGCGGCCCGCCGCGAGGTGAGTATCGCGGAGGACCACGTGGTGAGCAGCGCGGACCGTCCCGTGGTGGAGCGGGTGGAGCAGGGCGAAAGCCGCCACGGAAACCATCTAAGTGGTCCCGCCAGCCCCGTCGTCGCCCATAGCCATTTCGCCACGCAATAGACGCAAATCTCTCGGAAACGATCCGGAGGGGTTTCCCGCGAGCATGCGCGCCCCGCGCAGGGCGAGCGGAATCGAAAGTCACTCACTCAGGGCCCAGTCCGTACCTGTTGCAGCATCTCTAGCGCCCTTGCGGTGACCTTCTCGGACGCGTCCCGTTCGACGCGATTGGTGCCGAGCCACGTTTCGTACCCGCCAAGGTCGTGGTGACGCGGCGTGGGTAAATAGCCATGGCTGCCGTTGGCCAGTTCGATGGTGAAGGTGTCCTTGAACGGGCTGCGAGCTTTGATTTCAAGGCCGGTTTCGGTGAAGACTTCAAACGGAAGGGACACGATGCCAAGTTCGCCGATGCGGAAGGCCTGGATGACGACTTGGACCGTATCCGATTTCTCCAGCCGCGCGGCAATCACGCGCTCGGCGTAGGGCTGCTCCAAGCGATGCACAGGCACGGTGCCTTTCGGCTTGGAGAGCACGCCCTCGGCCCACTGGATCATCTCCGGGGTCGGCCGGCGCACGGCCAGCTCTAACTCGCTGGCGGCGGCCTTAAGCGGCACCCAATCCTGGTACGCAAGTGTCTGTCGAACACGCAATACCTCCTGCGCGAGATCGTGGGCGACAAGTTTGATCTTTTCATACGGCTTGAGTGGCACTGCCGGAGTCTTGCCGCTGTAGTCGTTGTTATTGACGTCACCGCAGGGACCATTGGCCAACATGCCAACACAAGGCGCGCCCAGTGCCTGTTCAATCCGCTGGCAGAATTCGCCGAAGTAATCCGCCGACAAGTCTTCGCGGTTGACGCCGCCGACATAGTGCAACCAGTAGTTGGCCAGGAGTGCAATCTGGCGACCGTCGGCTGCCTGGACCGAAAGGCAATAGACCTCGGGGTTCGTCGGTCCGGCGGGTCCGGTGAGTCGCGAACGCAACTCGCCGCCTGGATTCATCACGACGCGATCCTGCCCACCAAAGGGGTTGGGATTCGTGAAACCTTCGGCCAGCAGATAACGGCGGTTGAAGACATGCTGTGGCAGCCGGCCGGTGCCCCAAGCGATTCGGGCAGGCTCCAGATTGTTCAGCGCACGCTTCACGCCGTCCACGATGCGTGAAATGAGAAAGCTGCGGTAATTCAGCGAGGCCTCGTTGTTGTTAACAGCCGCCACGCTCGAGTGTGTGTGCGTGCCGGAGAACATCATCTGCGAGGCCGGAATGCCGGTATCTGCTTCGAGTCTTTGCTTCGCTTCATCCCAGATATCGCGGCCGAGTGAAATGATGTCCGCCACGGCCAACACAAGCTTCGTGTTGCCGTCATCCAGGACTAAGCAGCGTACATGCAGCTCATCATGTACGTGCTTCGCGATGGGACGCGGTGCGAAGTTTCCCACAATCTCCAGGCCCAATGGCGGTGTGATATTGCTCGTCGCTGCGCCTGCCCTGAACAGAGGCCTCTCCTGCTTATCCTGCTTATCCTCGGCGAGGACGAGCATTGGAAGGAGCGTAAACCAGACGATGCAGGGAATTGCGATATACGAGCGATTCATAGCGAACATGGCTTTTCGATCTCCATTCCAAACTTTTCTTCGGGGCGGGCGATCATGATTCTAGCTTGATGCGCGAACAAGTCGAAATATTGAATCGCCAGGAACGAGCCGATAAGCTACAGAGGTTCTCTGTTCGATTGCAGTCTACGCCGTTTGATCTTAGGAATTCCGAGGATGCCTGAGGGCCGCCCCTTCCGAATAATTGGGTTCGTCTTGGCGATGTCCGCTAGTGTCGTCGCCCAGGTCGCTGCTGCGCCGATAGATGCAGACTCGGCCTTCTTCGAGAAATCCATTCGGCCCGTGTTGGTGAAGCATTGTTACGAATGCCACTCGGCTGACGCCGCCGCGAAGGGAAATCTGAAAGCGGGCCTGTTGCTCGATACTCGCCAAGGATTGCTCGACGGCGGCGAAAGTGGACCTGCGATCGTACCAAAAGCACCCGACAAGAGTCTGTTGATCGGGGCGATTAAGCACCAGTCGTATGAGATGCCGCCGACGGGACGATTGCCGGCCGCCGTCATCGCCGACTTTGTTAAATGGGTCGAGATGGGTGCGCCCGATCCGCGTGACTCCGCACCGGCCGCGGCACCCACACCGCGCCGGACTGCGTTCGCGATCACGGCCGAGGACCGTCGGCACTGGGCCTTTCAACCCCTCGATCATGCCACACCGCCCAGCGTGGGCGAAGCTGCCTGGGTCCGTAGCGATATCGACCGCTTCGTTCTGGCCGGAATCGAACGAGCTGGATTTCGACCGGCC
Organism: Pirellulaceae bacterium; assembly: GCA_044235425.1. Lineage (GTDB taxonomy): Bacteria > Planctomycetota > Planctomycetia > Pirellulales > Pirellulaceae > JBJSXJ01. The sequence goes on from JBIIHW010000057.1 coordinate 22,184, forward strand.
CCCGAGGCTGACAAGCCAACGCTACTGCGCCGCGTGACATTCACACTCACCGGCTTGCCGCCCACGCCGGAGGAAATCGCCGCCTTCTTGGCCGACGATCGGCCTGATGCTTTTGATCACGTCGTGGATCGACTGCTGGAGTCGGGAGAGTTTGGGGTTCATTGGGGACGGCATTGGCTCGACGGCGTGCGGTATGCCAATAACATCGACAAGTCGGGCGAATATCGACGCTGGGTCGTTCGTGCGTGCAATCAGGATCTGCCGTACGATAAGTTCATAAAGCTCCAAATTGCCGGTGATCTCTACCCGGCAGGTTCAGATGTTCCGGCCGAACGAATCCATGTCAGTGGCTCGTCGTTTGACGGTATCACAGCGACCGGCATGATGGCGTTTGCCGTGTGGGAGCAGGTCGGCCGCGACCTGGCCGTGGCCGAAATCGTCGATAGCCAGATCGACTTGGTCGGCCGACAGTTGCTCGGCCTGACCCTGGCCTGCGCTCGCTGCCACGATCACAAATTCGATCCGATTTCGACACAGGACTATTATTCGCTAGCGGGAATTCTGTTCAGCAGCCACATTGCGACCGGCAAATTAATTGCCGATGACCGCCTCGGAAGTGACTTCGTCGAACTGTCGCTGCTCAACGCCGACCAAGCGGCGCACAACCGAAAGCTCGACGCGGACATGGCGACGCTCACGGAGGAAATTGCCGCTCTCACCGGCAAGATTCCGCAGGCCGTACGGTTGGCCGACATTACTGCCGAGCGAGCCGACCTGGCCGGCCAACTCGCCAAGGCAACGTCTGGCACCACGAAGAAAAGCCTCGAGGACAAGGTCGCCAAGCTGAAGACCGAGGAAGACAAACTCCTGACCGATCAGATGAACGAGGGTTGGGAGAAGTCGCCAGCGGAGTTGCAAGAGATAGCTGCGCTGCGAACGAAGGTTGCCGAGTTACGACGATCGAAGATCGCCGGAATGGCCGTCGTGACCATCGCCGAAGGAGGCGTGCCGGGCAGCAATCGCGAACGGATCGGCGATGCACCAGTTTATCTGCGCGGCGAATATCAACGTGAAGGGGCGATCGTACCGCGTCGTTTTCCTGTCGTCCTGGCCGGTGACACGCAAACGCCCATCGGCAATCAGACAAAGCAAAGTGGTCGACGCGAACTGGCCGAGTGGATCGCCTCGGCCGAAAATCCGCTGACGGCACGGGTGATGGTCAACCGCATCTGGCAGCAAATGATCGGCCGTGCGTTGGTTCGATCGCCCGACAATTTCGGCAAGCTCGGCGAACGTCCAACGCACCCGGAGTTGCTCGACTACCTGTCACAACGCTTCATCGAATCTCGTTGGTCAGTCAAGCGAGTGATCCGCGATATCGCTCTGTCAGCGACGTTCCGCCAGGCGAGTTTCACCTCGCCCGACGTGGTCCTCCAGGATCCAGACAACCGAACTCTGTCGCACATGAACCGTCGCCGACTGACGTATGAAGAGTTTCGCGATACGCTGCTGAAGTTGGGTAGCCAAGTCGCCGAAACGTCCGCGAAAACGTCAAGTGCTTCGCCGGACAAAACCGCTTGGCGGACGATGTACACGCAACAGGATCGTCTCAAAACGGACGTGAACGCGGCGATTTTCGACGGTCCCGACTCGAAAGCAATTGTTCCTGCGAGGTCTGAAACGACGACGGCCCAGCAAGCGCTCTTTTTGATGAACAATTCGCTCGCGTTGGAGACGGCACGTCGGCTGACGGCGGAATTGTCGGCAAGTGCGTCAACCACTACCGATGAACAGCGGTTGGAGAAGCTGTGGCTAATGACGTTAGGCCGAATTCCTGAGGTGGAAGAGGTCAAGATTGCACGAGGGTTCATCGCTGAGCACTCCTGGGAGCGTTTTATCCAGGCGCTTTTGAGTACCAACGAATTTGCGTACATCGATTGATGCCAGGTTGTGCCATTTGATGCGATCGAACGAAGGACGCAGGACATGACGACAAAGCAAAGCTCTACCACCATCAGAAGCCGTCAACAGTCGGAAGCATTGATGATCGATCGTCGTTGCATGCTTAGTCGCTTGGCCGGCGGGTTCGGCAGCGTGGGGCTCGCCTCGCTGCTTAGCGAATCGGCAGTGGCTGAGTCGGCAGTGGCTGAGTCGGCAGCGGCTGAGTCGGCAGCGGCGGCGCGGCTTAACGCGCCGCATCACAAGCCGCGGGCGAAGCGGGTTATTTTTCTCTTCATGAACGGCGGACCGTCGCAGGTTGATACGTTTGATCCGAAACCGGAGCTGACCCGTTGGGAAGGGAAGCGACTGCCGGTGCTCGAACAGAACACGAATAAACTGCTCGGCAAACCGCGGCCGCTGGGGAATGCTTTTCCCACTCCCTGGAAATTCACCCAGCACGGCGACTGCGGCATGGATGTCAGTGAATTATTTCCCAACGTCGCTCGCCGCGCGGACGACTTATGCCTGATTCGCTCGATGTGCTGCGACAGTTTCTTTCATGCCCAGGGAACGCTGGAGATGATGACCGGCAGCGGATTGTTCCTGCGGCCGAGCCTGGGATCTTGGCTGACCTATGGCCTGGGAACCGAAAATCGTAACCTGCCGGGGTTCGTCGTGCTGGGAAACACGCTGGGCAACGTGGACGCCAACAAAGTGTTTAGCTCGGCGTTTCTGCCGGCCGAATTCCAGGGGACACGGCTGACGAGCCTGAAAGAGCCGATTCCCAACCTGAAATCGTCGCTCGATCAAGCTGAGCAGCGAGCCCAGTTGGACGTGATGCAGCAGTTCAATGCCCGGCATCTGCTTCGTCGCGCTGACACGTCGGCCTTGAATGCGCGCATCGAATCGTTCGAGCTGGCCTTCCGCATGCAGACGATCGCCTCCGAGGCATTTGATCTGTCGAACGAAACGGCCGCGATGCAAACCCTCTACGGCCTAAATGACGCGACGACCGTCGATTACGGTCAACAATGTTTGCTAGCCCGCCGACTTGTCGAGCGCGGTGTGCGCTGCGTCGTCGTCAATCATCGGGATTGGGATCAGCACAGCGACCTGATCGCCGGACATGAAAAGAACGCTCGTGCGGTCGATCGCCCAATCGCCGGTTTGCTGACCGACCTGAAGCAGCGGGGCCTGCTCGAGGAGACACTGGTCATTTGGGGAGGCGAGTTTGGCCGCACTCCCAACACCGAAGGCAAGAACGGTCGCGACCACAACACAGCCGCCTTCTCCATGTGGCTCGCGGGCGGCGGCGTCAAGCCAGGTTATATCCACGGCACGACCGACGAGTTCGGTGCTTATACCGTGGCGGGCCGCACGCACGTCCACGATCTCCATGCCACGATTTTGCATCTCCTGGGAATCGATCACGAGCGGCTCACATACCGCTACGGCGGCCGCGACTACCGCCTGACCGACGTGTTTGGCAACGTGGTGAAAGAGATCCTGGCCTAGTACCCAATCTCGGTGCGGCGGAAAACCGTACGATCATGGTGGCCGCGAAGCACGTAGCCGCTAAACGCAAACGCCTTGCCTTCCGGTACTTATGAGAAGGCAAGGCGAAGTGTGGCGAAGCGAGGCGAAATGAGACTGTCGGGGCTCGAACCCGAGACCTACGGCGGGCTGTTTCGCGAGAAGGCGTCAAGTCGGAGACGCGGGAGTTTGTCGTTGACTTAAAGGAAGCTCAGGAATTTCTGCACCAATTGGAATGCCCGCTGCGCTTGCATTTCTTGCGTAGTCACGTCGAAATCTCCGTGAAACTCGACCAACTGTTGCGGCCCGAACGCATCCACGCTCGCGAACTTCTCTCGCAAGATCGTGACCGCTTTGGCGATATTGACCTCACCGAGCCGTCGCTTCCAAGGCTCCGCGAGAGTGTCCATGCTGCCGGAATGGTGATCTATGCAATAGCAGAGGTCGTAGGTGTCCTTCGGCTTGTCGCGCCCCCCGATGGCATGTGCTTTCATCACGAGAAAGTCCGCGAGCGAGACGATTCGCAAATGCACTTTGTTCTCCGCGCCGCGCACGTTTTCACCTTCCAACTCTATTTCCACCGGATCGCGGAAGGCCTCGCTGGCCGCATCGACCTGAAGCACACGAAAGTTGGGAAACAGTTTCGGATTTCGTTTCTTTAGTTTTACTTCTTTGGGCGCAAGAAACTCCACCTCCACCTGCACAGGTTTCTCGCCGTCCTTAAGGTCGACCTTGACGACGAGTTGAAAATCCTTCTCGCCGCGCCGGTAGCGTTTCGTGTCGAGCAATAGCTGCAAAAGTTCAGCGTAGCGTCCGTCGTTCAACTTGGCGGCATCCAACGCGATGTCGACATCGATGCTGCCTACATGCGGCACGTCCGCGTCGGGCAGTAATAAGTCCGGCGTCCAGCCTCCGACCACAACGAGACAGTCCGCGAACGACGCCAACACCTGCCCGAGATCGATCAAGACTCGATGCGCCGCCCTGGTTTGCCGTTGGCTGTAATCGGATTCGCTGCGGGGCTCGGCCGTCATACGCTCAAGCCCCTCCGTTTCCATACTCGCTTCAGTCGCTGATCGAGCAGCGCCTCCGCCGCTTCTGCACCGCGACCGCCACAATGCGAAAGGTCGACGTAGGTTTGTACTTCATTGGTACAACGCAATTTGGCGAACTCCGACACTCCGCAATCGAGTGCGTAGAACACGCCGTCGTCGTTCGGAATTAGCACCACCACGTTCTCGCCCGAATCGACTTGCTTGGCCTCCAGCAACTCCTCGAATTGTGGAATCGAGTTTGCGTGAACGTAAAGCCAAGTTTTTGGCTGACGTACGTGCGGCGCTTGAAACTCCGCCGCCGAGAATGCCGCATAGGCCGCTGAATCGCCGGCCCGCTCGCCGAGTTTCTCTAACGCGTCACGCAGCCTCTTGCCCTGTAGCAAGGTAAAGTAACTGCGTCGTTCGTGGCGGTTGAAGCGATAGGCGTCGCGCCACGCGCACAGCAACTTAAGCGGTTCTCGCAAGTGAATCCCGCCGTCCTCGCCGACGTCCACCAACGCCTCGTCGCGCAGGTGTCGCACCACCTTGTTGACCAGGCCAAGGCTCACGGCCGGCTGACATTCTTTCTGCAACCCACGTTGCGTCCAGCGCATGCCGGCGCGATCGAGCAATAACAAAGCGCGAACGACTCGCGCCGCTTCCGGCGTGCTCAAATTGGCCGTCGGACGGGGTCGCCGATGCACTGGCTTGTCCCCGGTGCGTTCGAGTCGCAGAACGCCCGGCACGTCTAAGCGGTGATTCCCCGCGAGGTCGAACCAACTCCAGCCATGCTCCTCGCACATTTGGGCGATTCGCGGCGACACCCAAGGCAGCCCAAGCACCCTCACCACCTCCGGTTTTAGGCCGACAGGTAGCTGATGCTTCTCCGCCCAGAGTCGAAACTCGCTGGGTCGCAATTCCCGTCGGCACTCCACGAGCAACTTCATGTCGCCGCCGCTGGGCAGAGACAGGAATGCTTGGAAATCGAATTCAGCGACTCGGTTGCCCTTGCTGCCGATGACCCGCACTCGACGCAGCCACGCTACTCGCTCAAGCAATTCCCTGAGCTTTGACGCCAGGGCCTGCAAAAGCGCCTTTTCGGAGTGGGGCCATCTGTTCATGGAATGCGACATGTTCATGATGTCGTGAACATATGCTATTTTGTGAACGCCTGCAAATTCACTTCCCAACACTTACGTCGTCGCGCTGCCGGACCGCATTGGCGTTTGCGGATGCGTTGAATCCAAAACGGCGTCGTCACTTTAACAAGCAGGTCACGCCTCTCCCCTGCTAAACGCAGCCTTTAACAAGGTCGCCGTGCGCACAAGGCCGGCCGACTCGTGGGGCACAACCGGCCGCCTACGAAAAGTGTTGCAAGGAAGAACCCTGAGACCGATCGAAGGCACTCGCGGCGAGCGTTGCTTGTGGGCGAGTGGAAGCACTTGGAAGCAGTGGCACAGAGTGGGCCGGTGCGATATGGCATGGCCGGAACCGAGCGAGCCTTGCTTTACCGATTGGCTCTTGAGACTGCCCTGCGATCAAACGAAATCCGAAGCTTAACCCGGGTAAGTATGCGGCTCGATGAGCATCATGCTTGCGTGGTGGTGGCAGGGCGAAGCACCAAGAACCGCGAGGCGGCGAGGCAATTCGTCGGTGAGGAGCTAGCCCAAGGCCTGCGGGAATATGTGGCCACCAAGCTTCCTGGCTCGGCCTTGTTCAAGATGCCCCATCCTTCAAATGTGGTGCGCATGTTGCGGGCTGACTTGGCGGAAGCTCGCAAGCAGTGGATCAGGGCGGCGGGTGATGATGTGGATGAGCGACTGCGGCGGGAGCAATCCGATTTCCTGGCAGAGCGGAATGAGGCCGGTGAAGTATTCGACTTCCACAGCCTGCGGCATACCACTGGCACTTGGTTAGCTCAGGCGAAGGAAAGCCCCAAAACCATCCAGACCGTGATGCGGCACTCAGTCGTTACCCTGAGCCTAGACACTTATGGCCACCTGCTTCCTGGCGAAGAGGCGGCGGCGGTGGGGAAGCTTGCGGAATTGATGGCACAGCCCCAGGTGGAGCGTGAAGCTCTGCGGATGACTGGTACCGATGGCGGCGAGCAGGCAAACGCGCAGCGCCAGGCGCAGCGCGTGGCGCAGAAAACAGGCGGCCGAGCGTGGCGAGGGGAGGCGGGAGGCGGCGAAGCATCGAGCCACCAAGTAGACTTGGCCGGAAACGCAAACGCCTTGCCTTCCGGTACTTATGAGAAGGCAAGGCGAAGTTTGGCGAAGCGAGGCGAAATGAGCCTGTCGGGGCTCGAACCCGAGACCTACGGATTAAAAGTCCGTTGCTCTACCAACTGAGCTACAGGCTCGCCAACGACGAATTGCCTTGTGCCGAGAGTTTTACGTCTCGTTTTTTCCGCCCACCGCCTGGGGCGTTGAGCACCATTGCAACCGCCGTGCTGCACTTATTGTAACCACTCACCAGTCGCTCGCCCAGCCATGGGGGCACTGCGGTACCGTTTTTGCTAAGCGTATCAGCGACTCAGCAAAAAATGCGGCTCGGGCCAATCAATCGCCCGCCATCACCCATCACCCATCACCCATCACCCATCACCCATCACCCATCACCCATCACCCGTCACCCATCACCCATCACCCATCACCCATCACCCATCACCCATCACCCATCACCCATCACCCATCACCCATCACCCATCACCCATCACCCATCACCCATCACCCATCACCCATCACCCATCACCCATCACCCAT